>JBIQKA010000042.1:0-30014 GCA_044507075.1 Myxococcales bacterium
CGTCAGCTCAAGCGCTTCGGCTTCAGCTACGACTGGAGCCGCGAGTTCGGCACCATCGACCCAGACTACTACAAGTGGACCCAGTGGATCTTCGTGCAGATCTACGAAGCCTGGTTCGACGTGGAGGCGCAGCGTGGGCGGCCGATCCGGGAGCTCATCCAGGAGTTCGAGTCCGGCGCCCGTAAGGTGACCTTCAACCCCGACGCCGCCGAGATCGACGCCGAGCGCAAGGCGCGCACCTTCGCGAACTGGCAGAGCGTCGATGAAAAGACGCGGCGCGCCCTCATCGACAGCTATCGGCTCGCTTACCTGGCGGAGCAAACCGTGAACTGGTGCCCCAAGCTCGGCACCGCGCTGGCCAATGAAGAGGTCATCGACGGTCGCAGCGAGCGCGGCGGCTTCCCGGTCTTGCGCAAGCCGCTGAAGCAGTGGCTGTTCCGCATCACCGCCTACGGACAGCGGCTGCTCAAGGGGCTCGAGGGGCTCGACTGGCCGGAGTCCACGCTCGCCAAGCAGGCCGCCTGGATCGGGCACAGCGTGGGCGCCGAGGTCTCCTTCGCGCTCACCCAAGCCGTGGGCGAGCACGCGAATCTGCGCGTGTTCACCACGCGCCCGGACACGCTGTTCGGCGCCACGTACATGGTGGTCGCTCCCGAACACCCGCTCGTCGACGCCGTGCTCGCGAGCCCGCTGCCCGAGACGGACGCGGCCAAGCTCGCTTCGTACGTGCGCGCCGCGCGCAACCGCAGCGACCTGGACCGCCAGCAGAGCAAAGAGAAGACCGGCGTGTTCACCGGGGTCTACGCGCTCAATCCGGTCAGCGGCGAGCGCATCCCCGTGTGGGTCGCGGACTACGTGCTGATGGGCTACGGCACCGGCGCCATCATGGCGGTGCCCGCGCACGACGAGCGCGATCACGAGTTTGCCACCGCGTTCGAGCTGCCCATCCGCGAAGTGGTGGTGCCAAGCGACGGCGAGAAACCCGAGGGCTGCTTCAGCGGTGACGGCAAGAACGTGAACTCCAAGAACGCCGAGCTCAGCCTCGACGGCTTGCCCACGCCCGAGGCAAAGCGCGCGATCACGGAGTGGCTCGAGCAGCGCGGGCTCGGCAAGAAGAAGCACAACACCAAGCTCCGCGACTGGCTCTTCAGCCGCCAACGTTACTGGGGCGAGCCCTTCCCCATCGCCTACGATGCCGAGGGCAATCACTACCCCCTGGCCGCGGAGAAGCTCCCTCTGACCTTGCCCGAGCTCTCCGATTATCAGCCCGAGGAGAGCGACGAGCCGCGCCCGCTGCTCGCCAAGGCCAAGAGCTGGGTGCAGACCACGGCGGGCGAGTGCGGGATCACCGAGCTGCCCGCGGACACGCCCATGACGCGCGAGACCAACACCATGCCGGGCTGGGCGGGCTCGTGCTGGTACTTCCTGCGCTACGCTGATCCCAAGAACGAAAAGGCTCTGATCGGCGAGGCCGCGGAGCGCTACTGGCTCAGCGACGGGGTCGATTTCTATGTCGGCGGCGCGGAGCACGCGGTCCTGCACCTGCTCTACGCGCGCTTCTGGCACCAGGTGCTGCATGATCTGCGGCATGTGAGCGCGCCCGAGCCCTTCAAGAAGCTGTTCCATCAGGGCCTGATCATGAGCGTCGCCTACCAGCGCTCGGACAAGTCGCTGGTGCCGATCGATCAGGTCGAGGAGCGCAGCGACGGAGTGTACTTCGAGACCGCGACCGGCGAGGCCGTGACGCCGATCACCGCCAAGATGTCCAAGAGCCTGAAGAACGTGATCAATCCGGACGACGTGATCGCGAGCTTCGGCGCGGACACGTTCCGCCTCTACGAGATGTACATGGGGCCGCTCGAGGCCAGTAAGCCCTGGAACACGCGCGACATCGGCGGCCTCTTGCGCTTCTTGCAGCGGGCCTGGCGCCTGATGGTCAACGAAGACACGGGGGCGCTGACGCTGACCGCGGAGGACAACCCCGAGGTCGAAAAGCAGCTACACCGCACCATCGCCAAGGTGGAGGCCGACATCGAGCGCCTGGCCTTCAACACGGCGATCGCCGCCATGATCGCCTTCGTCAACGCCGGCACCACCGCTGGCGGCCTCAGCAAGAGCCAGGCGCAGCGCTTCGCCCGGGTGCTCGCGCCGTTTGCGCCGCACATGGCCGAAGAGCTCTGGAGCAAGCTCGAGATGCCCGGCAATATCAGCCACGCGGACTGGCCGAGCTACGACGAGGCGCTCCTGCACGACGCCAGCGTGGAGGTCCCCGTGCAGATCATGGGCAAGGTCCGCCACCGCTTGATGGTGCCGGCGGACCTCGACGCAGCGGGTCTCGAGCAGTTCGCGCTCGCCGACAGCAAGGTCCAGGAGCTGATCGCGGGCAAGACCGTGCGCAAGGTCGTGGTGGTGCCCGGCAAGCTCGTGAACATCGTGGCGAACTAGCCAGTCGTCCCTGACAGCGACGCCCGGCCCCCACTCGCGCATGTAGCGTACTCCTGCTCGTCGTCGTGCTCGTCCTCGTGTCGCGTAGTCGTGCGCGTGCGCGCGGTCACCAACACCGCAGCGTTACTTCGCGCACGAGCACGAGCACGTCAGCGCATCCGAGCTCGGGTCGCTTCTCTACCGACTCTCCTCAGATCACGCGGCCGTGCGTGAACGGGTGGGTGGCGCTCATGCCCCCGTCCACCACCACGGCCTGGCCGGTCATGAAGCTCGCGTCGTCGCTCGCGAGATAGGCCGCCATCGTGGCGATCTCCGCGGGCGCGCCCGCGCGGCGCATGGGGTTGTGTTTGCCGATCTTGTCGCCCTTCCCTGCTTCACGCGCGGCGTCGAGCAGCCCCTTGGTCATGTTCGTCTCGACCAAGCCGGGGCAGATGGCGTTCACACGGATCCGCTGCGGCGCGAGCTGCACCGCGGCGGTCTGCGCGAGGCTCACCACGCCGGCCTTGCTCGCGCTGTAGGCCGAGGAGCCCGCGCCGGAGCGCAGCCCCGCGACGCTCGCCGTGAGCACGATGGAGCCCCCGCCTGCCCGGGCCATCGCCGGCGCCACGGCCTGAATCGCCACCACGGGCGAGAGCAGGTTCACGCGCAGGATGCGCTGCCAGTCCGAAAGCGACTCCTCGAAGACCCCCGCCATGCCCACGATGCCCGCGTTGGCGAAGAACACGTTGGGCGCGCCGTACGCCTCGATACACGAAGCGACCCAGCTCGCCACGTGCGCGGGCTCGGCCGCGTCCCCCACCAGCGCCTGGACCCGCGCGTCCAGGTCGCGCGCCCGGAGCTGCGCGACGGTCTCCTCGAGGCTTTGCGCGTTCAAGTCCGTGATCACCAGCTTCGCGCCACGCTCCGCGAACAGCAACGCGGACGCGCGTCCGATGCCGCTCGCCGCCCCCGTGATGATCGCTCGCTTGCCTTCCAGGCTACCCATGGACGTGACTCCCACGGCTCAGGTTCGAAAAGAAGGATCCAGCCGGTCGAGCATCCGCAAGAGGCCCGGCCAGGCGAGCGCGCCGCCCGCTCCGCGGGTGACCTGCGCCGCTTGGGCCTTCGCCCCCTCGATGATCTTGTTCGGCACGTGCAAGAGCTCACCGCCGCCGGACTGCGCGCGCACCTGGATGGTGCAGGCTGCTTCGAACAGGTACATGAACAGCTTCACCGCCTTACCACGAAGCACCTCGCCTTTGCCCGTTCGATTTTCCCGCCCGCGCGATAAGCTCCCTGGATGGACGCCGTGGAGCGCCGAATTCTGGTCGTCTATGCGTCGCAGAGCGGGGGAACCACGCGCATGGTCGAGGCGGTCGAGCGCGGCGCGCTTTCGGGGGCCGAGAGCGTCATCGTGCGCAAGAAGCACGGGACCGAGGCTTCCCTCGAGGACCTCCTGTGGTGTGATGCCCTGGTGATCGCGACGCCCGAGAACTTCGGTTACATGGCCGGGGCGGTCAAAGACTTCTTCGATCGCACCTACTACCCGGCAGAGGGACGGGTCACCAAGTTGCCCTACGCCCTCGTGGTCAAGGCGGGCAACGACGGCACCTTCGCGATGCAGGCGGTGCAGCGCATCGCGCGCGGCTACGGCTTCGAGCAGGTCGCCGAACCGATCCTCTCCGTGGGAGAGCTCACGACAGAGCAGCTCGCGCAGTGCGAGGAGCTTGGGCAGCTCTTGAGCGCCGGGCTCGAGCTCGGCGTGTTCGGCCGGACCCGGCGCGCCTAGAGCGCATTTCATAGATCCCCGCGCCGGATCGTGGAGCGCCGCGGCGTCGGATCCGTCGACCTCGGACCGAGGCAATGCCGGGGTATTGTCGCAGTGTCCGAGGTCGGCGGAGGCGGCGCCGCGCCGCCCGCGAGGCGGTGCGGGGATTTGTGAAATGCGCTCTAGAAGTCGGCTCAGTCCACGAAGTAGTCGCGGTCGCCCGAGAGGCCCTGCTCGAGCGCTGCCATGCCCTTGGAGACATCGAGCTTCACGCCCTCGCGTTGAAAGCTCATGCCGAGCGCGTACAGCGTCTTGAACAGGTTGTGCGAGCGGCACTGCTCACCCATCTGCCCGATCCGCACGATGTTGAGCCCGAAGGCGCCGCTGATCTCCACGCGGAAGGCCTTGGTCATGTACTCGCGCACGCGCGCGCTATCGACCCCCGCGGGCAGGTTGATGGCGATCACGCTGTTGAGACGCACATCCTTCGCGGTGAACAGCTCGAGCCCCATGGCCTCGATGGCGGCCTGGAGCGCCAGCGAACTCATCTCGTGGCGACGGAAGCGCCGCTCGAGCGTCTCCTGCGCCACCAGGCGCAGCGCCTCGTGCAACGCCAGCACCCCCGGCACCGGCGCGGTGTAGTGGTACTGCTGAAAGCCCCAAAACCGGTGGGCGCGCAGCGCGTCGTAACACCAGTGGGGGCGCGGCTCCGGGTGCGCCTCGACGGTGCGCCAGGCGTCCGCCGAGAACGCGCACAGCGACACGCCGGGGATAGAGGAGAGGGCCTTCTGACCGCCGGTGACGCCGACGTCGATGCCCCATTCGTCCATGTGCACCGGCATGGCGGTCAGCGTGACCACGGAGTCGACGATCGTGAGCGCGCCGTGCTCCTTGGCGAGCTTGCAGATCTCCGCGAGCTCCACCATTTTCACGCCGCACGAGGTCTCGCCGTGCGCCATGGTGACCACGTCGTAGCGCGCCTTCTTGAGCGCCTCACGCACCTGCTCCGTCGTCACCGGCCGCCCCACCGGACTCTCCAGGAACGTCACCTCGGCGCCGACGCCCTGCGCCATCTCCCCGAGCCGCGCGCTGAAGGTCCCGCTCTTGAGGCTCAGCACCCTCCGGCCCGGCCAGCAGAGGTTGCTCACGGCCATCTCCATCGCCGCCGAGGCCGGGCCCGCCAGGCCCATGATCTTGTCACTGCGGGTCTGGAACGCGTAGGCCGCCATGCTCTTCACGTTCTGCACCACGCGGTCCATGGTCGGCCCCAGGTGATTGATGATGACCCCGTTGGCCTGCGCCACCGCCTGCGGAATCGGTACTGGACCCGCGCCCATGAGGAGCAGCGGCTCGGACGGCAGGATCGCGGCCAGGGGGGTGATGGGGGGCGGAAGAATGGAAAACGGCATGGGTTTGGGCCTTCGGGCGGGCCACTGGGTCCGCAGGATCCTAATGATACTGGGCCAAAACGTGCCTCCCAGCAAATCGCGCGCGGTCGTTCTGCGCACGAAGGCAGCCGCTCCCTCAATCGAGGCACCAGGGCGCCGCGGCCCAGCGGGATGCGATGAAATCGACGAACGCGCGCACCTTGGCCGACACGTGCCGACGCGCGGGAAATACGGCCTGCACCACCAGATCGTCGAGGTTCCAATCGGGAAGCAGCCTCACCAGCTGCCCGGAGCGCATCTCATCGCTCAGCTCGAACGCGGGCCCAGCCATGACGCCGAAACCCGCCACCACCGCGCGCACCCCGGCAGCACCGTCGTTGGAGGAGAGCCGTCCGCGCACCGGCACGGTGACCTCTCGCCTCCCCTTGCGCAGCGTGACGCGGTTCGGATCCGTGCTCGGAAGATGATGGAGCCACTCGAGCTTGGACAGCTCCGCTGGCGTGCGCGGTGTGCCGTGACGCTCGAGGTAGCGAGGCGCCGCGCAGATCAGCACCGGCACCTTCGCCAGCCGCCGCGTCACCAGTCCCGCGTCCGCCACGCGCCCGACGCGCAACGCCACGTCCATGCGCTCGGCGACCAGGTCGACGAACGCATCGGTGAGCGCCAAGTGGGCCGCGACGCCGGGATGGAGCTCCATGAACTCGGTGACCACCGGAACCACGTGGGTGCGCCCGAGCATCGCCGGCGCGGTGATGCGCAAGGTGCCCGTGATGGTGCCCGCGTGGCTCGACGCGGCCTCCTGGGCCACCGCCGCGCTGTCCCGGATGCCCACACTCGCGGCGTACACGCGCTCGCCCACCTCGGTGAGCGCGAGCTGTCGCGTGGTGCGCACGAGCAGCTGCACGCCGAGCCGCTCCTCGAGCTGCTGCACCTGCTTGGAGACGGCGCTCTTGCTGATGCCCAGCCGCTTGGCAGCGCTCGAGAAGCTGCGCCCATCGACCACGTGCGCGAACACCAAGAGCCCTCGCAGTTCGTCCAGCATTGTCAACTTGTACTACACAGTGAAGTTCCCATTGACAACCTTGTGAGGACGGTCCGCGATCCTAAGCTAGGGACTGTTCGGGCGCTGAATAGCGCGTCCCGCTCAGGAGTTTTTCCATGAAGAATCGTCTCTTGCAGAGCCTTGCCCTCGTCTCCTCTCTGATCGCCTTGCCCGCGCTGGCGGAGCCCAGCGAATGGACCATCGACGCCAGCCACTCCCGCTTCGGCTTCAGCGCCCCCCACATGGTGGTCTCGGAGGTGGATGGCGAGTTCCAAAAGGCGACAGGCAAGGTGCTGCTCGATGAGTCCGATCTCACCAAGAGCACCGTCGAGCTCACGATCGAAGTGAGCAGCATCAACACCAACAACGCCGACCGCGACAAGCACCTGAAGAGCGGCGACTTCTTCGACGTCGACAAGCACCCGCAGATCACCTTCAAATCCACCAAGATCAAGAAGGCCGGCAAGGCCTTCAAGGTCAGCGGGGATCTCACGATCCGCGGCGTCACCAAGCCCGTGACGCTCGACGTCGAGTTGAGCAACCCCATCGCCGATCCGTGGGGCAAGCAGGTACGCGCGGTGAAGGTGCGCGGCAAGATCAACCGGCAGGACTTCGGCGTGGCCTGGAACAAGACGCTCGACAAGGGTGGCCTGCTCGTGGGCGATCAGGTCACCCTCAACATCAAGCTCGAGCTCAACAAGTGAGCGGGGGCGGCGGGCGCTCACCACAGAGAGGCCCGCGCTCACGCATGGGCTAAGAGTCGGCGGCGAGCCCGAGCCCGCTCATGGCTTGGGCTCCAGACGAAACAAGATCCCGCGCTGGTGATCGGCGACGTAGAGGCGCCCCGCAGGATCACGCGCGAAGGTGCTCGGATGGATGGGCCACTCTCCGAGCGAGCTCGGCTTCACCTGCGCCTCGAGCTCTTCGGGTAGCTCGAGCGCCCACAGGCGTCCGCTCAGATAGTCTCCAAATACGTACAGCCCCTCGAGCGGTCCCTTGGCGAGCACCAGCTCGCCGCCCGTGATGCTGCCGCCGTCCTCCCGCCCATACACATGAAAGGGAAGCCGCAAGCCCTTCTGGTCACAGTCCTTCGGCTCGAAGCACGCGCGGCCCTCCATGATCCTCCAACCCAGGTTGTCTCCGGGCAACGCGTAGCCGATCTCCTCCCACGTGTTTTGCCCCACGTCCGCCACGACCAGCCGGCCGTTCGGCGCAAACGTATAGCGCCACGGATTGCGCAAGCCGATCGCGAACGTCTCGGGTAACACATCGCTGCGCCCGAGGAATGGATTGTCGGGCGGAATCCCGTAGGCGCGCGCCCCTACCCCCGCGTCCGCGTCCGAACCCTGGTCCACATCGATGCGCAGCATGGAGCCGAGCCAGTTGGTCCCGGTCTGGCCTTCGTTGAGTGGATCTCCTCCGGAGCCGCCATCGCCAAAGCCGATGTAGAGCATGCCGTCGGGGCCAAAACGCAAGCATCCACCGTCGTGATTGGGGAAGGGCTGCTTGAGGCGGAGAATCTCGCGCACGAACGTGGCGGGTGCCTGCAGGGGGTCCTTCGGATCGCTCGCGTGCCACTCGGTGACGAGGCTGAAGTCTTCCTTGGCCTCATGGACGGTGTAGTTGAGGAACATGCGCCCGTTCTCGAGGAAACGCGGATGGAAGGCGAGCCCCAGCAAGCCCTTCTCATAGAACGTGTCGTCGACGTGCACCGAGAACCAGCGCCTTGGTGGTCCCTTCTCGAGCTGCACGATGACCACGCGCCCAGGCTGCTCGAGCACCAGCGCCACGTCAGGCTGCCCGGGCAAGAACACGACCTCGGTGGGGAGCTCGAGGCCGCGCACCACGGGGATGAGGTCGATCGGGATGTCGGCCGGCACGTCGGGCGAGGGAAAGAAGAGGACAGACTCGAGCGCCGGCTCGTTCTCCGAGCCCGCATCACGCAGGATTTTGGCGCGCAGCCCGGCGTTGCGCGCGACCCAGAACCACGCGGCATAGCAAGCCAGAACCAGGGCCAGCGGTAAGAGCCAGAATAGAGTGCGCTTCACCGACCAACCATAATCCAAAAGGACGGCCCCGGCGCGGGCACGCGCAAGCTGGTGGGCGCTTGCGCGCGGTGCTAACAGGGCAACCATGGAACGAGAGTGCCCTTCCCGCGTGCTCGACCCGATCGCGAGCCGTCAGCACGCCCGCCCCGCCTTGTTCGGAGCAGCGTTCGGCGTGCTGCTCTCGGCGTGCTCCAGCGTGGGCGACGCGGTCGTCGACGTGTCGGCACCTTTTACGCAACCCGAGAGCGCGCTCCACGATCCGGTCGCAGATGTGTACCTAGTCTCGAACGTGGTGGGCGCGCCGCTCGCCCACGACAACAACGGCTACATCAGCGTGCTCGATCCGGACGGCTCGGTGCGCGCCCCACGCTTCATCGCGGGTGGGCAGAGCGGTGTGGAGTTGGACGCCCCCAAGGGCATGGCCATCGTCGGCGATACGCTGTTCGTGGCCGACATCGACAAGCTGCGACGCTTCGACCGGCGCAGCGGGATGCCGAAGGAGACGACCGTCATCGAGGGGGCGGCGTTCCTCAACGACGTGCTGGCCTGGGATGACGGCAGCGTGCTGCTGAGCGACACCGAGAAGAACCGCATTTTCCTGGTGGAAGCCTCGGGCGCCGTCCGCACCTGGGCAGAAGGTCCATCGCTCGGTGGGGCCAACGGGCTTGCGCGCGCGGCAGATGGCGTGTGGGTCGTGGGCTACAAGGACGGCAGCATCAGCAAGCTCTCGAAGACGGGACAGCTCATCTCCCGCACCCAAGGCCCCGGCGATCTGGACGGAGCCGTGCTCCTGGGCGGCACCTTGTTCGTGAGCTCCTGGAAGGAGAAGGCGGTCTTCCGCGTCGACGCACAAGGAAATGTCGAAAAGGCGCTGCGCGGGCTCGAGTCGCCCGCGGACCTCGGGCTCGACGAAAAGCGCAAGCGCCTCATGGTGCCGCTGATGATGCCGAGCCGACTGTTGGTGTTCGAGGCCAGCCCCTAAAAGAGGGCTCATCCGGCTGCTTAGGCGGGCAATCCGTCGATCAACGCGGCCAGAGCCGTCACGTGCGGCTCGCGCATCAGCGCGAGATGACCGCAGTGGACGTCCACCCTTCGCAAACCGGGCACAAAGGGCGCCCAGCCCAGGTTTTCGTCGATGCGCTCCCAGATATGGCGCTCCGCTCCGGTGGCGCGGAAGAGAACCGTGGGGGCGACCGCGGGCTGCATGCTGCCTTGATAGCCGTGCACCAGCACGTCGGCCTCCAGGGAGAGCACGTCCAGCTCCTTCGGTTGGCTCAACTCTCGAGAGGGGTCGAGCGCGGGCCGCAGACGCGCCGCCCTCGCGCGCAGGGAGTCCAGGGCCTTCTCGCGCGCCGTGGTGAGCCACTCACGGACGCGTTCGGGCCGGCGGAGGGCTTCGCGCGCGTAGTGCGCGATCTGAAGATCCCGGCGAACCCGTATAGCCCGAGGCAGCATCGCGTCGAACAACAGAATGCTCTCCACGCGTTCGCCGAGCTCGTGCAGCTGGCGGGCGACCTCGAAGGCGACGATGCCGCCAAAACAAAGTCCGGACAAATGGTAAGGACCGCGCGGGCACACCTCACGGATCGCGTACACGTATCGCCGCGCGATCTCCGCGAGCTCCGAAGGATGGTCGGTGTTTGTGGGCACCATGTACGGCACATGCACGCCGTATACGGGTCGATCGGTCTTCAGGGACATCGCCAATGAGCGATACAGGGCGATCCCGAGCAAGCAAAACAATGGCGCCTTGCCAGAGCGGGAATGCCGCAACGGGATGACGTAGGGCAGCGGCGCCTCGGGGAGGCGGTTCTCGAGCGCGCTGGTCATCCCGGCCACCGTGGGCGCCTCGAACAGGGCGAGCAGCGGCAGCTCCACGCCGAACTCCTGGCGCAGTCGCTCGCGCAAGCGGGTGGCCAGCAATGAGTCTCCACCGAGCGCGAAGAAATCGTCATCCACGCCCACCGCGGGGCGGTCCAAGAGCTCCGACCAAAGTGCGGCCACGCGCGCCTCATGGTCGCTGAGATCCCGCTCGTGACGCGCTTCTTCGGCGAGCGCCGCGTCCATCGGGGGCGCTGGCAGCGCCTTGCGATCGACCTTTCCATTGGAGGTCAGGGGCAAGGCATCGAGGATGACGATGTCGCTCGGCACCATGTACTCGGCGAGGGTCTCGCCGACGTGCGCCTTGAGCTCCTTGGCTGCGAGCTGGGCACCTGGGCGCGGCGTCACGTACGCCACCAGCCGCTTGACTCCGCCGCGATCGTCGCGGGCCACCACCACGCTCTCGTGCACGCCAGGGTGGCCGCGCAAGGCGATCTCCACCTCGCCGAGCTCGATGCGATAGCCGCGAATTTTCACCTGGAAGTCGTTGCGTCCGAGGAATTCGAGGGTTCCGTCGAGGCGATAGCGCGCGAGGTCGCCGGTGCGGTACATGCGGCCGCCGGGGATCCACGGGTTTGGCACGAAGCGTTCGCTCGTGAGCTCGGGCCTGTTGAGATATCCGCGCACAACGCCATCGCCGCCGATGCACAGCTCACCGTGGACACCGAACGGCAAGAGCTCGAGGTTCGGCCCGAGCACATAGAGCTGGGTGTTCGCGATCGGCTCTCCGAGCGGGATACGCGCCTCGTCGCCCTCCACCAGATGGGTGGAGGACCAGATGGTGGTCTCGGTCGGACCGTACATGTTCATCAGCTTGCCGCCCGCGAGCGCGGACCTGAGCTGCGCCGCGAGATCGAGCGCCAGCGCCTCGCCACCGACCATCATGAGCTCGAGCCGCCCGAGCGCACGTCGCGCGGCGTCCTCGGTGAGCAGGATGGACGCTTGCGATGGCGTGCACTGAAAATGGGTGACTTTGTGGCGCTCGACAGCCTTGGCGATCGTGTAGTCCTCGTCCGCCGCCACGCCGAGCTGCGCGGCGCCCAAGACCACCAGCGTGTAACCGTGGGTGAGGCTCCCGAAGATCTCGAGCACGCTGATGTCGAAGCAGATGCTCGTGCCCGCGAGCCACACGCCCTGCGGCCGGTCGAATACGCCGGCATCTTCCATACCGGCCATGAAGTTCACGACGTTGCGGTGCTCGATCACCACGCCCTTGGGCTTGCCCGTCGAGCCCGACGTGTAGATCACGTACATGCAGTCGCTCGGATTGCCCGGGGCGTCGGGGCGCGTGCGGGGAGCGGCTTTGAGCTCTGCCGTGAGGTCCTCGTACACAAGCCGCGCGACAGGCGAGTCACCGAGCGCCGCCTGGGACGCCCGGTCGACCAGCACCAGGGGCGCCTTAGAGTCTTCGAGCATGTGAGCGATGCGATCCTGCGGGTACGCCGGATCGAGCGGCACGTAGGCGCCACCGGCCTTGATCACCGCGAGCAAGCTGACGATGAGCTCGGTCGAACGTTGCATGCAGACGCCCACCAAGACGTCTGACCCCACGCCACGGCTGCGCAGGAGGTGCGCGAGTTGGTTCGCCCGCGCGTCGAGCTCGCGGTAGCTCAAGGACTCCTCGCGGAAGCAGACGGCGACGGCTTCGGGGCTTCGATCGACGGCCTGCTCGAAGAGCTGCTGGATGCGCGCACCGCGGTCATAGGCGCGCCTGGTCTGCGCTTCGTGCCTGGTGAGCGCGACGCGCTCTGCAGGACTCGTCATCGGGAGATCGTCGAGCTTCGCGCCCGGGTCCCTCACCACCGCCTCGAGCAGGTTGTGCGCGTGATCGAGCGCCAACGCGTGCTGCGACTCGGCAAAGGTCTCGGCGTGCAACTCGAGGCTGAGCTCCATCCCCCGCTCGTCCTCGTGCTCATAGACCACCCAGCCCACGGTATCGCGCATGTCTCCGCGCGCGGCGATGGCCCGTCCGAAGCGCATCGGCGCCGCCCCCATGCGGGCCGTGCACGAAAGGCCCGTGAACTCCGCGCGGATGCTCGGATGGAAATTCAGCGTCGCATAGAAGACCCCGCGGTCGCTGACGGAGTACTGACCGTGTCGAAAGGCGTCAAAGAGCGTGCGGCGCACCTTCTCGGCCAGACTGGCCACGGTCTCGCCCTCGTCGATGTTGACCACGACCTGGGGCTGCTCCAGGAACGCCCCTGCCGTATTGCGAAAGCGGTTGGGGCGGTTGCGGATGGGCACGCCGACCGCCAGGCGGCGGTTGCCGGTCACCCGATACATGTACGTGAACAGGCCAGTGAGCAGCAGCGCAAGCCGCGAGAGCTCGGGGGTGGCCAGCTTGAACGGGGGCGCGCCGGCCGCGCTGGCCAACGCAGCATGGAGCTCCTGTCCCAACGGACGCACCACATGCCGCAAGCCGACGCTCGTGCTCGTGCGCGCGATGCCGTAGAGGTCTCCGCTGCCCACCCCGCCCGCGAGCTGCTTGCTCCAGTACTCCGCGTCGCGACGCCGCTTGTCCGACTCTCGGTAGCGGCGCTCCCACTCCGCATACTCGAGCAGGGAAGGCGCAGGTTCCACGCTGCGCCCGGAGTAGCGGTGCGCGAGCTCCTCGCACAGATTCACCAGCGACTGGCCGTCGGAGACCACGTGGTGTTGCATCAGGATGAATACGTGACGCGCGGACGAGAGGCGCGCGAGGATCGCGACGTTGGGGGCGCTTGGTCGCAGCGGCTTCGCGATCAGCTCGTGAAACCACGCCGTGTAGGCGGGCTCGTCCAAGTTCAGCGCCACGGCCTGGAGCTGCGTGGCGAACTCGGGCGAGACCCGGAGCGCTGGCTCACTGCCTTCGAGGCACACCGCGCTGCGCAGCGCGTCGTGCGCCTCGACCAGCGCGGAAAAGGCCTCGGCGAAGCGCGCCTGGTCAAGCTCCCCGGTGAGCTCCACCGTCAACACGAGGTTGTGATAGGGCGCCTCGGGGTAGAGCTCGCTGTCGAGCCACATCAGCGTCTGCCGAGCGGTCAACGGCGCGGTTGCACCAGTCGAGGAGGCCGCGCTGCGACCCTCCACACTGGTTCGGCCCAGTACGGTTGGAAGCTCGATGGTCACGTAAGTGGCCTGGACCTTATCACATAGCCCCCTTGGCTCGCACCTGAGGTACGCCCCGCGCGCTCTCGCTCTTCCTCACCGGGGAGCTCGCGCCTTGGTCAGAGCGGCCCGCGGCGCCCCAGGCAAAAACGATCCTCAAGAATCCTCAGGCGTTGGCGCGCCTGCGGGCGATGTATTCCCGCGCGTAAGGTAAGCAGGCGAGCAAGCCCTCTCGGCTCCGAATGCGCGGCGCGTACCCGAGGTGCTCCCGAGCCTTGTCGATCCGGAAGCTGTGGCGACGTGTGACTTTGAGCACCTCGAGGCGGGTCAGCAGGGGCGACGCGATCCCGATGGCCGAGGCGCACTCGCAGGCGTAGCCCAGTCCGTACATGACCTTCACCGGCAGGCGGAGCCGGGGCATGCGGTGGCCCAACCCCTCGACCAGGGGCCTAAACCAGTCGGTCGGATCCATCGGCTCCCCATCGGTGATGAAGTAGGCCTCGCCGCTCACCAAGGCTGGCTTTTCGTGCAGCGCCCGCGCGGCGAGCAGCTGGGCATCGCACAGATTTTCGACATGCGTATTGTCCGCGAGGCCGCCTACGCCGATGCGCGCCACGAAGCGTCCCAAGGCGAGCTGCTCCAGCACCTTGTCGATCATCACCCCGCCCTCGTAGGGGGCCCAGATGCCCCCGGGACGCAGCGCGCAAGTCTTGAGCTCGCCGCGCTTGCCTTCGGCCAACACCGCGCGCTCGGCGAGCACCTTGGTCTCGGTATAGAGATCGACCCAACGACGCGCGTAGGCCTCGCGTTCGTCGCCGTCGATCACCTCGCGGTCGAACACTACATTGTTGGTGCTGGTGTGAACCAGGTGCGCCACGCCGCTCGCGAGGCAACCGTCGATGACGTTCTGCGTCCCCCGCACATTGACGTCATATACGCGCCTGCGGGTGCGCGGGTGCGCGACGCCCGCGAGGTGAATCAACGACGCGGCATGAAAGACCGTGCGGGCGCCTACGAAAGCGCGTCTCACTTGGTTCAGATCACGGACATCGCCCAACACGAGCTCGGCGCGTCGGTCGAGCCTTGGGTGTCCCGCACGGTCGAAGACCCGCACCTCGTAACCGTGATCGAGCAGGTACTTGACGACGGCGCGACCGAGAAACCCGGCACCTCCCGTGACGACGCACAGCGGACCGATATCGTGGGTGGACTGCATGCGTGCGCCAGCATAGCCGCTGGCCGCTGCTCCGCGAGGCCTCCCTCAGGGCGCGGTCTCCGCCCCAAAGCTTCTCACCAGCGAAAGGTCGAGGCGCCTCCCGAAGCGGCGCATGCGAACGTTGGCTGGAGGGGCTGGAAACGCGGAGGGCGAGCGCCCACTGACTTCGAGCAAGAGCCTGCGAAATGCGGGACCTGCCCCGGACACCCCGGACACGCCGAGCAGCGGCGCGCCATCGTGACGGCCGACCCACACACCGACCACGCGATCGTCCGCAAAGCCGACCGCCCAGTTGTCGCGGTAGCGGGTCGACGTCCCCGTCTTGACCGCGGCCGCGAACGGCAGCTCGAGCACGCTGCCCTCGCCGAAGGCCGCCCGGCGCGCGGCGCGGTCCTGAAGGACGTGGCTCACCAGGTAGCTCACCTCGGCAGAGAACGCGCGTCGCGCCTCTCGGGCAGCGAGCGGCACCACGCGGCTTCCGAGCCGGACCTCGCGCAGCAAGGTGGGGGGGAGGTACTCGCCGCCTCGCGCGAGGGCGCCGTAGGCCGAAACCAGCTCGAGCAGCGTCACTTCGCCATCTCCGAGCGCGAGGCCCGGGCCGTAATGCGACGCCTCCCGCTCGAGCGTGGCGAAGCCGAGCGTGCGCAGCCGCGCCAGGAGCGCGTCGAGACCGACCTCGAGGGCGAGCTTCACCGCCGGGATGTTGTACGAGTTGGCGAGGGCCTCCCGCAGCGTCACTTCCCCGTGATAACGCCGGTCGTAGTTCTCCGGGATCCACTCGCCGAAGGCCGCGGGAAAGCTCGTCCGATCATCGAGGATGGTATCGCCTGGGCTGTGGCCACGCTCGAAGGCCAGCGCATACAGGAACGGCTTGAGCGCGCTGCCGGGCTGGCGCGGAGCGATGGCCGCGTTCACCTGGCCGCCATGGGGCGAGCGAAAGTCGGGCGACCCTACCAGCGCCAGCACCTCGGACGTGGAAGCCCGCAGGATGACCGCCGCGCAGGCGGTGGCCCCGCTGCTCGCAAGCCCCTGCACCGCATCCTGGCACGCCCGCTGGGCCGCGCCCTGCAGGTTTGGCGCGAGGGTGGTGAAGACCTCGGTCGGCGCGCTTCCGCTGCGGCGCTCCGCCTCCAGAAACGCGAGCCCAGAGGCGTGCGGTGCGCGGAAGGTACGCTCAAAGCGCGCCAGGTGGAGCGGCTCGCGATCGGCCGCCTCGGCACGCTCAACCGACAACACGCCCCGCGCCTGCATCAAGCCGAGCACGTGGCGCCGGCGCGCGAGCAGCCGCTCGCCATGGCGGTGCGGATCGTAGGCGGTCGGCGCGCGCACGAGGCAGGCCAGGGCCACCGCCTCACCAAGGGTGGTGTCCCGGAGGGGCTTTCCGAGATAGGCGCGGCTAGCCATGGCGAGGCCCCGAACATCGCGACCAAAGGGCACCAGATTCACGTAGGCTTCGAGCACGCCGCGCTCACCGAGCCGCTGCTGCAAAAGCACGCCGCGCGCCATCTGCTCGAGCTTGCCCAGGTACGTGCGCGGCAAGCCGTAACTGACCCGCGCGAGCTGCATCGCCAGGGTGGATCCCCCGGCCACGATCCGCCCGTGCGTGGCGGCGAGCCAGATCGCGCGCGCCATGCCCAGGGGATCGACGCCGGGGTGTCGTCCAAAGCGGTGATCCTCCGAGTGCACGATGGCCTCCAACGCCGCGCGCGGTACGTCCTCCAGGGACACCCACTGCGCGCGCAGCCCGTCTGCAAACGGCGGTTCGCGCAGCACCCTCCCCTGCGCATCACGGATCAAGAGCGCGCGCTCTCCGGGCGTCAACACGGCCGGCAGATCGGCTGTCCTCACCCACCACGCGAACGCAACAAACAGCGCGCCGCAGGCGACGCTCCCCCAGAGCAGCCTCCGAGCGACGCCGCTCATGGAGCCGTGACCTCGAATAGGCTCGCCCCCGAGGAGCCGAAGGTCTCCGGGTGATACATTTCGAAAGCCCGCGCGGGCGGGGCCACGAAGGTCCCCGAGGTGTTGGCTCGGGCCAGATACTGGTAGCGATAGAGCCCTGGTTCGAGCTGCGTGGCGGCGAACACGGTCTGACCATCGCGAAGCTCAAAGTGATCCATGGGGCCCCGATGGAGTCCGAGCGCGCTCGCCGCCCCGCGCGCCTCGGTGAGCCAGCCGAAGTTCACGGCCTCGAGCCCCGACGGCAGCGGATCCTCGATCACCACGAAGCGCCGCGTGGCGGGCACGACCAGCTGTAGCGTGACGCGCACGTAGTCCCCGGCCGCCGCCTGCGCCCCTGTTTGCCCCGCGGTCTCGCCGCGCGCGAGCAGGCTGGCATCGATGCGCTCGTAGCTGCGCTCCAGGTAGAAGCCGCGCTCCTCGGGTGCCTTCGGGAGCTCCTCGCGCGCGTAGCGAAGCCGCATGGTGTAATGCAGCACGCCCTGCCCTTGCTTGCGCAGCTCGAGCGCGCTCCCGTCCCTGGGCAGACGCGCCATCGGCACCTCGAACAAGAAGCTCGCCTTCCGCCCCTCGAGATCGGCCGCTCCGAGGGGTGTCCCATCCATGCGCGCCGTCACGGTGAAGGCCGGGCTCTCCTGCTCGCGAGCGTCCACGTAGTTCGCGAGTGAGAGCAGGCCCCACGCGTTCTCCTGGGTCGACGCCCAGGCTCCGTCGAGCTCGCGCGCGTTCGAGAGCCAGCGGGCAAGCCGCGGCAAGAGGGCGTGCTGCGCGTCGATCTCCAGGAGCAAGAGCACGAGCTGCGCCGTGGCACGCACGTCGGAGGCCATGATGGCTTGATAGTCGTCGCCCAGGTTCTCCTCGAGGTGCGCCTCGTCGGCCGTCCCCCGCGCACGCGCCAGGACGCTCTTCAACACCGTCTCGGCGCGCTCGCGGTCCTTGAGGATGGTGAGCACGTGCGCGAGCTCCACCCGCGAGGCCAGCGCGAGCTGCTCGCGGTCTTCGTACAATTTGCCGGCGTAGGATGGGTCGGCCTTGCCGGTGCGCGCGAGCGCATAGGTCACGAAGGCCACCCCGGCGCGGTCCAGCTCGTCGCGCCCGCGCTCACGCTCTCCCCGCAGGTACTGGGCGAGCCAGTTGTGCGCCATGTCGCGCGCGTGGGGGGCGATCACGAAGCCCGCCCGTTCGAGCTCACCCATGGCGAGCACCGCGTAGGCCGTGAGGAACGCGGTGAGCGAGGGCGGGGAGTACGACGTCTCCGCCGACCACAGGCCAAAGCCGCCATCGCGAAGCTGGTGCCGCTCGAGCGCCCCGAGCACCGACTCCACCTGCTTGGTGAGGCCCGGGCTTTGGAGCACACCGCGCTTTTCGAGCCGCGCAAGGCCCGCGAGACCTATCAGCTTGGACGCCAGCTGTTCGCTGCAGGCGTAGGGATAGTCCACGAGCGCGCGCGCTGGCGCCTCGAGCTCCGCCATGGCCGTGGTGGACACGCGCACGTCGAGCCCACCTTCGTCCTCGCGGATCCCGCGCAAGGCCGCGAGGGCCTCCGTCACACGCGCGTCGCTCCCGGCAGCGCTCTGCCCACTGCTGCTCACCGCCTCGACCGGGTTCGGCAAGATCAGCGCCCGCTTCACCTCGAGCGCATCGCTCTCGCCTGCTGCCCTGGCGATGAAGCGCAGCGTGCTTTCGCCGGCGGCGTCCGCGCGCAACGAAAAGCGCACCTCTCGCGCGGTCCCCTTCGGCACCCTGAGCTTGCGCGTGCCCGGGCCGAGCAGCGTGAGCCCCTGGATCTCCGCGCGCAGTTCCAGGTCCAGGTCCGCGCTCGATTCGTTGTGCACCACGGCGCCGGCCGACAGCGCGTCCCCCACGCGTATGATGCGCGGCAAGGCAGGACGCAGCATGAGAGCCTTCTTGGTGCGCACCGCCGCGTCCCCGGCGCCCAGCTCGGCGCCCCGCGAAGCGGCCACCGCCATGATGCGAAAACGCGTCAAGCCGTCGGGCAACTTGAACGAGACCTTGGCGCGCCCCGCATCATCGGTCACGAGGTCTGGCGCGTAGTAGGCGAGCGCATCGAAGTCCTTGCGCATGGTCAAGGCGTCGCCGCCGCCCCCGCCTTCGTTCCCTCCCTTCTCGTCCTCGCCCGGAGCTGCGCGCACGAGGCGCCCGCGGGCGTCCGCCGTCCACACGGAAAGCCGACGCGGCGCGTAGATCGCGTCGAATGGATCGGGCGTGCGGTAGCCCGTCAACGACAGCACGCCCTCGTCGACCACGAACACGGTCAGCTCGGACTTCACGGGCTTGCCCCGCTCGTTCACGACCTGAAAGCCCACCTCGAGCATCTCCCCTGGTCGCTTCTCCTCGCGATCGGGCTTCACGTGGACCTTCAGGTGATGCTCGGACACATCCGTGGTGAGCTCCACGCTGCCCACGCGGAAAGCGGGCGCGCCATCGTCTCGCCCGTCGGGCGCGCTACGTCCGCGGACCAGGAGCACGGTCACGAAGGCGTTGGGGACGAAGCGCTGGTCGATCGGGATCTCGATCGTGGCCGCGTTGCCCACCAGGCGCTGCCGCTCCGCCGAAATCACGCCCTCGCGCTCCACGGTGATCAGCGCCTCGGCCTCCGCGAACGGCGATGCGACCAGGATCTTGGCGCGCTGGCCGAGTCGATAGCGCGCGCGGTCGGACTTGAGCGTGATCACAGGGCCCTCCCCCGGCTCCCAGCTCGCCTCGCCCGCCCCGTACGCGTAGAGCGCGATGGCCGCCTTCACCGTACGGCCGCGCGCATCACGCCCCTCGACGCGCACGAAGTGCAAGCCAGGTGCCTTGGTGGCGAGCTCACACTGGGCGAAGCCCTTCGCGGTAATGGCCTTGCACGTCTGCACGAGCTCATCGCGGTGGGCGTACACGCGCTCGGTTCGCCCTGCGTCGCCCTCGACGAGCTCGCTCGTGTACACACGACGCTCGAGCCTCACCTCGAGCGCGGCCTTGCTCACCGGCGTTCCATCGAGCTTGGCGGCTGCCAGCTCGAGCTTGAACTTCTGCTCCGGCGCCACCAGGGTGGTCTGGGGCTTGAGCCCCACCATGAACGCCGCCGGCGTCACCGTGAGCACCGTGCGGCCGGCCGCGGAGGCGCCGCCGAGCCCATCCACCGTGGCCTCGATCTCGAGCCCGGCTGCACCCGAGCTCAACTCCATGTCGGCGGGGACCTCCAGCGCGATCTCCCCCTGCGCATCGAGCTTCGCCTCGCCGCCCTCGAGCGACGTACTCGTGGGGAGCGCCATCTCCTCGAACCAGCGCGTCTCATCCGCGAACGCAAAGCCCTCGTACCGCTCACCGGTCGGGCGCGCGTCTCGCGCGAGGCGCCGCGCGCTCCACACCACGCGCTGGTGCGCGACCGGCGCGCCGAACAAGTAGTGCCCGCTGATCTTCAGCTTGGCCTTTTGTCCGCGCACGAGCTGCGTGAGCTCGGGGCGCACAGAGACCTCGAGCTCGGCGCGACGAAACTCCGCCACCTCCGCGCGCGCATGGAAGGTTTGCTCCCCGTGGCTCGCGCTGATGGTGAGCGGCCCGAGCGAGACCGAGCCAGGGATGCGCACCGCGCGTGCGAAGCTCCCGAACTCGCTGAGCGCCAGCTCGACGCGCTCGATCTCGCGATCCTGGCTGTCGGCCACCCGCAAGCTCACCCGCCCCTGCGTGGTCTCGAGCCCGCCTGCGCCGTGCGCGCGCAGGATCCCCTTGATGCGCATGGTCTCGCCGGGCCGATACACGCCGCGCTCGGTGAACAGGAACGCGCTCTTCGCGCCCTCCGGCTCATAGCCGGCGTGCTCACTCAGATCCCAGGGCCCCACGCCCGCGTACTGGTGCGTGAAGCTCACGTCGCCATCTTTTTCGACCACGGCGAACAGCTCGCAACGAGGTTTCGTCGCCAGGGTGAAGCGCCACATCCCAGAGGCATCCGTCTCGCCGCTGCCCACGGCGTCGCCGCAGTCGGTGAGACGCACGGTCGCCCCCGCGACCGCGTTGGCCCGCTCCAGATCCGTCACCCAAACGAGCCCGCCTCGGTGACCGACCTTGAGGGTCGGAGCGAGCTGGGTCACCGCCAGCACCGTTCGAGCGAAAGGATCGGGCGACCTCTTCTTGTCCGTGACCGCGGCCAGAAAGACGCCGCGCCCGGAGGTCAAGACCTCCGCGAAGTCGACCGCCACCCGCGCGCGCCGGTTGCCCGCGACCTTGGCCAGCCGCCTGACCACGTTGGCCTTTCCCTTGGGCAAGAGCTCGCGCCCGGAAGCGAACGCGGCGATTTGCTGGGGCTCTAGCGCGTACAGGCTCAGCGTCGGCGCCTGCAAGTTCGCCATACGCAGGGGCAACGTCTGCTGCAGGCCGGCTGCGATCAAGTCCCCATCGACCGGGAAGTGAGCCCAGGGCTCGAAGGGCCCCGTACGCAGCACACGCGTCCGCTCGCCGCTGAAGTGGTTGCCGTAGGCATCGACCAGGTCCCCTTCCAGCCGCACCGTGTACTTCGTGTCGGGCGCGAGCTCCTGCGCCACGTAGACGAACTCGCTGCTGTAGTCGCCATCGTAGGCGCGCAACGGTCGTGGCAGCGGGGGCTCGAAGCGAAGCGCCCCGAGCGCGTCCTTGATCTTCACCGGATTGGTGAAGCGAATGGTGGTGCCGCCTGACGGCGAGCAGCGTCCGCCCGAGTCTGCGCACAAATCCCCGCGAGCGAACTGCAGCGGGCCGTAGACCGCGAACTCGGTCTGATAAGCATCTTCCATGCTCGCCGGTCCCTCGTCGCCGACGAGCTCGCCCGACAACGCGAGTCGCACGCGCGCCGAAAGCGGCAGCTTCTGCTTCGGCGTCACGCGGACCTGCTTGGGATCGCTCGACTCGGGGCGCGTCACGGTGAACTCGATGGGGCGCGACTGTCCCCCTGCCTCGAGCACCATGCGCGCCGCTTTCGCCACGTTCTCCGGCGACACGCTCTGGTTGAAGAACAGCTCGAACGCGCGCGTGGGCAGTTCGCGGTCCGCGCCGTTCCCCGGCTCCTCGCGGACCACGCGCGGACGCGGCGTCTCGAACTGAAAGAACAGCTCCTCCGAAAGCGTGTTCCCGTCGAGCGCGCGGAGCCCCTTCGGAACGCGGACCTTGAACGTGGTCGCGCCCGGCAGCTCCGCCTTGGGCTCGAACACCAGAGTCTGCGATCCCAACCAGCGCGCCCTTCCTGCGACGTGCGGCTCGATGCGGAGCAGCTCCTGCGCTTCCACCTCGCTGCCGAGCGCCACCATCGGACGATCGAAGGCCACGCTCACTTGCGCACGGACCTCCGTTTCGCCCTGCGGGCCAAAGAAGGTCACCTGCACCGGGCCTTGCGGTGCGCCGCGGCGCCCACTCGCCTGGACCCCGAGCGCAGGCGCACCCGATCCCAGCGGCACGCTGGGTGGAGTCGGCGTGCAACTGCCCACGACGACGATCAAGCAAAGCCAGGTCAGCCCGAAAACGCGCCTCATGGACGCGCAGCGTAGCAACGCTTGTTCCTGCCAGGAATCGCCGCCATTTCCAGGCGTTTGCCTGCCGGGCGTGTCCCGCGGACCACATCCCCGTGTCTGCGTCCGCGCAGGCGCAGGCACGGGATCGTTGGTGTTGGAGCTCGCAGAACATGCATGTAGGCGTTTGCGACACATGCGGGCCCTGCTACTTCAGAAGTATACAGTTCAGGCTCCGTTCCCCGGGAGACTTCCCCATGCGTCTCGCGTTCGTCCTCGCGTGTGCACTGCCGATCCTCGCCTGCGCGGAAGATCTCCACTTCGCCGGGGAGCCGTTCGCCGAGGCCGATCTCTCCGGCTCGCTCCGTCTCCCGCTGACGACGGAAGACAGCGCGGGCGTCGTCTATCGCCTGCGGGACGTGCACCTCGAGATCACCGGCTCGGCCCTGCTCTCCGTGTCCGACCGGGACGGAGTGCGGCGCGAGTCTCTCGTCACGCAGCTCCCCGCTGGCGAGTACACCGTGTTCTTGCGCCCCGGTTGGCGGCTGATGGCGCGCGATGAGAGCGGCCGTGAAGAGCCGGCGGACGCTGCGCTTCAGTCCGCAAATCCCTTCACCGTGCGCGTCAATCAGCTGGGCGACGAGACGCTGGGTTTGACCTTCAAGCGGGGCGACGAGGAGCTGCACTTCGGCGCGGGCGCCGCCTTGCGCGTCACCCGCGCGCCCGTCTCCGCCAGCACGCCTCGCGCACTGTAGGGTGGGCTCGTCGGTGCGCTGAGGGGACGCTACCCTGCGGGCGGTCTTCCGCCGTGCCCGCCTCCCAGACAGCCCGAGCATCCAGCGCCGCGCGCTTTGCGCTCTGGGTCTCGCTGTGGGGGATCTTCGTCTCCAACGCGCCGGGTTCCGTGCCGCGTACCGCGCGAGCTTCGCGGTGGGCACGGCCGTCGCGCTGCTGGGTGTGCTCGTCGCCCAGGCGCTGAGGCGCCGCGTGGCCCGCGAGGGCTCGGCCATGAACGGGAGCCAACCCACCGCCCCCGGTGGTACGCTGGGCGTTCCATGAAGCTGGTCGACCTCAGGTACCAAGTCAGCGCTCACATCGCCGAGATCACGCTCGATCGCGAGAAGGCGCGCAATGCCTATAGCAGCGCGATGATCGAGAGCCTCGAGGCAGCCTTCGACACGGCCGAGCGCGACCCAGACGTGCGCTGCGTCCTGCTCACCGGGGCGGGCAAAACGTTCAGCGCCGGCGGCGACGTGAAGGCCATGCTCGACAAGACGGGCATGTTCGAGGGCGAACCCTTCGCCCTGAGAAGCCGCTATCTCGAAGGCATCCACCGCGTACCGCGACGCATCGCGCGCTTCGAGAAGCCGATCGTGGTCGCCATCAACGGCGCCGCCATCGGCGCGGGGCTCGACCTCGCCTGCATGGGCGACGTGCGGATCGCCGCGCGGGAGGCCCAGTTCGGCTCCACCTTCGTCAAGCTCGGGCTCGTTCCCGGGGACGGCGGCGCCTACGTGCTCGCGCGTGCCATCGGCTTTCCGCGCGCGCTCGAGCTCATGTTGACCGGCCGCCTGATCGACAGCGCGGAGGCCGAACGCATCGGCCTCGTGCAACAGGTGGTCGAGGGGCACGACTTGATGGCGGCCGCGCGCACCAAGGCCAAGCAGATCGCCGACAACGCCCCGCTCGCCGTCCGGCTCACCAAGGTGGCGGCCTACCAGGCACAACACATGACCCTCGAACAGGCGCTCAACGCGGCGGCCACCTATCAAGGCATCGCCCAGAACACCGCCGACCACCTGGAAGGGGTGCGAGCGCTGCTCGAAAAGCGGCCCGCGCGCTTCGAAGGCCGCTGAACGCACGGCCCCCATGTGGTAAAAATGAGAGGTGAGCGAAGCGGTCACTCAGGGCGTGCGTGTGAGCGTCAAGAGCGTCTATATCGCCGATCAATCGGCGCCGCGCCAACAGCGCTATGTGTTCGCCTACACGGTCCGGATCACCAACGAAGGCAGGCGTCCGGTGCAGCTGGTGAGCCGCCACTGGGTCATCACCCACGGCAGCGGTCGCGTCGAAGAGGTGCGTGGCCCCGGGGTGGTGGGCGCCCAGCCGCGCCTCGAGCCAGGTCAGCATTTCGAGTACACGAGCGGCTGTGTGCTCTCCACGCCGCACGGCGCGATGCACGGCAGCTACGAGATGAAGCGCGACGATGAGACCTCGTTCCGAGCCACCATCGCCCCGTTCTCGCTGAGCATGCCCTACACACTGAACTGACGCGCTGCGCGGGTCGGCCCGCTCGGCGGCGCGCCGAAACGCGGCTCAGAGCCAGCCGTGCTCCCGGTACCACCGGTAGGTGCGTTTGGTGCCTTCAGCCATCCCCACCTTCGGCGCGTAACCAAAGTCGTTGCTCGCCGCCTCGTGCGAACACAGCCAGGCCGCCTGCGCGTCCAGGATGGCCTTTTGCCGGTTGGCGAGGCGCGGCTTTTTGTCGAACGCCGTGAGCAACTCGCCCGCCGCGCCCGCGGCCGGCACCAGAAAACTCGGCAAGCTCACCGTCAACGTGCGCTTCCCTACGGCCTCGACGATGTGACGCTGGATCTGCGCCCAAGTATACGACTCGCCATCGGTCAGGAAATAGCCCCGTCCGATCGCGCGCTCGGCTTGTGCGGCCAGCACCATGCCCTCCAACAGGTCGTCCACGTACACGGCGGAGGCGTACTTGCCCCGGTTGCCGAAGTGTAAGTTCACACCTGCGTGCGCCGCCTTGAAGAGCGTGAACATGTCGACCTCGGCTGGGCCGTAGGTGGTGGGCGGTCGAATGATGGTCCAGGGCAGCGCATCGCCCTGCGCCTCCACGGCCAGCTCGGCCTCGAGCTTGCTGCGCCCGTAGTACTCGACGGGCTGACGCGGATCCGACTCGCACACCGGCCGGGTGCCCTTGCTCGGCCCGTAGGCTGTCAGCGACGAGACATGCACGAAACGCCGCACGCCTGGGTGCGCCTCGCGCAGCGCGCGCATCAAGTTCACCGTGGGCATCACGTTGCCGGCGTGGAAGTCCGCGTAGGTCACGCCCTTGGTGGCCCCCGCGACGTGAAACACGTAGTCGGGGCGCTCCCGGGCGAAGAACTCCCGTAGGCCCTCGACGTCCGTGTAACGCAGGGCGGCGCCGCGCCCCCGACGCACCGGCGGCGAACTCGGACGGACCAGCGAGACCACGTCCGCGCCCGCCTGCAGCAGCGCATCCCGCAATTGCCCGCCGATGAACCCGCTGGCCCCGGTGACCACGACTTTGCCCGTGATGGGCTTGCTCAAAGCACTCATGCCACAGGCAGATCTGTCCCGCGATCGGGACAGGAGCAAGCCCGCCGGCTCAGCCTGGCGAGCTCTGCTCACTCGGCCGCGTTGGCGATCTCGCCGGTCAGCGGCACGTAGCGGTAGTACTCGATGCCCACGTCCACCACATCGCCGTGGGTGCGCCTGCCGACGCGCTCCACGACGAACTCACCGCGAATCGCGTAGGGCACCTCGACCTCGAGGCCGTCATGACGCTTCTCGTACTGCTCGCGGGTCAGCTCCACGGGGTTCTCGAGCGCGCGCGCGAAGCCGATCTTCGCCGCCGCCTCTTCCCAACCCGGCACCACCTGAAGCGGGATCGCCTCGGCCGCGTCGCCGCTGCCATAGCCCACGGCGAGCAGGGTCTTGCCGGCGAGCTCCGCGCCCTCGGCCCGCGCCTCCTCAAAGCCCGCGGCCAGCCACGCCGGCAGCGCCGCGGTGTAAAGGTTGCCGAGCTCGCGCATGCCCTCGGAGCCGAGGCGCATCTTGTTCTTGAGGATGTTCTTGAGCGCAGCGGAGCTGCGCGCGGCCTTCACGACCGCGCTCGCGTTCGGGTATGGATCGCTGTCGAGGCCCTTGGTGAGCGCGCCGTCGAGCAGGTCACGGCTCTCGCGGATCTCGGCCAGCACCGCTTCGTGGGGCACGCGCGCCTGGTCGGCCAAGGCTGCGAGCTCGCGGCGGCCCTCCTCGCTCTCTGCCAACCCCCACACGAACATGGCGGTCATGCCGTTGACCGGCATCCAGTGATAGGGCCGATGCATGAAGATGCCGGCCACGCGCTCGTAGAACGCCCTGGGCTCCTCGCCGAGCTTCTCGAACATGGCGCCCGCGGCGTGGGTGACCGCGTCGAGGTAGCAGAAGGTGGAGTACTTGCCGTTGAACACGGGGAAGTCCGCGTAGCGGTGCGTATTGGGGGCGTACTCGCTCTCGAAGTGGCGGCTGACCGGCTTACGGAAGTCGAGCCCGCGGTAGTCGGAGGAGGATCCGGCGTGGCGCAGGTCGACCTTGCACAGCTTGGGGTTCTGCTCGAGTAGCATCGCCACCGTCCCTGCGCCCTGCGTCTGCTCACCGCTCGAACCGCGCTCGTACTCGGCGATGTCGCCGCACACCACGATCGCCTTCTTGCCGCGGCCGTCGGCGGCCAGGTAACGGACCGCGCCCTTGATCGCGTACACCCCGCCCAGGCAGGCGTGCTTGAGCTCGGGGACCTCGCAAGCGCGCGAGATCCGGGGCTGGCCACGCGCGGAAAGCGCGCGGTCCACCATGCCGCGCACGATCACCGCACCCGCGGCGTTGTCGGTGCTCGACTCCGTGCCGAAGGCGAAGTAGCCGATTTCGCGCGGGTCGATCTGGTACTGGTCGATCAGGCGCAGCGCGGCGTTGGCCGCCATCGTGTAGATGCTCTCGTGGGCGCCCGGCTGACGAAACCCGCTGCCGACCACCGAGGAGACCTTGTCCCAGGGATTGCCGGTCCACTCGCACCAGCGCTCCAGCGATACCCGAAAGGGGGGGGCATACACCGCAAAGCCGCTGATTCCGATGTCCGTGCTCTCCGTTGCCATGGCTCAAGCCTCGTGTTTGCTCGCGGGCGAACCGCCCGCTTCGACCCTGGTGGCGCTCGCCTACATTCTCGCGAACCAGGCGGCCTCGACTGCGCCGGGAATACCGGCTGACTGAGGATTACCAAGTCGGATGGCCCTGGCGGTCCAGTTTACGGCGAGCAGGCGTAACGGACCGGTGAACGGTTTCGAGCCGGGGGGCGGCCGTGAGGTCGGATTTTGCTTGTACCCAGGGGGCGCTCACTTAGAGTGCAAATACTTGCATGGCCTACGATTTTCCTCGCCCAACCAGCCCGCGATACGTGGTCGCGATCATCGGCGGCGCGGTCGCCGGATCGGAGGCCGCCAGCCTGTGCTCCGAGCGCGGGATCACCGCGCTCGTATTCGAGCAAAACGACCGGCCTTACGGAAAAATCGAGGACGGCTTGCCGCGCTGGCACGACAAGCTGCGCGCGAAGGAATACGCGCAGATCGGGCGCAACTTGCAGAAACCGGGCGTCCTGTTCGTTCCGCGCACCCGGCTCGGTCGGGACCTCCAGCTGCACACGCTGCTCGAGGAGTGGGGGGTCAGCGCGGTGCTGCTCGCCACCGGCGCATGGCGTGACCGCCCGCTGTTCGGGGAGGGTCCGGCCTCCGAGCTGCCTGGGCTCGTGTATCAAAACCCCTTCGTCTACTGGTACAACCACTATCCCGATCAGGGCTTCTCGGGTCACCAATACGAGATCCACGACGGGGCGGTGGTGGTAGGTGGCGGGCTGGCCTCCATCGACGTCGCCAAGATCATCAACTGCGAGCTCTACAAGCGCGCGCTCGCAGCGCGCGGCGTGCGCGTCACGACGCTCGACCTCGAGCACGCCGGTATCCCTGAGACGCTGGCCAAGCACGGGCTGAGCCAGACAGAGCTCGGACTTCGCGGCGCAACGCTCTATTACCGCCGCGAGAAGAGCGCCATGCCGCTCGCCTCCCCACCCGAGAACGCGACCCCGGAACAGCTCGCCAAGGTCGCGCAGGTGCGCGCCAAGGTGATGGACAAGGTCACCGAGAAGTACCTGGTGCGCTTCGCGGGCAACCACGCGCCGCGCGAGCCGATCGTGGAAGGCGGGCGCATGGTCGGCATCCGTTTCCAGCGCACCCGCACCGTGCAGGGCAAGCTCGAGGAGATCCCCGGCGACATCGTCGACGTAACGAGCCAGCTCATCGTGAGCTCGATCGGCTCGGTGCCGGTGCCCATGCCGGGCTTGCCCATGAAGGGTGAGCTCGTCGACTACGCGGACTGGGAAACGGGCGCGGTGCGCGGACTGCCCAACGTGTTCGGCTTGGGCAACGTGCTCACCGGCAAGGGCAACATCAAGGAGAGCCGCAAGAGCTCCACGGAGATCTCGAAGCAGGTGCTGCGCTATCTGGGGCTCGCAGATGAGTTCTCCCTGGACGACGCCCACGCGGACGCACGCGAAGCAGCCGGACGGGTGCTCGATGGGGCGGTGCGAGGGCGACCGCCGCTCACCCCCGCGGCGATCGCGAAGCTGCACGAGGGCGTGCAGGCGCTGTGGGAGAAGAGCGGCTATCGCGGCGACTATGCGGAGTGGATCGCCAGGGTAACCGTTCAGGGCGACGAGACCTGACGAACGCCCGCCCTTCGACGCGAGCGGAACGCGATCCTCAGTTGAGCTCCTGCGACGGCACGCCAAGCGTCACGCGCCGGTATCCATGTCCGTCGGCCAGAACGTAGAAGTGCGTCGCTTCCGCGAGCTGCGGATCGTACAGGCGGAACACCGCGCCCTGCCCCCCCCGCAGAATGTCGATCACCTGCACCGCCCGACCATCGAACTTGGGATCGCGCGTCCAACTACAGAAGACCTCGATCCAGTCGCCCAAGCCCACCGGGAACCCATCGACATCAGGAAATGAGTGCTGCTCGGTTGCCATGGTCGCCTCCCAACTGCGTCGGTGACGCACGCGTCGAGGGCAGACACCTTCGTCTAGAACTTCGGGAATCTGACCGAAGTGGCACGACTCACAATACGCTCGATGGCTACCCTCTTGACTACATCCTGTTCGTTCCGATCGGGCAGCACAAGGCGATTTTCCGGGGTCCGCGAGAACGTGGAAACGGAAGAGGCGCGGGCGAAAACCGAGCGTCTCCGCACAGCACGTTCCGCTCAGTGAGCGTGCGCGCGCAGGTCCACGTTCACCACGATGTCAGGCGACACCTTGAGCGCGACGATCGATGGGATCGAGACGTTGTGCTCCTTGAGCTTGACCGTGAAGGAACCCACGATGCGCAGCGCCTCCGGCTTTCCTCCCTCCGCGGGGATCAGGCGGACCCTGGCCTTCGTGGTCACGTCCCGGGTGACCCCGTGCAGGGTGAACTTCCCCTGCACCGTGGCCTCCACCGCCTCACCGGCCTTGAGCTTGTCGATGCCGCTCACTTTGCTGAGCACGAACTCCGCGGTCGGGTACTTCTTCGCGTCGAGCCAGCTTTCGTTCTTGGTGTGCTCGTCGCGCAGCCCGATGCCGGTCTTGATGGTCGCGATCTCCACCTTCACGCTGCCCTTGGCCCCGCTCGGCGCGTTGGGATCCACCGTGATCTGACCGTTCGCGTTGCTGAGGGTCCCGGTGAACTTCTCGAGCGGCGCATCGGAGACGAACTGGATCTGGCTGCTTGCCGGATCCACCTTGTACGTGCGCGCCTGAGCCTCTGCGCTGCTCGCTCCGAGCGAAAGCCCCCCGAGACAGAGCGCAGGCAGAATCGCCATCAAGTGCATCAAACGCATGGTCTTCTCTCCGTCGGTCGAAGCGGGCGTTCCCGCCCGCGAGCAAAACATCCAAGCG
>JBIQKA010000042.1:30114-40637 GCA_044507075.1 Myxococcales bacterium
GTCAGTGAGGCGATGTGCGAGCCAACCCCGGACCATTCCTGCTTGACCAGGCGAATCTCGATCCGATTCACACCGGCCTCCCCGGTTGGCTGTTGGACATAACACAGGTCGAGCGCCGCGCGCCTCACGTACAGGGGAGAAAGACGGGCTGGCGGGCTCAGGCCTCCGGGCCAAATCCGAGGATCACATAGCCCCCCGACTTGGGCTCCTTCTGCAGCTTCAAGAGGCCCCGAGCCTGGGCGTCCTCGAGCAACTGCGTGAAGCTCTCGTAACCGTGGTAGCTCTCGTTGAACATCGGGCGCTTGCGCTTGAGCGTCTGTTTGACCATCGAGCCCCAGAGATTGCCCTCGCGCTCTCGGAACAGGCCCTCGACCGTCTCGAGCACGTGCTCGATGGCCTCGAGCTTGGCGTCCTCGGCACTTTCGGGCTCGCGCTTGGGGTGCTGCACGCGACCTTCGCCCTCCGGGCCCGGGATGGCCTTGGCCGGGGGCACGGTGATCTTCGCCTTCTTCTTGGCCGGGCCCTTGGGGCGCTGTTTGTCGCGGACCAAATCATCGTAGTAGATGAACTCGTCGCAATTATCGATCAGCAGATCGCTCGACGAGTTCTTCACCCCCAGGCCGATCACCTGCTTGTTGTTCTCCCGCAGCTTGCTGACCAGGGGGGAGAAGTCGCTGTCGCCCGAGATGATCACGAACACGTCGACGTGGGACTTCGTGTAACAGAGGTCCAGGGCGTCCACGACCAGCCGGATGTCCGCCGAGTTCTTGCCCGAGTAGGACACGTGCGGGATCTCGATCAGCTCGAACGCCGCCTCGTGCAGCTGGCGCACCGAGGTGCGGTAGCGATCCCAATCGCAATAGGCCTTTTTGACTACGACATTGCCCTTGTCGAGCAAGCGCTGGAGCACCAGGCCGATGTCGAAGCTGGGGTATTTCGCGTCGCGGACGCCGAGGGCGACGTTCTCGAAGTCGGCAAAAACGGCGAGGTTGGGGGCGGATTCGGACGGATCTCTCACGATGGATGCACGTAACACGTCGCACAAACCGCCGCCAATCCACGACAAATCGTGTTTCCGCCACGGAGCACAATTCACAATTCGAAACCAGGCGATCAGACTGGAAAGCCACCGCATTTCAGACTTTATCCACAGCGCATCAACAACGCTCGGCATGTGGGCATGTACGCGCAACGTCGCGAGATTGTGGCCGCAATTGGCCTTCCCGATGTCGTTCACCGACGTTCACGCCATGACGCGGAGCGCCATACGGGCACGCGCCACCTGGCGACCAGGGGCAGCATCGAACGGGCCGCGCGCGCTCGCCCCCTCCGTGAGTGACCTGAACCAGTCGGTCGGATGAGCGTCGCCCCACGGTCCTCGTCGCCACTGTTAACTTGGCCAATAATCGGGGGCTACAACCCCCACACAGTAGAAGTTGCCCCTCTGCACCCCACCTTTTTGCCTTCACTCTGAGAAAAGAGCTGGCAAAGTGCCCCTTCACTAGGCACATTTGGCTCTCCCCAGCGGCTGCCCCCCAGATCGCCGGGGTCGAAAGGGCCCATCCACATGAATCCTGACGTCGAAGCCGGCGCCCTCGCGCGCCAGCAGGACCAGGCCGACAGCAAGCATGCTGCGGCGCAGCAAGAGAAGTCGCCGAGCGGCGCCGAGAAGCTCATTCAGTGCCTGGAGCGTGAGGGCGTGGAGTACGTCTTCGGCCTGTCCGGCGGCGCCGCCATCCCCCTCTTCGACGCCCTCGTGGACTCCCAGATCAAGCTCATCCTCGTGCGCCACGAGCAGGGTGCCACGCACATGGCCGACGGCTACGCGCGCGCGACGGGCAAGCCCGGCGTCGTGTTGGTCACCTCCGGCCCTGGCGCCACCAACACCGTCACAGGCCTGCTCACCGCCATGATGGATTCCGTGCCGATGATCGTGCTCACCGGCCAAACCATCCGCCCGAGCCTCGGCAAGGACGCGTTCCAGGAAGCCGACGTCACGGGCATCACCTACCCCGTCGTGAAGCACAGCTACCTGGTGAAGGACGCCGCGGAGATCCCGCGCGTGATGCGCGAGGCGTTCTACATCGCGCGCACCGGGCGCCCCGGCCCCGTGTTGATCGACCTGCCCAAGGACGTCACCAGCGGACCCTGCGCCGCTCCGTTCGTCGACGAGGTGGAGCTCCCTGGCTACGAGATCCCCGGCAGCGTCCGGCCCGAGCTACTCGAGCGCACCGCCAAGCTGCTGCGCCGCGCGCGCAGGCCCTTGCTGTACGTGGGGCACGGCTCGGTGATCAGCGACGCGGGCCCCGCCATCATGCGGCTTGCCGAGAAGCTCAACGCCCCCCTCGTGAACACCCTGCTCGGCAAGGGCGCGGTGGACGAGCGGCACCCTTTGCACCTCGGCATGCTCGGCATGCACGGCACGGCCTACGCCAACAAAGCGGTCATCGGCTGCGACCTGATCATGGCCATCGGCGCGCGCTGGGACGACCGCATCACCGGCAAGGTCGACGAGTTCTGCCCCGACGCCATGAAGATCCACGTGGACATCGATCCCGCGGAGTTCAACAAGATCATCCGGCCCGACGTGAGCCTGAACGGCGACGCGCGGCGCGTGGTGGAAGACCTCATCCCCTACGTCGAACGCTGCCAGAGCGACGAGTGGATCACCCAGTGTGACAAGTGGCGAAAGCAGTACCCGCTCAAGTACAACAAGCAGGGTGGGCTCAAAGCCCAGCACGTGCTCGACCGCCTCGACGCCATCACCAAGGGCGACGCCATCATCACGACGGACGTGGGTCAGCACCAGATGTGGGCCGCCCAGTTCTGCCGCACGCGCAAGAACCGCCACTGGTTGAGCTCGGGCGGAGCGGGCACCATGGGCTTCGGGTTCCCGGCGGCCATCGGCGCGCAGTTCGCCTGCCCGGACAAGCAAGTCTGGGCAGTGGTGGGCGACGGCGGCTTTCAGATGACGCTGTGCGAGCTGGCGACGGCGTTCGTGCACAAGCTGCCCGTGAAGGTGCTCATCATCAACAACAACTACCTGGGCATGGTGCGCCAATGGCAGGAGTTGTTCTTCGACAATCGCCTGAGCGGCGTGGATCTCGAGGGTAACCCCGACTTCGTGAAGTTGGCCGAGGCCTACGGCATCAAGGCCTTCCGCATCAAGCGCGCCTCCGACGTCGACCGCGTGCTCAAGAAGGCGCACGAGTACAACGACGGCCCCTGCGTGGTCGAGGCCGAGGTGGTGAAGGAGGACAACGTCTTTCCGATGATCCCCGCCGGCGCCCCGCTCAAGAACATGATTATCGAACGTCCCAAGACCAAGCTCGACAAGCCCACCGGGAGCACCTGAAGTCATGGCAACCAACGGCACGACCCACGGCATGGATTCCATCCTGCCGCCCCCGCTAAGCGCGCGCCCGTCCGAGGGCACGAGCGGCGTCCACACCATCTCGCTGTTCGTGAACAACAAGCCCGGCGTGCTCGTGCGCGTCGCGCTGGTGTTCTCGCGCCGCGGCTACAACATCGAGAGCCTGGTGGTGAGCCCCACGCCCGAACAGGGCTTCGCCCGGATGACCATCACCTGCTCCGGCGAGGAAGAGACCTTCGAGCAGATCATCAAGCAGCTCGCCAAGCTGGTCGACGTGGTGCGCGCCGAGGATCACACCGAAAAGGAGATGGTCGAGACCGAGGTCGCGCTGATCAAGGTGGCCGTACCGCTCGAGAACCGCACCGACATGCTGCAGCTCGCCGAGCACTTCAAGGCCAAGGTGGTCGACTATGGCAAAGAGACGGTGATGCTGCGCGTGTACGGCGAGAGCAAGAAGCTCGACAGCATGATGGGTCTGTTGTCGAACTATGACGTCCTCGAAGTGGTGCGCTCGGGCAAGATCGTGATGGCCCGCGGCACGGCACGCACCTGAGCGCTCGCCTGCGAGGCGCCGCGCGCTTTCGTGAGCGACCACGGCGCCTCTCACCGCAGGCTCACTTCACGATTTTGCGCAGCTCCACGTCGAACACGAGCATGCCGGCGGGCGCGCCCTGCTGGCCCTTGTAGGCGAGCGCCTCGGGGATCCAGAAGCGGCGCTTCTCGCCCTCGACCATCAGCTGCAGGCCCTCCGTCCAGCCCGCGATCACGTTGTTCAGCGGGAACGCCGCCGGCTGCCCGCGCGTGATGGAGCTGTCGAACATCTTTCCATCCGTGGTCCAGCCCGTGTAGTCCACCTCGACCAAGCTTTCGGCCGTGGGATGCTTGGTCCCCGTGCCCTTCTTGAGCACCTTGGAGGCGAGGCCGCTCGCCGTGGTCTGCGCGTCCTTCGGCGGCGCCTTGACGTCGGCGGGCGTCTTGGGCGTGAGGATCTCGAGCAGCTCGATGTCGAACACCAGCGTGCCCTGGGGCCGACCGGGGCGGTCGTTGTAGGCGAGCTCCTTGGGGATCCAGAAGCGCCGCGACTCGCCGACTGTCATCAGCTGCAGGCCCTCGCTCCAGCCCTTGATGATGCCCTCGATCGGGAAGGTGGCGGGCTCGTTGCGAGAGACCGAGCTGTCGAACATCTTGCCGTCCGTGGTCCAGCCCGTGTAGTGGACCTTCACGATGTCGTTCGCGCCGGGCTTGTCCTTGCCGTTGCCCTTCTTGAGCACCTTGGAGGCGAGACCACTCGCGGTCTTCTCCGCGTCGGAAGGTGCCGCCGCCACGTCCGCGGGCGCCTTGGGTGGGTCGGGCTGCTTTTCGACACTGATCAGCGCCACGTCGAACACCAACGTGCCCGCAGGCGCCCCCGGTTGCCCCTGATAGGCGAGCTTCTCCGGGATCCAGAAGCGGCGCTTCTCACCGGGGACCATCAGCTGCAAACCTTCCGTCCAGCCGCTGATCACCTGGTTGAGCGCGAAGGAGGCGGGCTCCTTTCGGGTCTCCGAGCTGTCGAACATCTTTCCATCGGTGGTCCAGCCCGTATAGTGCACGGTCACCTTGTCCCATTCGCGCGGGCGTTCGCCGCCCGTCCCTGGGGTGATGACCTTGGAAGCGAGGCCGCTGGCCGTGGTCTCGGCGTCCGCAGGCGGAGCGGCAACGTCCGCGGGCGCGGGGATCGCGTTCGGGGCGTCCGGCACCGCGGGCGCCTTCTGATCAGAGGCCTTGCTCTCGAGCTCGGCCGCTTCGGTGGTTTTTTCCGGCTTCTTGCTCGGGGTCGCGTCGCAGCCGAGCGCGAGCACGAGCAGCCAGAGGGCGCTTCTTGGCGTTTGGAACATGGGTCGCTTAGTTAGCACAAGCGCCTGTCCCCAGAGCAGCGGCACGCTCAAGGGCCAGAAACGTTTGCCCCACGCGAGGCAAATCGCCCCGCTTCCCGTCATGGGCTAAGTTGGCGCAAGCCTGTTCGATCGGATCTGCACCTTTCCCGCTCACACGCGAAATTTGCAGAAATATGGGCTAGATTCGCGTCGGAGGGGTCTCTCGGCCTGGGACTGCTACCAGGCATGCGACATGCAGTCCAAGCAGGGCTGCTCGCGAATTGAACGGATTTGGTGTTGCGTCCTCCTTGCGCACTTGCACAAAGGGGATTCGACGAACCGACGGAGGGGATGGAATGGGGCACCCGCGCACGATCCTGGTATCCAACCGCCTGCCCGTATCGCTGAGCCACACGCCTTCGGGATTTTCGCTGTCGTCTTCGAGCGGGGGCTTGGCGACCGCGTTGCGAGAGGTTCACGCGCAGGGAGATGGCCGTTGGATCGGCTGGGTCGGCGAGACCTCGCGCCTCTCGGAGCAGGCCAAGGAAGGCGTGATGCGCGAGCTCGACGCCGCTCGCCTCACGCACGTGCCGCTCAGCGCGAGCGAGATCTCGCTCTACTACGACGGCTTCTCCAACGCGGTACTTTGGCCCCTGTTCCACTACCTGCTCGACAAGGTGCGCCTCGACGCCGTGAACGAGTGGCGCGCGTACAAGGCGGTGAATGAGCGCTTCGCCAACGCGATCGCCAAGGAGCTGCGGCCCGACGACATGGTGTGGATCCACGACTACCAGCTGATGTTGGTGCCCGGGATGGTGCGCCGCATGGTGCCCAAGGCGCGGATCGGCTTCTTTTTGCACGTGCCCTGGCCTTCCTCGGACGTGTTCCGCATCCTGCCGCTACGCGAACAGCTCCTCGAGGGGCTCTTGGGCGCTGATCTGATCGGCTTCCACACCGAGAGTTACCGGCACAACTTCATCCATTCGGCCGCCAAGGTGCTCGGCCTCGATCTGGGCGTCGACAGCCTGGTCTGGGACGAGCGGACGGTGCGCGTCGGCGTGTACCCGATCAGCATCGAGGTCGAGAGCTTCGAACGCCAGTCGGAGCACGTGGACGCGAAGGTGGCCCAGCTCCGCAAGGGCACCGCGGGCAAGGTCACGCTGCTCGGCGTCGATCGCCTGGACTACACCAAGGGCGTCCCTCGCCGCCTGCTCGCGCTCGACCGCCTGCTCGAGCGTGAGCCGCAGCTGCGCGGAAGCGTTCACTTTATTCAGCTCGCGGTGCCGACGCGCGAGAAGGTGGAGGCCTACGCAGAGCTGCGCCGCAACGTGAACGAGCTCGTCGGGCGCATCAACTCCAACTACGGTTCACCCACCGGCAGCCCGATGCAGCTGCTCTACCGGAGCGTCGACGCGGACGACCTGCTCGCGCTGTACCGCGCCGCCGACGTGATGCTGGTCACGCCGTTGCGCGACGGCATGAACTTGGTGGCCAAGGAGTACGTCGCGGCGCGCACCGACGAGCAGGGCGTGCTCGTGCTGAGTGAGTTCGCGGGTGCCGCCTCCGAGCTCGACGCGGCCTTGATCGTGAACCCCTACGACATCGCGGAGACCGCGCACGCCATCCGGCGCGCCATGCTCATGCCGCGCGCCGAGCAAGCGGTGCGCATGCGCAAGTTGCGCGCCGTGGTGAAGGGGAACCCCGTGCAGTCCTGGGCGCTGGCCTTCATGGACGACCTGGTGCACACCGAGCCGGCGCCGCCCGCGATGCCCGCGGTCTCGCAACCGAGCGAGCTCGAGCAAGCGCTCGCCAGCGTGCGCCAGGCGCCGCATCGCATCTTTTTGCTCGACTACGACGGGACGCTCGTCCCCATCCAAACCTTGCCTGACCTGGCGGTGCCGGATGAGGCCCTGCTCGACCTGCTGCGCCGGCTGGCCATCTCGCCCAACACCGAGGTGCATGTGGTCTCGGGACGCTCACGCGCGTCGCTCGAGCCCTGGCTCGGCAACTCACCCATCTCGCTCCACATCGAACACGGCTTCTGGTCGCGTGACCCGGCTGGACGCTGGACGCAGGTGCTCGAAACGCCCCCGGAATTTCTGAAACAGATCTACGACGTGATGCGGAAACACTCCCTGCGCACGCCTGGAACATTCGTGGAGGAGAAAGCAGCGTCCGTGGCCTTTCACTATCGCCGCGTGGACCCCCACTTGGCGGAAGCGCGCCTGCGTTCGCTGCGCGCCGAGCTCACGATCGCGCTCGGCCCCAACGCCGAGATCCTCGAGGGGCATAAAGTCGTGGAGGTCCGCGTTCGCGGGGTGCACAAAGGGGTGGTCGCGGCGCGCGTCATCGCCGAGGCCCCTGCGGGCAGCGTGGTGTTTGCAGCGGGCGATGACCGAACCGACGAAGACCTGTTCGAGGCGCTCCCGGAGAACGCCGTTTCGGTACGCGTGGGACCGGGCCTTTCGCGCGCCAAGCTGCGCGTCTCGACCCCCTTCGAACTGCGCCGGATGCTGCGCGGTTTCCTCGATGCGGAGCCCCGCCTATCCCGCAGCAGCGCCCCTCCGGCCGCCAGCGCGCTGGAGAGCCGCGAGTGAGCCGACAAACACCATTGTAGGCGGATGCCAAAGCCTGTAGAGGATCTGAACTTGGACATGGAGACTGAGGGCAGGTTGAGCGGATCTCGGCGGTCGGTCGGTGCGTCCCACCGCGGCGCGCTGCGGCCCCTGGGGCTCGCGCTCCTGGCGGCGGCCCTCCTCGCTTGCGGACACATGCGTGAGGGATCGAATGCGCGCCCCATCCGCAGCTCGACCCGCGCCGAGGGCCGCGTCCCGACGAATCATGGCGCGCCTCACGCGCCGCGCCCGCTGGCCGCCCCGGACGTGCCGCACCACCCGTACATGGCGCAGCACGGCGCGAGCTGCATGCACTCGGATCCATTCACCACGAACACCTACGCCTGGTCGGGCCCACTGGGCCACGAACCCGAGGTGTCATCGCGTGCCATGGGCTTTCTCGGCGGCGAGTGCCCGACCGTGAACTTCGACTCGAAGGGTCGCGTGGTGACCGTCTGCGTGCGTGACCGCCGTCCTTCGTTGGTACTACTCAATCCCGAGACGCTCGAGGTCATCGACCGCCATGGCCTCCCCCGCCGCGATGCGCCGCTTCTGCGCGTGCGCAAGGCGATGCAGGACACGTCCGGCGGCGCCTACTTCTACCTCGACCACCTGGACCGCGCGGTCATCGGAACCTCCGAGGGCAGCATCGAAATTGTCGCGGTCGAGGAGACCGATGATGGCCCGCGCCTTGCGCTCGAGGAGCGCATCGAACTCGGCGCACACCTGCTCCGGCCCAACGGCCGGCTCGACAAGATCACCGCGGTGCTGCCCGACTATGACGGCAATCTTTGGTTCGTCGGGCGCTACGGCACGGTGGGCATCGTCAACGCGAAGCGCGAGATCCACGTCAACCGCTTGCAGGGGGAGGAGATCCAGAACTCGTTCAGCGTCGCGCCCGAGGGCGCATACGTGGTCTCCGATCACGCGCTCTATCGCTTCGAGCTGCCGAGCCCCGACGCGCCGCCGGTCGCCGTCTGGCGTGAACGCTACGACCGGGGGCATCGCGTCAAGGTCGGCCAAATCAACCGCGGCTCGGGGACCACGCCCACCCTGCTCGGCGAGGACTACGTCGCGATCGCAGACAACGCCGAGCCACGCATGAACGTGCTCGTCTATCGGCGACGCGGCGTGGCGCCCCGAGGCGATCGCCTGGTCTGCAAGACCCCCGTGTTCAGCCCGGGCCAGAGCGCCACGGAGAACACGCTCATCGGCCATGGGCGCTCGCTCATCGTGGAGAACAACGCGGGCTACGACATCTTTCGCACCATGCGCCGTGGCAAGACCAGCGCCCCCGGGATCGCCCGCGTCGACGTGCGGGAGGACGAGAGCGGCTGCGACATCGTGTGGGAGAGCGACGAGATCTCGCAGACCACCGTGCCCAAGCTCTCGACAGCCAACGGCTTGATCTACATCTATACCAAGCTCCCCAACGCCCCCAGGGGGACCGACGCCTACTATTTCACCGCGCTCGACTTCGAGACCGGCCGCACGGCCTATCGCGTGCTGACGGGGACCGGGGTCCGATACGACAACAACTGGGCCGCGATCTCGCTTGCGCCGGACGGCACGGCCTTTGTCGGGGTGCTGAACGGATTGGTGCGCGTGCGAGATACGGGTCAGGCAAAAGCGAAGGCCACCACCCCCTACGCAGACAACGAGACGAAAGACCCGCGCTTCTAAGCCGCGTGGGGGACGGAGTATTTCAACCTTAGCTTGCGCCCAAGCGGGCACACGCGCGCAAGCTAAGGTTGAATACTCCGTCCCCCACCCCTACGCGTACGGGTGGCGGAAATCCGGCGCTCGGTGCGCCAGCGCAGAGAATCGCGGAGCTCGCGAAACAGCCCCTCGTGCTGCGCCAAGAAGGTCGGTGCGTAGTCAATCCAGGACTCGGCATCGAGCGCCACGCGCACTAGCGAACGAAAATCGCCGCACGCCGTGCGCCCCGTCTCGCCCCTTCCGAAAAGCGACAACTGCTCCGCGCCCATGTCCTCTCAAGCTGTCACACAACTGAACAAATCACCAGTCAACGAACCCGCTTCCTTGTGAGCCGCGAGCCACGCGCGTGTACATCACGCGTCATTTAGTTGTACATTACATGTACATATTCCAGCTCGATCTGCCGATATTTCTCAATCATTTCCATATGGCACGCCGCTCGCTCTAGCCGCCACCCAATGAATCCCCAGCCAAATCGCTCCCCCTTCACACGCCCCGGCTTCACGGCCTTCTTCGGCACCCAGCTGCTCTCGGCGCTCAACGACAACTTCTTCAAGAACGCGCTCGTGCTGTGGATCAGCGTCCACCAAGCGAGCGTATTCGGGCTCACGCCAGCCCAGATGATCAGCCTCTGCTCGGGCCTCTTCATCGCCCCCTTTTTCGTGCTCTCTGCCACGGCGGGTCAGCTCGCCGACCGCTACGAAAAGACGCTGATCGTGCGCGCCGTGAAGCTGGCGGAGCTCATCATCCTCGCGCTCGCGGCCTTCGGCTTCGTCAGCGGCTCGCTGTGGCCGATGCTCGCCGCGCTCCTCTTGATGGGAGTGCACTCGGCGTTCCTGGGACCCGTGAAGTACAGCATTTTGCCGCAGCTGCTCTCGAACGATGAGCTGGTCGAAGGCAACGCCCTGGTCGAGATGGGCACGTTCTTGGCCATCCTCGGCGGCACCATCGGCGGCGGCG
>JBIQKA010000213.1:0-6210 GCA_044507075.1 Myxococcales bacterium
CAACCCGCGCGACCTCGAGGCGCTCAGCGTGCGCGCCGCCGTGCGCTTCGTGGCCGACGACGCGCCCGGCTTCGAGAAAGCGGTGCGGGCGGTGCTCGCGGAAAACCCGCGCTTTTCCCGGCTCTACTCCATCATCTCGACCTACGCGGAGTGGGAGCACCGCTACGAAGACTTGGTCGCGCTCTCGGACGAGGCGCTCAAGCTCGACCCCGAGGACGCCTACGCCCACGCCACGCGCGGCATCAACCTCCTGCGCGTGGGGCGTGAGCAGGAGGGGCTCGAGGCGCTGCATCGGGCCTGGTCCCTCGATCGCTATAACATCCTCGTCTACAACACGCTCAACCTCTACGATGACATCATCGCCAAGGAGTACGTGACCTTCGAGGCCGCGCCGTTCCGCGTGCGCATGCACCGGCGCGAGCGCGCGCTGCTCTCCCGGTACGCCTTGCCGCTGCTCCAGCGCGCCTACGAGGACATGCGCGCCCGCTACCGCTTCACGCCGGCGTCGCCCACCTGGATCGAGCTCTACGCGAGCCCCGAGCACTTTGCGGTGCGCACCTCGGGCTTGCCGCGCCTCGGGCTGCAGGGCGTGTGCTTCGGCAAGGTGCTCACCGCCCTCTCTCCTTCGGGCGGCGAGTTCAACTGGGGGCAGATCCTGTGGCACGAGCTCTCCCACGTGTTCCACGTGCAGCTCTCCAAGAGCCGCGTGCCGCGCTGGTTCACAGAAGGGCTCGCCGAGTACGAGACCAAGCGCGCCCGCCCCGAGTGGAAGCGCGAGGACGACCGCGCGCTCTACGAGGCGCTCGAGGCCGGCCGTCTGCCCTCGCTGATGCAGATGAACCACGCCTTCACCCACGCCCGCGACCCGCAGGACCTGATGGTCGCGTACTACGCGAGCTCGCTGGCCATGGAGTACATCGTGGAGCGCTTTGGCTTCGCCAAGATCCCGGAGCTGCTCGCGCACTTCGGGCAGGGGCAGACGCTCGAGCAGGCCTTCGAGCAGGTGCTCGGCGTGAGCGTCGCCGACCTGAACCGGGACTTTCAAACCACGCTGCGCGCGCGCCTCGGAGCACGTTACGCACAGGACCTGCGCGTCGACGTCGCCCGGTACCGCGACCTCGCGGCACGCACCAAGGCCGCCGAGCGCCCTGGGGCCACGAGTGAGAACCGCGCTGCCCTCGCGCTCGCGCTCGCCGTCGCCGGCCGCACGCTGGAGGCCCAGGCCCTCGCCACGCGGGTAGTGGTCGACAGCCCCACCGATCCGATCGCGCTCTTCACCCGCGTGCACCTCGCGCTGAAGGCGGGCGACGTCAAGGCCGCCGTGGACTCGCTCGAAGCCATGCTCGCGGCGGGCCACGACGGCTACCAGCTCCGCATGTTGCTCGCGCGCAGCGAGCACAAGCAGGCGCATTTTCAGCGCGCCCTCGAGCACCTCACGCGCGCCGAGGCCATCGACCCCGAGCGCAGCGAGGCCTACGAGCTCGACGCCGAGATCTCGGCGGCGCTCGGCGATCGCGCGCGCCAGCAGGCCGCCCTGCTCCAGCTGTCGTTCCTCGACCAACACGCGCGCATGCCGCTGATGCGCTTGCTCACCCTGCTCGGCGAGGCCGGGGCCTACCCCCTGCTCCTCGAGCGTTCCGAGGCAGGCCTGTACCTCGACCCCGCGAGCCCCGAGCTGCACCGCCTGCGGGCGGAGGCGCTCGCCGCCCAGAACTTCCCCAAGGAAGCGCTGGCGGAGGCCGAGCTCGCCCTCGAGCTCGCCCGCTCCGACGAGCAAAAGAAGCGGGCCCGGCTCACCCTCGAGCGCCTCAAAAACCGGCCCAAACCGAGCCCCGGCCCCGCCGCCCCGCGCAAGCCGCAGGCGAAAACGCCCGTTTCGCGGTAGCGTTGCGGCGTCCATGGGGGAACGCCTGGCCGGGGCCCAGAAAAAGCCCACCCGCAGTATTCCGGCGCGCATTTTCGCAGGCTTTGCCGCGGTGCTGGTGCTGTTTGCCTTGGTCTCGGGGGTGAGCCTGTGGCAGCACCAGCGCACCGCGCAGACCCTGCGGCTCTTGCACGAGGGCTACCTGCCGCTCTCCTTGAGCATCAGCGAGGCGCGCGCCACCCAGGGCGCCTTCGCCACCATGGTCGAGCGCACCTTCGAGGGCAGCGACACGGCGGCCACCGAGGGCTGGCTCGAGATCGCGCGCCGCGTGCGTCCGATCGCCCTGCGGCGCGCCCTCGACGCCGCCAACCAGGCCCAGCGCCTCGTCCACGAGGACCGCGATCGCACCACGCTGCTCACCCTACGCGCCGAGCTCGAGGCCGTGCTGTTCGAGTACGAGCTCTCCGAGGACGACTTCGACGCCCTGTCCTCCGCCCTGGCCAACCGCGACCGCAGCGCCGCCGCCGCCGCCCTAGCCAGCGTGCGCGTGCGCGAGCGCCAGGCCCAGACCCACCTCTCCATGGCCTGGCAGCTGATCACCGAGCGCATCGCCGCCACCAGCCGCAAGGCCCGTGACGACGAGGGACGCGCGCTCGGCCTCTTGGTGGGCCTCGGACTCGTCGCGCTCTCGGTGGGTCTGGCGATAAGCTTCTGGTCCCAGCAGATGCTGCGCCCGTTGACCAAGCTCACCGAGCGCGTGGGCGCGGTGGCGCGCGGCGATCTGGCCACGCGCATGGAGCCCCACGCCAACGACGAGATCGGCCACGTGGCGAGTGAGTTCGAGCGCATGGTCGGCGCGCTCTCCCAGCGCGACGCGCAGCTGCGGCGCACCGAGCGTCTGGCCGCGGTCGGGCGCCTGGCCGCGCACGTGACGCACGAGGTGCGAAATCCCCTCAACAGCATCCGCCTCAACGTCGAGATGCTCGAAGAGGACGTGGGCTCGGCCGTGCCCGAGGCGCTGCCCATGCTCAGCTCCGTCAAGCGCGAGGTCGACCGCCTCACCGACATCACCGAGCAGTACTTGCGCCTGGTGCGCCTGCCCGAGCCCAAGCTCGAACAGACCCAGCTCGCCGCGTTCATCGAGGAGATCGCCACCTTCCTCAAACCCGAGATGGCGCAGTCGCAGGTCGAGATGGAGCTCGCGCTCGCCCCCCACCTGGATCCGGTGAGCGTGGACCGCGGGCAGCTGCGCCAGGCGCTGCTCAACTTGTGCCGCAACGCGCGCGAGGCGATGTCCGACGGAGGGAAGGTGCGACTCACCTTGCAGAGCTGGGACGACGGCGTGGCGCTCACCGTGAGCGACACTGGCCAGGGTATCCCCGAGAGCGAGCGCGACAAGATCTTCGAGCTCTTCTACACCACCAAGCAGCACGGCACCGGCATCGGGCTCCCTTTGTGCCAGCAGATCGTGAGCGCACACGGTGGTCGCATCCGCTGCACCGAGGCCGAGGGTGGCGGCACGCGCTTCGAGATTTGGTTGCCGGCGGCGCGCGAGGGCACTACATCGCCCCTGCATGTCACCGAAGCGTCCTGATGGTCGAGACGATCGCGCCCTGCGCCCCGCCGCGTTCGAGTTGGGCGCACAGCGCAACCCCGAGGGTTCGCTCCTGTACCGCAGCGGCCACACCAGCGTGCTGCTCGCCTGCTCCATCGAGGAGAAGGTGCCCTCCTTCCTCGAAGGCAAGGGCACGGGCTGGGTCACGGCCGAGTACGCGATGCACCCGCGCGCCAATCCCGACCGCCGTCAGAAGCGCACGGGGGGCGACCGAATCGACGGCCGCAGCCAAGAGATCCAGCGCCTGATCGGCCGCTCGCTGCGCGCCGCGGTGCACATGGAGCGGCTCGGTGAGCGCACGCTCACGCTCGACTGCGACGTGCTCGACGCCGACGGCGGCACGCGCACCGCGAGCATCACCGGGGGCACCGTGGCCGTGGCGGTCGCGCTCGATCGCCTGCTCAAGAAGGGCCTCGTGAAGCCCGGCGTGCTGCGCTCCCCGGTGGCTGCGGTCAGCGTGGGCCTGTTCGAAGGCCGCCCCGTGCTCGATCTGCCGTACGCCGAAGACAGCAAGGCCCAGGTGGATCTCAACGTGGTGGGCAACGCCGAGGGCGAGCTGATCGAGGTGCAGGGCACCGCGGAGGGCGCGCCCATGCGAAGGTCCGAGCTCGACGCCCTGGTGGATCTCGCGCTCGAGGGCATCCGCGAGCTCACGCGCCTGCAAGCCGAGGCGCTCGCGCGCGCGCAGGTGGATCTCCAGAGCCTGCTCGGGCGCTGAGCGCCCTTCCCGCTCAGAGCAGCACGATCGGATCGCAGCCGAAGCCCACGTCGATGGAGCCGCCCGCTTGCACGGCGTCGCAGGCGGCGGGGCACAAGCTGATCATGCTGGGCTGGTTGGGGTCGTCGTAGAACCAGGCGTCTTCGTCGGCGCACGCCTCGCGCGTGTTGGCGCGCGGGAACTCGCTATCTTTGCCGTTGTTGGTGTAGACGATCTGGACCTTGAGCGGATCGAAGGGCTCGTCGCCCTTGGCGTCCGCGAGCGGATAGTCGCAGGGCAAGGGCACCGCGTCGATCACCGCGTTCTTCAGGTCCGCGAACACCGGCGTCCAGTCGGCCTTGCAGATGGACATGGTCTTGCCGCCCGTGTCGTTGGCCAACTTGTAATAGCGCTTGCCGATCGCGGCCGCGCCGCAGACCGCGGGGATGGGTGGCACGCCGGGGAGGATCGGGCAACCGATGGCCTCACTGTAACAGGCCGTGCCCATGAAGTCCTCGGAGGCAATCGCGTGCTGCGTGAAGCCGTGCCCGAGCAGCTGCTCCATCTGAGTGCGGAAGACGCCGGGATCGATGGCATCCTCGTCGTCCGTGATCATCACGAACTGGGTGGCTGCGTTGGGGCGTAAGAAATCCTTGTACTTGGGGAACTGCGCGAGCGCGACCGTGAACAGCGCGCTGCTGTCGACCCCCGACTTGATGAAGAGATAGCGATTCTTGTCGGAGGCCACCGGCGTGTTGGCTGCCGGATCGGAGCCGGTGATCATCACCACGCGCAGGTCCGCCTTGCTGCCCTCGAAGTCCTGGATGAACGTACTCAGGTTGTTCACCACCTGGGCGGTCGCGTGCAACATGCTGCCCGAGGTGTCGAGCACCATGATCACGTCGACCCCGCCCTTGCCGGGGGCCTCCTTGCGGATCGCGGCGCACTCGCCCGGATCGAGCGGAACGCCGGGGCCATCGCCGTCGCCGCCCTCGTCGTCCCGACCGTTATCCTGACCTTCGTCATCGTCGCCCACGTCTCCGTCGCCCGCTCCGTCGCGGTCGCCAGCGCCGCCGCTGCCGCCCGAGCCGGTGCCCGTCGAGCGCGGGGGCTCGGCGGCGCAGGCACAGAACAGGAGCGACGCGCCCACACCCGCGAGCCAGAGAGAACGAAAGCGAACCGTGCGCGCGGCGCGCACAGGAGATTCAGCGATGGACGACATGGGCAGCACCTCCAGACCAATGCAGGCGGATCAAGCGGTGCGACATTGCGCTGAAACGGGGGCCAAGGTCCTACAAAAAGCGCTCTTTGGCCGAATGGATTGCAATTTTGTCCTGAAAAGTCCGCCCAAGACTATCCCCGCAGCTCACGACGCGGCTCCCACCGGGCGTGCGGGGCACCGTTCTTGCTCGACTTCGCGTGCACCGAGCGCAAGCGCAGAGAACCCGCTCGCACCCGAGCACCCTGCGCACGGAGGCTCAACTCGAACGAAGCGAACTGGGCGCCCACGTGGGGCGCGAAGGAGAGCACAGCCCATGCGTCGAACCTGCATCCCCTTCTCGATGGCGTTGATGGCGCTGAGCGCATGCCAGCACAGCGGCGGTGGTCAAGGAACGCTCGAGTCCGCAGCCACCGCGGCGGGAAGCCAAGCAGAGGGCCCCGTCACCTTCGTGTGGCACAGCGGCGTCGATCCCTCGCAAGGCGAGATCGAAGCCACCCTGCCCGATGGCACCGAGTTCCACGGCAACTTTCTGCAAGTCACCTCCGCCGCCAACGTCGACACGTACGGCCCTTACTACACCACGTGGACCGATCCCATGTGGGGTTCGCCCTGGTATGCAGGGCCGGCGGACGGATTCGTGACGGAGTACTCAGGCCACGCCGTCGCCCACCTGACAGCGGACAGCGGCACCAGGATGCGTTGCAACTTCACGTTGCGCGATCCCGCGAGCGGGATGGCGGGGGGTGGTGAAGGTGACTGCCAGCTGTCGGATAACAAGTCGGTCTTCGATGCGAAGTTGACGAAGGGGGAGT
>JBIQKA010000214.1:0-6203 GCA_044507075.1 Myxococcales bacterium
GGGGGGCAGCAAGCGCGCTTTCAGGGGGATGCCCTGCCGGGGTGAAAGCCGTGCGCGATCTGCCCATGCTGGCGTTCAGAAGTTTCCTTGGGCGCACGACAATGATTCAATCGATCGTGTGAGCCCAGAAGCTTCGCTCGCACTCGTTCATGCATTGGCCGCGGCCGCGCGCGATGGGAGCCATCGCCCGAAAGTACTGGGCGCGCTGCGTGGCGCGACGCTGTGGGTCGCGACCTGGGCGGGGGATCACGAGGCGCTACGCACGTTGACGAACTCGGGCGGGATCACCGCGCTCTGCGTGTTCAGCTCCGAGCGCCAGCTCGAGGACGCGGCCGCGCGTTATGCCTGGCTCGACATGGGCGGACAGGTGCCGCGCAGGGTCGTGCAGCTCGCGGAGGCCATCCGCTACGCCAAGCGCGTGGGGGCGACTTTGCTGATGGTGGACATCGCCGCCGACCACGCGCTCGAGATCGATCAAGGCGAGATGGAGCTGCTCTCCACGCCACCGAGCGCACGTCAGTCCTCGTTTCAAGGGATGGCGCCCGTGATCTCGCGCACGCGCCCTCCTCCCGAGGGCAGCGAGGTGAAGCGCGTGAGCACCCGGCCGCCCGCGCCGGGCCTCGGGCGCGAGAGCTACTCCATGCCGGCCGAGCCCAAGCGCAGCGCGCTCAAGCCCTCGTCGGTGACGCCCGATCCGGATCAGTCGAGCGTGTCGGCCACCTTCGGCGCCCCCGCCACGGCCACCATGGAAGCGTTGAGCGAGCCGGTGAGCGCCGCGCTGCTCGATGCGTTCACCGATCTCTTGCGCGAGTATCCGGAGGTGGAGTGGGCCTGCGTGGTGCAAGCCGAGCGCGGCCAGGGACGCCCGAATCCGAGCGTCGCCTTGCGCGTGGAGCCGGCCTTTCGCAAGCACCTGCCGGAGATCGGCGCGAAGATCTGGGAGGTCGGCGGCGAACATGGTCGCCCCTTCGAGGTGGTGGTGCTCGACTCTCCCGAGCAGATGCGTCAGGCCCGCACGGTGGGCATGCCGTTCTACCCGTGGCGCAAGGGCTGAGCCAGGACGGAGCCTGCGCACGAAGCCACACGGTCCTCAGGCGGGGCTTGCCGCACCGCGTTCGGCGCTGACTAGTTAGCTTCGAGCGTGCCGGTCGACGGCGCGAAGAAGCGCGCCCGAGCGTTGGTCGCGGGCGCGCGAGAGGAAAGCCATGGAAGTCATCCAACATCGCTACTACGCGCCGTCGCTGGAGGCGCACCGCCGATCTCGCGGGATGCTCGTGTTGCGAGGTATCCTGGCCGCCATCGTGGGCCTCCTGGCGCTCGTCTATCCGAGCCGCACGTTGGCAGGTCTGGTGGCGTTTGCGGGCGCCTATTTCTTCGTCGACGGAATCTTCGCGCTGGTCACCGGGTTCATCCACGTGTTCAAGCGCAACGGCAGCGCGTGGCCCTACTTCATCGAGGGCGCGCTCAGCCTCGCCGTGGGCTTGCTCGCGCTCGGCCGGCCGGCCGCGTTCGCGGTGGCGGCGCTGTTCTTGATCGCGTTCCGCTGCCTGGCCACGGGCGTCGCGGAGATCGCGGTGGGCCGCTTCTTCCATCGTGAGACGGGCGCGGCCGAGTGGCCCTTCTGGATCGCGGGAGGAGCGTCGCTCGCGTTCGGGATCATGCTCATGCTCAATCCGGGCATCGGCCTGCTCACGCTGGTGTGGCTGCTCGGCATCTACGCCCTGGTCTTCGGGTTCGCGCTGTTCGGCAGCGCCATCAAGGTCCCCCCGGCGACGCTCACGCACGCGCACGGATGAGCGAGCGCCTGCGCGAGCCGGGGAGCGGGAGCCCATCCGGCCGGCCGGGAGTACACTCCCGGTTCGATGTTCGGCAGCCAACTTCCACAGCTCACCACGTCCATCCCGGGGCCCCGCTCCGCGGCCTTGGCCGAGACGCTCGCGCACGTGGAGTGCCCGGCCCTCACCGCGCGGCGCGCGCGGCGGGCCGAGGCGAGCGGGGCCTCGCACGATCCCATCAGTTGGCAGGGCGCGCGCGGGAGCAACGTGCGCGACGTGGACGGCAACGTGTTCGTCGATCTCACCGCGGGCTTCGGCGCGGCGATGCTCGGGCACGCGCATCCGGCGGTCGTCCAAGCGCTCGCGGACCAGCAAGGAAGGCTCCTGCACGCGCTCGGCGACGTGCAGCCCTCGGACACCAAGGTGGCGCTCCTCTCCGAGCTCGCCGCGCTCGCGCCCTTCCCCGACGCCCGCATCATCCTGGGCCTGAGCGGCGCCGATGCGGTGGAGGCCGCGCTCAAGACGGCCGTGCTCCACACCAGGCGTCCGGGCATCGTCTCCTTTCTCGGCGGCTACCACGGGCTCTCGCACGGTCCGCTCGCGGCCTGCGGCTACAGCGAGGGCTTCCGCGCGCCCTTCCACGAGCAGCTCAACCCGCACGTGCGCTTCGTGCCGTTCCCGCGCGCCCCCGAGCAGGGCGAGTTCGTGCTCGCAGCGCTCGAGCAGGCATTGCGCGAGCTCTCCACGGGCGCGGTTTTGGTGGAACCCATCCAGGGCCGCGGGGGCGTGCACGTGCCGCCGCCGGGCTTTTTGCGCGCGCTCTCTGAGCTCACGAAAAAGCACGGAGCGCTCCTGATCGCCGACGAGATCTACACGGGCCTCGGACGCACGGGCCCGCTCTTTCTGCACCGCGAAGAGGGGGCCGACGCCGATCTGATCTGCCTCGGCAAGGCGCTCGGCGGCGGCGTCCCCGTGAGCGCCTGCCTCGGCCGCGAGGAGATCATGCGCGCCTGGGGCGATCCAGGGGGCGAGGCGATCCACACCTCCACCTTCCTCGGCAATCCGCCCGCCTGCGCCGCCGCGCTCGCGGTGCTCCAGGAGCTCAAGCGCGCAGACCTCGGCGCCCAGGCCCTCGCGCGCGGCGAGCGCCTGCGCCGCGCGATCACCGCGCAGACCGGGCTCAACGTGCGCGGGCGGGGGCTCTTGCTCGGCGTGGAGCTCGCGGATCCGGCGCGCGTGCTGCAGCTCACGCGCGCCGTGCTCGAGCGGGGCTTCATCACCTCGCCCGGCGGGTCGCCGCCCAGCGTACTTTGCCTCACGCCGCCCGTGTGCATCACGGACGCGCAGATCGACGCCTTCGCCCAGGCGCTCGCGGAGTGTTTGTGATGACGCCCGAGCAGGCCGAGGCGCGCGCCGCGCTCCACGCGCGGATCCTTTCGCTGATCGGGGCCCTCAACGATGGCGCCCGCGACGATGGCGGGCGCGACCGGCTCCTGCTCGACCTCGCGGACTACCAGCGGCGCTTCGTCGCGCCCTACGCGCGCTTCAGCGAACAACGCTTGAAGGGCGCGACCCCCTCGGACGTGGCCCGCGTGCCAGCGCTCCCCACCGACGCCTTTCGCTTCGCGCGCATCTCGAGCCGAGACACGCACGACCAAGTGCGCGCGTTCCGCAGCTCGGGCACCACCCACAGCGAGCGGAGCGAGCACGTGCTCTGCGATCTCTCGCTCTACGACGAAAGCGCGCGCGCCGCGGCCCGCTACGCGCTGTTCCCCGACCGGGCACGCATGCGGCTCGTCATCCTGGCGCCCACGGAGGAGGAGCTCCCGGACTCGTCGCTCTCGTACATGCTCTCGCGTTTCGTTACGTGGTTCGGCACCGAGGCCTCGCGGCACGTGTGGCCCATCGACGAGCGCTCCACGCGCGAGCTCGACGCCTGTCTGCGCGCGGCCGAGCGCGACGCGGAGCCCGTGGCGCTGCTCGGGACCTCGTTCGCCTTCGTGCACGCGCTCGATGCGCTGGCCGGGAGCCGCTATGCGCTGCCGGCCGGCAGCCGCGTGATGCAGACGGGCGGCTTCAAAGGGCGCGCCCGTGAGATCGCGCCCGACGCCATGCGGGCCTGGCTGAGCGAGGCGCTCGGGGTGCCGGACCCCTGGATCGTGGCCGAGTACGGGATGACCGAGCTCTCTTCGCAGCTCTATGAATCCTGCCTGCGACAGGCGGCGCTCGACGAGACCGTGGGACCGCGCAGGTTGTGGGCCCCAGGCTTCATCCGCGTGAGCGTGGTGGACCCGGAGACGTTGGCGCCGGTGCGCGACGGCGAGCCGGGCCTCGTGCGGGTCGACGACGTGGCCAACCTCGACGGCGTGAGCGCGATTCAAACCGCCGACCTGGGTCAGCTCGATGGGCACGGGTTGCTCCTCTTGGGGCGCGCCCAGGGCGCGGTCGCGCGCGGTTGCTCGATCACGGCTGACGCGCTCCTGCAGACGAGGTCGCCATGAGCAGTTTCCTCGCGGGTGAAGGGCGCTCGGTGCGCGCGCTGGCCACGCAGGCGGTGGCCAAGGGCGAAGCGCTGTGGCGCGCGGACTTTTCCGGGCGCGCGCGCTGGCTCGGGCGCGCGTTCGCGGCGCTGCGCGACCCCACGAGCCAGCTCGGGCAGCGCGCGCGCGCCGAGGTCCCCAAGAGCTCGGGCCTGAGTGAAGCCATGGTGGCCTGGGCCCTCACGAGCGCGCTGGGCGAGCTCACGGAGGAGCGTCTGCTCGCGCTCGCAGAGAGCGTGCGCCCGCCGCACCCAGATGCGCACCTCGCGCGCCCGGGCAAGTTGTGCGCCCTGATCCTGGCGGGCAACGTGTTCACCGCGAGCGCGCGCGGGGCGGCCCTCCCCCTGCTGTTCGGCTGGCCGGTGCTGGCCAAGGCCTCCTCCGACGACGATGTGTTCGCGCGCCTGCTCAAGGACGCGCTGGACGAGAGCGGCCCCGAGCTCTCCGATGCGTTCGCGGTGGTGACCTTCGCGGGCGACGAGCGGCACCACACCAATGCCCTGCTGGAGCAGGCCGACGCGGTGGTGGCCTTCGGCAGCGATCGCACCTTGAACGAGATCCGCGCGAACCTCGGGGCCACGGTGAGCTTCGTTCCGCACGGCCACGGCCTCGGCGCCGTGTTCGTGGATCGCCCTGCGCTCGCGAGCTTCGAGGGCGCGCGCGCGCTGGCGCGGGGGCTCGCGCTCGATGTGGCCGCCTACGATCAGCGCGGCTGCATGTCGCCGCTGGTGGCCTGGGTGGTCGAGGGCGCGAACGTGGGGCTCGAGGCCTTCGCGGAGCTGGTGTTCGCGGAGCTCGAGGCGCTGCGCACAACGCTCCCACGCGGCACCTTGCCGATCGAGATCGCGAGCGCGCAGCTGAGCTTTCGCGGCGTGGGCGCCATGCGCGGGCGGCTGCTCGAGGGCGATGGCTTTTCGGTGTGCTGCGAGGAACGCGGCCCACTCCGGCTCAGCCCTGGCTATCGCAACCTGCAGATCCTCGGGCTCGAAGACGCCGCAGAGCTCCCGGAGAAGCTCGCGCCGCTCGGCGTGCACCTGAAGGCGCTCGGCGTGGCCGGTGTCCGCGACAAGCGAGCGCTCCTGCGCACCCTCCCCGCGCGGGTGGCACCACGCGTGTGCGATGTGGGGACGATGCAGACGCCTCCCCCACATGCGCTACACGACGGCTTGCCCGCGTGGGAAGGCCTCGTGCGCTGGGCCGAAAGCTAAAACGCTCCGCCCGGATGCAAGAGCGCAGTTGTAAGAGGGCGCGTGCAGGCCCTACGATCCTCTCCGTGCGCACGTCTCGCTGGGCTGCGCTGCAAAGGGGGATCGTGTGACCTCATGGAGTCGCTGGGCGCGCTGCTTCATCCTCGCGATGAGCTGCGCTTTGATGGCCGCTTGTGCGGAGGAGACTCCGGAAGCCGACGTCGAACTCGAAGAGCTACCCGAGGAGGTCCTCGTATCCATCGGCGAAAAGGGCGGCACGGTGAAGGCCAAGGGCGTGACCCTGACCATCCCGCAGGGCGCGCTCGACAAGGAAGTGATGATCTCGGCCAAGGTGATCAGCACGGACAAGGTGCAGATCCCGACGCACACCAAGGACGTCTCGGCGGTCTATGAATTTGGGCCCAAGGGCACCCAGTTCGCCAAGCCCATCCAGGTGCAGATCGCAACCGAGAAGGACGAGCCCTCGGCCAAGATGTTCTTCACCAAGGACGGCGATGAGACGCAGTTCGAGCAACTCGCCAGCGTGAGCAAGGACAAGTCGGTCACCGCGTCCACCAAGCACTTCAGCCTCGCCTTCGTGGGCATCCCAAACGATGCGGCGGTCCCGGACGCGAACGGAGACACCGACGCGGGCACGGGCGGCGAGCCGACGATGGACGCGGGCACGGGCGGCGAGCCGA
>JBIQKA010000215.1:0-6052 GCA_044507075.1 Myxococcales bacterium
AGAGCGCACGCGGGGTGACCGACGGTCACGGTGGGCCGTTGGTCCGCTAGCAGCTGCCTTCCACAGAGTGCGCAGATTCGAGTGCGAACAGGGACGCGTCGGCCAGGCTCCGCTCTTCGGCTCCTGCCTGGCGCCGAGGTCGCCCGCGGCGCTTGGGCGCTTCCCCCGCGAGCGTCCCGGCCTTCGGACTGCCAGCGACGGCCTGGACGCGCGAAGCGAGCTCGGGATCGCCCTCGGCGTACACCCGTGCGTAGGCGAGGGCGCGCTGGGCGCGTGTGGTGAGCTGTTCCGCCTGTTTGGCCAGGGCGGCGCGCGCTGCATGCAGCTCGGCTTCGATCTGCTCGAGCTCGACCTGGGCCGCGCGCAGATCATCCGCCGCTGACTCGAGCACCGCGAGATCCAGGTCCGGGAAGCGCACGTCGGGCAGGGCCTCCGCGAACAGGGTCATCACGGCGCGGGCCAGGGGCGGGACGGGATCCGAGCTGAGGTGGGCGGGGACAGGGGACATGGCGGCTCCTTCCAAATGTCTGAACGTATGAACAGTTATATAGTGGAAGGCGATCCCACCGCGCAAGAAACTCACGCAACGAACCGCGGGTCGTTGGTTGCAGAGGGGGGTCCCCTCCGGCTCAGCGGTAGATGATGCGCGGCATGCCCTGCGCCGAGAACACCTCGGGCATCACGCAGCCGTCCGTGCAGCTCGGGGGAGGCCCGCTGCAGTCGTCGTCATTCCCGTAACACACGCGCAGAGGCATGGAGATGCCGACGTTGCCGACGTTGTCGACGGCCGTGCCTACCACGCAGGTCCAGCCGCTGGTGATGGGGGACTCCCAGAGCTCCCCCGTGCAGCCGGGTAGGTTCCCCGACTTGGGGTTGAGGCCGTAGATGACGGGCACGACCTTACCTGGGATTCGGTGCTGCAGCACCAGCGAGAGATCGCTCTCATCGTTGCACAGCTCGGGCGCTGTGCCGGGGGCCGATTGGGCCTTGCAGGTGCCCGCTCCGCAGGGAGTTTGGGTGCACTCGGCGATCGCGGGGGGCATCGAGAAGAGCGGGCTGCCCTCCACTGCGATCTTGGCCAACGTCCCCGAGGGCGTGATCGGCTTGTAGTCGAGGCGCGTGGCGGTGCTCGCGTTGACGCTGTCGCACAGGTTTTCCGGGTCGTCGTCGCTGTCGACAATCAGCGGCATGCTCGGGTTGCTCTGGATGTAGATGGCGACGCTGTTGTCCTTGACCCCCGAGACCTTCACCGAGGTGTCGCCCGTGATCGCCGTGCCGCGTTCCCAGACGAGCGCACGGTAGCGGTCCTTGCGCGCGGGCACGGCCGGAGGGAGCCTGGCCAGGTCGCTGACGCTCTCGTAGCCGACGGGATCGAAGGGCGCGGAGCAGCTCGGGTTATCGGGGGTGGCGCTCGCGTAGACCTCGCGAACGTCGGGCGGGTCGAGGCTCACCCACGGCGGCACGGAGTCGAGATCGACCGGGAAACCGACGCGCGTTTCGTTGCCGGCCATGTCCTCGGCGATGAAGTTGATGGTGAGCTGTGAGCGCCCGAGGTACTTGCCCACCTGGAACTCGCCCAGGTACTTCGGCGCGGCTCCCGGAGACAGCGTGTACTTGTCGGGGGCTGGATTGTTGTCGATCTCGAAGCGAACGGAGCCGGGCTTGAGCCCCGACAGCGTGTCCTCGACCGACACCTCCACCGCGACCTTGCCGCCGACCATTTGCCCGCTGAGGGGGGATACCGGCGTGATCGTGGGGCCTTCACCGTCCACCACGAGCTCGAGCTTGGCGCTGGCAGTGGCTGGCGCAGGAGAGCGCTTGTTCTGCGCGGTGACCTCGATGGTCGCGCTGGTGATCAAGCTCCCGGGGAAGAGCTTGGTGTCGCCAAAGTCGATGGTGTACTCGTAGGTGTTCGCCTGGCCGGCTGTGGCGCTGGGGGTCACGGCCATGCCGTTGATCTCCATCGACACGGTGCTCGGCTCCACCTCGGCGCCCGGATCTTGTTCGCCTAGCTTGAACGGCTCCACCTTGAACAACACCAGCGAGTCAGTCTTGGAACCGACGGCGCTCTTGTCCATCGGGCTGACGAACGTGATGGCCGGCCCGTGGTCGAGCAGGGTCTCGATGCTCCCCTTGCCCGTGAGTGGCTTGTCGTAGGTGTCCGTGGCCGCGCACTCGATCTTGATGGGACCGGCGGGCACATCCTGGAGCAGCAAGGTGGCTTTGAACTTGGAGATCGTCTCGGAGACCGCCGGCTGGGTCAACACGACCTTGTCGTCCACGTAGACATTGACGACGACCATTTGCGGATCGATGGCGGACTTGAACTTGCCGGGCTTCGCCTCGCACAGGACGTCCACCATGCGCTGGGTGATCACGGCCTCGCTCGAGGGATCCGTTGCGGTGCTCGGTGCGAGGACGCTGACGATCGGATCGGGGCCTATGCCCCCGTCCTTCTCGTTTCGGGTTCCGCCATCCCCGCCAATGAGAGCTTCGGAGCCGGGCCCATCATCGCCACAAGCAGCCAACGCCAGACACAGCAGCGCAAGACGCCAGAACTTCGGCATCGACTTCATCGGGCCCCCTCTCGAGCGGAACAAGACTTGGCTAGGAAGACCACGATTTTGCGGCAGCGCGAAGGTCTTGGGAAGTCTCCGGCAAGGTGAACCTCGCCCTTTGGCGCTTCCAGGGGGTCGGGGTGAAAGAAGAGCGGTGACCACACGCGCCATCGGGGCTTCGTCGCGGCGGGGGCAGGGTAGGGAATCAGACCACTTCGGCCGGCTGCGCCCATGCGGATCAGATCATGCGTATCGGCGTGGTGCTGCTTGGTGGTCACCCTCGCGCTTCTTTCATACGTATCACCCCTCGTAAGCGTGCTCGGGCCAGCGGAGCACCGCCCCGTCGGGAATCTCGATCGTCCCCTCGACGACCTTGCCTTCGGCCATCAGCTCGATCGAGTAGTGAAAGTGTGGCGGCTCGTGGACCTCGCCGCTCCACTCATAGCGACCGGTGACCCAGCCCCCGGAGAAGCACAGGTCGATCGGATCGCCACCATGGACCACGCGTCCGGCGAGGTAGTGTTTGAAGCGGCCATGCCGCTCCGTCAGCTCGAGGGGCTGTCCGTTTGTGCGCACGCCGCAAGGCTAATGGCGAGCTCACCCCGTCGCAACGCATGGGGCGCGAACTCGCCTGCGCATCTCCCGGCGCAATTCGGCTGGTGAGCTCGTGCTCGGTCACTCCTCGTCGGAGAGCGACTTGGTCATGAGTAGATCGGAACCAGACTCGCGGTGACCCGTAGGACTCGGTTTGCAATGCGCCCCACAGTGACGCGTACTGCTTGTGTGAGGTGATCCGCAAGGCCGCTGTGTTCAAGAGCACGCCGCCACAAGCGGCACACCTCCACGACGACGGCCCAGAATGCAGCGTGAACTCCTGCATTTCTGCCCTGCACGCTGGGCACGGGTAGCGCGGTCCGCCGATCGTCGGGTCGCCCTCACGGGACGTTGGGCCGCTCATTCGCCGCTCGCCAACCGCGCAGCATCATGCCTCTCGATGAGGCCAAAGGCTGCGCCCTGCGGGTCGTCACATGCCGCAACCCGCACGCCGTTCGGAAGCGCGAGGGGACCGATGACGATCCCACCATGCTCGCGCACGTGCTGGACCGCGGTATCGAGCGACTCGACCGCGAAGAAGAAGAGCCAGTGCGTGTGGACCTCGGGACGGCCCTCGACGTCCGAGATCAAGCCGCAGCTCGCTCCTCCTGGGTTGAACGAGAACCGTGTGTGCTGCCCCAAGGGACCCAAGTCGAGCTTGTCGGTGAACGACCATCCGAAGAGGTCCGCGTAGTTTCTCGCAGCGCTCTCCGAATCGCGGGTGTTGAGTTGGTGCCAGACCACGTCCGCCGAGGATTCACTGGAGCTCTCCGTAACTGCGACCAGCGCACCGCCAGGGTCCCGAAGGACGACGAAGTCAGCCACGCCCGACGGGGGGCCCAAGCGCATCGCGCCTCGCTCGACGAAGCGGGCCGCAGCGGCCTCCGCCCCGCCAAGATGGTGCACGCCGATGTGGCCGAGCCAGTGGGGCCTTGCTCCGCGCGCGATCGCGGCCTCGTGCAATGGAACGATGCCATCGCCCCGACGCTCGAGGACGGCATCGTAGAAGGCACCTGCGGCTTCAACGTCCGTGGTGCGGAGTAGGTAGCGTGAAAAGCACGAGATGGTCACGGGCGCAGCATACGCCATCGACTGACAAACCGATGACCCCGAATAGGTTGCGCATCGGCATGGGGCCCTAGGGCCACCGCCCGCGGTCGTCGAGCACCGTCCGGCGCGCCGTCTTCGCAGCTCACAAACCCGCCATTCCTGGAAGTTGATGGCCTTGCCGTTCGTGGATCGGTACTGCTAGGCGCTGTTCGCAGGCGCCCCTGGAAAAGCCGATGATCCCGGATCCGGCGAGTTCGCAGATGTGGAAATTGTGGGGTGGATGGATGGGGCTTTGAGGCGACCCACACGAATCAGAACGTGAGGGCGAGCCCCTGCGTGAGCTGGACGTCGGTGCGTTTGATGGTGCGCGGTGCGCGGCTGTCGTAGCGAACCAGGAGATCCGAGGTGACACTCAGGATGTCTGTGATGCTCACGGCCAAGCTCAGGGTCTCCAAGATCTGAATGTCGGAGAAGTCGTCGAAGCACGGCTGGACGTACACGGTGTTGACAGCGGTAACCTTCCCGTCGAGCGCCTTGCCTATCATGGTGATGTAGTTGTTCCAGCGATGGTTTGCCATTTCGACCGGATCAGGGCCCATGGGAGGACGATTCTGCGGTTGGATGTGGCGGCGCTCGTATTCATACATATAGCCGCTGCCGAGCCAGCCTCCGAAGCGCTCCGTATCCAGAAATACGGCGCGGAGGCCGGCGCCCGCGATCAGACGGCGTTGAAGCAAACGGATCTTGTCGAACTGCGCCTGGCCGTAGATCTCCATGCCGAAGTGGATCCACTGCATACGCGTGTAGCGCAGGTGTGCGTAGCCATTGTTGATCACTCGGGCACCCGAGACCCTCTTGTAGGTCGCGGTGCCGTACAAGAGAACGCGATCGCGGAACAGGAAATTCTGGTGGTCTTTGGCCTTGGGCTGCGCAGTGGCGAAGCGGGTGGCCGCCTCACCGGTGATCTCGAAGAGGTTGATGTTGCCCTTGTACTTCGACAGGCCAGCCTTGGCGGCGCTCTCCCAGCCGTGCTCTTTGATCGAATCCATGAGGCCTTCGATGTTGATCTGAGCCTCGGCAGGGGGCGCATCGAGCCAGAGCCCGAGCGCCACGAACCATGGACCGAAAACCCGCAGCAACGCCTTGCGGTGGCACCGACATCCTTTCATGACGCCCGCAGCCTACCCTAAGCCTAACTCACGCGCAGCGCCGTCCTCAACGAGCCTGCGCCAGGCACCACGGCCAACAACAAGTGCGACGGCGCCGCGCTCACTCGAGGTCGCAGCGCGCGCCGTCGTCGCTGAAGCCCGCCACGGCCACCCGGTCCCGGGAGCTCAGCCGCGCATGAGGCGCGCGATCGCCGCGCCATCGCCTGCTTCCATCGCCGCCTCGATCTCGAGATGAGCACGTCCTCCCCGATGCAGACGGCAGCCAGAATCTTGCCGTCCTTCTCGAACGCGGCGGTGTACTTCGACGCGATCTTCAACGCACTGGGCGCGGCCGGTGTCGACGTCGACGTGAAATGGCAGCTCATACAACGGGCCGGCACACCCGAGTTCGTGCGCGGGCTGTGGGTACAGGCCGCCGGTATCGAGCCCGCGCCACTGAGAGCGCTGCTGGATGCGGTGACGCTGCACGGCAAGCTGCCCGAGGGTACGGCTCGCGCACTTGATCGCGGGCGGAGTGACGCGCGGCGTGAGCAGCGGGCGGGCGTGATGGGGGCTCAGCCGGGGTGGTACGATTTCCTGCGTCCTTCCCGCTCGGTTGCCGTCTTAGCCAGCAGGAGGCGTTGAAATGAGCGAGCCACAGCACGAAGCGCTGCGGACCGAGGTCCGCGAAGTGTATGGACA
>JBIQKA010000216.1:0-6018 GCA_044507075.1 Myxococcales bacterium
CTAACCGTTCGAGATGATCGAGCTTTTCGCGACCACGAATGAGGGACAGCCCCTATAGAGCGCATTTCATGAATCCCCGCGCCGGATCGTGGAGCGCCGCGGCGTCGGATCCGTCGACCTCGGACCGAGGCAATGCCGGGGTATTGTCGCAGTGTCCGAGGTCGGCGGAGGCGGCGCCGCGCCGCCCGCGAGGCGGTGCGGGGATTTGTGAAATGCGCTCTGGGGGCGGCGCGGTGCGAGCGCCCCGAGCCCCTTCGCGGCTTATTCGTAGCGCTGGATGACGTGGAACCCGAAGGGCGACTGCACCACCTCGCTGATCTGCCCCACCTGAAGCGCGAAAGCGGCGCTCTCGAAGGAAGGCACCATCTGCCCCCTCCCGAATTTACCGAGATCTCCGCCGGTCTCCTTGGAGCCGGGCTCATCGGTGTACTTGGCGGCCAGCGCGTTCCAATCGGCCTCGGGCTGCTTGGCGTCACGCGCGATCTGGGTCGCCAAGGAGCGCGCCTCGGCCTCCGAGCGGGTCACGCCAGCGACGGCGTGGGGGGCCCCCTTGTAGCTGACCAGAATGTGACGCGCGGCCACGCGGGCAGGTCCTCCGGGTGGATCCGTGCGGCGCTCGATCACGAAGTACCCGAGCGGAGCGTCCACAGGGTCGCTGATGGCGCCCGGCTTGAGCGCCACGGCGGCCTGCGCGACCTCGGGCCCGAACGCGCCCGGCTGCGAAGGGCGGATCCGGAACAACCCGTAGTCGGCTGACGCCCCCGGGAGCTCGCTGTACTTGCGGACCAGCTCCGCCAGGCGATCTCCGCTGCGCGCCATGCGCGCGATCATGCGGGCGCGCTCGAGGGCTTGTTCCTTGCTCCGGGTCTGAGCCGTGGTCGTTCCTTGCGCCCCCTGGTAGGAGACGAGCAGGACGCGCACCTCGACCAGCTCGGGCACGGGGGCCGCGCTCGCTTGCGCGCCGCGGTCGTCGCCGCCCGCGACGGGATCCGGGAGACGCTGGCGGGGCATCGGCTGGGGCCCGCCCATGCAGCCGAAGACCAAAAATGCCAGTGCGACCGCCCACGGGAGTCCGAGTCGTTTCAATGCAATCACGCGCCGAAAGATAGCGCGCGACTTGCATCTGGCGAAGCCTGCCAGCCATCGGCGAGCGCCGCGATTGGCCGGCGCGTGCGCGCGCGGCCTCAGTAGGCGTTCTGGCGTGTCCCCGTGCCGATGATCGTCTTCAGGATGATCTTGATGTCGAACAGAAGGCCCCAGTTCTGGATGTAGTGCAGATCGTGGTTGATCCGCTGCTCCATCTTCTCGAGCGTGTCCGTTTCGCCGCGCCAGCCGTTGACCTGGGCCCAGCCCGTGATCCCGGGCTTCACCTTGTGCCGGAGCATGTAGCCATGGATCATCCGGCGGTACATCTCGTTGTGCGCGACCGCGTGCGGACGGGGGCCCACGATGGACATCTCCCCCGAGAGCACGTTGATGAACTGGGGAAGCTCATCGAGCGAGGTGCGCCGCAGGATGGCGCCGAAGCGCGTGATCCGCTGATCACCCTTGGTCGCCTGCTTCACGTCGGGGCCGTCCTCGAGCACCGTCATGGTGCGAAATTTGAGGACGCGGATCTCCTCGCCATTGAGCCCGTAGCGGCGCTGCCGGAAGAAGACCGGCCCGCTCGAGGTCAACTTGATGCCGATCGCGATCAGCGCCATGGCAGGCGAGATCAAGAGCAGGATCAACGAGCCGAGCACGATGTCCTCGAAGCGCTTGAGCCAGCCGTTCACGCCATAGAACGGGCTCTCGAAGACGCTCACCACCGGCAGCCCTTGCACGTTGGACCACTGGGCATGGACCAGATCGAAGACGAGGAAATCGGCCACCACGTAGACCGAGGCCGTGCTGTCCGCGAGCCGCCGTACGATCTCGCTGATGCGCGATTCGGCGCGCAGCGGGAGGGCGATATACACGATGTCCACCTGCCCCTTGCGGGCCAGCTCCAGGAGCTCGTCGAGCTTGCCCATGGAGGGCCCCAGCACCTTGGGCATCGGGTGCAGCCGCTCGGGCTCGCGGTCGTCGAAGAAGCCTTGCACCCGCAGGCCCGAGGACGGGTCGTCGATGATGCGCTGGGCGATCAACGCCCCCATCTTGGTGGCGCCCACGATATGGACCGTTCGCGTAGCCACGCCGCGCCGCGAGAGCTCACCGTTCAAGCGCCGCGCCCCGTAGCGCACGATGCTGAGGATGACCGGCGTGAGGGCGAACCAGGTCAGGGTGACGGCTCGTGAATAGGCGTCGCTGAGCTTGAACGCGAACGCGATGGTCAAGAGCAGCGGAGGGGTCAGCAGCCAGCTCGTCCAGACCTTGCCGATCTCGATTTTTCCGGCCCCCGAACGAAGTGTGGCCCGGTAGAGGCCGTTCGCGTCACCTATCACGTTGAAGGTGATGGCGGCGACGAGGACACCCGCGACGTTGTGGATCTCGGTGAACGGGACCTCCTTGGGGAGGAGCGTGGCGAAATAGTTCGCCAGCATGATTAGCCCCGCGTCGAGGAGCCTCATCAGCCAGGCTGAATTGCTCCGCGATTCTGGGCTAAAGACCGTTCCTTTCGAAACCATCCGCTCGAAATCCTTGAGGCGTCCCCTTAGGGAACCAGCACATGGCTGACCCGCCTGATACGGACGCGCGAAACGGGTTCTCCCCGACTTGAATTCGGGAATGATGATAGCCGTTTGCCACCCCCCGAGGGCACCCTCGGGAAATCCTCAAACACCTACTGCGCGCACACTATCATTTTTCGCGCAGGGATGAAGTAGCTGCGCCCACACGATCGCGCGTTTTGAGCGAGCGCTGGTCACACCCAGTCACGTTGATTCCGGCGCCGGTATTTGGCATGAGTGCGCGCATGGCAAACGAGAACACCCCCTTCGGCGACGTGAAGGTCGACAAAGCGAATCTGTACAAAGAGGAGTCCTTCACGGACCTCAAGGTGGCCACCCTGCGCAGGTTGTCGCCAATCAAGGAAGACGGGAGCCCGGACAGCTCCCGCCCCGTGCTCTTCACCGGCGAGACCACGCTGATGTCGGATCGCGGTCCGCTTCCCATCCAGTGCCCGATCGAGGCCAAGGACCTCAACGAGGCCATGGATAAGTTCCCCGAGGCCGTGCAGGCCGCCGTGGAGCGGCTAATCGAGCAGGCCCGCGAGATGCAGCGCCAACAGATGTCCCGGATTGTGGTCCCGGGACAGGGCGGCGGGGGACTCCCGGGCGGGGGCATGCCCGGCCCCGGCGGCGGCGGCAAGCTGATTTTCTGACTCAAACAAGTCTCACCAAACGCCCCCTGCACTGACACGAGCGTGACCCGCAAACGTTCTGTACCAACGCGGGAACATTCGGGAAATTCCTCCGCGACAACTGCATTCGTGCGTTGACACGCCGGTGGCGCAGTGTAGTCATATGCCTGGTTTGAAGAGGGGGGATACCGTGGACGCGAACGAGGAAAGCCCGATCCGGGCCATCGAGGTGACTTTTCGGCAGATGCTGCCGCGAGACGCGCTCGTTTACTTTGTTCGTAAGTGCGCGCATTTGAAGCGCATCCAGGGCGATACGCTGCGGGCCTGCTTGCAGTACGCGGAGCCCGGCGGCTACCACGTCGCGCTCGAACTCCAGATCGGGCGGCGCGTTTTCAGGGCCACCGCGGTGCACGCCGCGGCCCTGGTGGCGGTCTGGCGATGCTTCGAGGCGCTAGCCCTCTCCGGCTGGATGTCGGCGGTTGTCGGGGCCGCCTAGCGGCGGCGTTGGGCGCTCCCGCCCCTAGCCCCAACCTCGAGGGTTCACCATCCGTACTTGTCGTTGCGCTCGCTCGGAGGAGACAGGTCGTGCTCCCCCCGTGCCCAGAGCTCCTCGCGGAACTTGGCGCGGTCCTTCAGCGGAAACGGCGAGCCGAGGCCGGGCATCGAGGCCACGCCGCGCGTGACCATGCCGTAGTTCGAGCCAGGGTTCCAGAACAGGAAGCCATCCGCCTCGCCCCCGCGCGCACCGGTGATCTCCTGGGCGATGAAGTCCGGATTCCACTTGTCGCCGAGGCCGTTGTGGAAAGCCTGCATGAACGGGCGGATGATGGGACCGCGCCCCACGCGCTGCCGCAGGATGTACGAGGGCCCCTTGACCAGGACATGCCCACGATTTTCCACGTCCATGCGCCAACCTGGCATGGCGTTCACGTAGAGCATCGGAGAGAAGACCTCCACGTGGGAGGTCCAGTCGGTGAGCGACTGGCCGAGCCCGGTGGGATCGCCGCGTCGAATGGCGCTCAGGCCGAACACATCCACGCCGAGCGGGATAGAGAGGGCCGCATCGATCCGGCGCAGCATGTCGAGCAGCACGAAGCGGCGGAGCTCTTCGCTGGAGGGCTCATAGTGGGCGTACTCGACTCCCCCGTCGACCGGAAAGCGGATGTAGTCGAGCTGGACCTCGTCGAAGCCCATGGCCTCCGCTTCCTTGGACATCTGCACGAACAGGTCGTGGTTACGCTTGTCGTAGGGGTTGAGCCAGGTATTGCCCGTGCCCCACGAAACCCAGGGCTTGTTTTGGCCCGCGTACTTCGGACGATTGTCGCGGATCGCGCGGTCGGGCTCGCGCTTGGGGAGGCTGGGATCGTTGAAGCAGACGATGCGCGCCACCGTGTACACGCCGGCGGCCTTGAGGTCCTTCACCGCCTGGGGCAGGTCGTTGGGAGCGCTCACGACCTGAGGCTTCAACGCCTCGACCCCGGTCCGATAGCTGATGCGCCCGGCGTCGTCCTTGAGGTCGATCACCGCGGTGTCGAGGCGCGCGTTCTTGAGCATCCTGATCACGCCCTTGGACCCGAAGATGTTGAGGTACGGGTAGGTGATGTAGAGCCCGCGCGCGCGCTGGCCCTGCTCGGAGACGCGATCCACGAACGTGGCGCCGCTACCGTCTGGTTTGGCGGTCACCGCGGCCGCCGCGGCTGTCCCCGGGCCGCGCGCGAGAATCCCCGGCTCGCCAAGCGACATGGATGGCATGACCACCAGCCCCAATATCCCGAGCACGCAGCCGCCCAGTCCGATCCGCTTCCGCCAAGCGCTCCGACCCATTTCGCAACTCCCCTGCGAGCATGTCTCCGTCCGCCGACTCGACATCACTCACTTTGCAACGTCATCGCCCGAAAAACACGACGCCCGAACTTGGGAGCGATTCTTTCATGAACTGGATGGTTCGCGCAGAAAACGACGGCTCACGACTTAGATACCTGCCACGATTCGAGACACATACATCCTAGTCTCGCGCGGCAGTGCATTCAGCGGCCCGCTCTTGGACACGCGACCGCGGCCCGCGTTGTACGCGGCGAGCGCACGCTTCACGTCACCGCGATAGCTGGTGAGAAGTTGCTTCAGGTAGCGGATCCCCCCGTCCGCGTTTTGTTCCACGTCGAAGGGGTCCTGCACGCCGAGTTCGCGCGCGGTATTGGGCATGAGCTGCATGAGTCCCATGGCCCCGGCGGCGCTGATGCGGGTGTGAATGAGCGAGGACTCCACGCGCGCCATGGAGAGCGCTAAGTTCTCGGCCACCCCGTGACGGCGAGCCGCGGCGCGGATGGCGGCCTTGATGGCAGCCTCGTCGTGCCCCCTACACCGCAGTCCATGGAGGGCGAGCGCGGACAGGGCCTCTGCCTTGCTGCCGAGACGGGAAAAGGAAAACAGGCTCACCGAGCCCCCGGCCGAACGGATCCCCCAGTTGAGCGCGACGATCCCGAGGAGCACGACAATTGCTGCCCCAAAGGCATGGCGGGCCAGCCGAATGCGAGCACGCTTGAGAGACCGGCGCAGGGACCGTCGGGAGAGCACGTCTCCAGGGTAGCCCAGGCTGCCAGCGGGATGGAAACTCGAGGCGGCCGTGGCGCCTGCGCGAAACGAGCCCGGGCGCCCTTTCTGGGGCCCTTCCGCTTGCTTTTCGCCGCCGGGCGGATATCACTGCGGCCCGGTTTGAAAGGACACTCATGGCAGCGGAT
>JBIQKA010000217.1:0-5940 GCA_044507075.1 Myxococcales bacterium
GGAACGCCTCGCGCGGGCCTCGACGTGCCCAAAGAATTAGGGACAGCCCCCAGGGCGAGCACTCGAGGTCTCCGGGTGTTGCGCACACGTCGACGTGGTCGTGGACGTGAACGCGCCCAAAACCGTAGCCGCGCTCGTGCGCGGGAACGATGCCCTGGCCGTGAGCATTGCCCGTAAACGAGCGCGCGGCCTGCGTGGACGGGAGCGGCCACGACCACGAACATGGGAGCGACCACGAACACGATTGGTTAGGGTGGGGTAGTTGTGGGAGCGAGCACCCGCTCGGCTGCGAGCTCACCGCTGCGCACGGCGTCGGGGATCCCGACGCCGCGGTAGGCATTGCCGGCCAGCGCAAACCCGGCGCGCCTGTTGGCGAGCTCCTCGATGCGCGCCACGCGCGCGAGGTGGCCCAGCTTGTACTGCGGCATGGCGCGCTCGTAGCGCACGACCTTGGCCCAGCGCGGCTCGGCCTGGATGCCCATCAGACTCGCGAGCTCGCGCCGCGCGAGCGCGACCAGTTCGGCATCGGGGAGCGCCACGCGCGCCTGTCCCTTGAAGCCGCCGATGAAGACCCGGATCAGCGCCTTGTCCGCGGGCGCCCTGCCCTCGTACTTCACGCTGGCCCACGTGGACGCCAGGATCTCGCAGCGCTCCCGCGCAGGCACCACGAACCCGAACGCATCGAGCGGGTGCGGCACGTCGCCGCGCGACCAGAGCATGGTCACCGTGGCGGCGGAAGCGTAGTCGATGGCCTCGAGCTCGCCCGCTAGGGCGCCGTCCAGCGAACGCACGCAGCGCGCCGCCACGTGCGCAGGCAACGCGACCACCACGCGATCGAACGGGAGCGCTTTGCCCGAGACCTCCACCTCGAACTGCGGCCCCTTGCGGGTCACCGAGCTCACGCGGGTTCCGGTGTGAAGCACACCCGAGAGCTCCCGCGCGAGCGCGTCGACGAGCTCCTGCATGCCCCCCCGAAACGCCACGAACATGCCGTAGCGCGCCCCCTCGGAGTGCTCCCCCGCGTGCTTCGCGCGCTCGCGCAAGCCCAGGATCACCGAGCGCCGCTCGCGCTCCAGCTCCAGGAAGCGCGGCATGGTGGCCCGGAGCGAGAGCGAGGCCGGGTCGGCCCCGTAGATGCCCCCCACCAAGGGTTGCGCCAGGCGGTCCAGCGCCTCGCGCCCCAGCCTGCGCACGACGAAGCTCTCGAGGCTCTCATCCTCTTGCGCAGGCCCGCGCGGCAACACGAGATCGAGGCCGATGCGCAGCTTGCCGCGCAGCGAGAGCAGCGGGGAGCGCAGCATGGCTGCGAGATCCGTGGGGGCCATCAACGAGAAGCCCTCGGGCACGCGCACGAGCTCGCCTTCGTGCACGACGTACGCACCACGCGGGTTCGTACGCGTGCGGACCAAGCTCTGCTCGAGACCGAGCTCCTTGGCCAACCGGAGCGCCCACGGCTTCTCCGTCAGGATCGAGTCGGGCCCCGTCTCCACCACGCAGTCGTCGATGTGCTCGGTGCCGAGGATGCCGCCCACCCGCGGGGCGGCCTCGAACAGACTCACCTCGACCCCGGCTTGCTTGAGGCGATAGGCCGCGGTGAGTCCGCTGATGCCGCCTCCTACGACGCAGACCTTCATGCTCCCTCGATGGCGAAGGTCACGGCGTCGGCCAGCGCGCGGATGAACGCTGGGTGCGCGCCGAGCGTGTCCACACGATGAAACCGAAGACCGAGCCGCTCGGCGTGGGCCTTGGCCGCAATGTCGAGGTCATAGAGCACCTCGACGTGATCGCAGAGAAAGCCGATCGGGTGCACGAGCACGTCTTGGGCGCCCCGCCCCTTCTCGGCGCTCAGGGCGTCGAGCACATCGGGCTCGAGCCACGGTTCGCGCGGGTTACCGCTCCTGCTCTGGTAGACCAGCGCGTGACGCGCGGGGCGCACCCGCTCCACGATCCGACGCACGGTCTCTTCGAGCTGGGCGACGTAGGGCGATCCTTCCGCCATCGCGCGCGGGACGCTGTGTGCCGTAAACAGGATCGGGGTCTCGGCCTGAAGCTCACTCGGGATCTTGGCCCGCGCGCGCAGCAGATGATCCACGTGCGCTTCGATGATCGGCTCGCGCAGCCCGAAGCCACGCACCAGGCGCAGCGCGGGCGCCTCGGGACCGAGCTCGGCGCGCGCCCGCTCGACGGCGCCCAGGTAGCGTGAGAGCGAGGCTTCCGTCTCCTGGGCCGCCATGATCAAGCCGAACACCTCACGGTGGCCGCTATCCCGAAAGGAAAGCAGCGCATCTTTCAACCAGGGCGACCAGTGGCGCATGCCCACGCGCACCTCGAGCGGGTATCCCCGCGCCGCGAGCTCGTCGGCGAGCAGACGGGCCTGCTGCTCCGTGTGCTCGGTGATCGGCGAGCGGCCCCCGAGCAACTCGTAATGTTGCACCACGGCCTCGAAGCGCTCCTCGGGAATCGGCCTCCCCGCGAGCACGTCGCGCAGGAACGGCCGAATGTCCTCGCTCCTGTGCGGGCCCCCGAACGCGATCACGAGCAGCCCGCGGGGGGTGTCGCCCGCTGCGCTCATCGCTGGCTCGCCTCGTGCACGTGGTCGACCAGCGCGCGCACTTGATCGACCGACGCCTCCGGGAAGATGCCGTGGCCCAGGTTGAAGATGTGACCTGGCTTCCCCGCTGCCGAGGCGAGCACGGCGCTGGCGCGGCGCTTCATCTCCTCCCGCGGCGCGAGCAGCACGTAGGGGTCCAGGTTGCCTTGCACCGCCTTGGCGCCGAGCTTCTCCCAGGTGGGGCCGAGCTCCACGCGCCAGTCGAAGCCGATCACGTCGCCGCCCGCCTCCAGCTGGTGCGACAGCAGCGTGGCCGTGCCAGTCCCGAAGTGGATGTGGGGCACGCTGCGATCGAGCGCGCCGAACAGGCGCTTCATGTGCGGCTGCACGTAGCGCAGGTAGTCCGCCGGACAGAGCGCACCGACCCAGCTATCGAACACCTGGATCGCCTGGGCGCCGGCCTTTATCTGAGCGTTCAGGTAATCGATGGTGGCGCTGGTGAGCTTGTGCATCAGCGCGTTCCAGGCCCCCTCGTCGTTGTACATGAGGGTCTTGGTGTGGCGGTAGTCCTTGCTGCCGCCGCCCTCGATGGCATAGGACGCGAGCGTAAAGGGCGCGCCCGCGAAGCCGATCAAGGGAGTGCCCTTCGGCAAACCCGCGCGCACCTGACGCACCGTCTCCAGCACATAGCCGAGGGAGTGGGCGGCATCGATCTGCTCCGCCACGCGATCGATGTCGGCGCTGCTCCGCACCGGGCGCTCGATCTGGGGTCCATCGCCCTGGAACTCGAAGCCGATGCCGAGCGGCTCGAGGATGAGCAGGATATCGGCGAACAAGATCGCCGCGTCGACCCCGAGCTGTGTCACCGGGAGCAGCGTGACCTCGGCGGCCAGGTCGGAGCGCTTGCAGAGCTCCACGAAGCTCACCTTGCTGCGGATGGCTCGGTACTCGGGCTGGTAGCGGCCCGCCTGGCGCATCAGCCAGATGGGCGTGAACGACGTGGGCTCGGCACGACAGGCTTGGAGAAAGACGCTCATCGGCGGCATCTTACTGCGCGCCCCCGCAACGTCGAAGGGCCGCCGCCCAAACTCGAGCAAGCGGCATGAAAATCAGCGTAGATCACGGTCCTTGGCGCTTGGCCTCGAGCAGCCCCCGCGCGCGCCGTGCGGCCTCGAGCACCAAATGCCCCATCTTGCTGTGCGCGGGCTCGAAGTCGGGGGTGAGCTCGAGATTGCGCATGCCTTCGGTGCAGCTCGGCCCCACCGAGCCCAGGGCGCAGCCCCGGAGCGCGGCGCGCAGCGCGTCTTCGCGTCCCATGCGCCGCGCCACCTCCAACAAGCTCCCGGCCTGGGGCGCCGAGGTGAATAGAACGACCTCGACCGACCCCGCACAGATCTCCTCGATGACCCGTTCGAGGGGGCCCAAGTCATCGGGCAACTGCCAGCGGTACACCGGGACCTGCATGACCTGTGCGCCGCGCTGCACGAGCGCCTGCGTGAGCTGTTCGTGCGGGACGCCATATTGCTGCAGGGCCAGGCGCTTGCCCGCGAGGTCGGTGTGGGCCGCAAGGCTCGCGAGCAGCGTCTGCCAGGTGTGGGGCTCGGGCGCCGTGACCTGCGGGCTGACGCCGATCTCGCGCAGCGCGCGCACCGCCTTGGGACCGCGCGCGGCGACCAGCGTGGCCCGCATCCGCTCGGCGAGCTCCGCCACGGTCATGCGGGGAGACACGAGCTGCACCAGCTTGCGCTGGCCCGCCCCCGTCAACACCAACAGGCCGTCGATCGCACCGGCCCGCAGCGCGTCGATGAACGCCAAGAGCTCGGGCCCTAGCGCGAGTGGAGCTTCGACGAGCGTGGGACCGACCAGCGGCTCGGCCCCCTGCTTGCGCACCAGGTTCGCGAACTCCTCGGCGAAGCGCGACTCGAAGATCGCGACCCGCATGCCCTTGAGCCCCTCGGATTTTGGCCAGTTCATGCGTCAAGCCTGACCAGGCGGGCGCGCCTTGGCCAGCCCCTTCACATGGCGATCACGGGATCGGACGGCTCCTCGAGCAAGACCGCGCGCACGGCGGCCATCAGGAAGATGGAGCCGGCGACCACCACGAGGCCTCCGCTGCCCGCGACCCGTCGCGCCGCGCGCAACGCGCGCACTGGATCCTCGAGCGCCCTTCCCCCCCAGCGGCGAGCGAGCGTCGCAGCCGGGAGCGCCCGCGGCGTCGCGGGCGTGGTGAACACGTGCTCGTCCACCTGCGCGAGCAACGCCTCCAGCATCACCGCATGTTCCTTGTCGGAGAGCACACCAAACAACAGCACGACGCGCCGATAGCGAGGACGCAGGCGCGCGAGATGGTGGGCCAGGGCATGCGCAGCGTCCGGGTTGTGGGCCGCGTCGAGCAGCACATCCGGCCTTCCCTCGATCAGCTCCAGCCGCCCCGGCCAACGAACCTGCGCGAGCCCGCGGCGAATCGCGCGCTCGTCCACGGCGAGCCCGCGCGCGCGCAGGGCCAACAGGGCTGCCACGGCGCAGGCGAGGTTTTCGGCTTGGTAGGTCCCCGAAAGCGGCAGCGCGAGCCGCTCGAGCCGCGTGCCATCCACGCTCACGGCGTAGCCCTGCCCCTGTGCGTGCGCGGTAAAGTCGCGCCCCAGCAGTGAAGCCGGTGCCTTGAGGCGACGGGCACGCGCGCAGATCACGCGCAGCGCCGTGGGGTCGCGGACGCCCACCACCACGGGCACGCCCGGCTTGATGATGCCGGCCTTCTCCCGGGCGATCGCGGAGAGGGTGTCGCCGAGCTTGTCCGCGTGATCGCGCGCGACCCGGGTGATTACGCTGAGCAAGGGCGACACCGTATTGGTGGCGTCGAGCCGCCCGCCGAGCCCCACCTCGAGCACCGCCACTTCACACCCATGATCGCGAAAGACCTCGAAGGCGATCAGCGTACACACCTCGAAGAAAGTGAGCTCGGGCGTCTCGGCGCGCTCGAGCCAGGGGGCGAGTTCGGTCACCCTGCGCGCGAGTTCGCGCTGCGAGAGCGGCCGCCCCTGCACGCGAAAGCGCTCCACCAGGCGATGGAGATGGGGCGACGTGTAAAGCCCCACCTTGAGGCCGCTCGCGCGCAAGCTCGCGGCGATCATGGCGCTCACGCTGCCCTTGCCGTTGGTGCCCGCCACGATGATCGATGGAAACGCGCGCTCGGGGTTGCCCCGCAAGGCGAGCGCCCGCTCCATGCGCGACAGGCCGAGCTGCACTCCACGCGGCGCCAGCGCGTACAGGTAGCGCGTGGCTTCGGCGTAGCGCACGGAGTTCAGTCCAAAAGCAGCGAGAGCAAGCGGGCGACGGTGGCGCGCATCTGCTTTCGCTCGCTGATCAGGTCGATCATGCCGTGCTCGACC
>JBIQKA010000218.1:0-5837 GCA_044507075.1 Myxococcales bacterium
GACAGATCGCCGTGCACGACGCCGGCCGCCAACATGCGCACCACCTCGGCCAGCAAGCAATCAAAGATCTCCTGAGCGTGCTCACGCTCGAGGAGCACATCTCCGAGCCGCGGGGCGGGCTCACCGTGCGCGTCGGTGACCATCTCCATCACGAGCACACCATCGATGAAGTGATACGGCGTCGGCACACGCACACCCGCGTCGCGCAGCCGGTAAATCATGTCGACTTCGGTGGTGCGCCAGGCGGCTTCCATCTTCGCGCGCCCGTGCCGCGAGTTATTGCTCATCGCGCGTTGATCACGGGTGTTGCGCACCTTGCGCCCCTCGACGTAGTCCGCTCGATTCTTGAACGTGCGGTCCTGGGCCTCCTTGTAGACCTTGGCCACCCGAAGGTGTCCGCCCGAGACCACCAGATAGACCTGGGCCTCTTTGCCGCTCATCAGCGGGCGCAACACCTCATCGATGATCCCGTAATCTGACAGGGACAAAAGGGTGTCCGGAATACGCATAAGACCCCATGCCTTGACAGACCTACGCCGAGATTACGCCCCCGCGCGGCCCCAGAGAGACGCTCAGCGGCGACGCGAGAGGAAGATGCGGAGCACGTACCAGAAGAGCAGCATCACGGCGGCGAACAGGGCGAGCGCCGCAGCCACGTGCTGCGTGGTCCGATAGCGATGGAGCACGTTGCTGGTGTCGTAGAGGATGTAGCCGCAGGCCAGCGCGACCATGGCATAGCTGAAGGCCATCCCGAGCGTGAAGCCGAAGATCAGCGACGCAGCGACGAGGCCGAGCGCCGCGAAGCCCGCGAACATCAGCACGCCGCGCATGAACGAGAAATCCCTGCGCGTGATGAAGACGACGCCGGTCAAGCCGCCGAAGAGTGTGAGGGTCACCAGGATCGCGCGCGGCAAGAGCATCGGATCGGCTTCGTTCCAGTCGCTTCCGCGGCCTGCGGCGAGCGCCATCGCGATGAGCGGGATGAACAGAATCGACTGAAACAGGGCATATAGACCGAGGCCCGCGTACTGCTTTCCGAGTGACGCGGAGGACTCTGCCCAGCGGTTGGCCAGCATGCTGACTCCGACGAAGGCCGCCATGAACGCGAGCCACGCGAACCGCCCCGCCGAAAGTACCGAGAACATGAGCGCGGGCACAGGCGTAAAGAACCAGAACACCTCGAGCACCGCGAAGAGCACGATGGCCCCCAAGAGGTGCAAGTACGTCTTGGTGATGAACGCAGCGCGCTCGCCGGAAGAGGCTTCGGCGACCACCGGCCCGTAGGAGACTCTTGAAAGCACCCGTGACATGTTCCCTCCTGGCCGGGAGGGTAGCACCATTTTGGAGAAAACTCGGCGGCTAGCCCACCGGCTGGTTGCGCCGTGGACGAACGACGCGCCGCCTCCTCTTGAGCTCGCACCTATCGCGTTCGGTCCCTGCGGTCCATCACAACGCGTAGCGCACGAGCATCCCCACTCCCGCGAGCAAGGTCGCGTTCCGCGCCCGCCCCTCGAGCACCCTGAGTCGACCGGCGCTGTCGTACTCTGCCCGGCGAAAGCTCATGCCGCCGCCGAACGACTCGTACACGCACAGGGCCGTCTTCGACCACGCCGAGAATGGGCACTGCGTACTCTCTATGCCGGCAAACACGAGTTGTTCGAGCCACGGGCCGAACGCAGTCCTGCTGGACACGCGATGCCCCACGAGCACGCCCAGAGAAACCTTGGAGACGATACGCGGCCCCACGCTCAAGCGCGTCTCGAACGAGCTCGTGCGCAGCTCCTCGGAACCCAGCATGCCCGCGACCACCGCGCGGCCATACCAACGTCCTTGCTCGATGGCGCCTCCGATTCCCAACAGGCCCGCGGCGGCCACGCGCTTGTCGTTGCTGCGGTCCTCGATACTCGTCACGCTCGCGCCGAGCCCCGCCTCGAGCACGCCGCGCAGCGCGTCCTCCGGGATCGTCGCTGGCGGGCCATCGACATGAATTCGCTCGTGAACGATGTGTCGCTCGATGATGCGCTCGGGCGGCGGATTCGGAGCGCTCGCTGGCGCGGGCGTCGCACGCGCAAGACATTCGGGGACGACCTTGATCACCACGCCGCGGAAAGTCGGCTGCTCGCCAGCCGGTACGTAGACCAGCTGACGCGCGCGCACGCCGAGCCGCCCGAGCTCGCTCATCGCGCGCTGCGCACGGCCCTGCGCGCGAAACGCCTGGGCAGCGAGCTCTCCTCCGAGGGCTTGGGTGAGCTCCTTGGAAAAGGAACGGTCGTCAAACTGCCCTTGCACCTCGAGACAATGCGCCTCGGCGCCAGGCTGGGTCACGCACTGAGCAAGCGCAGTGAGCCTCGGAAGCCAGTCTTCACGAAACAGGCCCGCCGGCCCGGCCTCGGCCGACAAGCCATCGAACACGAGGCTGCCCTCCGGACAACTGGGCGCAGGCTCGTCGGCGTGTGCTGTGTTCGGACCGAGCACGAAGAGCAAGGCGAGGCCCACGATGGCGAGCGTGGGCCTCATTGGTTGACTTCGATCTCGTAGAGCACGGTGGCCTTGCAGTTCTCGTTCGAGAGCTGGATCTTACGCGTGGAGAAGCCCTGCCCGTTGAGCGAAGCAAACGACAGAGGCTCCTCCGTGAAGCGCATCTGGCATTCAAAGCGGGGCAGCGTGCCAGTGCAACTACCGAGACGGTTTACGTACCCATTCAAGACGATGCCCTGCCCTTCTCGCAGCGCGAACGTCACTTCGGTGTTGACGTAGAGATTCTTGTACGTGGGATACCGGCAGGCCCTGCGCGTGCTGACTCCACATACGTTCCTTGGCTCGCCGCCAGCGCAAACACTATCGGTGTCGTACAACGACGTGCCTGGATAGAAGTCCGAGCTGTGCTGGGCGTAGATCTCGTGTTCCCAGAGCGGGTCGCTGTCCCCACCGTCAAGTTCCATGGAGGCCAGGCGAATTCGCACCGAGATATCGGGCACGCGCGGGTCCGTGCGACCGAGCTCTACGCCGTCCAAGCGGCCGTCGTCGTCCGTGTCGGGATCGAGCGGATCCGTCCCGTGGATCTCGATCTCGCGTCGATCGTCCACGCCATCGGCGTCCGAATCCGCGCGCGTCGGATCGGTCAAGCCCGTGCGCACCTGACTCTCGCCAGGAATGGCCACGTTATAGGACTCGAAGAGCTCTACCCTGTCGGCCCGCCCGTCGCCGTCGGAGTCCCGAAGCAGAGGGTTCGTGCCGTACGCCTTGAGGTCAGAGGTCGCGAGGGGGTAGTTGGTGAAGTATCGCTTGTACTGCGCGAGGCTCCCAAGCGTGTCGGCGCTGATCTCGTCGATGTCGTTCAGGCCGTCCTGATCCGTGTCCTCCATGTTTGGGTCGGTGCCGAGCACGCGCTCCGCGTAGTCGGGCAGCCCGTCGCCGTCGGTGTCGGCCACGCGTGAGTTCGAGTAAACGCGGCGGGTAGAGCCATCTACGGTCACCGCCCAGCCCACCGTCTCCTCTTCCGAGTCACTCAGGCCGTCCTCGTCGCGGTCCGCAAACGCGCCCGCGTCACGGGGATCGGTTGGATCCGAGCCGAGAATGCGCTCGATCCCGTCGCTGATCAGATCGCTGTCGGTGTCTGGATCGAGCGGATTGCTCACCAGGAAGATCTCACCCGCCATATAGACGTCGTCCCCCGCGGGCACGCTGTCGATCTCCCCGTTGATGCCGGGCCGAATCAAGGTCTGCGCAGCACTCGCACTGCTAGAGACCGAGACCAACGCGCGATCGTCAGCCACGGCCGCGGTCTCGCAGCTCCCAGCAACCGCGGAGACCAGGCTGTCGCCGGAAACGGCTTCGGTCTCGAGCACCCCGTTCAACCCAGCGCCCACCACCACGCTGCGCGGATGGTGGCCTTGGCTGGCATGCGCCTGCACTTGCACGTCGTCACAACCCGTCATGGGACAAATGCCAGCGGGGCAATCGAAGTGCGTGCGACATGGCGCGCCGTCGGCGAGGCCGCCATCACACACGTCGTCCGGGCAAGCAAGCGTATCTGCCTTGCCATTGCTCCCGGCCAGGATCGCATTCGGGGATTGGGAGATGGCAGGGCCGCTCAAGAAGCCGAGCACCTCCTCGCTGTCCCCGATGAGATCCAGATCCGTGTCGCGACTGCGTGGGTCGGTTCGAATGGCCTCGGCGGGACAGGTCGGGCAACTTCCACCACGCGCACACTCGTCGCCGAGGGGCAGCCAGTCCAGGCAACTCCCGCCCCCGCATTCGCGGGAAGCGGTGCAGGCTCTCGCCTCGTCCGCGCACAGACACCTGGTGCGTCGGATGTCTTGTTCGATGCGATCGGTCAAACCGTCGCGATCGGTGTCCGCCAGACGTGGGTCCGGAAACACACGCCGAATCGGAGAGCCATCGTTCACTCCGATGTCCCAGCCCACGTAGATCTCCGAGAAATCATCGAGCCCGTCGCCGTCCGTGTCTTGTCTGCGATCCGACGAGCCGTATAGGTACTCCTGCTGCGCCAACACGCCGTCGCGGTCCAGGTCCTGTACGAACGCCAGGCTCAGGGTCTGACCGGGACGCAGCACGATCTTCTCGAAGTCGAGCCCAAGCTGACGGTTGTCAGGCAAGATCACGGTCCAAAAGCGGCCAAAGCTCCCTTCCCTGCGGTGCTTGAAGCGCGTGAGCACCTGGCGGTCCGAACAAGTCCCCGTCAAGCAGCCCACCTCATGCAACGTGCACGGGGTGCCCGGTCCCACGAACGCGTCATCGCCACCAGGCGCCGTGTCGGCAAACCCGTTCGCGCCCGCCGCGACCACGATCGAAAACGGCGTGATGCCCGCCTGCTTCACGGGCACCACTTGAACATCGTCCCCATCGGCGAGCGTCTCCGCAATGCCGTTTCCGCCGTCGATCACCACGGAAGGAGTGTCCGCGCCGCAGCTCGGCGAGGTCTCGTAGCCCGCCGTCACCACCGCCAGATCATCGCCCCCAAGCGTCGTGTTCAGCACTCCGTCTTCCCCGGCGGTGATCACCAGCGTATCATCGAGCAAGCCATCGATCCCGCCGACCACCAGCTGCACGTCATCTCCGCTCGCAATGGACTCCGAAATCCCGTTGGGGCCGGCCACGATGGCGTCTGGGGTGGTCGCGTTGTGGGGCAATCCGAGCACCTCCTCCAGCACGGTCCCCACGGGGATCCCGAGCGGACGCCCTTGGCCGTCGAAGCCACCGATCAACTGACCGCCTTGGTCGGGAGGGCCGTCGTAGAACGGATTGAGCGCCACCAGGAAGCGCTCCACCTTGCCATCTCCGTAATCCACCACGAGATTGGCGGTGCGATCGAGCGCCACCTGCGAAGCGAACGCGAAGTTGCGCCCGAATTCATCCACCAGATCGTAATTCACCACGCGGAATACGAGTCCCCTCGGATCCCGCATGAGATCTTCCACGAGCGTCCAGAAGACCTCCCGGTTCTGAAAGACGAACGGCCCCTTGTCTGCCGCGAGGGCACCCAAATTGAAGGTGGAATCCTTGCCAGTGATGAGCTCGGCGCTGGGAAGCAACGTGGCCACCGGGACCAACCGCGTGCGATCTTCCCGGTGCGTCGCGAGCACCGAGAGCTCGAGGTTCTTCAGGGCGAAAGACACGTTACCGCGATTGCCCAGGTTCACGGCCGCTTCGATCGACGCCCCCGTGATGGTACGCGTGGCGCTCCGAGAATTCGTCAGCTGAAACCCCTTGTTCAGTGACTGCGCGTAGGCGTCGGTGGCGGCTTGCTGAGAAGCCGTGGTGTTCGAGGTGCTCCAGCTGCTCTGATACTGGCCCTCGACCTCGGCCCCAACCTC
>JBIQKA010000219.1:0-2914 GCA_044507075.1 Myxococcales bacterium
TCGGCGCCGCAGGACTCCCAGGTGCTCCTCAACGGCGTGCCCGTCCCCATCCTCTACCACTTCGGCGGCCTGACCAGTTTCATCAACTCGCGCGCGCTCGAGCGTATCGACTTCTACCCGGGCAACTTCTCCGCCCGCTACGGGCGCCAGCTCGGCGGCGTCATCGACGTGGGCACGCGCGATCCCGCCACCGACCGGATCCACGGCGTGCTCGACATGAACGTGCCGCTCGACTCGTCGCTCTTGGTGGAGGGCCCGATCACCAAGAAGCTCTCGTTCCTGGTCGCCGGGCGTCGCAGCTACTTCGGTGAGGTCCTCACGGCCACCATCCCGAAGGACGCCTTCGATCAGTTCGCCGCGCCCGTCTACAAGGACTATCAGGTGTTCTTGAACTACCGCCCCACCGCGCGGGACAAGATCCGCCTCTCGTCCTACGGCTCGGGCGACCGGCTCGAGGTGCTGTTCCAGGACGTGCCCGACAACGACCCGAGCATCACGGGTGTGGAGCTCGGCCTGAAGTTCCATCGCCAGCAGATCGGCTGGGAGCACCGCTACTCCCCCAGGCTCAATCACAGCATCGAAGCGAGCTTCGGGCGTATCGTGCAGGGCTTCGCCGTCGGCGACAACATCCGCTTCGACCTCGACATCAACAACGTCTACCTGCGCGGCGAGTGGCGCTACACGCTGACCGACCGGGTCCAGATCACGACCGGCACCGACACGGCCATCGACGTCTATGCCGTGGAGTACAGGGGGCCGCCGCCCGCGCAGCGGGAGGGGCAGGGGGGATGCACCAACTGCTTGGAGGGCGTGGCGGTACGAGAGGAAGGATCGCGCGTGCTGCCCGGCATCTACACCGAGATCGCGCTCAGGCCGATCGACGATCTGCGCCTCGTGCCGAGCCTGCGCCTCGATTACTACAGCGACATCAACTGGTTCTCGTTCGATCCGCGCTTCGCTGGCTTCTACCAGGTCACCAAGAAGGCGCGCGTCAAGGCCGGCGTCGGGGTGTTCTCGCAGCCGCCCATGCCGCCCGAGCAGACCAAGACCCTGGGCAACCCGAACCTCACGCCCGTGCGCGCCATGCACTACAGCGCGGGCGTCGACTACAACTTCACCGACGAGCTCTCGCTCGGCGTCGAGGGCTTCTACAAGACCATCACGAACCGCGTGGTGGGCAACGACTACGCGGACGGTGACCCCAGCGCTCCCCGCTTCATCAACGACGGCATCGGCCGCATCTACGGGCTCGAGGTCGCCGGGCGCAAGCTCGCCAGGGGGCGTTGGTTCGGCTTTCTCTCGTACACGCTCATGCGCAGCCAGCGCAAGGACCGGGACGGGGCGTGGTATCTGTTCGACTTCGATCAGACCCACATCTTCGCCGCCGCGGGCAACGTGATGCTCGGCAAGGGTTGGGAGATCGGCGCCGTGATGCGCTTCGTGAGCGGTAACCCCGAGACGCCCGTGATCGGATCGTTCCTGAACACCAACACCAACACGTACACGCCGGTCTACGGCCGCGCAAACTCGACGCGTGCGCCGTCCTTCAACCGCTTGGACGTGCGCGTTCAGAAGACCTGGAAGTTCAGCGCCTGGCAGCTCGCCGCGTACCTCGACATCCAGAACACGTACAACGCCAAGAACATCGAGAGCACGAGCTACAGCTACGACTATCGTCAGCGCGCGAACGTGCGGGGCCTGCCGATCATCCCGATCATCGGCTTGCGAGGTGAGCTATGAGGACGCGCGTCACGCTGGCCCTGATGGGCGTCGCGCTGTCGGCGTGCAGCGCCGACCTCACGATGCCCTGGGAGATCGCGGGCCCACATCTCTACGGGGCGCGCGTCGAGGTGGTCGAAGAGCCTTCGCGCGCGACGCCGGCGTTCGGCGAGTCGTTCGTGCTGCACCAGTACGTGGTGGGCGCGGAGGAGCTCACCGCGCCCAAGGAAGAGCGCTTCGACATGAAGCTCGCCGCGTGCGTCGGCCTGCAGGCTCCGAACGGCGCGTTGATCTGCGCAAAGGGGATCGACCTCGAGGTTCCGATCGAGGTCGTGAGCGGAGCGGAGCTCGTGACCGCCCCGATCGTGGTGCCGGCCTTCGATCTCGTGCTGCCCACGTTGACTTTGGAGGAGCAGGAGCTCCTGGGTCAGATCAATCAGGTCGCCATCGTGGGCGCGGTGTGCGTGCAAGGCACCGCCGAGCGCGTGCCCGGGACGACCTTGGAGAGGGATGCGCCCAGCGAGCTGTTCCGCTGCAACAGCCGACCTGAGTCCATTTACAAGGAGCCCTTGGCGTTCTTGACCACGGTCTCGATCGACAACGGCGAGGACAGCCCCAACCACAACCCGTCGTTCGCGTGCGATCCGGCCGCGCCCGAGAGCCCGTGCAACGCTGGCGTGGCGCACGAGGGCGAGATGCAGGTGGCGGGCTCGATCGTGCTCGTGGGTCCCAAGCCTGCCCACAACGTGCAAGCGTGGGATTCCGCTCCGGCGGATCTGCCCCCTACCCAGTGCAAGGGGAATGCGCTGCCACAGGTGCACGTGGGCAGCGGCGAACACCTGATCCGGGTGCGCCTCGATCCCTCGGATCGTGAGGCCTACACGTATCAAGCGGAGGAGTACGGGAAGATCGTCTCCAGGGACGCGCGCGAGCTCATCCAGGTGAGCCACTCGCTCAGCGAGTTCGGGGGCAAGCTCGAGCGGTACACCTCGGTGGTCCGGGGCGAAGACGAAGACGCCGCGGCGGAAATCGAGGTGGCGTACACGCCGCCCAAGAAGAACCCCACCGATGAAGGCCGGGTCCCCGAAGGCGGCCGCGTGGTCCGCTTCTCCTTCGCGTTACGAGATTTCCGGGGCGGCTTCGACTTCACCACCCGCGCGCTGTGTCTGCTTCCGCCCGTCGCGCCCGGATCAGA
>JBIQKA010000219.1:3014-5820 GCA_044507075.1 Myxococcales bacterium
GGATGGGGCGATCGACTTCACGACCCGCGCGCTCTGCCTGTTGCCGCCCGAGTGAGCCCCCTGAAGGGGTGATTTGCACGGGTGGCGCCACCGCCCGCGGATATGCTTCCTCCAGAGGCCTGCTCGGCCCATGTGGAACACGAGATGGAGAACTCGGCACTCGAAGAACTGTTCGCCGACTACAGCGACGCTGCGTCGGAGCTCCTGGCAGCCGCGGAGAACTCGCCCCGCCGGCCCAAGCTGCAGGAAGACGCCGACGCCAAGTGGCTGAGCTATGTCGACGCTGGCGGTGGCCGCGAACCCTGGCACGAGGTCGGCCAGCCCTGGGAGTACTCGGACGGCTTCACGCCGATGGAGTCCGGATCGTCGGCGGGGCCCGTGGCCAAGCTGCGTGAGTTGTTGGGCGTGCACATGACCGGCCCCCTGGGGCGAATCGATGACTACGCGATCTTCAGCTTCCGACGACAACATCACCTGGTGGCCGCCGACGAGCGGCTGGAGAACGCTCCGCCGCAACGTGTCGACCGACATCTATGGTCGCTGATCCTGGCCGAAAAGGGTGAAGTGCCAGCGCCCGTATTCGCGATGATTTTCGCGGTCGCCACCAACACCGGCAAAGCCTCGCCTCTGCGCATCCGCAGAAAGCGCGCGTGGAAGCTGGCCCTCGATCTCGAGGAGCAGCGTACCTTCGCGAATCAGCACAATCTGGCGCTGCTGGCGACGTTGTCGTACGCAGATGTGGACGCGGGCAAGCCGCTTTCCCTGGCGCTGACCGGACTGTCCGAGCCTCGATATCGCGAAGACGTCGTCTTTCCCGATTCAATTAATGGCCAGGCATTCCGACCGTTGGTTCGCCCTGACGACTCTGGCGCCTCGTACGAGTATTACGCGTTCCAGAGCCCGAGCACGCATACGCAAGTGTTCATGCTCGACCATCCCGAACACACGATCGTCGCTTGCCGAGGCACTGAGATCGAAACCGACCTTTCCAAGATGGACAAGGCCAAGCTCGAGGCGCTGATCGCGGACCTCTCCACGGACCTGGACGCCAAGCGTTCGCGCTGGATGTACGACGGCAGTGTCGACAAGAACGGCAACGCCGCGGGCATCTGGGGCCTCGAGGTTCACCACGGCTTCTACGTTGGCTTCGATTCGATCCGCGAACAGCTCTACGCGAAGCTGGATGCCATGCACGCACGCTCCCCGACGAAGCCAATCTTCGTCACCGGCCACAGCCTGGGCGGCGCGCTCGCGACGTTGGTCGCTTGCTACATTCGAACGCATCGCAAATTTTGGCGCCATCCGGTGGTGCTCTACACCTATGCGCAGCCGCGCGTGGGCACCATCGCCTTCGCCGACCACTACTGGACCAAGCGTTCCATCGCGGGCGAGCATTTCGCCCGCTTTCGTCCCCCGCCCTTCGTCTACTACCGTATCCACGACCTCTACGACATCGTACCGATGGTCCCCAACAAGTTCTTGGCGGACGCGATCGCGGGCCTCGTCGAGTATCACGGCGGCGCGGTCGCGGCGGCGCTGAAGGAGTTCACGCGCGGCGTCAGCTTGGCGCCCTTCAGTGCCGCCGTAAACGAGGTGCGCTGGACGCTGGCAGAGGCTGCGTCCCGGCTCGGGTCATCCTGGCTGCAGAAGCAGCTGCACGCGATGTGCCCACCACAACTCGACTATCGACACTTCGGCGTGCCCGTTCTCGCCCTGCAAGACGACTCCGGACACCCCTATCTCGTCGAGGATCCCCTGTGTGAGAGAGAGATCGAGGACGAATCGATCCCGCGCATCCAGACGGTATGGAAGCCGCAGTCCTCCGCGGACACCCAGGGCAAGCAACTCTGGGATCACGCGGCCAGCATCGGCACCTACCATGTGATGGCGAACTACCTTTCCCACAGCATGCACATGTTCGAGCATCGCTTCGATGCATACGCGTCCAATGGCGACGCGACGCCCATCATGAGCGGCGAACCTCTGCTTGGACCTCACGAGATTCAGCTGACCCACCGATTCTTCCACAACCACTCTCCGATGCTGCACCATCACTTCGAGGACGGATGACCATGAGCGCCAAGCGAGGATGCGCTGCCGTCATTCTCGCGATCTTGCTCCTGGCAGGTGGACTGCTCGCGTGGCGGTGGTGGAGAGCCCCTGGGCACGGCGGATTGATCATGCTATCGGGGTCACTCACGGCGCCCTATGAGCTCGAAGGGCATGTCTCGCTGAGAGTGTCCCGCGACCACCCGGATTGCATCGCCTTCAAGGTGCAAAACCCGATGCCCGCGTACGACAGTGTCCGCGGGAAGTTTCAGCGACTCGGGGGAGATCGCTACCGCATGGTGTGGGATCTCCGCGAGGCGCCCCTCGGGGGCTTCTGCGACTGGCGAATCGAGGAGCTGGCGGTGCACCTGGCTCCTTGGAAGAGCGTGCGATTGAGCGCCAGCCCCCTGCTGCTCACACCTGCGTCCGCACGTCCTTCCGGCGACGAGCGGCCATGGTGGAAGGAGGGCCCGATGAGTGTCCATTGCACCGACTCGGGCAACAAGCGGAGCTGCCCGGATGCCGTGAATGCAATCCATGACGTCGAGCCCGAAGGCCAGTACACGCTGGACATCGAGGTCATCGCAGCCCCAGCGCCCTGAGGGGAAGAGCGGGAGCAGGCGCCGGGGCTAGCCGGCCATGGAACTGCCCCTACGCCTCTCCCCGTTTGACACCCCCACGCTGCCTCCCTACGCTTCCGGACGCGGATGTTCGATCGCATCGGAAACTGCGAGATCCTTGAAGAAATCGGTAGCGG
>JBIQKA010000220.1:0-3638 GCA_044507075.1 Myxococcales bacterium
CCGTGCTGGAGCACCACCTGACGGGCGATCGCGAGTCCGAGGCCCGTGCCCTCGTTGGAGGGGCGTGTGGTGAAGAAGGGAGCAAAGACCGCGTCGCGCCGCTCGGGCGCGATGCCGGGGCCCGAGTCGTCCACCTGGAACACGAAGCGCGCGCCCTCGTCGAAGGTGCGCACGCGCACGTGTCCCGAGGGTTCGGCGGCGCGCACCGCGTTGTCGATCAGGTTGAGGAAGACGTGGTCGACGTCGCCGGGGCGCCCGATCAGCTCCGCCGTGTCCTCGATCTCGCTCTGGATGTGCACGCCGCTGCGCCGTCGGGCCTCGAGCAGGCGCACGCAGCGAGTCACCCCGTCGGCGGGGCGGAAGCGGGCGTTCTTGCGGCGATCCATGCGTGACATCTGGATCAAGTCCGAGATGAGCTCCTCGATGCGGTCACCCGCGTCGACGATGGTCTGCAGCAGGTCGCGTCCCGGCTGGTCGAGCAGCGCCTCGACGCGACGTTGGACGACCGGCAAACCACCCACGATGGCGGTGAGCGGACTTCGCACCTGATGGGCCAGCGCGGCCGCGGTGGCTCCGAGCGCGATGAGGCGCTCGCGGTGCGCCAGCTCGCTCACCATGCGCTGCATGGTCACGAGCACACCCATGCGCGCCAGGAGCTCGCGGGGGTGAAAGGGCTTGGCGACGTAGTCGTCGGCGCCCGCGTCGAAGCCCTCGACGATGGGGTCGATGCCGCTCCTCGCGGTCAACAGAATGACGGGCAGCGCGCGCGTCTCCTCGCGCCGGCGAAGCTCGCGACAGAGCTGGTAGCCGTCCATGCCCGGCATCAGCACGTCGCTCACGACAATGTCGGGGCGGCTCTCGAGGATGCACGCGAGACCTTCTTCGCCGCTGCTCGCCGTGCGCACGCGGTAGGAACTCGACAGGGCCTGCTCCACGAACGCGCGGACCTCGGGGTCGTCGTCGATGACGAGCACGGTGGTCAAGCTCGGATCGGGGCTGAGCGCGACCGTGGTGAGGGCTTCTGCGTCCACCAAGACGTGTGCGCTCGCTTGCGCCGGATCGTGGAGCGGCGTTTGCGCCGGGGGGCGATCCATCACGGGCCGCGCGAGCGCGCTGGTTCGGGGCAAGACCAACGAAAAGACCGTCCCCTTCCCCGGGTCGCTCTGCACGTCGATGCTGCCGCCGTGGAGTCGAGCCGTCTCTTGCGCGATGGCGAGCCCCAGCCCGGCGCCGGCCTCTCGACCAGGTTGGTGCCGACCGCGCGAGAAGCGCTCGAACAAGCGCGGGATGTCCTCGGGCGAAATGCCAGGGCCGTCGTCTTCCACCTCGCACACCGCGGCCTCGGCCGACGCTTGCAAGCGCACCGCGACTTGCTGGTGGGCGAACCGGACAGCGTTGGCGACCAGGTTTGAGACGGCGCTCTCGATCCAGACGGGATCGACCGGGATCGCGTCCATGGCCTCGGTCTCGAGCGTGATCGTGAGCTGACGCTGCGCGCAGACCGCGGCGAAGCGGTCGACGATACGCCGCGCGAGCGCCTCGAGATCAGTGGGGACACGCACGATCTCCACGGCGCCAGCGTCGAGTCGGTGCAGGTCGAGGAGCTGATTGATGAGCTCGAGCAGGCGTAGCCCGTTGCGCCGCATCACGTCGACCGCGCGCTTCAGCCCACCGGCGGGTTCGCGGCCCTCCGCCAGCTCGGCCAGAGGCCCGAGCACCAACGTCAGCGGCGTGCGTAGCTCGTGCGAGACGTTGGAGAAGAAGTCCGTCTTGGCTTGGTCGAGCTTACGGACTTGCTCGAGGGTATGCGCGAGCTGTTGGGCCGTGACCCGCAGCTCACGCGTGCGCTCCTCCACGACCTGCTCGGTCTGGTTCTTGGCCTCGAGCAGCTCGGCGTAGCGCTCCTCGTTCGCGCGCAAGAGACCGCCAAAGGCGGCGTTGTGCGTGTCGAGCTCGCCCGCCCGCCGGGCGACCTCGCGCCGCAAAGACCAGGATTTTCCGAGGCCCCAACCAGCCACGCTCAACGAGAGCAGGAGCAGCCCCGAGGTAGCCGGGGAGGCCGCCTGCGTCAGCGCGATCCAGCCGCTCGCCAGCCCGAACCCCGCCAGGGCTCCGTACAGGCTGCGGCGCTCCGTCGGCGGCTGCTCCCAGCGCACGTCGTAGACACACGCACGGCCCCCCTCGAACAGGCACTCATGGTGGGTGACCTGCGCGCGAGGCTGCAGAAAGAGGGTCGGGATGTTGGCGAGCTGGATTTGCGTGCTGGAGCAGAGAAAGCGGCCGACCTTGGCCTCGCCGACGGGTTCCCAAGAGATGCGGACTTGAGAGTTCCCGGTGCGACGCACCTCGAACTTGCTGACGTTGTTGACGTGGGCTGCCACCCTCGGGATCTGCCGATACACGAACAGCGGAGAGCCCAGCCCGATGATGAAGGGATAGAGGAAGCCCATGTAGCGAGGGCTCATCCCGCGTCGGATCGCTCTCTCGATGAACGCCTCGCCGCCCTGCAGCTCGCGCGTGATGTCGGCCAGGAGGGCCTCGGCGAACTCGACCGAGACCCACGCGGACGGATCGGAGACTTGCCGGCGCGTCACGCCGTAGGTGACGAGCAGCCGCTCGAGCGTGGCCTCGCCGAGCTCATCGATGGCTTGATCCACGATAGCGAGCAGCGGGAAGGCGTTAAGCTCGTGGCGAAAGACTTGCATCGTGAGAGTGCGTCCGGTGGGCTCGACGAGAGCCGGGACGGCGGCAGCGTGGTCCAATGATTACGCTGACGCAATCGACGGGTAAGAATAATAGACTCATATTGGAACCCAACGGTTTCATTTCTAGCTCAGCCCGCGCAGATTCGCCCACCCCAACGCGCGACATCTGGCAGCACGAAGTTTCGCCGGCCCTGAGTTCCAATGTGCTCAGCGCGGTCGCTCGTTGAAGCGCGCTGCACCCGAGACGCTCTCGCCGGACCTCAGCGTGTCCGTGCCGTGCGCAAACTCGTTTTGCAGCGCGGCGCCCTCGCTCATGCCCCACTGCTCGTACGCGCTCTTTCGGTCGTTGCGCAAGCACAGCTGTGGAAAGGCGGCGATCTGCAGCGCGAGCTCGCGCGCTGCGTCGAGCGCCGTCCCTGTCTCTGCCACCCGGTTCGCGAGGCCGATCTGCAGCGCCTCGTCCGCGTTCACGGGTCGCCCGCTCAAGATCAGATCGAGCGCGCGGCTCATGCCGATCGCGCGCGGCAGCCGGACCGTGCCGCCATCGATCAGCGGGACGCCAAAGCGCCTGCAATACACGCCGAACGTCGCGCTCGCGTCGGCGACGCGCAGGTCGCACCACAGCGCGAGCTCGAGCCCGCCCGCCACGCAGTAGCCCGAGACCGCCGCGATGACCGGCTTCGAAAGCTGAAGTCGCGTGGGTCCCATCGGTCCGTCGCCGTCGATGCCGATCCGGTTTGCGCGCGCCGGATCCGACGCGATTGCCTTCAAGTCCGCGCCAGCACAGAAGTGCTCGCCGGCGCCGGTCAGGATCGCGACCGACAGCTCGGCGTCGGCGTCGAACGCACGAAACGCCGCCGCGAGCGCGGCCGCCGTCGGTCCGTCCACGGCGTTGCGCACGGCAGGCCGGTTGATGCGAACGATGAGCAGCGG
>JBIQKA010000220.1:3738-5816 GCA_044507075.1 Myxococcales bacterium
CTCGGCGCGCCATTCCCTCGGCGCTCGGCCCGTCCAGCTCTTGAAGGCCCGGGTGAAGTTTGCCGGGTCCGCATAGCCGAGCAGCTCGGCGATGCGGCGGATCTCGAGTTCGGGCTCGTCGAGCAGGCGGCAGGCGTCGCGCCGGCGCGCCTCCTCGAGGAGCTGTTTGTAGCTGCCGCCCTGTTCGCGTAGGCGGCGGCGGAAGGTGCGTGGGGTCATGTGCAGCAGCGCGGCGAGCGCATCGGGCGTCGGGTAGCCGTCGGCAGCGAGCTGGAGGGCCGCGCGGGTCTTGGCGAGCACCGGGTCGGGAGCGTCTCCCATCAGCGCGCTCTCGCGTTCGCACTGGGCCAGCGCCTGGGCGAGGCCCTCGGGGTTGGCGGTGGAGAGCGCGCGATCGAGCGGGGACCTGTCGCCGACGAGGCGCAGCTGCGCGCTCGGTCTGTCGAAGCGCACGGGCGGCAGGCGGTCGCGCCAGGCGGCAAAGCCAGCAGGTTCGGGGCCGGGCAGCCAGAGTTCGATGGAAGGCGCGTGCTCGCCCAGCACAAAGCCGATGCCGCGCACCATGCTGGCCAACATGGAGCTGAGCAGGACGTCGCGCACTGACGCAGCCATGGGCAGCTCGTGGGTGAGCTCGCAGATGACGGCGTCGCGCTGCTCTTCGAAGCGCATGAACACGGCGCGCCCACGCAGGTGCCAAAAGCGCTCGAGGATGCGGATCGCAGCGCGCGCATCGGGTGCGCACAGGAGGGCGTAGCCCAGGCTGCCGTGGGCGGTGAGCGGCTGGCGGTAGCCGGCTTCGAAGCCGAGGGCACCGTCGCCGGTCAGCGCGCAGACGGCCTCGATGATCGCCAGGGTGTGCTGCGCAGAGAGGCGGCCTGCCGGGTCGTCGAGCAGGTCGGCCCTGAGCCGCGCGTGGTGGAGCACGGCCGCGGCAGGCACGCCGCGCTCCTCGGCCACCTGCACGAACAGGCGCGGGTACGTGGCTGGCTGGTTGGGCTGCCGGGCCCAGCCCGGGAGGCTGGGGCGAGACTGTTCCGCCGGACGCTCTGCCATCACTTTGGCCACCAATGACAAGTGGAATGTCCGCGCAGGATCTCACGGAAAGCGGCTGCCCGCCAGTAGTCTCGAGCTGCTCTCGGTCGAAGCGGGCGGTTCCGCCCGCGAGCAAAACAACGAGGAGATCTCCATGAACGCGACTGCCCCCGCTGCCAGCCTCACACGGGGCCTCAAGAACCTCGCTGCCCGGCAGCGCCAGCCAAAGCCTGGGCTCACGGCCACGCCCGCGGGCCTGCTGCCCAGGGTGCGCCGCCCGGAGTTCGAGCTCGACCAGAGCGTGCCCACCTGGTGGTTCGGCAATGATCCCTTCCGCACGCTGCTCTTGGCCGCGCTGAGCGCGGGCTTCCCGCCCGGCGAACGCTTCTTCATCGACTCCGTGCGCCACTACCGAGATCAGATCACGGACCCGGAGCTCAGCCAGGCCATCCGCGCCTTCATGGGCCAGGAGGCGCACCACTCGCGCGAACACAGGGCGCTGAACGGCTTTCTCGAGGAGCGCGGCATCAAGCTCTCGAGGATCGAGCAAGAGATTCAAGCGTTGATGGACCAGCTGCGCAAGAAGCACAGCCCGGAGCGTCAGCTCGCGCACACGGTCGCGGTGGAGCACTTCACCGCGCTCATGGCCGAAGAGTACTTGCTCGTCGCCGACGCGCTTTCGGAGATGGACCCGCGCATGGCAGCGATCTGGGCATGGCACGCCATCGAGGAGTCCGAGCACAAGGCGGTGGCGTTCGACGTGTACAGGGCCATCGGCGGCAGCGAGTTCGTGCGCATCACCGAGATGATGACGGTGAGCGTGATGTTTCCGCTCTTCACCTTCATCCACCTGGTGCAGCTCATGAAAGAGACTGGCGAGCTCACGAACGTGAAGTCGTGGCTTTCGGGCATGGTCTATCTGTGGGGCAAGCCCGGTGTGCTCCGGAAAGTCTTGCCCTCGTACTTCAAGTTCTACAGCCCGCGCTTTCATCCCTGGAACCACGACGCGCGCGAGCTGGTGGAGCAGGCCAAGCAGAAGTACCTCG
>JBIQKA010000221.1:0-5805 GCA_044507075.1 Myxococcales bacterium
CGTCGTCGCAAGACGAGGTTGCGGGCATAGCTCAGTTGGTAGAGCGTCAGCTTCCCAAGCTGAATGTCGTCGGTTCGAGTCCGATTGCCCGCTCAAAGGTGAAACGCAGCGCCCGGTCGGAGCAGAGCTCCACCGGGCGTTTTGCTTTCGTCCCGTGATCTTCGACGAAAGCATCGGCTCGCTCACGGCGCAGACGCGCAGGCAGCTTTTGGTAACGCGACGGAGTGGCAAGGCGACACACTCGAGCTGCGCTCGTTGCATTTCGCCACGCTCTACGCTCCCAACGAGTAGCGCAACACAGCTAGTGCGGACTTCTTCTACTCACGTCTGTACAGTAGTTCGGCTACCAGCACGCGCGTAAACATGTTCAATGGTCATCGATGACCGGTTCGAGGTATTCGCGCACCACTGAGTCCGTTCTCTGGATAAAGGCTTTTTTCCGGGGTTTTCACGTGTGAAAGCTTTCCAAAGCTGACGTTGCGTTGTATGAGCGAACTTCAGGAGCTTGGTCTGTGCATCGTCAATGCGTCGGCGGGATCTCCTGAGCGTGATCGAACAACATTTTCTCGCGCGCGATTTGCGCGCTTCGACCAGCGCACTGCTCTGCATGTCGCGTTTCTGGAGGGGAACCCATGGCTGCAAAGAAAACCAAGACCACCAAACCCTACGGCAACAAGACGAAGTTCGTCATGGGATTGCCGCGAGAGATGTCCGCCAAGGCGGTCGTCGAGAAGGCAAAACAGCAGGGCATCACGATCACGGAAGCTCACGTCTACAAGATCCGCTCGACCGCCAAGAGCAAGCCCGCAGGCAAGGGCGCCGGCAAGCCCGGGCGTCCGGCAAAGTCAGGTGACGCAACTGGACTGTCCAAGCGCGAATTCGTACTCAGATTTGGCCCTGAGACTCCGGCCTCGGAGATCCTGAAGAAGGCCAAGGAAGCGGGCCTGGGCCTCTCCAAGGCCTACCTGTACACCATCCGTAGCTCGAGCGGGGCTTCGCAGAAGCGCGGCGCCGGAGCTGGCCGCGTGTCCTCTTCCTCGCTGGAGAGTCAGTTCATCGACGCCGCCATCGACATGGGCCTCTCCAAGGCCACCGAGCTCCTCGAGCGGCTGCGCGCGCGCCTCAAGCAGGGCCTCTGATCGCAGCCGCGAGTCCGTGCTGGCTTTTGCGACGTGCGGGCCAGCACGGCCTCCCTCAGCTCAGGTACCGACGCGCGATGTGCCGCTTGAAAGCGGCCGTACCGAGCCCTTGACCTGTCGCCAGCTCCACCAGGCGAGGCGTTTCGAGTCGGCTCGCTTGAGACCATACGCGCGTCCGCAAGAACTCGTTGAGCGGACGCAGCTCTCCGCGCGCGATGTCACGCTCGAGATCGGGCAGCGCCTGCGCAGCGGCCTCGAAGAGTTGGGCTGCGATCAGCGCACCGAGCGTGTAACTCGGGAAGTAACCGAACGCGCCCGACGGCCAATGCACGTCTTGCATGCATCCGTCGCGATAATTCTCACGCGTGGAGAGCCCGAGCGCCTGCTTCATCGCCTCGTCCCAGTGCGCGGGGATGTCCTCGGGCGACAGCCGTCCTTCCATCAGCCCTCGCTCGAGGCGGTAGCGCAGGATCACGTGCAGTGGGTAAGTGACCTCGTCTGCGTCGACCCGGATATATCCAGGGCGAACGCGTGTGTAGAGTCGATATAGATTCTCCGGCTCGAATGCCTGCGGCGCCTGAGTGGCCGCCTGCACGAAGACGCGTCGCAGAATCGGCGCCGCGAACGTCAGAAACGGAAGGCCGCGGCAGATCTGCATCTCTTGAAAAAGACTCTGCGACTCGTGAACGCCCATGCTGCGCGCCTGTCCGACCGGCAGTCCGTCGAGCTCACGCGGCAGCCCCTGCTCATACTTGGCGTGTCCCGTCTCGTGCAGCACGCCCATCAGCGACTCGGTGAAGTCCTGCTCGTTGTAGCGCGTGGTCACCCGCACATCCGTGGGGACACCGCCGCAGAAAGGATGGTGACTGGTGTCGAGCCGCCCGTGCTCAAAGTCGAAGCCGAGCGCCGTCATCAGCTCGAGGGCCGCTGCGCGCTGGAGCTCGACCGGAAAGGGCCCGCCCATCGGCACCACGCTGACGCTCGCCTGACGGCCCACGATCTCCGCGACGCGCTCGGGCAACCAGCTCCCGAGATCGGCGAACAGGGGGTCGAGAGCGGCGCCACGCATGCCCGGCTCGTAGGCGTCCATCAGCGCGTCGTAGGGAGAAAGCCCCAGGCGCTCGGAGAGGATCTGGGCCTCCTCGCGCTTGAGCCGGATCACCTCGGCGAGCAGCGGCAGGTGCCCCGCCCAGTCGTTCTCCTTGCGCTGTGTGCGCCAGGCTTGCTCGCACCGGAGCTGGGCCCGGCTCTGCGCCTCCACCAGCGCGCCCGGCAGGGCCGTGGCCCGCACGTAGGCACGCCGGATCTCCCGCAAGTTGGCCCGGCCGAGCTCGTCCAGGGGCTCGGATTCGGCGGCCTCGAGCCAGCCAGCGATCTGCGGGTCGCTCGACTGCTCATGGATCATGCCCTCCAGCGTGGCCATGGCCTCCGCGCGGCTCTCGCCGCCTCCACGCGGCATCATCACCGCCTCGTCCCAGCCCACGATCCGTGAGACGTGAACCAGTCGATTTAGCTTGCGATAGTGTGCGGTTAGGTCGTTGTAGGTCACGTCGAGTGCCTCTTTTGCCAGGTTTCCCGCGGTGTGCGGCGAACTCACCTAGGACGCAATGGATGGAGATCCACAGAAAAGCCCATGATACCCTAGCCCGCGACAGGCCGAACCTCGGGCTCCTGCGTCATGGATCCGAGGCCCAAGACCGCGCGGCCCGCTCAGATCAGCCGCGCTCCACCGGCGCGCGCAGTGCCCCGGCATCCATTCATCCGAACCACTGACCAAGCCACGATGACCGCGAAGTTCTTCCCCGCCCCCATGACTGCTGCCGAGCGACGCGCGCGCGACGCCGACGTGCTGGTGGCAGCCGCACGCGAGGGAGACCCGCAGGCCTTCGACGCGCTCGTCCGACGCTTCCGCCCGCGCATCTACGCGCTCGCCCTGCACCTGAGCGGCAGCGCGAGCGACGCGGATGACATCACCCAGGATGTGTTCGTCAACGCCTACCGGCACATCAGCCACTTCCAGGGGCGCAGCCACTTCTTCACCTGGCTCTACCGCATCACGATGAACCGCGCGCTCAACGCCGAGCGTCAGCGCGCGAGGCGAGCCAGCGTGCCCTTCGACGACGTGCGCGTCGAGGTTGCCATGCGCGTGGACGCTCCGAGCGATCCACGCCTCGCGCTCGAGCTGCGTGAGACGTACGCGGCGCTCTTGCGCGGCCTGGACGAGCTCTCGCCGGGGCTCAAGAGCGCGGTGGTCCTGGTGTCACTCCAGGGGTTTTCCCACGAGGAGGCCGCCGTCGTGCTCAACACCACCGAGAACGCCCTGGCGGTGCGGATGCACGCGGCACGCAAGCAGCTGCGCGCAGCCCTCGAGGCGGGTCAGCGGCGAAGGGGCGCGGCGCGTGCATCCGAACGCCGCGAGGGCGGGTTCAACCTGGAGCTTGCGCTCTCGCTCGCCGGTCTCATTTGAGCCGCCGCTCGAGCGCCTCGATCTGCTTGGCGCGTGAGGCGCCCGGCGGGGCATAGGCTTCTGCCTTGCGGTACAGGGCGAGCGCGGTGTCGAGCTCACCGAGCCGCGAGAGTTCGCCCGCCCAACGGCGGTAGAAGTCGAAGCGCACGGGCGTGAGCGTGATGGAGCCCCAGAGGCACACACACGCGACGACGCCAGCGAGCGCCCACTGGGCGAGCACATCCGCTGCGCCCGCGCGATGGGCGCGGTAGAGCGCCACCAGGAACGCCAGACCGCCCAGGGTGCACGCGGCGGGCGCACCGGGCAGATCGAGACGGAGGCCGCACGAAACGAACAAGCACGCGAGGACGAGGCCGAGCGTGAGCGCGTGTGCACGGCTCGCACCGCGCACGGGCGTCGCGCTGGCGAGCCTCGCGCACAACGTCGCGAGCGCACGGCCGAGCGCCGCCACCCACGAGACGGGCGAGAGCAGCACCAGGGCGATCCAGAGCATGTAGTAACTGAACCAGCCGATCTCAAAGATGCCCGTGATCTCGGCCCCCAGATGGAACGAGAACGCCGCGCAGAGCCCCGCGGACGAAAGGACGTTGCGGACGCGCCCCGACGAGACGTCGCGCCCGGGGGAACATGCGTAGCCGAGCGCCACCACCAGCTGGAGCGCGATCAAAGACCAGGAGAGCCAGGCCAGGATCTGCGGCGGGGGGACCGAGAGGAGCTCGGCGGAAGCCCGCGCGAGCGCGGCCAGGGGTCCGCCGTCGGGGCGGGTCGAGGACGGTTGGCTGAGCCTCGAGAGCACGGCGCCGCTCCGCCACTCGGGCGAGCTCTTCGAGAGCGCCGTGAAGGCGTAGACGATAGCGCAAGTGAACGCCGTGAGCGTGAGGCCGACGGCGGGTCTGGCCCCGACCTGCTGCGCTTCGTCGGGGGCCGGCCGAGCGCACAGCTCGGAGAGCGCTGGCTCGGGAATGAAGGCGCACCAGAGCAGGAGCCAGGAGAGCAGATAGTGATGTTGGTAGCTGTCGTGCAGGCTGATCACCCAGGAAGCCGTGTAGAGCACGGCGAGCCCGAGCCGCTCGAGGGTGCCCACGCGGAGCAGGGCGAAGCCGAGCGCCAAGAGGCCGGTGAAGATCAGCAGGCCGACGTAGAGGGCCGGTGAAGGCACGCCCACCAGGCGATCGACCCAGGCGAAATGGGCGACGTTGAAGTTGCCCGCGCCGTAGCGCCCGCCATGCTCGATCATCACGAGCCAGAGGTCGAACGCGAGCAGCAGATAGATCGCTCGGCGCAAGAGAAACCCGCGGGCCGGGTGGTACGAAGCGGTGAAGGGCGCTGAGGGGAGCGAGGGCGGCATTCAAGGCCCTCCATCGAATTCGAGGTTGCGGGTGGCGCAGTCCAGCCGGTAGCGCTCGACGTCGCGTTTTCGCCCCGGCTCCACGCTCTGGCATCGCCGTTGGAGCAGCACGCTGTCGGCGCCCTGGTCGCAGCGCGCGTTCAAGAACCGCTCGATCACGCGCTTGCGGCCGCGCTCGAGCGCGTGGATCCAACTGCTGTGGAGCGTGCCCTGCAGCGGGACGGCGACGGCTTTGTCACCGTGCTGCTCACGCACGACGGCGGTGCAGCGCTTGAGGCGCACGCCCGAGAACATGCGCCACGCAAAGCGCTCGTCGTCCAGGTTGGTGTCGCGCAGGTAATAGCTGGCCGGGATGGCGACTTGAACCGCCACCAACAGCCAGAGCCAGGCATAGGAGCCGCTCGTGGCGCGACGAACGGAGGAGCTGGGCCCTCCGTTCGTCGTGCTCTCGATCACTTCTTCTTGCCGGCGGCCTTGGCGGACTTCTTGGCGGCAGCCGGGGCCTTCTTGGCGGATGCCGCCGGCTTCGTCGCGGGAGCCTTCTTGGCCGCCTTGGCCGGCGCCTTCTTGGCCGCCTTGGCCGGCGCCTTCCTGGCCGCCTTGGCCGGCGCCTTCTTGGCCGCCTTGGCCGGCGCCTTCTTGGCCGCCTTGACCGGCGCCTTCTTGGCCGCCTTGGCCGGCGCCTTCTTGGCGGCCTTGACCGGCGCCTTCTTGGCGGCCTTGACCGGCGCCTTCTTGGCGGCCTTGGCCGGCGCCTTCTTGGCGGCCTTGACCGGCGCCTTCTTGGCGGCCTTGACCGGCGCCTTCTTGGCGGCCTTGACCGGCGCCTTCTTGGCGGCCTTGACCGGCGC
>JBIQKA010000222.1:0-5756 GCA_044507075.1 Myxococcales bacterium
GAGCTCTGGATCGCGCTGACCTCGCTCAGCAGCGCCGGGCAGTTCTACGTGCTCAAGTTCCCGGAAGGTTCTCCGGTGGATCGCATCCTCTCGGAGTAAGCTCGGCGCTCGATGTCGTCGCGCGGTACGCAGGTGGTTCTCCTCACGCTCGCTTGTGGGCTCGGGAGCGCTGTCGCGCCCGCGCCCGCCAGGGCCAACGGGCGCATGCCCGGCGCCAACGATATCGTTTTCCATGCGGGCAGCCCCGAGCACCTGGTGGCGCGTGCCACCTTCGGGATCGTCCAGACGTTCGACGCCGGGCGCAGTTGGCAGTGGATCTGCGAGCAGGTCATCGACGTGAGCGGCGTGATCGCGGATCCTCCGCTGGCGGTGATGCCCGACGGCACCCAGGTGCTCTTGCCCCCCACCGGCAGCGCGTTGATCAGCATGGACCAGGGCTGCTCCTGGCAGCGCGCGGGTGAGCCCCTCGCGGGCAATCGCGGCGTGGACCTCACGCTGGATCCGAGCGACCCCGCGCGCCTCCTGATCTTGATGTCCACCGCGGCGGGGACCGACGCCGAGGGCTTCGGGGTTTACCGCAACCTGATCCTCGAGAGCCGCGACAACGCCCACACGTTCCAGGTGCTGGCCACGTTGGCGAGCAACTTCTTGCCGGAGACGCTCGAGGTCGCCAAGAGTGACCCCCAGCGCATCTACGTGAGCGGCACCGATCGCGTGAACGCCAGGCTCGGCGTGATCGAGCGCAGCGAGGACGGCGGAGCGAGCTTTCAGCGCTCCACGCTCGATCTACCCGCGGGCACGGGCAGCCTGTTCATCAGCGCCATCGCGCCCGACGATCCCGACCGGCTCTGGGTCCGGGTGCCTGCACGGGGCGACACCTTCGGGCTCTTGCCCGCACGACTCATGTTCAGTGAGGACAAGGGCCAAACCTTCCGCATGCTGGCCGCCACGCAGCGCGCGATGTTCGGCCTCGCGCTCTCACCGGACGGCACCGAGCTCGCCTACGGCGGGCCGAACGACGGGCTCTTCGTGGGGCCCTCGGACGGAAGCGGCGAGTTCACCAAGCGCAGCGGGCTCGGCGTGAAGTGCCTGCGCTGGACCCAAGCAGACGAGCTCTACGTGTGCGCCAGCGAGCCCCTGGATCCGTTCAGCGTGGGCGTGTCGCGCGATCGCGGCGTGACGTTCGAGCCGCTCTACCGCATGGGCGACACCTGCCCGGCGAGCTGTCCGGACGGGACCAGCTTCGCGCAGACCTGCGAGAGCGCCTGGGGGGCGACGCGTCCCTTCATCCGCGCGTCGGCCGACATGTGCAGCGTGCCCTGGGCGTTGCCACCCGTGGACGCGGGTCAGCCGAGCGATGGGGGCGCCACCGCGGACGCGGCGAGCGCGCCAGGGCCCGATGCGGGGGGAGGGAACGACGGCGCGGAAGGACCCGCTGCAGCGGGCTGCGGATGTCGCGTTGCCCAAGCGGGCTCCTCTCGCGGGGCACGGGCGCTGCTCGTGCTCGCGCTGGTTTTCGGACTCCGGCGCGCGCGGGGGAGGGAAGGGCGAGCATGATGGGCGCTTCAAAGAACGTCCGCGGCCCGCGCTGGTTGGTTGCGCTCGCGCTCGCGGGCGGTTGCTCCAAGGGCGAAGGCGAGCCCGCATCCGACCCCGCGCCGCTCTTGACCCGCGCGGAGCTGCTCGATCCGGCCCAGTGCAAAAGCTGCCATCCGACGCACTATCGCGAGTGGGCGAGCAGCATGCACGCCTACGCCAGCGCCGACCCCGTGTTCCTCGCGATGAACCGCCGCGGGCAACGCGAGACCGAGGGCGCGCTGGGCGACTTCTGCGTGCGCTGTCACGCGCCGATGGCGGTGTTCGATGGGCTGACCTCGGACGGCCTGAACATCGAGCAGCTGCCCAAGGAGTATCAGGGCGTCACCTGCTACTTCTGCCACAACACGATCGCGGTCGGGCAGCACTTCAACAACGACCTGACGCTCGCCAACGATCAGATCATGCGCGGGGGCCTCTCCGATCCGCGCGAAGCCGGCGCGCACCTCTCCGCGTACTCCGCGTTCCACGATCGCAACTCGGAGCGCAGCGCGGAGCTCTGCGGGAGCTGCCACGACGTGGTGACGCCGAACGGGGTAGAGCTCGAGCGCACCTTCCAGGAGTACAAGGCGAGCTTGTTCGCCACGAAGGGGCCAGGCTTCGACACCTGCTCCGGGTGTCACATGCCGGGCCGACCAGGGCAGGTGGCCACGGGCGGCCCCGAGCGCGTGGTGCACGAGCACCTGTGGCCCGGCGTGGACATCGCGCTCACGCCCTTCCCCGACGCCGAGGCGCAACGGATCGCGGTGGAGTGCGCGCTCTCGCTCGACGCGCGCATCTTCTCGTTCACGGCCGACCCCATCGGGGGCATCACGATCCAGGTGGAGAGCTCCGCCGGTCACGGGCAGCCGAGCGGCACCGCGCAAGATCGGCGCCTCTGGCTCGAGGTCGTGGCCTACGACGACGCCGATCAGGTGGTCTTTCAGAGCGGGCGCATCGAGGACGGCGAGCTCGAAGACAAGGCGCCCGGCGACCCCGGCTACGATCGCCACCTCACCCTCTATCGCGACTGGCTCTACGGCGCCGATGGCCAACCCGTGCACATGTTCTGGGAGGCCGCGCCCTCGGCGGACTATCCGGAAGGCTTCACGAGCCTCACCCTGCCTGCCCCAGCGCGCCTGAACGAGCCTCATGCCCTGGAGGCGCGCTACGAGATCCCGAACTTCGATCAGGTGGCGCGCATCACCGTGCGGCTGCGCATGCGCCCGATGGGGCTCGACGTGCTGCAGAGCCTGGTGGATTCGGGGGATCTGGATCCGAGCCATTTGGCGCGCGTCCCCACGTTCACGCTGCACGGCGCGAGCGCGGAGTGGTCCAAGGCCGACGGCAAGCTGCGCTCGCTCTGGCCCGAGGACCTGCGCTGCCCGGATGATTATCGCGAAGCGCTCGAGGACCCGCCGTAGCAGACCTCGCGGGCACCGGCTACGCCGGCATCGATCCGAACCGGTGACCACATTGCGCTCCGATGGACAGTGTGCGCTACGGGACACTCCCAGCTAGGACGTGTTCCTTCGTTCAGTGCTAAAGACCGCCGAGCGCTGGGAACACCTGGTAGCAGTGTTGCACCACGCACTTCTCGGTAGCTGGCGGATCGTGAGGGCAGTTGGCCGTCTTCGGAGGGCGGACTAGTCTCAACGTGATGTCAAACCTCGCACCCAAGCTCGTCACGGAAGAAGACTTCCTCTCTCTGCCCGAGTCGACGGACCGGGTGGAGCTCTTGGATGGGGAGGTCTTCTTGGCGCCGAGTCCTAGCTACGCACACCAGCGCCTCCTTCGTGGGTTCGTCCGCGCGCTCGAAGATTGGGCGTCGCTGCAGACCGAGCCTGTCACGGTGGGCATGGCTCCCCTCGACGTGCGGTTTGCGCCGGGGCGCATCCTGCAGCCGGATGCGTTTGTCTTGTTCGGCGAGGTGCCCGACGACCAGAGCGGACCAATCGACAGGATCCCGGCGCTCTGCGTCGAAGTTCTGTCGAGCAACCGCGCATTCGATCGTATGACCAAGCGACTCGTCTATGCGGAGGCGGGCGTGCGCGAGCTCTGGACCGTAGAGGCGGATGCCGTCGTCGAGCGCTGGTCCGGCGAGCGATTGAGTGAGAGCGAGATCTTGCGAGAGACGCTCGTTACCCCAATCCTCGCCGGCTTCGAGCTCGATCTAAGCCGACTGCGCAGCGCTTGAGCGCCTGAGGCGTTACGCCGCGCGGTGGTGTGCGCGCTCCCGTGGGCGCAGAAGTACTACCATGAGGGAGCCCGCCGATGTCCCGTGGTTGACGCCCGTGCTGCGCTGAGCGGAACATGGCTGCATGTCCTCCTCCAAGCCCGACGAACCGTTGAGCAAGCCACGCGTCCGGCGCTCGCTGCCGCTGTTCGAGCGCCGGCTCGAGCACGGCGCGCTCGAGCCGGGGCGCGAACAGGATGCTCGCTATCGGCCGCTCTACGTGGTGTGGGAGATCACCATGGCGTGCGATCAATCGTGCCGTCACTGTGGTTCGCGTTCAGGCCACCGCCGGCCCGATGAGCTCACGACGGCGGAGTGCCTCGATCTCGTGGCGCAGATGCGCGCGCTCGGCGTGAGCGAGGTGACCTTGATCGGCGGCGAGGCCTACCTGCGCGAGGACTTCCTCGAGATCGCCTCGGCCATCGTGCGGGCGGGCATGGCGTGCAGCGTGACCACGGGAGGCCGCGGCATCACGCCCGAGCGCGCGCGTGCGATGGCGCAGGCGGGCATCGCTACGGCCAGCGTGTCCCTCGACGGCACGGAGCCCGCCCACGACCGCATCCGTGATCTCGCGGGCTCCCACGCCTCCGCGCTCGCGGCGATCGAGCATCTGCGGGCTGCGGGCCTGCGCGTGGCGGTGAACACGCAGGTCAATCGCTTGACCATGCACGTGTTGCCCGAGCTGCTCGATCTCCTCATCGCGCGCGGGGCGCGGCGTTGGCACCCGATCATGACCGTGCCCATGGGACGCGCTGCGGACGAACCGGAGCTCTTGCTGCAGCCCTTCGATCTGCTCGAGGTCTTTCCGCTCCTGGCCCAGCTCAAACGTCGCTGCGATCAGCACGGCATCCTGTTCATCCCCTCCAACAACATCGGTTACTTTGGGCCCTATGAGCACGTGCTGCGCGGAAACTTCCGCTCCGGTTACGGCGGCTCCTGCGGCGCGGGCAAGACCTCGATGGGCATCGAGGCCGACGGCAGCATCAAGGGCTGCCCCGGCTTGCCCAGCGACGCCTATATCGGCGGCAACATTCGTGAACACCGCCTGCGCGAGATCTGGGAGCGCGGCAAACCCCTGCGCTACACGCGCGACCGCACGCGGGAGGACTTGTGGGGTTTCTGTAAGAGCTGTTACTACGCGGAGGAATGCATGGCGGGATGCACCTGGACCAGCCACGTATTCTTCGGCAAGCCGGGCAACAACCCCTATTGTCATCACCGGGCCCTCACGCTGAAGGAGGAGGGCAAACGGGAGCGCCTGGTGCACAGCACGGGCGCAGACGGAAGGCCCTTCGACCACGGCTCCTTCCGCATCGAAGTCGAAGATTGTCCCGCCACCCCCCAACCCGTCGGAGCATGAACATGGCCAAACTCATCCTGTGCGCGCACTGTGAGCGGCACGTTCGCGCGAGCGAGCGCAGCTGCCCATTCTGTCGGTCCCCCGTGTCGGCGCCGCGCGCGGCCCCTTCGGCCGGCGGCCCCGTCCTCACGCGCGCCGCGCTGCTGATCGCCGGCGCGGCCGCGGGCGCCACGGCCCTCGCCGCGTGCGGGGACGACCAGGAGGACGACAAGCAGAGCGGCGAGAGCCAGGACACGCTCGACCGCAAAGAGTACGACGGGGGCAGCCAGGAAGAAGACCCGGACGGCGGCCGGGACGACGACAACGAGCAGATGGCGCAGCCCGCCTACGGCGTGCCCATCGACGATGAGGAGCTGCTCCAGCCCGCCTATGGCGTGCCGATCGATCCCGAGCCGGACGCCGGCCCCATGGCGCAGCCCGCCTACGGCGTGCCGATCGATCCCGAGCCGGACGCGGGGCTCGTGCAACCAGCCTACGGCGTGCCGGTCGACGCCAAGTAGCCCGCGAGCCGCGCGCCCGCGCTCACTCCGAGACGATGCCGCGCTCTTCGAGGAACGAGAGGAACTCGGTGAGGCGCGCGAGGCT
>JBIQKA010000043.1:0-38270 GCA_044507075.1 Myxococcales bacterium
TGAGCCACTTTCTCGACCTGTACATCGCCGCGGGCTCGGCCGAGCGGGGGCGCTCACCGCGCGGGCTAGCTCCTTCGTGAGCCGTGCACACCTAGGAGCCGTGGGCCTGCGGAGGCCGCGCAGCGAGGCGAAGCCCATGGAGCAAGAGTCTCATCTCAATACGGTGTCACCTCATCGTTCCGAAGCAGAGCTGCTCGCGCGGTTTGCGCGCTATGCCCCGGTCGAGCACGACCTGTCCCGTCGCTTGCTGCGGAGCAGCGTCGACACGCTCCTCGGTGCCCTGCCCCGTTCGCTCGGGGACCCGCTGCGCAGTGAGCTTCCACCCGAGCTCTCGGAGGGCTTGGCGGATCTGGACGCCGCGCAGGGTGTGACGCTCACGTCGAGCATGGAACGTGGGGTCCTGAGCCGAGACATTGTCGTGCGGAACGTAGCGCAGGTCATCGGGGCGTGCGGGGCCAAGGGCCAGCTCAAAGGCGAGCGCGACGAGGCGCGGGCCTTCGAGCTCGCGCAAGTAAGCTTCGGCGTACTCGGGGAGACCCTGAGCGCCGAGACGCGTGAGCGACTCGCGCGCGCGCTGCCCGAGGAGCTCGCGGGCTGGCTGATCTTGCCGGAGCGCGCAGCGGAGGCACCGATCCGAATGAGCCATGGCAAGACGCTGGCCGACGGCAACTTTGGAGGCGGACGAACGCTCGCGGAAGGATCCACGGAGAGCGAGAGCTCGCTCGCAGCAGGAAAGCCTGGCAGCAGCAGGCCGCTCGGCGAGCAGAAGCGCTAAGCTCGCGCGCCTCTTCGAGCGCCGGCGGCTCACGGCCCCCCCCCGGTGCCCGTCGTAGCGCCGAGGCAATTACCCGACCCGGATGGCTCCTCCCGCGAGCAAGGTGTCGAGGCGACGGGCCAGGGCGAGCACGGCGGGGCTCTTGAGCATGTCGAGGTGGGTGCTGCGCACCCCTTGGACCTCGAGCTCGGCCACCAGGCTGCGCCAGCCCAGATCCCAAACCGCGGGGTAGAACATGCGATCGGCGCGTGCCTCGGTGCGAAACAGGATCGCCGGGCCCGAATACCTGGTCGCGCGACGGTCGTAGTCCAGCACCACGGCCGCGGCTAAGGGGCCTTGTAACGCCACATCCGTGGGAGCAGCATCGAGGGCGTCGGCGTGCTCGGCGCCCGCCGCGCGGGCTTTACGCAGCCGCGCCTGAGCTCGCGTCAGCACCTTCGTCGCCAGCGCCTTGGGCTGCGACAACAGCTGGTGCGCGAGCTTCTTGGTGCCGCCGAGCAAATCGAGGCGAACACCGCGCGGCAGAGCGGCATCGAGGATGGCGAGCGTCTCGACGCGGGCGCCGGTCGCCTGCAATTGCTGGGCGACTTCGAAGGCGATGAGCCCCCCAAAGCACAACCCGAGAAGATGGTAGGGCCCTTGAGGGATGCGCTCGCGGATCAGCGACACGTAGCCCGCAGCGATGCTCTGCACGGTGGTCTTAGCGGATTGTTCGCCATACGGGATGTGAACGCCATAGACCGAATGGCGGGATTCGAGCGACTGAGCCAGCGGCGCATAGAGCGCCACGCCCACCAGGCACACCAGAGGAGCGAGCGTGGGGTCGCCTCGCCTGAGACACACGAACGTCGGTAGGTTTGGATCGATCTGGGAATCCAGCATCTTCGCGAGATCGCGAACACTGGCAGATTCGAACAGAACGTTGAGCGGCAGCTCGACACCGAAAGTCTGCTGGATGCGGCGGCGCAGGGCCAGCACGCGCGCCGAGTCACCGCCGAGCGAGAAGAAGTCGCGATCGACGGAAACACGTGACAGCCCCAAGATCTCCTCGAACAGCTCTGCAATCTGGCTCTCGCGGTCCGTGATCGCGGCCTCGGCTTCCTCCAAAATCACGTGCTGCTCGGAAGGAATCGGGAGGAGCTTCCTGTCGATCTTGCCGTTGGTGTTGAGGGGGAACTCGTCCATCGGTACGTAGAGCGCCGGGTGCATGTACATAGGCAAGCGCTGGCGCGCTCGCTCCCGAAGCACGCTCGGATCGCAGCTTCCCACGAAATAGGCCACGAGCTGCGGCTCGCCACCTGGGCGCGAGAGCGCCGTGACCACGGCATCGCGCACCTCGGGCACGCTGCGTAGGCACGACTCGATCTCACCGAGCTCGATGCGGAAGCCCCGGATCTTGACCTGGTGATCCACGCGGCCGAGGCACTCGATCTCACCATCGGGAAGAAACCGCGCGAGGTCACCTGTCCGGTAGATGCGTGTGCCCTTGGGGTCGAAGGGGTCGACGATGAACTTCTCGGCCGTCAGCTCGGGCCGCCGCAGATAGCCTTCTGCCACGCCGCGCCCGCCGATGCAGAGCTCGCCGATCACGCCCTGGGGCAAGAGCTGCGCGTGTCCGTCCAGGATGTAGACCTGCGTCTCATCGATGGGGCGGCCCACCGTGACGCGGGCGCCGGGTCGTATCTCCTTCACCGTGGACCACACCGTGGTCTCGGTGGGTCCGTACATGTTCCATAGCTCGCCGCTGCTGCTCAGTGCGCGCGCGAGCTCGGGGCTCATCGCTTCGCCGCCGCAGAGAAACTTCACGCGCCTGCTCGATCCCTTGTACCCAGCCTCGAGCAGGAGTCGGAAGGTCGTCGGCGTCGCCTGCATCACGCTGATGCTCCCGCCCTCGAGCAACTGCCCGAGGCGCACCGGGTCGAGCACGGTCTCGCGATCGGCGATCTGGACCGTGGCGCCGACCCAAAGGGGCAGTTGAAGCTCGAGGCCCGCGATATCGAAGGTGATGGTGGTCACCGCCAACAGACGGTCGCTCGCCTCCATGCCCGGGCTGTGAGCCATGGAGCGCAGGAAGTTCGCGATGGCCCGACGGGAAACTGCGACCCCCTTGGGGCGTCCGGTGGAGCCTGAAGTGAACAGCACATAGGCGAGCTGGTCGCCCTGAACCTGTGTCTCGATGCGTGGGGTCAGTCCGCGCAGAGCGTCGCGTTCTTGGTCGAGCAAGAGCACGCGCACGCCGTCTGGTACGTCGAGCCCCGCAGCAACAGTCGTGTGGGTCACGAGCACCTCGGGTGCCGCGTCCTCGAGCACGAGCCTGATACGCTCGCTCGGGTGCGTCGGATCGAGCGGAACATAGGCGCCTTGAGCGGCCCACGTCGCCAGCATCGCCAGGGCCTCATCGGGTCCGCGGGGGACGCAGATACCAACCTTGGAGCCGAGCCCTACTCCTAGCTCACGCAGGCGCGCGGCCAGCTGGCCGATCCTCGTGAGCAGCGCACCGTAACGGATCTCCTCCGCTCCAAACACGATTGCCGGGTGCTCTGCGCGCTCCACGGCGGTGCGCACCAAACGGGCGATGGGATCCTCCGCAGCCGCTTCGAGCGTGCGGCCACGGCCTAGCGCGAGCAGCTGCGAGCGCTCTTCGACGCTCACGAGCGAGATGCTGTCGAGCGGAGCAGTGAGATCGGTCAAGAGTCCGTCGAGCATCGCCAGAAAGTGCTGCTTGGCCCGCGCCTGGGTCCCGGCGTCGAAGGTGTCTCGGTGGAAGTCGAAGCCGATCCGAAAACGGTCATCGCGCTCGAAGTCCAGGATATGAACGGAGAACGTGTCGCGCGTGTCGCCCACGTTCGGGATCGAAATGCCGGTGGCGTGGGCGGCCACGAGCTCCACGTCGAGCTCGAAGTCGCACCACTTGGGCACCGCGACACGCAACAGATTCAAGGTGGAGTAGTGAACCCCGCGATCGCTCACGCAGTGCTGTCCGTGGCGCAGGGTCGCGAACAACTCGCTCCGCACCTTCCCGACCAGCGTCTCGAAGGTCTCCCCCTCTTCGATCTTCACGGCGAGAAAGATCTGCTCCATCAACAAGCCGCAGGTATCGACAAAGGCGAGCGAGCGATTGGGGACTGGCGAGCCGATGACCAGCGAGCGGGCGCCGGTAACGCGGTACAGATAGGCGAACTGAACGCTGGCGAGGGCCACAAGCCGACTCATGGAGGCGTCGAGAAATTCCACCCTGGGGTCCTGGACGAGGGCCGACAGGCGCCGCCAACGCTCGGCTCCGGCGTCCAACACCGTACGATCGACGCCCACGCTGCGCTGCTCGTGAACGCGGCCGTAGAGACGCAGCGGGGTCGATGCTCCGTCGAGCTTCTTGGCGTAGTAGCGCATCGCCCGTTCGGCCTTGGGCGAGGCACGGTAGGCCTGCTCGTGCGCCACATAGTGTGCATACGAGGGCCGAGCTGGGACCGGTCGGCCGTCGTAGCGCGCGGCAAGATCGTTCAGAAACAGGCTCACCGAGGTGCCATCCGAGATGATGTGATGCAGCGTCAGGCAGAAGGTGTGGCGATTCTCGCCCAACGTGATGAGCGCGGCGTCGTAGCCCCGCTCGGCGAGATCGAAGGGCCGCTGACAGCGAGCCCTCACCCAGCTCGCGAGCGTCGTCGGATCGGAGCTTAGGTCCACGTCCTCGAGCGTCGCCACGTGGTCGCGGCGAATGAGCTGACGCGGCTCGCCGTCCTCGAGCGCGAAGGTGAGGCGGAACTGGTCGATGGCAGCGACCGTCTCCTGAAAGACCTGACGAAACCACGCACGGTCTAGGTGGCCCTTGATGCCCACGGTCAAGACCACGTGATGGTAGGGCGCCGCCGGGTACAGCTGCTCGTCGAGCCAGAACAGGCTTTGGCGGTGGGTAAGCGGGAAGCTGGCCGACTGTTTAAACCTGATTTTGTCCAAGCCAGCGGCAACGGTGGACGGACCCGTGGTCATGGAGGAGTCTCCCGAGATTGCTGGGCGATCGAAGGTCGTGGAATGGAGTTGATGGCCGAGAGCTCTCCGCTGAGCTGCGCACGACCCGACAGTGGAACCAGCGCGATCAGTCGCTCGCCACGGGGCTCCAGATGAAAAAAATCGTCTGCCGGCAGGTAGCCTGGCACATCGAGCGAGACGCACTGCGCGAAGCGGCGGGTTTTCACGCGCACGTAGGGGCAGCCGTCCCGCGATACGAAGTGCGCGTGCAGGCCCAAGTCGAGTTCGGGACTGCGAACATGTCCGAGCGGAAAGTGGAAGCAGCGAGCCAACACCTCCTCGGTGCCAGCGCGCTTGAGCTCGGCGAACACGAGATCGTGCCCAGCGGGGCCAAAGCGATAGGCATAGGCGCTGTCCACGAAGCGTTCGAGCAAGCCGTCCACCGAGAAGCGAGCCTGGCTGCGAGCAGCCAGCGTGGACGCGTGTCGCTGCTCGCCTACCAGCACCTCGCCCGCGCGAAACAAGCGCACGTGAAGCTCGACAGCGATGCTCTGCGCGCCCTCGTTGGTGGCATGCAGGGCGACGCCGTTGACGCCTTCATCGGTGGCGCAGAGCGCGATGGGAGCCAGGCAGCGCTTGAGGTAATAGTAGGCTGACTTGGGGCGCCCGCGCGCATCGATGACGCCCCACCCTGCACCACTCCAGAAGTCCTTGAGCCAGAAGATGAGGGCGCCACGACAGCTCGAGTTCGCGCGACGCCACTCGTCGAACGTCGCGGCCATCACCTCACCAACAACCGCCCGAGACAGCTGCAGATAGCGTTCCGGATCGGCGTAGCGGAGGGAATGAGGGGCGGCTTTGTAGAGCTCGGCGAGGTAGTGGTCGCGAACGTCCTCGAAGTCCCAACCCACCCCGCGGTCACGCGGAACCCGCTGCTTCCAGCGTGGATGGTGGAACGGCATCTCGAGATCGCGCATGAAGCTCTCGATGGTCTCGCGGCAGGGAACGTTGGCGAACGCCAGGCACTCCGCGGCAAAGCGGACCTCCGCGCGGCGCGCGTCGTCGAGCGGCCTTAGATAGGCGCCCACGCCGTAGTAGTGCGTCACGCCCGCATTGGCGATGAAGGGCAGCTCTCCCCCGCTCGGGCTCGAGGGCACGTAGGCTGTAGAGGGAGCGAGCTCCGCGCACAGGCGCGGCAAGAGCTCGTAGAAGAGCGCTCCTCGCTGGAGCTCACGGGGCAATCCCAGCATGGCGGCCTGCTGCTCGACCTCGCTGCCTCCACACAACACGGCTAGGCAAGGGCGCGGAGCCAGGTCTTGCAAGAGCTCTCGCGCCTCGCGCTCGACCTGGGCTGCGAAGTGCGCGTCGTCTGCGGGATAGTCCATGTTCGCAAACATGAAGTCCTGGAAGACCAAGATGCCGAGCTCATCGCACAAGGCGTAAAAGTGCGGCTCTTCATAGGCCGTGGTGCCGCCCACGCGGAGCATGTTCATGCCGGCCTGACGCACGAGCTCCAGGGTTGCGCGGGCTCCGTGCGAAGAGAGCGTCAGAAGCTCGTCAGTGGTCCAGCAAGCGCCGCGCGCGAACACGGGCTGACCATTGACGATGAGGCCGAACCCCGCACCATCGCGACCGGTGTCGATCTGAATCTCGCGAAAGCCGAGCATGCCGAGCTCGAAGCGAGTGTGGTCCGAAGGGGGCGTCTGGGCGCCATCGGAGAACTCGATGTACGCGCGACTCCGCGGCTGCGCGCCGTGGGTGTGCGGCCACCAGCGCGCCACTTTTGGGAGCTCCAGCGTGCCCTGCAAGTGCACCCGATCCCCGATGCGCTCGAGCTTCAGCCTGCTACGGCCGCTGCCAGCTTCGCCCTCGAGCACGAGCTCCGCTTGCCCAGGCAAGGATTGTGGGTCGTGGCTCGTCAACGTAGCGCTGACACGCACCAAGCCACCGCGCCCGACGGCGCTGGTCGAGACGCTCGAGGCCGCGAGCTTGAGCCCAGCGCGAGAAACGAGACGAACAGGACGATAGGGGCCCACGACCGGCACGTTCGGGCAGAACCCCGGCGTGCGCCCGATCAAGCTCGTGCGGATCCAGCGCAGCTGCTGGGATTCGACGATCCGGGTCCGCCAGCGCGGCCGAGGCCGCCGCTTGGCGAGCTCAGGCGCGAGCGCACGAAAGCAAATGACGAGTTCGCTGCCTGGCTCCGCGGCGAACTCGAGCTCCACCTCGTGCCGCATGAACATGCTGTCACTGCGCAGGATCGGGGCGCCATCGAGCCAGACGTCTGCGAGCGTGGCCAGGCCCTCGAACACCAGACTGTGCGGGCCAGGTGGCAGACCGGCCGGAAGCCGCGCGCGAAACCAATGGTCGCTTGCGTCGAGGTTCGGGGGGGCGTCGAGGTCGAGTCGCTTGGCTGCCGCGAGCGCGGCTCCGACGGTGGCCGGTGCAGAGGCGGTCAATGCGTCCGTAAAATCCACGGCGGACGGCTCACTGTGGAGCCCAGGCTGGGTGCTCACGAGTTCGAAGGAGGAAAGTTCGATCCCTACTTCGTTGAGACGGCGCATGTCACAGAAGCCCCGAGGTACTTGCTCTGGAGCTCGGCCATGGCTTCGGTCCAGGCGAGCTCCATCGCGTTCAGCATGGGTGCGAAGTCCACGGGGCGCTTGAGCATCACCGCGCGCGCCGTCTTGAATTGCAGCGCCTTCGACTGATTGGCGAGGGTCTCGAACGCCCGTGCAGCGACATCGAGCCCGCGCTCACCGTGCTCGGAGAGCCAGCGCATGTACGACGCCGCGAGCTCGTAGCAGGCACCGGCCTGACGCACGGTCGCGAAAGCATATTTGTGAAAGCTGTCGGGGGGTTCGGCCCCGAGCCACACCAGGTCACGCTCGAAGCGCTCTTTGAAGCGGGTCACCGGATTCTGTGAAGGGCTGCGCGCCAGATGCTTGGTGAGCAGGGCGACGGAGCGCGCGGCGAGCTCTTCGTTCGTGCCGCCGTGGGCCCGCTCGAGCTTCGCAAACTCCGTGTAAGGAGGCAGTTCGTCCGCCGCAGCCTCGCGACCTACGCCAAACAGCGCGGCAAAATCGTCGCCAGCGAGCTCGAAGTAGCCCGCGTTGTGGAAATAGCCAAGCTTCCCCGCCTCGCGATCGATGCTCTGTATGCCGATGGTGGTCTTGCTGTGCCCGATCTGGTAGGTGACGCCTGCCGTGTCGGGCAGATAGTGCGCATCGACCTCGACCATCACGAGTCGACCACGAGATACCTGCTCCACCACGTGTCCGAGCAGGCCTCGCCAGATGTTGAGCTCCTGCACGTCGATTCCGTAGAGGTCGAGCAGATCGCGCGTGGGCTGCTTGAAAAACAGCCATTGATCGCCCTCGAAGTCCAGGCCCACCGTGAAGGCGAGCGAAGCGTGCGGGTCATGGCCGAACGCATGCAGTACTTCGATCCACAGGTCCACGTAGCAATTCGTCTCGAGCCAAGCCCGATCCCCACGATGCAGCGCGTGTGCTTGGTACGAGCTCGCGTCGAGCGGCAAGAGCTCGAGCTTCACGGCCAGAGCCTCTCTCTGACGGACTTTGGCCATCCCTTCGGATCGAGCCCGTGGGTCTTGAGCAACGCCAACGTCACGCGCTCCATGCCGAAACCGACGCAGCCGGTGTGGGCTGCCTGGCCCTGAACCCGAATCTCGTACAGCGTGCCGAACAACTCCTGGTGGTAATTGAACGACAGGCAGGCGGTGGGATCCTTCTCCGAGGTGATGGGTACCACGAGCTCGTACTTGAGCTCCTGCTCGCGCTGGTTGGCCGCCAACATGCGCCCCGTGCGGCCGAAGAACGGATCGTTGGCGAGCGCGATGTGCGCGTTGAGGCCGAGGGCCTGCATCATCTCGAGACCGCGGTCGAGCCAGCGCGAGCGCCACGCGGTCACCTCCGCGGGCCGGCCAATGCGCACGTACTCACGCATGCGGAACATCTGCATGCGCGCTGGATCCACCGAAGGCTCGTGCCGGAAGCAGTACGAAAACACGTCCATCAGACGCCCTTCGCTGGGCTGATCTCCCGCGAGCGTCGGATAGAGAGGGTAGCAGCCGGCCGGTGTGAGCACCAAGTCGGTCATCTTCTGATGGTGCGCCCAGTCGGCTCCTTCCTCGAGCTCCTGGATCAGCTGCAGATGGTCCTTCTGCTCACCCATGAAGCTGTGCACGCTACCCGCAAGCTGCGGCATGTTCTTGAGGTAGCCGCTGCGCTCGAAGTGCTTGCGATTGAGCACCGGCGGAAAGCGCACCGCGGTGGCCTGGTCATCGGCTCCGACGCGGGAGATGTAGCGGCCGAGGCTCTCTACGATGCCTTCGAACATGGCGCTGCGGCCGTACACCCCTGGGACGCCGCAATCCACGAGCACGCCATGGGCGAACAACTCATCGAGAAATTTTTGCTGAGCCTCGGCAGACATGTGATTAGTCCTCTTTGCTCACGAGCAGCAGCGACGCGTTGTTGCCGTACAGGCGGTCGTTGAGAATCATCACCGCCGCACCATGCGCATCGCGTAGGTAGCGTCCGAGCGAATAGGGCGAGTCGTTACGGTACGCGCTGATGCCACAGATCCCCATGGCCTCGCCGACGATCGGCACCACCTCCTCGGCAGCGGCGATCTTGAGGTTGTTCATACGGATGGAGAAGCCGAGCGCAGCCAGGTCATCGGGCGAATCGCAGCGCTCCCCGTACTCGTGTAGGGCTTCACGAATAGCTCCGCGGAAGCTGTGCAGGTGGTTCACGAGCTCCGCGGCCCGCATGGCGTTGGGAGGGACCGTGCCTGGATTCTTGCGAGCCTCGGCGCGCACGTACTTGCGCGCGATAGACACCGCGGCCGTGGCGAGGCCGAGCCAGACGTGGGTCCAGAGGATATGCGAGACGGGATGCATCGTCTGCGCGGAGATTTCCGCGAACGGCACGGGCAAAACATGGTCCGCCGTGGCCCGGGACTTCAGCATGAAGCCGAAGCTGCAGGTACCGCGCATGCCCAACGTGTTCCAGGCGCCGACTCGATCGAGCGTGAACTCACCATTCTTCACCAACACCAGCACCTGATCGCTGGGGGGAGCTTCGGGGTCACGACGCGCCGTCACCAGGATGTCATCGGCCGAAGCACCGTAGGAGATGACAGAAGCTTGCTTGTTGAGCGTGATGCCTTCCGGGGTGCGCTCCACTGCGCACTTGCTGGTGCGAATGTCGCCGCCGACGCCGAGTTCGCTGGTGGCCGACGCGATCAAACGTTGTCGCTCTGCGCAGTCGGTGAGGTACTCGCGCCAGAACGGCCAGTTCGGCTTTTCGCTGCCCGTGTGCCGCAGGATACACAGCACTTGAATCTGGTGCATCGCGAACACCATGCCCGTGGTGGCGCAGGCCTGAGCCAAAGTGCTGCAGATCTCCGCGAGCTCCGCGAGCCCCGAGCCTTCACCGCCGAGCTCCACCGGAATCGCGCAGCCGAGCAGGCGCTCCTTGCGCAAGGCTTCGAGCGCTTCGAGCGGAAAACGCGCGTTCTGATCGACATCGTCTGCGTGCTTGGCCGCGACTTCGGCCGAAACGCACTTCGCGCGCGCGATAATTTCCTCGCGTACACGGTGAAAATCACCAGAGGACATAGCCCTGCTTTCTTCTAGTCTCCAAAAGCTCGCGACCTACTACGGGCTCACAGGGGCGCCCGTAAGCTCGACGATCGACGCGCGGATCGCGGCGATACTCTCGAATGCCCGACGACGCAACATGCGCTCAGGAAACTCCACGCCGAAGTGGTCTTCGAGCGCCACCAGGAGGTTCACGGTCGCGTGAGAGGTGAGTCCCGCTGCATAGAGGTCGGCATCCTCGCTGATGGTTGACGCGTCGACGCTAAGGCGCGCGTGCCGTCGGAGGATGTCTCGAATGTCTTCATTCATGATCAATAAAACCTGCACGCTGTGGCCGACAATCAGTAGCCCAAGAGTGCGACCATTGCATGGGCCCAGTCAACGGCTTCTCCGGTGCTATCGAAGCGCAATTCGACGAAATTTCTCGCGGAAAAACACGAGGGACATTCGAAATCCCGAAGTTGAACAGCCATGGACGAAGTTGAGCGCGTTCGCATGGCGGCGACAGCGATTACCAGCGCACAACAATTTCGAACTCACCGCGATATCCAACGCGCAGCCAGTTCCGGGGCACTCCAAGTGCGCGCTGCGACCTCGATGCCTTTCTGCGCTGTCTAGGTCCGCGGCGTGCGCGCTGCTGCCGTCCAGCCACGCCGGATGCGGACGCTTTTTCGGCCCCGCGCCGCGAGCAGCGAACCTAGGAGCATTCGGGTAAGATCGCAGCATTGGGATTTTGGGGGCACCGTGCTCAGATCGATACGAATTCGAAACTTCAAGAGCGTCGAGCAGGCGGAGCTCCACCTCGCTGAACTGACCCTGCTGGTCGGCGTGAACGCTTCGGGCAAGAGCAATGTGCTCGAGGCCATTCAGATGCTCTCGTGGATCGCGAGCAACGGTCGCTTCGAGGGCATTCAGGCGGCCATGAAGAATCGGCAGCTGCGGCTGCGCGGGACGGTGCACAGCCTCACGCGGATGCGCGAGGCGCCCGACCCCGTGTTCCACCTCGGCTGCGTGCTGGACGAAATCGGGGAGCTCGGACGGCTCGAACTCGACATGGGGCTCGGGCGCACCGCCACGGGAATCCACGTCGTCTCGGAGTCGCTGTCAGCGCCCGAGAAGCACGCGCGGCCGCTGTACCGCGTGCTTCAGCCCGCGGCGGCGCACGAGAACCAACTCACGGTCGCGTACAACAGCTTCGCGGACGTCGAGAACGAACCGCAGGTGTTCTGCGCAGACCAGCAAGCGGTCTTTGTGCAACTCATTTCGCCGGCACGCTTCGGCGCCGAGCACGCGGACGCGCAGCGCCTGATCCCCATGGCCAACGCGGCGGTGCAGAGGTGGCTGGGAGCGGTCCTGTTCTTGGATCCGAACCCTTCGAAGATGCGCGGCTACAGCTATCGCTCCGAGCTACCCATGCAGGGCGACGGCGCGAACGTCTCGGCGGTGCTGCACGACTTGTGCGAGGGCCAGGGCCGCAAGGAAGAGGTGTTGCAGTTCATCCGCTCTTTGCCCGAGCAGGACATCCGCGACGTTCGCTTTCTCACCACCCCGCGTGACGAGGTGCTGCTCGAGCTGGTGGAGACGTTCGGGCAAGTGGAGCAGGGGTGCGAGGCGGCGCTGCTCTCGGACGGCACGCTCCGCGTCTTGGCGGTGGCAGCGGCGCTGCTCAGCGTCGCCGAGGGTTCGCTCGTGGTCATCGAGGAGATAGACAACGGGGTGCATCCGAGCCGCGCGACCATGCTGCTGTGCGGGATCCAGGAGGTCGCCAAGCGGCGTAAGCTGCGCATCCTCTTGACGAGCCATAACCCCGCGCTCTTGGATGCGCTGCCGGCGTCGGCGCTGCCGGCCGTCACCGTTTGCTACCGGGGCCCTGGGGGCGACTCGCGGCTCGCGCGCTTGCGTGACCTCGACCGCTACGCGTCCATCGTGGCCGATGGTCCGCTCGGCACGCTGATCACGCAAGGGGTCGTTGAGCGCTACGTGAAGGCGCCGCCGCTCGATGAGGAGACCGCGCGCAGGCGCGCCCTCGAATGGGTCGACTCGCTGATGGCTGGGCCGGAGGAGCCGTGACCGTGTGCATCCTGGACACCAGCGTCTTCTGCGAGATCCTGCGCGTTCCGAACATGAGCTCCGCTCCAGAGGCCATCAAGCGCGAGCTGCAAACGCGGATCCTCGCCAACGAAAACCTGGTGCTGCCGATGACGACGATCCTCGAGACCGGCAATCACATCGGCCAGAACGGCAACGGCGGCGCCCGCTGGCGCGCGGCGCAGCGCTTCGTCGAGCAGGTCACGCGGGCGATCGCGGGGACCACACCTTTCACGGCGACGGCGTTCGTCGATCGGGCGAGCCTCTTGACCTGGTTGGGAGAGTTCCCCGAATGGGCCTGTGCGGTGGATGCCCGAGGCAAGGGCTCAGGGCTCGGGGACCTGACGATCTACAAGGAGTGGCAAGTGCTCTGCGACAAGTTCCCGGATGAGCGCGTGTACATCTGGTCGAAGGACGCCCAGCTCGCCTGCTACGATCGCGTGCCGTGATCCCGCCGCCCTACCCGCGCATCGCCCATCTCTTCCCGCAACCCGGCATGGACGCGGACGACAAGGTCATGCCGAGCTCGCAGGCGTCGCGGCTGCTGGCGACGACGACGCTCTTGGTCGAGGAGAAGCTGGACGGCTTCAACATCGCCATCGCCCGCAACGAGATGGGCTGGCCCACACCCTACGCGCGCTCCGGCAAGACCGAGAAGGACCGCGGCGGGCAGCTCGGCCGCATCCGCGCCTACCTCGGAGAGCAGGCTTTTGCGTTCGAAACCGTGCTCGCGACATGGCCCGTGATTTATGCCGAGTGGCTCATGCGTCAACACTCCGTGGTCTACGACGCCCTGCCCGCCTGGCTGGTGGTGCTGGACTTCTGGTCGCCCAGCGCCGGCTTCGCGGGCTTCGCGGCACGCAACGCGCTGTGCGCGCAAGCCGGGCTCGCCACACCGCCCTCCCTGTTTACCGGGATCGTGGGCGACGTGAAGCGCCTCGAAGAGCTGACCCAACGCTCACGCTTCAGCTCCCACCCGGCGGAGGGCTGTGTGCTCCGTGACGCGCTCACGCCCGAGCAAGCGCCCGTGGCGAAGTGGCTCGCACCGCACTTTCGGCGGCGCAGCGACGACGAGCTCGGCCGAGCGGGCCACAACACCCTCCAGCCGCGCTGACCTCGGGCGAGCGCGAAAGGCCTCAAGCTCAGATGCGCCGGGACTCCAAGCGCCGCACAGGCGCGTCGGGGACGTAGCAGCTATGCCGCGGCCCCAGGACCTGCTCCACCCGGGTCAGGTAAGGGCGCCACGGCAGCGCTTCGACCACCTGCATGCCGCGAAAGCTCCCGAGCATGCCCCAACCGGCCAGCAGACCAGCTGCAACCTGAAGCTGCGTAGCGTTCGTCCCGTACCGCAACCCTAGCTCGACGGCGGTGGCGAATCCCACCCACAGCTCGCCGTACTTACGACTGCACAACAGCACACCCACTCGATCTTGGCCGCGAAGGCGGTACTCGTCGGGAGGATAGAGCTTTTGGGTCCGCCAATCGCCTGCCGCGCGATCCGGGTAGCGCGCGAGCGACGCCTTCGCGGCGGGCGCCAGCGCGTAGAGAAAGGCCATCTCCACCGAAGGAAACGCGTGTCCGAGACTGACGACTTCCTCATGGGGAACGACCATGGCCGCCACATCCTCAGCGCCACAGCGCACCGCGTACTCGCGCCGGTGCGGCGCGTGATCGAGCGCGACCAGCTCCCCATCTCGGTAGATCATCGCCTCGGGCTCGAGCATCTCCTCCAAGAAGTGCCGGGGAGACCAGGTGCCCGCGAACACACCCGGCGCGATGGATCCCGCTTGTAGCTCCGTGGTATCCTGTTCGGTGATGTAGATGCCGTAGAGGTCGAGCGCCTCCACATCGGCGCGCGTCCCGACCCTTTGAGCAAACTCGTCGAGGCCGGCAAGCACCAGCGCGTTCACCACGCCCGGATTCATGCCGGCGCCGATCAAGTGACTTCCGCGAGGACTGGGCCGCTTCGCGAGCAACAGCTCTTGGGCACCGATCATGACGCGGTTCGCGGCGGGATCGTCACTCTCCTCTCCGATGCTCGTACAGACATAGTCTGTTCCCACGTCGGCACAGACTTCCATGACTTGGGACGTATTGACGTACGCGATCTCGATCAGTTGATCGATGCGATGCGTGACCAACACCTCGCGCAACGTACGCGCGTCGATGACGCGCGCAGGAAGCCGCTGCGCAAGAGCCAGCCGCTCTGGCGGCGCTCCTGGTTCGGCATCGAGAAGAAAAAGTGCTTCCAGCTCAGCGACCAACGCTCGGCCCATCGGGTGATCGGCGAGCAGGCCCACGAGCGCCGTGCCTACGCCTCCTCGCCACCCGAGGATCAACGCCCTCCGTCCCTTCAATTTCACCCACGACTTTCTGCGCGTTGGCGACACGTCGTCGCGCAACCGGCGAACGACGCGAACGCACGCGGTAATGGGATCTTAACACGATCCTGCGTTTGGGCTTCAAACACGTGACAGCGGTCGATATTCCCGATTTGCGTCACGACGTTAGCGCGTTGGCGCGAACCTCCGGCAACGGTTCGCCTTCGGGCGCGGTCGGCGCGCGCAGGGCCCGGACCACATCCGCGCCGCTCGGCTGCTGGTACACGCGCAGGCCGAACTCCGGCAGCACGGCGTAGAGGTGATCGAAGAGGTCGCCCTGGATGCCTTCGTAGTCCGCCCAGGCGGTCTTCGCCGTGTAGCAGTAGATCTCGAGCGGAATCCCGGTGGGGCCCGGTTGCAGCTGACGGACCAGCCGGAACATCTCCGTGTGAATCCCGGGGTGTGCCTCGATGTACGCCTGCATGTAGGCGCGGAAGGTCCCGAGGTTGGTCAGTCGACGCGAGTTCACGACGTCCTTGCCTTGGCCGAAAAGCGCCTCGTTCCACGCGCGGATCTCCTCGTGCTTGCGATCTAGGTAGTCGTGCAGCAGCGAAAAGCGCCGCAACCGAGCGCACTCCGCGTCCGAGAGGAAACGAACGGAGGCTTGATCCAGGTACAGCGCGCGCTGGATCTTGCGCCCGCCGGACTCGAACATGCCACGCCAATTCTTGTAGCTCTCGCTGATCAGCCGCCAGGTGGGGATTGTGGTGATCGTCTTGTCCCAATTCTGGACCTTGACGGTGTGGAGCGAGATATCGATGACGAAGCCATCTGCTGCGAGCTGCGGCATCGCGATCCAGTCGCCCACGCGCAACATGTCGTTGCTCGACAGCTGGACACTCGCGACCAGCGACAGGATGGTGTCCTTGAAGACCAACATCAGGACCGCTGTCATCGCACCCAGGCCCGACAGCAGGAGCAGCGGATCGCGGTGGAAGAGCGTCGCGATGACCAAGACGGCCGTGATCAGGTACAGCAGCAGCTTCGCCACCTGCAGGTAGCCCTTGATCGGCCGGGCGCGCGCGCGCTCCGGGTCGCGCTTTTCGTACACGTCGTTGACCGCGTTCAGCAGGCTCCCGAGCGAGCGCGCGACCGCGAGCACGACATAGGCGCTCGCGACGCTGCGGATGACGACCACGGCCGCCTCAGGCAGGCCGGTCACGAAGGTGACCGCGTAGTACATGACGAGCGCCGGCACAACCTGCGCGAGCCGCGAGAGCACCTTCGAGTTCAAGAGGGCGTCGTCCCAGGTCGTCGGTGTGGCGCGCACGGCGTGGGTGACCGCAGCGACGAGCAAGGAGCGAGCGAGCACCTGGGCGAGCCCGACCGTGAGCGCGACCAGCGAGAGCTGCAGCGCCGTGAGCGCCCATGGATGGTCTCGGAGTGACGAGGAGAGAGCGGAGAAATCCATGGCCCCGACTGTAACAAAGAGTACGCGGGCTCGCCCCCTTTCTCCCGAATTCTCTGGAGCGCGCTCACATCACGAGTTCGCTAGAGATCATCCAGTGCGCCTCGGCGCTGCGCTCTGCTTGCCCAGCGCTCCTACCACCGCGCGGCAGCCGACTTGATGGGGCGTTTCGCTTCAGCGCCGACGCGGCGCGATGTTCTCGAGATACTTGAAGAAGTCGGAATCGCTACGCAGCATCAGGGTGGTGTTGGCGCCGATCCCCTTGGCGTAACTCTCCAGGGTGCGGAAATACGCGTAGAACTCGGGGTCCTTGCCGTACGCATCTCCGTAGATAGCGGTGACCTCGGCGTCGGCGTGACCGCGAATCTCTTCAGCCCGACGCTGGCCCTTGGAGAGCACTTCGCGCTGCGTACGTTCGGTCTCCCCATCGATCTCGGCGCTGCGTCCAGCGCCCTCCGAGCGAAACTGCTCCGCGACCCGCTGCCGCTCTGCGATCATGCGGTCCTCGACCTTGCTGCGAACCTCGTCGATGTAGTTCAGGCGCTTGATGTGCACGTCGACCAGCTCGATTCCGAGCGCGGTGATACCTTGCTGCGCGTCGACCAAGATCTCTCGCGTGAGCTGTTCGCGCCCCTTCTTGGGCGCGGCGGTGAGGTCGACATCGGTACGAACCACCTCCTCGTCTTCGATGACGCTGGGATCGGGCTTCCAGCTCCTGGAGCGCACGATCTCCTCGAGTTCGGTGTTGGACACCTTGTCGCGGACCACTGAGTCGATGATATCGCTGAGCCGCGAGAGCGCACCCACCTCGTCGCGCACGCTCTTGAGAAACTGCAGCGGGTCCACGATGCGCCAACGGGCGGTGGTCTCCACACTGATGAACTCTCGTCCACGCGTAGGGATCTGGTTCGGATCGCCGTCCCAGATCAGCATGCGCTTATCGAAGCGCCGCACCTCCTGGATGAAGGGCTTCTTCCAGTGCAGACCGGCGCTGGAGATGACGTTGCCCTTGGGCTCTCCGAACTCGACGATGATGGCCTGCTCGGCCTGGTCGACGGTAAAGGCCGCTGAGCTCAGCGTTACCAGCAACGCAATGCCGGCACCAACGGAGCCCCAAAGTCTGAGCTGTTTGGTAAACGCGTTCATGGCTTGGCACCTTCAGGGATCGCTCTGATGGCTTTGGCGGCTGCGCCGACGTCCAGCAGGGGCAAGGGGCTCTGTTGGCCCGGCTGTACCACGAGCACTTGCCCGGCCTTGGGCAGTACCTGATTCACCATCTCGAGAAAGAAGCGCCGTCGCGTGACCTCGGGAGACTGGCGATACTGCGCGAGGATGTCGTTGAAACGCGCCACTTCGCCGTGCGCGTTGTTCACGCGCTCCGCTGCGTAGCCTTCCGCCTCGGCCACCAGCTGGTTGGCCTGTCCGCGCACCCTGGGAATGACCTGGTTCCTACGCTTCTCCGCTTCGTTGATCATGCGCTCGCGTTCCTGGCGGGCGATATTGACTTCGTTGAAAGCCGGCTGCACGCGGTTCGTGGGCAGCACGTCCTGTAGCTCGACCGTGATCACGGTAACGCCTGCCTGATAGCCATCCATGATCTCTTGAATCTGATCGCGTACCTGGGCCGCGATCTCGACGCGGCCAACGGTGAGTACCTCGCTACCCAGGCGATTGCCCACGATCTGCCGCATCACCGCTTCCGATACGTCGCGCAACGTCTGCTCTGGCTCGCGAATGCGATACAGCCACTTGATCGCGTCGGCGACCCGATACTGCACGACCCACTCGACCTTGATGATGTTGAGGTCCCCTGTCAGGGTGAGAGATTCCGCCTCCAAACCTCGGGTCTCGTACTCCGATCGTTCCGCCACGGCGACCGTGCGAAAGCCGAACTCCTGCTTCAACACCCGCTCCGTGGGCACGAGCTGCGCTTCGTCGATCCCGAACGGCAGCTTGAAATGAAGACCGGGGTCCGTCTGGGCGATGACCGCTCCAAACCGTTTGATGACCGCGCGCTCCTCTGGCTGCACGGTGTAGTAGCTCGTGTAGCCTCCCCATAGCAACAGCACGAGCAGAACGAAAATGGCGACTGAGCGCCAGGAAAACGAGAACTGGCCGAAAGGCGCGCCACCGTTCGCGCCCCCCTGCAAGGACCGCAAATACTCATCTGGAAAGGGCATGTAGCCGTGCTTTCTCGAGCTCCTCGAACGCTCGCCTCAAGCTCCTGATTTCGCCACGGCAAGCACGGAGTGCGCATTACCGCCTGGTCCAAGCGGGGAAGCTCGCCAGCGAGCCGGGCGCGCGTCCCCACCTGTCCCGGGTCACACTACCATCCGACTTTGCGCGTTGGCACGCCAGCGATATCGCCACGCAAACTGGCGAACGACGCGAGCGCACGGGGCAAACCGGATCGCAAATACGATCCTGTGTTTGGGCTTCAACCACGTAGCAGGGATCGATATTCCCAGTAGTCTCTCCACTACAGCGACAAACCCCGCGAGGTGTCGTCAGCGGGGGTCCTCAGCTGGCTTGGCGGCGCGGCGCCTGCGCGCGGCGAGCCCGAGCATGGCGAGCAGGCCCGCCATGGACCACGATGAGCCTTGAGGAGTTGCGCCCTGAGCGCTGCATCCGCCACCGCTGCTCTTGCCGGTCTCCGCCTCGCCTGGGGCTTCCTCCTCCTCGTCATCCGAGCCGGGCTGCGGCTCAGGCTCAGGCTCAGGTTGCGGCTCAGGCTCAGGGTCAGGTTCAGGCTGCGGCTTCAGCCCGCGTCGGCGCGCTGGGTTGCCGTCGCCAAACGCGACAACTACCCGTCGTTGAACGCCGCCTGAAATTCCGCGAGGGTTGGGCAGGTCCACTGGGACGCATCGCTTCCACCCTGGAAGGTCTTGTTGACCAGGCGAAGTGTCCCCGGGCCTTGCGCCTTGGGCGTCTCAAAGGTGCCGCAATAGTCGTTGAGCAGGCCCTGTACCGAACCGTTGTCCGTGACCACACCGGTAAGCGCGAGGTCGCCATTCACGAGGTCGCCAGAATAGATGACATCGACCTTCTGCGCTGCCGCGGTGAGGCACCAGTACGGTTCGTCCAAGGACCCTCCAGCAAACGTAATCGTCATGTCGACGCCTGGGAGGAAGTCCATCGGGTGGTCAACGCCAGGGTTGTAGACCAAGGGGTCGTCTTCGCTGGTGGGAGGCGCGGTCTCCGGCGCGTCTTCTGTGCAGCTCCATTTCCAGCCCACCGCTTGCGCACACGCGGACGAAGTCCAGCGATTGCCGTCGAAGGCCAGTGTTCGATGCGATGGAGCGTAGGCTTGCCCCTCGTGAGCCTCGACGTCTACCGTCTCGCAGAACGCGGACTGCTCCCCGCATTTGCCGTTGCTCGCCGCGACCTGACATTGAAGGTCGACCATTTCGTAGCCCGTCTTGCTGCGCGTGACGGCGACGAGCGAGTAGGCCGAGAGCGTTATCGTCCCGGTCTCCACGCCGATCCCCATCGTCGTATCGATATCGGTGCGCATCCAGTACTGGGTCACCACGGGCTCATCGGGGAAGATCGGGCCGCCCTCTTCCTCATCAGGAGCAGCGTCGCCGCCACCATCCGTAGCATCGCCGGTGCCACCATCGACGACGTGCTCTCCGCTGTCGGTGTCGTCAGTCGACGCGTCGCTCACCTTGTGATCAGCTGGCGAGCTTCCCGAACCTCCACACGCGGCGAAGAACGCCACCCCAAGCACTGAGCCGAGCCACCTACTGTTGTGCATCGTTCTATACACTCACTTGGAGCGCATTCAGGCGAGGCCCCTCCCCACGTGCGCGCTCCCTTGCCGTGGGCGATGACGTCACCTCACTTGGCAGTACCCTGACAATGCGCAAAATGGAACGCCGTTGCAACCGCGCCTTGCGCGAGATCCTCGAGTTTGGTGGGACCTTTTGGCACAGAGCGCGCGCTCGGCGACATCCGCGCGTTCGTGGAAGAGGACGACTGAGACCCGTTGTCATATCGCCCTGGACCCGACGGAGCTCCGCGACAGCATCGAAGATGCGCATTGTCGAGGTCCTGGTCGACGAGATCGGCCACATCAGCTTCAACCGCATGCACATGAACGCGGCCGCGCTGGCCCGCACGCGACTCCTCTTTTCCCCTCGTCGCGCGGGGCCTCTTGAATGTCATCCCCGAGCTGCGCGCGGTGGGTGCGTTCCCAGACGACGCCACCGCCGAACTCGCCATGTTCGCGAGCCCGGCGGGCTTTCCCGACTTCATGCGGCGCCAGGCATTCTTTGCTTGAGCCGGCAACGCGGCCGTGAGCTCTTGCCAGCCATTGGCGCTCAGCGGAGCGACAACTCGCGTGCGGCGCCGGATACATCGCTCGCAAGGTGCTCGATTTCACGCTTGAGCGACTTGTCGAAGGCGAACGTCCCGAAAGGAACGAGGCTCGACAAGAAGGCGACGACCCAGCGCGTGGCTGGCCAGTTGCACTCGCTGGCTGCCCTCACGAGCAAGATGATGAACAAGACGAACAGCGCCCCGTGGGCCGCGCCAACCGCGCGCACCGCCATGGGGAAGTCCGCCCAGTACTTGAGTGGCATGGCGACAAAGACGAGCAGCACGTAAGAAATGCCCTCGATGTAGGCCACCAACCGAAACAGGCGCAGCGATTGCATGGCCCGACTCTAGGGGCGTTCGCGGCTTTCGCAAACGCCTATGTGCGCAAGCTCGACGAGTTCGCGGAAACGGAGCTGCGACAACCGGTTCGGGCGCTCTGGGCGTTTGTTCAGACTACAACCGAGGCCGTTGCTGCAATGATGGGCGCATGCGTAGTAGCTTCCGCCTCGCGGGTCCTGTCTTGCTTGGCATCGCGCGACTGGCTTCGCCGCTCTTTGCGCCACGAAAGGCCTGCGCGTCTCGTGTGCCCGGCTGGTTGCTTCTTCTCAGCCCCCTTCTCGCCCCGGGGGGGACCGCCGCCAAGAGCGAGCCCCCAAGCGCTGCAGCGCCGAGCACAGTAGCGGCTTCGCTCGGTGTAGAGCCGGATGCCTGCGTGGGCCGAGGCCGCCTGGTACTTGCGCTCACCAAGAACCAGGCACTCTTGCTCTGCGACTCCGACCGCATGCACCGCGCCTATCAGCTGCGCATCGGTCGCAACGGTGTAGGCAAGATGCGTGAGGGCGATCTCAAGACCCCCCTTGGACGCTATGGCCTCGGCGTTCCCCGGTCGAGCGAGACCTACCACATCTTCATTCCGATCGCCTATCCGACGCCTGACCAACGCGCGCAGGGCTTCACCGGTTTTGCTGTCGGGCTGCACGGCCCAGCGAAAGATCCGCGCGAGATGTTGTCTGCAAAAGGCAAGGTCGGAAACTGGACGAGGGGCTGCCTGGCGGTCGACACGAGAGAAGAGATTGAGTTCATCGCGCAGTGGCTGAAAAGCCCCGTTCAGACCGATATCGTCATCGAGTAGCGCGTCGAACGCAAGCTCGCGGGGCAAGGGCGACGCGCGTCATGGCGCGGACTTTGAACCGACTCAGAGCCGGCCGGCTCAGAACCCCTCGAGGACGAGCTTTCCCTTGGCCTTGTGGCTCTCGATCAGCGCGTGGGCACGCCGCAGGTTCTCCGCGCAAATCGAGCCGAAGTGCTCGCTCAGGGTCGTGCGCAAGGTGCCCGCGTCGACGAGCTGCGCGACGCGCGTCAGCAACTCGTGCTGCTTGATCATGTCGGGCGTCTGAGATAGCGGCCGCGTGAACATCAGCTCCCAGTGCAGTGAGAGCGACTTGCGCTTGAGCGGCATGATGTCGATGGGGCTTGTGGGGTCGTCGATCAGCGCGAGCTTGCCCTGCGGCGCGAGCGCTTCGACCACCTGCGGGTAGTGTTGATCGGTGTGGGTCAGACTCGCGACGTAGCGCACTGGGCCGACGCCCGTCTGTTTGAGCTCTTCAGTGAGGAGCTTGCTGTGATCGATCACGTGGTGGGCGCCGAGCTCGCGCACCCAGGCTTGGGTTTCGGGGCGCGAGGCCGTGCCAATGACGGTGAGCTTCGTGAGCTTGCGCGCGAGCTGCGTCAAGATCGATCCCACGCCGCCCGCGGCGCCCAGGACCAACAGCGCATCACCGTCGCCGCCGCCCTCTGGCACGCCCAAACGGTCGAACAACAGCTCCCAGGCGGTGATTGACGTGAGCGGAAGCGCCGCGGCTTCTGCGTCGCTCAGGTTCGTGGGCGCCAGGGCGGCGATGCGCTCATCCACCAAGTTGTACTCGGCGTAGGCGCCCGGGCGATCGATGCTGCCGGCGTAGAACACCCGCGCGCCGGGCTTGAACAGCGTCACGTCCGCACCGGTTGCTTCCACCGTACCCACTGCGTCCCACCCCAACACGCGAGGGGTCTCGGTCGCAACATTGCGGCGCACCTTGGTGTCGACCGGGTTCACGGCGATGGCGCGGATCTTCACGAGCAGATCGCGTGCTCCTGGCGCAGGCTTCGCGAGCTCGGTGTCGTAGAGGGAGTTGGAGTCGCTGGGCGGCAAACCATGCTGCTTGTAGACGATGGCTTTCATCGCGAAACACCTCTGACCTTTGCAGCATAGTGTATGTCGCGTAAGCCCCGCGCGCCCGAGGGAGGGGTAGACCCCGGCCGACCGCGAATGTTCTGGACCATCTGCATCCGAACACATTTCTCTGCCCGGGGGCGCCTCCCTCGCGCGGGCTCGGTTGCCCCTGATTGGCAGGGCTGCCCAACGACTCCATGTACGGAATCTTGCGTTGCTCGGCCGCAGGCGGTGCCCACCTAAGCGTTTACCGAAGACCACACGCCTCGCGAAGGAGGAGCTCATGGGTATCAGCAAGGCTTCTGCCGATTGGCAAGGAACGCTCAAAGACGGACACGGCAACATGCACCCGGCGCACGGCGCCGAGGAGCCGTTCTCGCTGAGCTCGCGCTTTCAAAGCGGGAAGGGCAGCAACCCCGAGGAGCTGATCGGCGCAGCGCTCGCGGGGTGCTACTCGATGGCGCTCACCGGGGCACTGTCGAGCCAGGGACTCACGCCCGAGCACGTCCACACCGACGCCGCCGTCAGCCTCGAGAAGGACGGCGCAGGCTTCACCATCCGCCAAATCAAGCTGACGACGCAAGCCAAGGTCCCGGGTGTGGACGCCGACAAGTTTCAAGCGATAGCGCTCGAGACCAAGAAGACCTGCCCCGTCTCGAAGGCGCTCTCCGGGACCACCATAGAGCTCAGCGCGTCCCTTTCGTGACGAGCTCAGAGGCACACGCGCGCGGTGCCGGCCTCGACGGTCGCGCGGCGCACGAGGCCTTGTCGTTTAGGAAGGTGAAGGGGAGATCCGACTACCCAACCCGCACCCCACCCCCTCCTTCCACACGCCCGCGATCGAGCAACCGATACTGAATCGCCTCCGCCACGTGTGCCTCCTCCACCCGCGCGCTCTGCGCGAGATCCGCGATCGTGCGCCCTACCCTGAGCACCTTCGTGTACGCCCGCACCGAGAGCCCCAAAGCATCCACCGCGCGCTCGAGCAAGCGCAGCGCCTCGGTGTCCGTGCGCTCGCTGATCATCTCCAGCCGCTCACCCTTCCCGTTCGCGCGCGCCCGCGCGAACTCCCGCGCCGCCTCCACGCGCGCGCGCACCACCTCACTGCGCTCTCCGCCCGCCCCCTCACGCAGCATGCGCGCCTCCACCGGCTTGAGCGCCACGTGCATGTCGAAGCGGTCGAGCAAGGGCCCCGACAGACGCCCACGGTAGCGCTCCACGCGATCGGGCGTGCACATACACAACCTGCGCGCGTCGTCCGCATAACCACAAGGGCACGGGTTCATGGCGGCGATCACGAGTGGGCGCGCCGGCAGCTGAACGCGTTCGTGGATGCGGGCCACGACCGCGAGTCCCGACTCCATGGTGGGGCGCAGGCATTCGAGGCTGGTGCGCGAGAACTCCGGGAGCTCGTCCAGAAACAGCACCCCGCCGTGCGCGAGCGTGACCTCGCCGGGCTGGATCGGGTTTCCTCCGCCCACCAACGCGGCCGCGCTCAAGCTGTGATGGGGTGCGCGGAAGGGGCGCGCCACGTCGCCCAGGCGCGCCGGGGTGGCCGCCCCGGCCGCGCTCGCGATGGTGGCGATCTCCAGGGCCTCCTCCTCGCTCGGACGCGGCAAAATCGTGCCCAGGCGTTGCGCGAGCATGCTCTTGCCCGTCCCCGGAGGACCCACCAAGAGCAGATTGTGTCCACCTGCTGCCGCGACCTCGAGCGCGCGCTTGGCGGCGAGCTGCCCGCGCACGTCGCTCAAGTCGAGGCGATGGGCGCTGGGGGGTGTTTCCGCCAGCGGAAGCGCCCTGGGCAGCGCGCGCTCCCCGCACAGATGTGAGACGACGTCGCGCAAGGTGGCGGCGCAGCGGACGTCGAAACCTGGCACGAGCTGCCCCTCGGGCAGGTTTCCGAGCGGCACGATGGCTTGCTTCAGCCCCCGCGCTTCGGCGCCGCGCAAGTGGGACAGCATGCCGCGCACCGGTCGCAACTCTCCGCCCAACGCAAGTTCGCCGAGCACCAGGGTCGAAGGCAGCGCGCTCGGCGCGGAGAGGCCTCCCGCGCACAGCAGCGCGAGCGCGATCGCGAGATCGAGCCCCGAGCCGCTCTTGCGCACGTCGGCCGGCGCGAGGTTGAGCACCACGTGACGACTGGGGAGCGCGAGCCCCGAGCTCTCCAGCGCCGCGCGCACGCGGACCCGGCTCTCACGCACGGCCGTGTCGCCGAGCCCCACGATGTCCACGCCGGGCAGCCCCTTGCCGAACAGCGCCTGCACCTCCACCGCGAGCGACTCGATGCCGGAAAGGGACGCAGAATGGACGGTGGCCAACATGGAAGTGCCGAGCGTGCACGGGGCGGTCCCGGCCGAGCGCGCGCAGATCAGCGCCCTTTCCTCGTGCCCATGCGCGAAATGGGCGGCCCCTCGGCGGCGCCCGCCAGCCCCATCCGCCGTGGCCTTCGGCTGCTAAGGTGGGCCCATGAGCTCGATCTTTCCTCGCCTCGCCGACCGCGGCCTCTTCCCGGATTTGGAAGCGCGCGCATACCTGGCCCACGCCGCCGTCGGCGTGCTCTCCACGCCCGTGCAGCAAGCGGCCGCCCGCTGTCTCGCGGGCTATGCGCAAAAGGGTGTCGGCGCCGCCATCGAAGGCATGCACGAGCGCGTCACGGTGCGCGAACGCGCCGCGCAGCTCCTCAACGCAACCCCCGAGGAGATCGGCTTCGTGCAGAGCACCTCCGCCGGCGTGGTCGCCATCGCCCGCTCGCTCCCCTTCCGCTCCGGCGAGCGCGTGGTGGTGTTCGCGGGAGAGTTTCCTGCCAACGTGACCCCATGGCAGCTGGTGGCGGCCGATCGCGGCTTGACCGTGGTTCGCCTCTCCCTCGAGCCATTCCTCCGGAGCAGCGAAGAGGGCCTCGAGATGCTGCGCGCAGAGCTCGCACGTGGCGTGCGCCTGGTGGCGGTGAGCGCGGTGCAGTTTCAGACCGGTCTGCGCATGCCGCTGCGGGAGATGGCCGAGCTCTGCCATCGCCATGGCGCGGAGTTGTTCGTGGACGCGATCCAGGCGCTGGGCGTGGTGCCGCTCGACGTCGCGGCGCTCGACATCGACTACTTGGCCGCAGGGGGTCACAAATTCCTGATGGGCCTCGAGGGCGCGGGCCTCCTGTATGTGCGCAAGGAGCGCCTGGCCCAGCTCTCGTTGGGACTCGCGGGCTGGACGGGACACAGCGACGCATTCCGCTTTCTGATCGACGACGAACGAGGGCACCTGCGCTACGATCGTTTGCTCGTCCGCAACGCGAGCTTCGTGGAACAGGGTGCGCTGAGCGCGGTGGGTTACGCGGCGCTCGGCGCCTCGCTCGAGGTCCTGCTGGGGCTCGGCGTCGACAAGATCTTCGAGCACGTGAGCCAGTACCTCGACGCGCTCGAGCCCGCGCTAGTCGACCTCGGCTGCACCAGCGTACGCTGCCCCGATGCGGCGCGACGCTCGGCCATCCTCTCCCTGCGCCTGCCCGCGGGCGTCTCACTCACCGGGGTCGCGCGCGCGCTCGCCGAGCAAGGCGTCGCCGCCTCGACGCCCGATGGGCACCTGCGCCTCGCGCCGCACTTCCATAACGACCCTGCCGAAGTCCCGAGCGTCGTGATGGCCTTGCATCGCGCGCTTTCGCGCTGACGGTCTCATCCGAGCGCCACGCGACGGATGGCCGCCGCGATCGGACCCGGCACCTCCTCTTGCAAGAAATGTCCGGCGCTCGTCCGTGTGACGCGCGCTCGGGGCAGCGAGCGCTCGAGGTGCGTCCGGACGCGGCCGAGCACCGGATCGCGGTCGCCCCACACCAACTCCACCGGCCCCGTGAACCCCTCCACCACCCTTTGGACGCGCTCGAGTGTCGCGATGCTCGGGTGTTCGAGCGAGTCCGGAACCATGCGCGCGAGCGCGAGGGGAGCTCGGTTGTCCCTGCGTGACCGCAAGGGATAGCGATAGGCGCGGGCCACGTCGCCGCGAATGCTGCGCTTGTCGCCCTGCACCACCCACAACATCGACTGAGGGAAGCCGAGCCCCCGGAACGCGAGCTCGGAGATCACGGGCATGCGCGCGAAGCGGTGGAAGGCGGTGGGCCGAAAGCCAGGGCGCGGAGGCCCGACCACCGTGTTCAAGAGGACCATCCCCGAGAGCCGCGAGGGCTCGCTCTCGAAGGCGAGCAGGCCGATGGGGCCTCCCCAGTCCTGGCCCACGAACACCACGTCCTCGAGCGCGAGGGCCTGCATCAAGGTGGCGATCAAGTGAGCGTGTCGCTCGAGGCGATGGACGCTCGGATCGCGGGGCTTGTCCGACAGACCGAGGCCCACGAGATCCGGCATGATCAAGCGCAGCCGCTCGCCCGCGAGCTCACGCGCCACCTTGCGCCACAGAAATCCCCAGCTCGGATTGCCGTGCAGCATGAGCACCGGCCGACCCTGCGGGTTGCCCGCCTCCATCACATGCAAGCGATGTTCTTCGAGCTTCAGGTAGTAGCGCTCGAAGGGCAGCTCGCGCGCGAGCCACCGGGGTAAGGGTTCTGCCTCGATCTTTTCCACCGCGAGAGCTTAGCCTCGCTGCTCTCCCGGGGCGCTCCTGGTAGAGTCGTTTCATGGCCAAACCTACCGCCGAGCTCGTCGTCGCGCTGCGCACCACCGCGCGCCGCCTGCGGGAAGGCGCCGATTACAAGTGGTCCCATTTCGGGCAATGCAACTGCGGGCACCTCGCGCAGACGGTGACGCAGTTCACGGCGCGAGAGCTGCAAGATGCCGCGTTTGCCCGGGCGGGCGACTGGAAGGAACAGGCCCTCGAGTACTGTCCGACCAGCGGATATCCGGTCGATTACGTGCTCTCTCGGCTGTTCGAGCTCGGGCTCGCCCCGGAGGACATGGGCCACCTCGAGCGGCTCACCGACGACCGCATCCTGCGCTCAATGGGCGTCGATTCGCTTTGTTACACGCGCCGTGACCACGTGGTGGCCTACATGGAAGCCTGGGCCGACTGGCTCGCCGCACGCCTCCCGGCCGAAGAGCCCATGTTGCCGCTGGCGGCCGAGTGAACCGCCGCGCTCACTCGAGGAGGGTCGCGATCTCCACGCGCGTGCCACCGCAGATGTAGCTCGCGAGATTGCAGGCGTGGTTCTCGAGATCGCGCGTGACCCACTTGGTCAGGTCGCCGATCGAGATCAAGCCCACCAGGCGGCGATCCCGGTCCACGACGGGCAAGTGACGGATGCGGCGCTCGGTCATCAGCCGCATCGCCTCTGGCACGTGCGTATCCGGCGAGACGACCGCGGGGTCCTCCTCCATCACCTCGACCACGAGCGTCTCCGGCGGACGGCTCTCATTGACGATCCGCCAGAGCACGTCGCGCTCGCTCAGAATGCCGATCACGTGCCTGTTTGCCGAAAGGACCAACAGCGCGCCGATGTTGAGTCGCGCCATCATGTCCACGGCGCTGCGCACCGTGGCATCCGGCTGGACGCTATGAACCTGATGTCCCTTGTGAAAGAGGACATCGGAGACATGTGCCTGCACTGGGGCCTCCCTTCGTATTACTCCATTACGTGGGCACGCAAGACGGCGGAGCAACGCGCGCGCGGACGCCTTCCCTCGTCCGGGAAGAATTCTTGTTTTTCTCCACTGTTTTCGACCGTGCGCACGCGTGCTAATGCAGCGTGCCTCCGTGCACGAAGGCCGGGTCGGCAGCGGGCGAGACGGTCGGTCGCACAGAGAGCGCGAATCGCCCGAAGGCGGCCGAGCACACGGGGAGCGGGGACCTAGGTTCATGAAGGCATTGGTGATAGGAGCCAGCGGATTCGTGGGCAGCGCGCTGTGCCGGACGCTGCACGAGAAGGGTCACGCCGTGGTGGGCTTGACCCGCGATCCGGAGCGGGCCCGAACCCGCGTACCTTCCGAGGTGGAGCTCGCGCGCGGCAGCGTCGCGTTGCCGCGCGAAGTGGCCGCGGCCGCCAAGGGCTGCGAGGTGATCTTCCATGCGGCGGGACTTCCTCCGGGCGAGGCGCCCGCGCGGGTGCTGCGCTGGCTACACGTGGCTGGGACCGAGAACGTGCTGCGGGCTGCGCGTCACGTGGGGGTCCGGCGGGTGGTGCACATCAGTTGCGCCGAGGTCTCGCTCCACGCCGGCGATCGCATGCACTGGGACGAGGCGCGGGTGTTGCCGCATCCGCCGCTGGGCACGCACGCGCAGACGAAGCTGATGGGCGAAGAGCTGGCGCTCGCCCAAAGCGACGCCCGGCTGCAAGTGACCGCGCTGCGGCCCGCGTTGCTGTGGGGAGAGGGGGCGTTCGACGGGCTCGCGACGCTCGTCCGCGAGGGCAAAACGCGCGGACTCGCCCTGTACGGGGGCGGACGCAACATCGTGGCCACCACCCACGTGGAGAACCTCTCGCGGGCGGCGTTGCTGGCGGCGGACGCCGAGGCTGCCCCCTCGCGGGCCTACTACATCACCGATGCGGAGTTCCTCGAAGCGCGGGAGTTCTACGGGAGGCTGAGCAGCGCGCTCGGGCTCCCTCCGCCGAGGCTCGACGGACAGCTCGCGCTCGCCCACGCGCTCGCCGCACTCAAGGCGCGCCTGGGAGGGGACGGCGGCGCGGCGCAGGCCAAGATCGTGAACCGCGGGCACAGCGCGCTCTTCGATCTCTCTCGGGCCACCAAGGATCTCGCGTACACCGCCCAGGTCGATCTTTCCGAGGCCATGGGCGCGCTCGGCGAGTGGGTCGCGCGTCAGGGGGGGCCAGAAGGACTGTTGGCGCAGGCGCGCGGCCCCGTGACAGCCCAGGATGTGGACGAGCAGGTGCGGGCCGCGGGCGGAGACTAGAAGAGGGTCCGAGCTCGCCAAGACTGCGGAAACACGCCGTTGACAGCCAAGGGGCCTTTGCTAACTTCGGCCGCGGAGGGTTGGCCGAGTGGTTTAAGGCGCCGGATTCGAAATCCGGTGTGTCCGCAAGGGTACCGCGGGTTCGAATCCCGTGCCCTCCGCCAGCATCAGGAGAGGTGACCGAGTGGTCGAAGGTGCACGACTGGAAATCGTGTGTACAGCAATGTACCGGGGGTTCGAATCCCTTCCTCTCCGCTGAGATCCACTCGAATAATTGAGTGAGTCGCCTGGTTCGCCAGGTGTTTTTGGTCCTGCCAACGCTGAGCCGTCAACCCCGCCAGGCCCGGAAGGGAGCAACGGTCGCGGAGATCAGCGTGTGGCGGGGCCACCCTAATTTGCGGGCCCGTGGTGGGGCCGGGGGCAGGCTTTACGTCCTCGGGCTCTCCCTGCGGCGTACGGCGCTCTACTTCTTCGCGCGGATGCTGCTGAAGAAATTTCGGAGTTGTTTGGCACACGCCTCGCCGCGTACGCCCGAGGTCACCTCGAGGCGATGGTTCAGCCTCGGGTCCTCGAGCAGCCGGTAGAGCGTCTTCACAGCGCCCGCCTTGGGGTCGTCGGCGCCGTACACGAGGCGCTCGACGCGGGCGTTGACCAGCGCGCCCGCACACATGGGGCAGGGCTCGAGCGTCACGTAGATGCTGACGCCCACGAGGCGCCAGCTGGAGAGATAGGCCGCCGCGGCGCGCATGGCGGTGAGCTCGGCGTGGGCGCTCGGGTCCCGGGAGGTCTCCCGCAAGTTGTGCCCGCGGCCGATGATGCGCCCTCCATGGACCGCCACGGCCCCCACGGGGACCTCTCCGCGCGCGCCGGCCTTGGCCGCCTCCGCGAGGGCCTCATCCATGAACGCGTCGTCGAGGGCACTGGGGCTCACGTGGTGACCTTAACGCAGCGAGGCAGGAGCCTCTCGGCTCCTGCCTCGAACTGGCGCGCCCGGAAGGATTCGAACCTCCGACTTTCGGTTCCGTAGACCGACGCTCTATCCAGCTGAGCTACGGGCGCAGGGCGCGTGGATATGCTCCACGCTCTTGAGAATGTCAACACCGGGCAAGAAAAAGCTTTTTTGCCATCGATGCCGACCGGCGGAGAGGAAGGGATTCGAACCCCCGGTAGGCTTTTGACCCACGCTCCCTTAGCAAGGGAGTGCCTTCGACCACTCGGCCACCTCTCCTCCCGAAACCGGGAAGGCGCCTTATGTAGTGGGCGTCCCCGATCCTGTCAATCTCCGCGACTTCGCGGCCAGATCTGGGCGGCCTCGGAGTTTGCCCGCCCGCCTGCGCGGTTTTTCGGCCATATTCCGGAACCGACGATGCCCGTTCCCATGCGCTTCCTGCTCACCCTCGCCCTGTTCCTGCTCACCTTCGAGAGCGCTGCCTTCGCGTGCAAATGCGCGGGGCACTCGGTGTCGGACGCCCTCGCGGAGGCGACCGCCGTGTTCGAGGGACACGTCGTGTCCATCGAGGACTTCAGCGAGGGGAGCGAGCCGGTGGTGGCCAAGAAGAAGGTCACGCTGAGCGTCGTACGGGTCTGGAAGGACCTCGAAGACACGGAGACGGTCAGCGTCACCACCCATGCGGAGTCCGCGGCCTGCGGCTTTCACTTCGAGCGGGGCGAGAGCTACCTGGTGTACGCGCAGCGCGCCGACGCCGGCTTCACGGTGCACTCCTGTTCGCGCACACGCCCCATGGCCGACGCCAGCGAGGACCTCGCCCAGCTCGGCGGTGGTGTGACCCCCGTGCGCATCACGAAAGCGGCCCCCGCCGACGCGGGCGCGCCGCGCGCCCAAACGACGAAGCCCCCGAAAAAGGGGGGCTGCGCCGTGTCCGGAGCGCCTGCCAACCGGACGGGGATTTTCGGTCTGGCGTTCGTAGCGCTGGCGAGCCAGCTCGCCCGCCGCCGCCTGCGCGCTCGCGCCAGGCGAGCCACGCCGCCTTCGCTCACGCGTTCTTGAAGATCTCCATCGCGTCGCGCAGGAGCTTGAGGCCGTCGGTCTGCGAGCGCTGGAACGCGTTGCGGCCCATGATGCTGCCGTAGCCGCCGCCCTTGGCGATCTGACGCAGCTCCTCGAGCACCTCGTCGGTGCCCTTGGCGACGCCGCCCGAGAAGATCACGATGCGCTTGTTGTTGAACGCGCCCTGCACCACGTGCTGCACGCGCTCCGCCAGCGTGGCCCTCGGGATCTTCTCGTAGAACTTGGCGGCTTCCTTCTGCTCGATGTGATCGGTCGGCGGCTTGACCTTGACCACGTGGGCACCGAGCTGGCAGGCGATGTGCGCAGCGTAGGCGCTCACGTCCAGGGCCGTCTCACCGTTCTTGGTGAGGCCGGCGCCGCGCGGATAGGACCACACGATGCTCGGCAGGCCGACCTCGCGGGCTTCGGCGATGAAGTTGCGCACGTTCTCGTACTGCTCGTTGCGCAGGCCCGAGCCGGGATAGATGGTGTAGCCGATGGCGGTGCAGCCGAGACGCAGGGCGTCCTTCACGCCAGAGGTCAGCGCCGAGCAGGGCTGCGCGGGACCGCCGAGCGAATCGGAGTTGTTGACCTTGAGGATCAGCGGCAAGCGGCCGGCGTACTTGGCGGCCACCGCCTCGATGAAGCCGAGCGGAGCCGCGTAGGCGTTGCAGCCGGCCTCGACGGCGAGCGCCGCGTGGTACTCGGGGTCGTAGCCAGCGGGGTTCGGCGCGAAGCTGCGCGCCGGGCCGTGCTCGAAGCCCTGATCGACGGGCAAGATCACGAGCTTGCCCGTGCCGGCCAGGGTCCCCGTGTTGAGCAGGCGGCGAAGGTTGCCGAGGATACCGGGGCTTTCACCAGCATAGTTGCTGAGAATCTTCTCGACTGCGTTACTCATCTCTGTCTCCTGCACTCTTTCACGGGTTGTCTCTGCGGGGTGATTGGGGCGTGCCCCTCATCCACCACCGCTCTCGCGCGCCTTGTGGCGGGCTGGGTCACCTTCAGCGGGGGCGCCTTGCTCGGATGCACCTTCGTCGACAGGCCTCTCACGGACGCCGGACGACTTCCGGATGCGCGCCTCCGACGCGCCGTGTGCGCTCGGCTCACGCTCGCCCGAACGTCCCGCGACCACGCTGCGCGCGTTCGACAAGGCGCTGGCCGCGGGCACGGTCCGCGCCGAACCCCAGCCGCAGAGGCATTTCCAGACCACCGTCAGCCCGCCTTCGCCAAAGTGTTCCCTGCCACTCAGCTCGCGCTCGCAGCTCGGACAGCTTCGCGTGTGATCGCGTGGACTCATGACGTTGACCGCTGGGACCAAGGGGAAAGGACGCGTGCCTGGGGCACGAGCGAGGTGGACGGACACTGAGGGCGCGAGTTTTCACCAAACCCGGAGGTCCGGCAAATCCTGGCGCTCTATCCAGGTAAGCTTGCGACGAGGGGTCTGTCCGGCAAGCTGAAGCTGGCCGGAGATCATCAAAAGCGGGCGTGATCCGGCGCTTGAGCCGCCAAAAGCCCCGAAAAAGCACGATCGGGCGCGCCCCACCGCGGGATTGCGCGGCGGCCCCGCCCACGCACCTTGGGCGTTTTGTCGCAGGTGCCGACCCGCCCCGCATCGGCTGTCCCAAAGTGATAGATCATGTCCCGTCATGGAATCGGCCCCTCACCCGTTCACGCTCCGCCAACTCCAGTACTTGGTCGCCGTGGCCGATACGCGCAGCTTTCGTGCTGCCGCCGAGCTGTGTCGCGTCGCGCAACCCTCCCTGAGCGCGCAAGTCGCCCAGGTCGAGCACGCCCTCGGGGTCACGCTGTTCGAACGGGAACGGCGGCCCGTGTTGGTGACCCCCGCGGGCGAAGCCCTGATCGCGCGCGCGCGCACGCTCCTGCGCGGAGCCGACGATCTGCTGAGCGCGGCCCGAGCGTTCGAAGATCCCCTCGCGGGCACGCTGCGGCTGGGCGTGATCCCCACCATCTCGCCCTACCTCCTACCCGACATGGCGCGCGCGCTGCGCCGGGAGCTGCCCAAGCTCGAGTTCCTGTTCGTGGAGGACAAGACCCATGTCTTGGTGAGCAAGCTCGAGCGCGGGGAGCTCGACGCGGCTCTCCTGGCCCTGGAGGCCGAGCTCGGCGATCTCGAGCGCATGCCGATCGCGCGCGACCCCTTCGTGCTCGCGGTGCCGCGCAATCACCACCTCGCCAAGCGCAAGCAGGCCGTGAAGGTGAACGAGCTCGCTGGCGAGAGCGTGCTCTTGCTCGACGACGGTCACTGCTTCCGCGATCAGGCCCTGAGCTACTGCGAGCGAGCCAAGATCGAAGAGCTCGGCTTCCGGGCGACGAGCCTCGCCACGCTCACGCAGATGGTCGCGGGTGGACGCGGCGTGACGCTGCTCCCCTCGCTCGCGGTGCCGATCGAGAATCGACGAGGTGACCTCGCGGTGCTGCGGCTCTCGGGGCCAGAGCCCAAAAGGACGCTGGGTCTAGCCTACCGCCCGGGGTCGCCCATGAAGGCCCGCTTTGCGCGCGTCGCCGAGGTGATCAAGCACGCCGCACAGCCGACCTTGACGAGTCAAGCCAAGGTCGGGCAAGGACGCAGGTGAGGGCCAGCGAGCGGTCTCTTCCCGTGCGCCCTCACCACCGGAGCAGCAACGCCTCCACGCTGAAGCCCGGCCCCGTGGCCATCATCACGCCGTAGCTGCCCCTCTTGGGGCGCAGCTCGGCGCGCACTTCGTCGAGCACGAAGAGGATCGAGGCCGAGGAGAGGTTACCGACTTCCGAAAGGCTCTTGCGGGCGCTCGCAAGCTCGCCGGCCGCAAGCCCCAGCCCTTCGCTGATCGCGTCGAGCACCCTGGGCCCTGCGGGGTGGGCGATCCACGTGCTGACTTGTTCTCGGGTCAGCCCGTGCGCGGCGAGCAAGCCGTCGACGACCTCGGGTACGCCGATGCGCGCGAGCTCCGCGACCTCGCTGCTGAGGTCGATGCGCAGGCCCGTGTCGACCACCTCCCAGCCCATCGCCCGCTCGGTGTTCGGGAAGACCCGCGAGCGGCTGTCGACGATGCGCGGCGCGCTCCCCTCCGAAAGCGGATGCCTGGCCCCGGCGAGCAAGACCGCGGCGGCGCCGTCCCCGAACAGTCCGCTCGAGACGATGCTCGCCACGGAGGCGTCCTCTGGCTGCATGGTCAGCGAGCAGAGCTCCGTGGAGAGAAAGATCGCCGTTTGACACGGATACACGCGCAGGTACTCGGAGGCCCGCGCGAGCCCCGCCGCGCCCGCGAGACAACCGAGCCCGAACAAGGGCAGGCGCTTGATCGCCCGCGAGAAGGGCACGCGATTCATCAAGAGCACGTCGAGGGAAGGCACCGCCACGCCCGTCACGCTGGTGGTCATGATCATCCCGACCTCGCTCGCCTCGATCTCGGCCTGTTCGAGCAGCCTCTTGATCGCGCGCTCGGCGAGCTCGCTCGAGATCTCGCGCCAAGCGTCGTTGCGCGCCTTGAAGCCGCCCAGGTTCGCGTAGGCGTCGACAGGCAACGCCAGATAGCGCTCCTTGACGTGCACGCGTTGAAACAGCTGCTCCACCGCCTTGGACTCGCCTTCGAGCGACGGGAAGAGTCGCCGCACCGCCTGCGCGAGCTCGGCCTGCGCGTAGTGGTGTCGCGGCAAGGCGGTCGCCGTGGCCGCCACCGACGGATGAAGTTTCTTGGGCTCGTGGAGGCCGACCTTGTCTGGCATGGCACGGAGCGCTGCAGAAACCGTACCGCGGCCCGCTCCAACGCCAGCGACGCGCTCCCAGATCGCGACGGTACGCTCGAGCCGACGCGTGCGTCCTCATCGAGGCGGCCTGCTCCGACGGGCGAGGCGATACGCTACGCGCGCACGCGTCGGGCGGAGGGGCGGCGTGGATTGCGCCAGCGTGCGTCGAGGCTCGCGCGTTCGTCGACCGGGCCCGGCGTGGAGGGCTCGCGCTCGGCGCTCCCGATACTATCTCGCGACACGATCTTGTTGAACCGGCTCTCCTCTCCTTGCTCCGCCTCGTCCTCGTGCAGAAAGGCGAGCCTTCGCGCGTCGAAGGTTTGAAACCACTCCTCCCAGCCGAGCAGCTCGAGCGACTCCTCCGCGTCCATGCCAGGAAAATCGATGCGCAGCACGCCCCGGCCCGAGGAGTTGTCCCCGGTGTGTCTCACGTGCGCAGGGGCGCCGCCGCGCTCCTCCACCCATGTGCGGATCTCGTCGTGATCGGTCGTGATCTTGGCTGCGCCCATACAAGCACCTCCCTCCTGCTCCATGGAGCAAGCCAGGTGCCACGCACGCGACGGACCACCCCTTGCAGCGCCGTTCATGACCGAGATTTCGTGCTTCCCAATCGGGCGCACGGAGGAGTGAGTGGTGTGCGGATCGCCCAAATCGCCCCATTGTTCGAGAGCGTGCCTCCGTGCCTCTACGGGGGAACCGAGCGGGTCGTCTCCTACTTGACAGAGGAGCTCGTGCGCTTGGGCCATCAGGTGACGCTGTTCGCGAGCGGCGATTCGGTGACCTGCGCAGAGCTCGTCGCGGGTGCGCCGCGGGCGCTGCGACTCGCCGGGAGGGTCTCCGAGGAGCAGACGATCCATCGGGCCATGCTCAGAATGCTCTACGCGCGGCGCCACGACTTCGACGTGATCCATCTTCACATCGACGACTGGCACCTGCGAGACCCGCGCCTCCTCGCTCTGCCGCACCTGACCACCGTCCACGGCCGCCTGGATGTCGCAGAACGAAAGCAGGTCTTCGCGCCGCAGGGGGACGCGCTCTCCCTCACCTCGATCTCGGATGCGCAGCGGCTCCCGCTCGCGCACGCCAACTGGGTGGGAACAGTGCATCACGGCATCCCGCTCGACCTATACCGCCCCCGCTTCGAGCACGGCTCCTACCTGGCGTTCCTGGGGCGCATCTCCCCCGAGAAGCGGGTCGACCGGGCGATCGAGATCGCGGGTCGCTTCGGCATGACGCTGAAGATCGCCGCCAAGGTCGACGACCACGATCGGGCCTACTACGAGGGCCTCGCAGAGCACTTCCGAAGGCCGTGGGTGGAGTTCGTCGGCGAAGTGGACGAAGCCCAAAAGAGCGCGCTGCTCGCCAACGCTTACGCCCTGCTCTTCCCGATCGATTGGCCCGAACCCTTCGGCTTGGTGATGGTGGAGGCCATGAGCTGCGGCACGCCCGTGATCGCCTGGCCCCACGGCTCGGTGCCCGAGATCGTCGACGAGGGTCGGACCGGTTTCATCGTGAACAGCATCGAGGGCGCGGTGAGCGCGCTCGGACGCGTGGCGCAGCTCGATCGCCGCCTGGTGGCCGAGCTCTCGCGCGAACGCTTCTGCATACGGCGCATGGCCCTCGACTACTTGCGTCTGTACGAGCGCCGCAGGGCGCAGGAGCTATCACCCCCGGTCCTGAGGGTCGGCGTTGGAGGAAACCGTCATGCAGGACCGCGACAGTAAGTACTATATCCAGCCGCAGAGCGCGGCCCGTGATGAACGCGTGATGGTGCTCAAGCACGCCGACACCTTCGCGGTCTTCGACCGCTACGGAGACATCCTCGGCGAGCACGGCATCTTTCACGAAGACACCCGCTTCGTCTCCGCGTGGCTGCTCCGCATCGAGGATGAGCGACCTTTACTCCTGGGCTCGCAGCGAGAGGACGCTGACGGCACCATGACCGTCAACCTCACCAATCCCGACATGGTTCTGGACGGGGGGAAGCAGCTCTTGCGCGGGACCTTGCACATCCACCGGCAGAAGTTCTTGTGGCATGGCGCCTGCCATGAGCGCCTGCATGTCTTTCACTACGGAGACAAGCCGGTCACGGTTCGGCTGCGCATCGCCTTCGAGGCGGACTTCGCAGACATCTTCGAGGTCCGCGGCACGGCGCGCGCCACGCGGGGCAAGATCCTGGAGCCGGTGAGCGAAGGGAGCACGATCGTGGTCCGGTACGAGAGCTTGGACCGCTACTCACGCTCCTTGCGCATCACTTGCTCGGAAGCGCCCACCCAGATGCGGCGTCACGAGATCGAGTTCACGCTCTCGCTTTCGCCGGGCCACGAGCGCGACCTCTATCTCTCGCTGGCCTGCGAGTCGGGCCCGATCCGCGGAATGCCGATCGTCAATCGCTCGAGCCACGAGCGCGCCGCGGGTGAGCTCGCCACCAAGCTGCGCAGGGATCGCTCCGAGCACTGCCAGATCACCACCTCGAGCGCGCGCTTCAACGAGTTCTTGCAGCGCTCCCTGAACGATCTCTCAATGATGGTCACCGACACGCCGCAGGGTCCCTACCCGTACGCGGGCGTGCCCTGGTTCAGCACCGCCTTCGGCCGCGACGGCATCATCACGGCGCTCGAGGCGCTGTGGCTCGCCCCCAGCCTGGCCTCGGGCGTGCTGCGCTACCTGAGCGTGACGCAGAGCACGGTCAACGACCCGACGCGTGCCGCCGAGCCCGGCAAGGTCCTGCACGAGGTGCGCAGGGGAGAGATGGCCAACCTGGGCGAGGTCCCGTTCGGTCGCTACTACGGGAGCGTCGATGCGACGCCGCTGTTCGTGATGCTCGCTGGCGCCTACTATGAGGCCACCGCCGACCGCAGCCTGATCGAGGAGATCTGGCCCAGCGTCGAGCGCG
>JBIQKA010000223.1:0-5696 GCA_044507075.1 Myxococcales bacterium
CGCGCAGCGCGGTGTTCAGCGTGAAGCGCCCCACGTCGAAGCCCACGTCCGAGTAGACGCCCGGCTGAAACAACACGCCCGTCACCTGGGCGCCGATCTCCTCCTCGCCGCCGCTGTCCTCGTAGGGGTTGCCCTCTCGCTGTCCGAAGGAGGGCCCCTTGTAGCGCGCGTCGTAGGTGCCCGTGTACACATCGAGCCCGTTCACCACGCGCACCCGCTCGCCCACCCGCTTGAATACTCCGTCCCCCAACCCCCCGAGTCCGCCATGCCCAAGCATCTCTCGTTCATGCTCCCTGTGCTCCTGTTGCCCCTCGGATGCGCTCACAAGCCGAGCGCTCCGGGCGCTTCCGGCCAGCCGCCCGAGGAGCACGCCATCGCGTGCACCCAGATCGGCTGCCTCGATCAGCTCGGCATCGAGCTCGAGAGTCCCAGTGCGGCCTGGGCGCCGGGGAGCTACACGCTCGACCTGAACATCGCGGGCGCGCCGCACGCTTGTGCGTTTGAGTTGCCCCAGGATTTGCCCGCCCATGGCAACCTCGGACAGGTCCAGTGCACGCCCGCCGCGAGCGAAAGTGGCGAGCCCGTGCAAGTCATGATCCTCCAGGTCGTCAACTGCACCGAGCAGGTCACGGAAGACGTCGTGAGCAGCACCTGCGAGCCCGTGCCCGAACGCCACACGATCCAAATCGGCATCCCCGGCACGCCCGGCTCAGTCACACTCGACCTCAAGCGCGACGGCGCCCCGCTCCTCACGCGCAGCTACGAGCCCACGTACGCAGAAACGCGCCCCAACGGTCCGCAGTGCGAGCCCGTATGTCGCCAGGCGCGCCTCGAAGAGTCTCTCTGAGCGAACTCCACCCTTGGGGTGATTCAAGTCCGTTGGAAGCCTGGGAGGACCGCCTGCCGAGCTACGTCCACGTGGTGGCCGTGTACTCCGTGACCAATTCGGGGGCGCTTCTTGCGCAGCTAACCTGCGGCCGTAAGGATCCCATCGCCACCGCGTTCACGGGCAGCGAGCGCTATTTCCATGTGGACGCCATGGTGGATAGCCATGACGCCTTCCAGGTGTTGCTCGCCAGCTTCGAACAGTACGAAAGCCACCTGCGGGCCGGCGCACAAACCCATTTTCTGACGATCCGCGACGGCGACATCGTCGGCATGACCGCGGCCACGTTCAAGGAGCAAATGGAGGGCAAACTCGGCCACGGCTTCACCTACCATGCCCTCGCTGGCGACGACGAGTGTCCCGCCACCGGCCAGCCTCCGGCCCCCAATGCGCACTTCGCGCTCGCCGATCTCACCGGCGGCAGGAAGTACCTGCTCTGTGAGGGAGCCTTCGTAGACGATCTCGCCGATCTCGAGGGCGTGCTGACCACGCAGTGTGTTGAGTGACGCCACTGCTGCGCTTCCATTTCACCGCGCAAACTCAGGGCAGTTCGGGGCGACTCGAGCCGCGCTTGAAGCAGCCTACGATGTCGGCCTCGAGCTCGGGCCCGACGCAGGTGCCGCCCATTTCGTCCCAGCTCGTGCGCTCGCGGACACGCGTGATGCGATAGTAAAACAGCGCGCCGCCGCCGGGTTGCGCAGGAGCGGCCACGAGATAGCCGCTCACCACGCAGTAGGCTCCCATCGGGAAGGCATCCACGTCGGCGACCAGCATGTCCCCTGTCAGCCTGTGAAATGTCCCGCGAGGTTCCTGGTTCGACCAGCGAAAGTGGAGATAGTTGTAGATCTCGTTGTCGGGCCCCCGGTCCAGCGAATAGAAGCGACCACGATATAGGGTGGAGGGGATGAGATCCGTTATGAGACGGCTCACCGCCATGCCCTCAATGTGGCCCTCGATGTGTGCGGAGGGGTCCTTGGGGCACTCGGGGGCGTCCTCGACGAGCTTTTGAATCAGGTCCGCTTCGCTCTCTCCCGCGTCACCCGACGCACCCGAGTCGGCTGGCGCGTGCGTGCCGCTGTCGTCGGCCGTCGTCGCATCGAGCTCAGCCGCGGCATCGCGCGTGGGATCGACGAGACCACCATCTTCATCGCTCTCTTGAGGCTGGGGCTGCGAGCCGTTGCCGTTGCCGCTGCCATCGCAGGCGACGAGGAGGAGGGCAGCAAGGAGAAGGGGGTTCCAAGGAGACTGCGTCATAAGGAGTCCGAGATTCGCATATTCGCGGCGCTCGGTGGAACCCTCACTCCTCGTTTTGCTCGCGCCTTCACGCCCGCGGTGCCGTCTCCAAGGAGCTCAAGCAGCTCTTGCGCCGTCAGCCCGCCGCTGGGACCAGCCTCATTCCCCAAGTCGGCCCCACTTCCCTCGGCCTCGCTTGGGTCAGCAACTTCTGAGGGAGATAGGCACTTCAAACCGGGGGCGCGCCCGTGCGGCGGCCGCTGTTACGAGCTCGCGCGCCGCCAGGGCATCCAGATGGAGAACATGTTGATCGTCATGACCAGGTTCGACACGTTCATGGCATAGAAGCGCAGGTCGGGTCGCACGGTGCCGATGAAGAGCGCTCCGAGAAAGCCCACGGTCATGGGCATCAGACGCATGTCCACGATGGCCGTCAGCATGGCGCTCACGCAGAACCAGACCAGCGGCCACATCACCTCGGTGGAGACGGCATCGAGCTGAAGCGCTCGCGCAGCACCTTCGAGCACGATCTGGCCGAGCATGGCCACCAGCGCACCGCGCAGGAGCCAGCGCGTGATGTTGCTCTCGCGTAGCTCGCGCCGGTCCCGGGTGGCGACGAACAGCAGCGCGAGGATGACGCCGACGACAAATGCCACCGGCGGCATTCGCCCAGCCTCAGGAAAGTGCTCGTGAACCCACCCCGCGGCGGCGGGAGCCACGGTCCAGATCAAGCCGAGTACGCCGGCGCCGATGGCGCGCCCGCGCCCGCCCGTCTCCACATCGAGCTGCTTTTTGAAGCGCTCGAGCTCGTCCATCCGCTGCTCGCTCTGCTCGAAGGCGAGCACCGCCGCGTCGACCCGCGCGCGCAGCTCGGGTTCGGCGCTGGGCAGACTCGATAGCAGCGTCGCGGCAGAGCGCGGATTGTGCTGGGTGAGCTCGTAATCGATCATGGCGCGCAGCGCCCGTTCCTGCCCCGCGCGAGCGGCCTCGTTGTCAGGCCAGGAATCCAGCGCTTGACGATAGGCGAAGCGACACTCACCGAACAGGTTTTGAATGCGCTCCGTGTGAGAGCGCGCGTGTGGAGCGGGCTCTTTGATCTGCGCGATGAGCTCCTCGGTGCGGCGCAGCGCTTGCCGGGCCAGGCGGCGCGAGCCAGCGTGCTGCAGAAAGGCCTGGAGCGCGAGGCGAACGGCCTCGGCGCTCTCGAAGCGGTGCGCGGGGTCGGGGGCCATCGCGGTCCTACAGATGCCCGCAAGCTCAGCCGGGCAACGCGCGGGAATCACGGGCTCTGAGCGCACGACCTGCGTCACGATCTCCGCGATGTCTTTGCCGCGATGGGGCGCCGCGCCAGCGATGATCTCGTAGAGGATGGAACCCAGCAGATACACGTCCGTGCGCGGGGAGAGCTGCGACGCGCTTCCACCGAGCATCTCAGGGGCCATGTAATGCGGCGTGCCCGCGAGCTCTTTCGCATCGCGCGCGAGCGGGAAGCGGCCCGTGCCATCGTCCTCGGTGCAAAGCGCGATGCCCCAGTCCACCAAGTAGACCTCGCCGAACGCTCCGATCATCACGTTTTCGGGCTTGAGATCGCGGTGGATGACGCCGCGGCTGTGTGCGAAGTGCACGGCGTTACAGACCTGCATCAGGATGTTGAGGTTCCACTCGAGCACGGCGGCGCCCGCGAGCTTCTCGCCTGCCACCTTCGGCGCGCGCATGAGCTTGTTCCACTCGATGCCCTCGATCTTCTTCAGCACGATGCGCGGCTTGTCGCCTTCGTGATAGATGTCGTAAACGGGCAGGATGTTCGGATGCTCGAGCCGCCCGAGGATCAACGCTTCCTGCAGCAGCATGCGCGTCACGAGCTCGTTCTCGAGCTTGGGCTGTACCATCTTCACGGCCACGTCGCGGTCGAGCGTGAGCTGACGCGCCAGGCGCACGACGCCCATGCCACCCTCGCCGAGCGTCGCGCCGAGCTCGAGCCCCGAGCGCGTGATCACCTCGATCCGCTGCGAGGCCGGCGTGCGCGGGGGCTCGATGGTCTGCCCCGGAGCGGCCGCAAACACTGCGCGATGGGCGGCGTTGGCCGCCACGAACTGGGCCACGGTCTGCGCGAGCTCGTGGCTGTCGGGATCGCTGAGGTGTTTCATACTGCTCAGGCCTCTCGCGCGCTCCGCTTCAGGCCGGCCGGTGTCGGATGGCCTTCTCGGCGCCCCAGGTCGCGATGATCCGCGGGCCGCCGGAGGCGCGGTGCACGGTGAGTCGCACCTCTTCCCGGCCGGCGAGCCGCAGGACGGTCTCGATGGCGATGCGGAAGCCGCGGATGGAGAATTCCGGCATGTCCGGCCAGCCGTCCACCTGGATCTCCACGTAGCCGGGCCTCACCATGCGCGCGTCGAGCTTGCCCTTCTGGAAGGCGCGCGCGTAGAGGCGCTCGGAGCGCGAGATGAGCGCATCGTCCGGCACGAACCGGAGCACGAAACGCCACAGCCTGGTGAGCGTGCGCTCGACCCCCTGACGGGAGATGGCTTCGTGCAGCTCGGCCGGATCCCGCCCGAGGTGCCGCCCGGCGATCAGGAAGACCCGCTCCGCGGTCGACACCGGGAACCAGACCAGCGGATCCACGCTGAGGTAGGCCTCTCGCTCGTCGGGACGAAGCTCGGCGAGGACCGCGGCGAAGCCGTCCGGGGTGCACAGCTCGGTGAGCATGCGCCGGTGTTCCATTACGAGCGCGCCGGACATCGTGGCTTCGTCGGTCACCGGGCGATGGTACGGGGAACGGGCGGCGCCGTAAATGTCTTGTGTCGGGACGGCCATCAGCGGGACGAGCCCGACGAGCCCCCACAGGGGCTGAGCGTCACTCCTCCACCGGCAAGAACAACCTCCCCACCGGCAGCTCCACCTGCTCGAAGGGCTCGATGCGCACCCTGTGCTCATCACCATAGGCGCCCACGAGGGTCCACTTGCCCTCGACCAGCTTGAACGCCTCGAGCACGCGCTGGTCGAGATCGACAATCCAGTAGTAGGCCACGCCGCTCTGCGCATAGAGCTCGCGCTTGGTCACGCGATCCCGCGCGGCGGTGCTGGGTGAGAGCACCTCGCAGATCCAGTCGGGCACCACGGTGAGCGGACGCGCGTCGCCGGGTGTCCGCAAGGGTTCGCGGCGATAGCCGCAGAGATCGGGGCGCACCACGTCGTGCACGCCGAGCTGCACATCGGCTTCGAGGAAGATCCACCAACCGCCGGGGCCACCATGGCCGTCATCGTCATCAAACGGGCCGCCAATGAAGTGTCCGAGTGATCGTTGTGCCCGCCCGTGTCTCGGCAGCGCCGAGGGCGCCGTCACGATTTCGCCCCCGAGGATCTCCGCCTTCGCGTCCTCGGGGAGCGCGAGGAGATCCGCGTAGACCGCCTGCTTCTTCGGAGGCGAGGAGCCCATGGAGAACACGCTATCACGGGGTAGAGGAGGGCGGAGGGCAGCGGAGGACCCGCGGGTTGTATCGGCGGCGTCGGGCGAGGTTGCTGGGGCCGGCCCCCCTCAAACCGGCTAACTCCACGACTTTCTTTCGAGATCGCCACA
>JBIQKA010000224.1:0-5667 GCA_044507075.1 Myxococcales bacterium
TGATCCTGGCGGCAGCCTCCGGGTGATGTTCGTGGACGATCAGGGGCGGATCGGGCGCAGTCGGTTCGTGTCCGCTGCCAGCACGAATGGAGCGGGCCTCCAGCTGCACGTGGCGCGCGACGGTCGATTGCTCCTGATCTGGGAGGACTTGGAGGTCATCCCGAGCGAAGGCGCGGATGGGGGCGTAGCCCTCAGCACACTCGAACGTCGCGTCTTTGTCGCCCGGATCGAGTGTCCGTGACCGCACGGGTCGCGAAATCGCGAACGAAGGACAGCAGAGGCCAATGACGGAACCGTGACAGATCGGGCGCGCCCCCCCTGCTACCTGTACCCTCATGCAGACTGCTGCCCCCCGTCCCGGTTTCCTCGTCCGCTATTTCCATCCCCAGGCGTGGCCGTTTTGGGCCGCTCACGTGGGCATGGTGTACGGCCTCTTTTTGCTCGGCTTCTCGTGGAGCGGACTCGCGCTCGCGGTGGCTCTCTACTACGCCCGCATGTTCTTCATCACGGGCGTCTACCACCGCTACTTCTCGCACCGCTCGTACAAGACCTCGCGTTGGTTTCAGTTCGTGATCGCCGCACTCGGTGGCATGAGCGTGCAGAAGGGGGCGTTGTGGTGGGCCGGTCATCACCGCCATCACCACAAGTTCTCGGATCAGCCCGAAGACTTGCATTCGCCGCGTCAACAGGGGCTGTGGGAGTCCCACGTGGGCTGGATCGTGAGCGTGCAGCACAACGCCACGCGCTATGACCTGATCCGCGATTTCGCGAAGTACCCAGAGCTCGTGTGGCTCAACAAGTATCACTTCGTGCCGGTCGCGGTGTACGCGGGCGCGCTCTACGCGGCGGGCGGCCTGTGGGCCTTCTTCTGGGGCTTCGTGGTGTCCACGGTGCTGCTCTGGCACGGCACCTTCACCATCAACTCGCTGTCGCACGTGTTCGGCAGCCGCCGCTACGAGACCACGGACGACTCCCGCAACAACTGGTTTTTGGCCATGCTCACCATGGGCGAGGGCTGGCACAACAATCACCACCACTACCAAAGCACGGCCAATCAAGGCTTTTACTGGTGGGAGATCGACCTCAGCTACTACGTCCTCTGCGCGCTCGCCAAGGTCGGCCTGATCTGGGATCTGCGAAAGCCGCCGCAGTGGGTGCTCGATCAGGGGCTCGGCAAGCAGCCCGAGCAGGCCCTGGACGTCGCGCCCGAGGCCTTGTCCGGAGCGGCCGATCCGGCTGAGTGAGCGCCGGCCGAGTTCGCCTGGCGAAGTGACGATCGTGCTCGGGAGCGCCAGGGGCGCCTTCCGGGCACTTTCTCGTTGGAACAAGCATGGCTCGGAAGCAGCGATCCTCGGGCTCACTCGCCAGCAGCAGGAGCGCCGCAAGCCTCCGGCATGAAGGCGTCGCGGGCCACGGCGCAGCCCGGTTCGCGGAGCACATTCAGCAGTCGGCTCAGTGTCTGCAGCTCATCTTGGCTCATGTGCCCAAAGCGGGCCTTGAGCGCCCCGGCCAGGGGGCCCTTGACCTCTTCGACCTTGGACCGACCCGCATCGGTCAGATAGGTGCGCACCACGCGCCGGTCCTCGCAGCAGCGCTCGCGGCGAATCAAACCGGCCTGTTCCAGGCGATCGAGCAGTCGTGTGATATCCGGGACGCGGTTCAGGAGCTGCTCCGCGATAGCTTGGCAGGCTACTCCGCCGCCGCACGACGCCAGGGCCTTGAGCACGTTGTACTGCTGGGGCGTGAGCTCGAAGCGCTGCAGGAACTTGGTCAGCTCTGACCACAACGAGTCGTAAGTCCGCACCAAACTCGCGAGCACCTCTTGCCCCGAATCGCACGATGTATCTAGTGTGGGATGCTCGGTTACCACGTTTGGGATTGTCGGGGCAGTCATGGCTCTGTCAACAACCGTTCAAGTGTTTTCTTATCAACATGCATTTGCTCGCAAGGAAGCCCCACCATATCTTGTTACCATGAGCTTCCAGTAGCTTCCGCGTGAAGAGGGCCAACCAAAGTTCGCTCTCCGGCGAGCCGCCCGCTTCGACAGCTTCGCGCGCCTTGTGAAAGTACCCTAGTTTGAGGTGACGATGAGGTTCCGGGTCCTTTTGGTGGACGACGATGAGGCCGCGCTCGCGCTGGCTGCGGCTCTCGCTGATGCTCCTTACGAAGTGCTGACTGCTCGCTCCGCGGCGGAGGCCCTCAAGGTGCTCGAGCGCGAGGACGTCCAGGTTGTGGTTTCCGACGAGTGGATGCCGGGCATGCGCGGCGTCGAACTGCTTGCCCAGGTTGCGAAGGAATACCCCTATATTGTGCGTATCCTGCTTACCGGGGATCCGCAGCTCGATGCGGCGGTGCGCGCGATCAATGAGGGGGAAATCTTCCGCTTCCTCACCAAGCCGTGTACGCCCACGACGCTCGACTCCGTGATCCGCGAGGCGTTGATTCGCCAGTCGCGGGGCAAGCTGCAGGAGGACCTGATGCGCGTCGCAGGGCAGGGCATCGAGCACCTGCAGCGCATCGAGGGGCTGTCCTCGGGTGGCGCCGCGGGCGCCGGGCTCGACGTGGGCGGGCCCGAGATCACGCTCGACCAGCTCAGCAAGCGCGAGCGGGAGATCGTGGAGACCCTGCTCGGGGAAGGCAGCGTCACGGGCGTGGCTACGAACCTGCACATCAGCCTCCACACGGTGCGTAATCACCTCAAGTCGATCTTCCGTAAGCTCGGCGTTCACTCCCAAGTGGAGCTCGTGACCAAGCTCAAGCGCTGAGCGCCGCGCGATGCAGGTACGCTTGAAAGCGCCTGCATCGCCGGATCACGGATTAGCGGAGACAGGTTCGTTTCGCCTGGTGCCGCGCGCCTCGACCCCGCTGGCAAGGAGCACGGCTCCCAGCTTGTGCCGTGCCCGGTGGAGCAGGACACGCAAGTGCCCGCGGGTCACGCCCATCCGCGCGCTGGCCTCATCGCGGTCCAGATCCTGCACGTCGCAGAGCAGGACCGCGGTGCGCTCCAGTTCGCTGAGCTCGGTCATCGCGCGCGAAGCGATGTCGGCCGCCTCGTAGGCGTCCAGGCGGTCCTCGGGGGCTCCTGCTTGCTCCCAGGCGAGCTTCTCTTCCTCCAATACCTCCGAGGGGCGCTCGCGCCGGAAGCGGTCGGCGATGCGCCGTCGGAGGATGCTCACCAGCCAGGTGCGTAGACTCGAGCGGCCCTCGAAGCTTGGCACGGTCTTGAGCGCGCTGATCCAGGTGTCCTGGACCAGGTCCTCCGCCTCTTCGCGCTGGCGTACTGCGCGGTAGGCAAAGGCAAAGAGCCCGGGACTGAGCTCCTGAATAGTGGCCGCATTGATGATCGCCATACTGGCCATGGTGTCCGTTCTCCAAGTTATCTGTTGCAACGAATGTAAGTTCCACGATTATCTGCGTCAACAGATATTGTGAGGACATGCAGAGCGCCGCCCCTCTCCTTTGCCCCTCTCGAGGTACGCGCGACCCTCGGGGGCGGTACTCACCGTGGCCGTTTCGAGGCTCTCCCGGCACCCGTGTCATCGCCGCTCAGGGGCCCCGCCCTGTGACGTTCCGGCCACTGTGGTATAGGACCCGTGCGCTACGAAGCGGGCGCAGCGTGTCCGCGAGGCGACACGCCGCCCCCCCGCTAGGCACGTCAGAGCGCGCTCTTTGCGCGCCAGCAAACACAAGGAGGCACGTCAGATGGGCTTGCACATTGGCAGCATCGCGCCGGATTTCACGGCGGAATCGAGCGAGGGAACCATCAAGTTCCACGACTACTTGGGCAACCAGTGGGGCATCTTGTTCTCGCACCCCAAGGACTTCACGCCGGTCTGCACCACGGAGCTCGGCTATGCGGCCAAGCTCAAGGCGGAGTTCGACAAGCGCAACGTAAAGATGCTCGCGCTCAGCGTGGACCCGGTGGATAGCCATCGCGGCTGGATCTCGGACATCGAGGACACGCAGAGCACCAAGATGAATTATCCGATCATCGCGGACAGCGATCGCAAGGTGTCGACGCTCTACGACATGATCCACCCCGAAGCGAACGACACGTTGACGGTGCGCTCGGTGTTCTTCATCGACCCCAACAAGAAGATCCGCGCGATGATCACGTACCCGGCCAGCACCGGGCGCAACTTCGACGAGATCCTGCGCGTGATCGACTCGCTCCAGCTCACCGACAACTACTCGGTGGCCACCCCCGTGAACTGGAAGGACGGCGAAGATTGCGTGATCGTTCCGTCGCTTCAGGATCCGGAAGTGTTGAAGCAGAAGTTCCCGAAGGGCTACAAGGTCATCCGTCCCTACTTGCGCCTCACGCCCCAGCCGAACAAGTGAGCGTCGGCCGGTCGCGCTGATTCTCTCGAATTGTTGAGCGACCCGTCGAAGCGGGCGGTTCCGCCCGCGAGCAGTACAACAAGGAGTCCCCCCGTAATGCCCAAGCTGACATCAGCACTCGCACGGCGCGCCCCGGCGCGCGCTTCGGATTGGTTGGTCAAGGGAGCGTGTGCACTCGCGCTGGCCTCTTCGGCCTGCGGCGCTCCAAAAGCCGCGGAGACCACGCCCGCCGTCCAGGAGCCCGCGGCGCAGCCCGCGTCCAACTGGGAGCCGCCGCCGCTGCCCACCGACGATCCGAAGGGGGCGATTGCGCTGCTTGGCCTCACGGGGCCGGACAAGCCCTGGGAGTCCATGTCCCACGACGAAAAGGAGTGGTACATGATCGGCAAAGTGCACCCGATCATGCGGCAGGTCTTCGAGACCTTCGACAAGAACCGCTACGAGGGGCCCAAGTTCGAGTGCGCGCCTTGCCACGAGCCGAACTTCGAGGTCACGAAGTACAAGATGCCGAATCCCAAGCTCTCACCGGTCCCTGCCTTCGGCAGCGAGGACTGGAAGGCGATGGAGAACGCGCGCATCGTCAAGTTCATGCAAGCCCGCGTGACGCCGGTGATGGCCCAGCTGCTCGGGTATGATCCCGACGACACGAGCAAGGGCGACGCCGTGACCTGTTACGCCTGCCATCCGAAGTCATGAGCGAGCCCGGAGCGCCCGCGCTTTCTGACGACACGGCCTTCACCGTGGTGCAGGGCGACGCGGACGCACCGGTCTTCTTCACTTGTGAGCACGCGAGCCAGCGCCTGCCCGCGCCGTGGGCGTGGCCCGAGGCGGACCTGCGCCTGGTCGACACCCACTGGGCCTACGACATCGGTGCCCGCGAGATCACGCTCGAGCTGGCGCGTGCGCTGCGCGCGTCGGCGGTGTTGGCGGAGTTCTCGCGGCTCTTGGTGGACGCCAATCGCGGCGAGGGAAACCCCGACCTGTTTCGTCCCGTGGCGGACGGCGAGTTGGTGATGTTGAACCAGGGGCTCAGCCAAAGCGATCGCGAGCTCCGCATGCACCGCTATCATCGCCCGTTCCATCGCGCGGTGGACCAGGCGCTGCTCGACTCACGCGCGCCGCTCTTGATGTCCATCCACAGCTTCACGCCCGTGTACGAGGGCAGCGTGCGCAAGGTGGAGCTGGGGGTGCTCTACGACGAGCACGAGGAGCAGGCTTTTGCCATGGGCGCGGCGCTCGCACGCGAGTTGCCCAACGTCGCTTACAACGAACCGTGGTCGGGCAAGGACGGGCTCATCTACTCGGCCGAGAGCCACTCGCGCCGCA
>JBIQKA010000044.1:0-37586 GCA_044507075.1 Myxococcales bacterium
CGATCTCGGGCTCACGCGGCGTGACGGCTGGCAAGTTCTGCGGGGCTCATTGGGGGTGGGTGGTCGCTTGGTGCGCCGTTGCAGACCGCCGCGCAGCTCCTGAGCGCTGCCGCGACTATACACCCACCGCCATCACCATCACGCCGCCAACGCCCGTCCTCCCGGGCGTTGCTCAACCTGGAGCGAACGTCTCCGCAGTCTGTTCATAGATTTCGTTGTGCCCGTGGCCCAGTTTCGTTGACACGCTCCGGACCCATCTCGCCACGCTGCTCCCGCTCGACAAGCTCAAGAACGCCGACGCCCGACGGCGCGTGATCACGCCGACCGAGCCCGACACCACCACCACGCCCTCTCCGCCCGTCGGCGTGGCGCCGCGCCGCTGGCCCTAAACGGTAAGATTGTGGCATAAGAAAGTTGCCCAAGAATTCGAGGCAAGTTCAGTCTGTTCATTGATTTTGTTGTGTCCGTGGCCCAGTTTCGTTGACGCGGCGTTGACACGCTCCGGGACCGCCACTTCAAATTTCACCCCTCAGAGGGGCATCCCCTTGACCAATCGATCAAGCGCACTGAAAGTGCACTTGAGTGGGCCTAGCCGCCTCCGAAAGGCCCGCAATTGTCCTCTCCTCGTCCTTCCGATAGACTGTCGCAAGAGAGCGCATAGGGCTCTTCGAAGGAGACCTGGTGAGCGATTATGTGTTCGTCAGCGGGCCGTCTGGAATGGCCGAAGGCATCCTTCGCGCGAGCTATAGCGCGCTCCTCGGCGCGCTTGCTTACCGTGCGGAGCGGGTAGAATCTTTCACGTCGCCAAATCGACGAATGGCCGCCTTGCAGTTTGCTCGCTCGACTCGTTTATACGATGCGAGCGAGCAGCGGTATGAAGATGAATCCGGGAAAGTGACCCTACTCAAGGGGCACGTCATTCGAAAGGGGCTAGACGACGCCCATTTGGCTTCTGCGAAGGGGCTGGCCGCCGACATCGCTCGCCGCGGTATCTCGTCACTGCATAGAGCATACTCAGGAGACTATGGAATTTGTCACTTTGATGGCGAAAGGGCGACCTTCGCTAGCGACCCGCTGTCGATGGTGTCCCTCTTCTATCATGTTTCGGCCGATGGCTTCACCATTGTCTCCACCCGGCCGCGGCTAATTCAGGCGATTCGACCAGAACTGCAATTCGATTACCGCAGCTTGGCTTGGCAAGCGATCGCGTATTGGCCACTGGGCGTCGATACTTTGGTCGAAAAGGTCCGACGTGTTTCGCAGGGAGGCTGGCTTGAGGTCGATGAAGGAGGGGCAGCTTTGCATGAACGGCCTCTCTTCTTCCTCAATCGTGATGACGGTGGTGAGATGCGCGAGGCGCTCACACGAAATCCGGAAGCAGTCTTGGATCGTGTCATCGGCCAAATGGCGTCGACCCTGCGTGCGGTTCTTGACAAGGGATCGAGGGTGGATCTCGCCGTAACCGGTGGGCGTGACTCGCGTGCAATTGCCGCGCTGGCGACCGCCTCAGGCGCGTCGCCTGGTAACCTCAAGTGCTTCTCGAACGGTGTCGCGGAGCATCCTGATGTGGTCGTAGGCCGAATGGTTGCGGAAGCGATAGGCGCGAACTTCACGAACAACCTACCAAGGCCCTCCAGCTTCTCTTTCCCAGACATTTTCAAGCAACGACTGGCAGCGGTGTTCCGCTATGACGGCATGGTTCCGATCTGGGACGGAGGCGGGGGGCCGGGCATTTCGTCTGCGATCCTGCTCCAGGGTCATGTGGGAGAGATCTATCGAGACAAGTGGTTCCAAGCTTCGTACACGTCTGCGTCGCAATTCGCGCAACGCATGTTTGCAGGAAGCGGCGTGGACCCCAACAAGCTCTTGCACAAGGACGTTTCAGCTGACTTAGAGAAGCAGTTGGCGGAGCGTGCGCAGTACTACCTCGATCACGGTGCGACGCCTGCGCAACTGGGTGGCGTCTTCCGTATCGAGGGAATGCAGTCCTGGGAGAGCTCGCAGTTCTCCCAGGGAGCGCTTTGGGCCAGTCATCCAGTTCACCCGCTCTATGACCCCGACATGATCGACCTCTCCTTTCTTGCTCCGGACGGATGGCGAGACGATGAGCGTATTCATTTCGAGATCACAAAACGCAGTCAGTTCAATCTGATTGACGTTCCGTTTGCGGAGCATGGTTGGCATCGCGGACTTGCGCTTAGCGCGGGCTGTAGCGCCGTGAACGTCCCGCCCATCCGTAACTCCGGACAGCTAGTTTCGGCGGCTGGGTGGCAGTCTGCGTTGTTCTTCGAGTCGCCCTTACAGAGGATGTTTCTTCGGGTTATCGAGGAATGTGATCAGAGCCCGCTATGGACCTTTTTCGACAAGAAGAGGACGATTTCTGCGATCGTGGATGCGCCTCCTGACATTCCTAACAACAAGATGACGCGACTCTATTCGCTCCTCACCTCGTTGCTCTACGCGCATGGCTACGAAATCCCAATCAAGTTCGACGCCGAACCTGGCGCGAACGAGGTGGAGTCACGAATCGTCCTAAATGGCTCGGGCGGGACGCGGGTAATCTATGATGGGCGCCAGAAGGCAACCCCTGTCGACACCGTTTCAACGGCTCGCCTGGAGGGGGTGCCGGAACTCGATGTGCCTGAGATGGTCATCGGTGCGTTGCACGGGACACGTTCTGGCTTTGATGACGACCAAAACCTGTACAAACTTTACGGCAAGTTGAGGCAGGCAGTCGTGGGGCAGAAGGCGGCTGAGAGTAAACTTCGCGCCGCCCGTGAAGAGCTTGCGAAGCGCAGTAAGAGTGGTGTCGACCCCTCCTAGTTCGCTTCAGCAGCCCGCCCCCTTTAAGGAGGCCTCGCTCCCGATCTCCTGTTCCTGAGCCATCACATCGGACGCTTGGTCCTCGTCCTCGTCAGGGCCGGTGTCCCGCACCCCAACCTCCCTCTCCGCGCCTAACGCCGTGAACAACTCGTCGAACGCACAGGCTTGCGCTGTAAACTCGGCACGAGCGCGCTCCTGCGCCGCCGCGGCCAGCCTACGACGCGCGGATGGCTCATCGATCAAGGCGCGGAGCGCCTCGAGCCAGGCATCGACGTCATTGTCGACCAAGATGCCGTCCTGTCCGTCGCGCACGACCTCGGCGTAGGGGCCCACCCGACTGGCGACCACGGGCAGGCCGACCGCTGCGTACTCCATGAACTTGAGAGAGCTCTTGGCGGTGTTGAAGCGGCTCTCAACGAGCGGGGCGATGGCCAGATCGAACTGTCCGGCGAGTGCGCGGAACCACGGGACGAAGCGATCGAAGCGCGGGTTCGGCGGAGCGAGCCGGCCCACGCCAGGCGGCAGCTCCCGAGCCACGCCGATCGTATAGAGGGTGACGTCGTGCGTAGCGCGCAGCGCCTCGATCACCGGCAGGATCAGGGCGAGGTCCTCGTCGTGGGTAACGCTGCCCATATAAATGATGCGAATCCCCGCTCCTAGCTCGAGGGGCATCGTCAAAGGATCCTCCACGTGGCGAAGGAGCAGGTCTCGCGCCTCCTCGGCGCAATCGCCAAACCACAGATCGGGATCCAGCCTATTTTCAAACACGCGCACCTCACGCACGAAGGAGGCATAGCGTTCGGCCAGTTCGGTGGTCGACACAGTGGTGATAGCCGCGCTGGTCAGGAGCTCACGCAGAACCGGTCGGAAGGCGGCGTAGACGCCCCGGACGTCCTTGTCGGGCGGGATACCCAGCAAGTCGTCGTCGAGATCGAGCACCATGGGCACTTCAGCCTGTTCACAGCGATGAGCGAGTTCTGCGAGCACGCCCGGCGTGCCGGCGTTGCGACAGATGAGCACGCCGTCGTAGGCGCTTACGTCCGCATGCACGAGCTCTGCGGCCTGGACCCACTCGTACTCGATGGCGCCCGCGTTCGCCCTGACGATCTGCGTGGCGATGCGCACGTGGGCAGTGGGACTGCAGTCGGGATAGTGACCGAGTACCACGACCGCGACACGCTGCCTTCGTGACGCGGGCCTCGCTTGGCGCGCAGGCCACAGCGGCCGGTTGCGTTTAGTGACCTGCGCGTACACGTCCAGGTACTTCGACGCCATCGCCGCGACGTCCCACGTGGCCGTGCTTTGACGCCAGCGCGTGAGCGCGTAAACCTGCTTTCTCCAGTCCTCCTGGCCGGAATGGATGCGCCGCAGGAGCTCGTAGATGCCCACCGCGTCGTGCGGGTCGACCGCCCACCCGATGCCCTCCTCGCGGATCCGTTCACCCACGGCGCCGAGCTCCGACCCCACCACGGGCAACCCCGCCGCCCAGCACTCGGTCAGCGTATGACAGAAGGTCTCGGGCCAGATCGAGAGCACGAGTCCCAAGTCCGGCTGGATCTGAGTGACTAGCTTGGTGAAGTCCTCGCGCTGGTAGGGGCCGTGGTTCACCACTTCGCGTGCCTGGATCAGCGCGTTCCTGGCGTTGCCCACCAGGTGAAGCTCGAGCAACCGTCCCTGGTCGAGACGCAGGAGTTCGAGGATGGTGTTCATGCCCTTGGCCGCATTGATGTTGCCCGGGATCAACACGCGCAGCGGCCGACGCGGTCGCGGTCCGAGTACGGGGGCCAGGATGCTGTCGAAGTTACGCCCGTGAGCGATCACGTGGAAGTCCTCGCGGCGCTCGCGTAGCACCGGCAAGTTGTCGCTCAGCACCTGCTTGGCAAAGTGCGCCGTGGTGACGAAGGCGTCGCACTTGGCCAGTGTGGCATTCATCCGCCGCTTCCAAAGTGTGAGGACCTTGTCAGGGTCCATGCGCTGGAGCGCGGCGACGCCCTCCGCGTCGCGATGTTCCCACAGGGGAGAGCAGATCTGCGGCTCGGTCACACCGCTCGGACTCCACGCGTCTGTCCCGTTGGTGAGGTTCACGCTCGGGCACGCCGCGTAGAAGTCATGGAATGAGAATACGACCGGAATTGCGAGCCGCTTGGCGGCGTCCACCAGGCCCAGGCTATGCCAGGCGATGTGCCGCACGTGGACGAGCTCCACATTGAAGCGAGAAAGCCAGTCCGAGATCACCAGATCGTACTCGCGCGATGTATGCGGAGACATCAGGACGGGCTCGCTCAAGCAGTGCCAGGCGAGTTCCTGCCGCGGCGCTTTGGAGCAGTCCCAAAGCTGGAGCTCACGGTGATCGCACGTGAGAAGAAGGGGCTCGTACAACGCCGACATTCCTCGCATCAGATCTTCGTTGGTGAGCGGCGTGCCGCCGGTGCGGGTGGAGATCACGAACAGCACCCGAGGCCGAGGCGCGGCGCGCGAACCCGCCGCGCGAAGCTCGGCGAGGGCAGTTCGAAAACGCTCCCGCTGAACGGTCAGGGAAGTCCCCGCCGCGAAGGCTGCGCCCACGCGCGCCGTATAGTCCGGGTGCAGCGCGTGCAGCACCTGGGCCGACTCCCGACACATGCGCTCCTTGGTGCCCTTCCCGAAGGTCGCCGCGTTCACGTGGTGCACGTAGGCCCGGAGCGCAATTACGTGCAGGAAGCCGTGCTCCCCCGCGCGCATGCACCAGTCGTTCTCCTCGCCATACCCGCGCGGAAAGTTGACCTCGTCGAGCGGGCCCACGGCGTCGATCGCGGTCCGGCGCATGTACATACAGAACCCGTTGCCGGTCGGCACGAAGTGCACGTCACACGGAGCGACCCGCTGACACAGCCGGGCAGCCGCGTCGATCGAACACTCTTCGTGCGTAGGGTTCACGCCCGGCGCGGGCGACGAGAAGGCGCCCGCATTGTCAGAGAGCGCCGTGGCCGTGGCGATGTTGGGAGCGCCGTAGGCCGCACGAGCCAGGGTCTCGAGCCAACGAGGGCTCACCACGGTGTCGCTGTTGAGCAACACGACGTCGCGTCCGCGTGCATGGCGCAGCCCTCGATTCACGGTGCGCGTGAAGCCCAGATTCTCGCTGTTGGACAACACCGTGACGCACGGGAGCGTCGCGTACTCCTGCAGCAGGCGGCGCGTATCGAGATCGGTCGAGGCATCGTCAATCAAGAGCACGCGAGCGCGCGGCAGATGCGTATGCAGAAGCACCGACTCGACACAGCGGCGCACGTGCTCATACCCGTTGAACACCGGAATGACGACGGTCACGGCCAGCTCTCGCAGGTCCTGCTCGACCGCGAGATCGCCCGGATGACGAACCGGGATCGAGAGCGCCGCCCGCCCCTCGGCCATACCTTGCCGGAGGAAGTGCCGTAGGGGCCGGCGCAACTGCTCCGGATCGAGGTCCGAGTTGAACGCGCGGTAGGCCACTGGATCGAAGCTGCGGTGGGGTCTCAGCCCGAGGGCCTCACCGCGTGCCGCGTAGTGGAGCAACACGGGCTCGGTGGCCGCAAGCCCAGCCTGGGAGGCGTAGTAGCTCGGGTCGAAGAGCGAATTGGGCCAGCGCCCCTCGCAGATGCCGTACTCCAGGTAGTGCTCCCAGGGGTCGAGCCCATGCTCGGCGACGTCCGGATACCTGGTGAGATAGAAATCGGGATCGAAGAGCCCACATGCCTGGAGCGCAGCCCGCAGATCCTCCGGGGGCCACGGGGGCTCCTGGAGCGCGCTGGGCTCCTGGAGATTGGTGGGACTGGAGGCCTCTCCGGCGGGAGGCGCCGGCAGGTCCCCCGTGGCCTTTCGCTCGAGCGCAAACGCATCGAAGAGCGAGCGCAGGATCGGGTTAGCGGAGTCTTGAAGGAAGCGGGAGGGGAAGTTGCGAAGCTTTCGCAACTTGCGTCGCAGGGTACCTCTATTCGCCATCTCGAATTCGCTCTCGCTTACTGCTGGCCAGGGGACCCGCGACGGTTTAGACACGAGCACTCTGCCGCCCTATCCCTGAAAAGAAGCACAGGGATGGCCCACTGTCCCCAAAACGCAAGCCATGTGTCAGTGGTTTTCGTTACATGTTCGGGGTTTCCAGTACAGAAAATTCTCGTCTAGTTTCAGTGATGCCGTAGTCGCTCCCCCGGATCAACCTGGACGGCTGAGTTCCGGAAAAGAATCGAACGCCCCCTCGCCGCAACCTTCTTCCCAGATCGTCGGCGGAAAGACACCGCTTTCCTGCGACGACCTTCCGCCGGGCGCGCAGAAGCGCGTTCACCGATTCTGCGGCGCGATCATCCGAGGCGCCCAAACTGCATTTCTGCAAGGAGCTTGAACTTGTCGATGCCCGCGCGCACCCTCAGCTGGCCGAAGTCGCGCGCCATACAAAAAGCGAGGTTCATCCGAATGATGAGCCCCGCTCGTGCGACCGCGCTTGCCCGCGCGCAGCCGGCCCTCTGGCACTGCTCTGCGATCTGGGCGTAGAAAGCAGATTCCTCTCGAAAGCGAGTGAGCTCACGCGTCAGCACCGCGGTGGCATTGTCGGCATGGCGGCGATAGCGGTAGTGCGCGCGACGAGGCACACCAACGATGGTTCCTCCGTCCAACAAGATGCGCGTGACGAAATCGAGATCTAGAACGAAGCGGTACCGAGCGTCGAAGCGTCGGTTCGCGATGACCGACCGCCGATAACAAAGCGTGGGGCAGAACAGATAGTTTCCACGCAACAGCGACTGAAGCGCGAAGTCTCCACGCAAGACCAGCTCGTCGTCATGTGCCGGCGTGAGCTTCGCCTTGTACCAGTCTGCAAACGAGAAGCGCTTGTTGCCTCGGCCGTCGATGATAGACGCCCCGCAGAACACCGCGGCTGCATCCGGGTGCCGTGCGGCCAGCGCAATCATCGCGGGCGCATAGTCGCGCTCGAGCTCATCGTCGCCGTGAACCAACGTGACGAGATCGGTGGTCGCCTCGTCGAGACAACGGTTCCACGCCGCAGCCATCCCTTGCGCGCCGTTCGTACGACGATATTGATACTCGAGGCGGTTTCCCACGATACCTTCGATCGCTGTACGCGTCTCGACATCGAGCCCCGCAGGGCTGTCATCGACGATGAGCAGGGCACAGCAACCACGCTGAGCCACGACGCTCGAGACCGTCCGCAATAAGAAGGCAGGCTGACTGTAGTAGGGGATGGCCAGCGTCAACGCGTCGGTCGTGTCGCTCACGACTGCCTTTCCAGAGCGCGCACTTCCCGCGTCGCAAGCTCCACCCCCGTAATCCAAGCTCGCTCTCGCCTTGTCATCAATAGCTCCCGAAGAGGATCCACCCGGCGTCTCAGTCGCTCGCTGCCACGAGCACGAACTCGTTGTAACGAAACAAGTGTCCGAACACCCGCGGGAACGGGAACGAGTACGCCTTGACCGTCCTCATGCCCAGCTTCGTCGTCAACCGGTCGAGCACGGCAAAATCCATGAACGAGACGTGGGTCGGATCGGAGGCATATCCGCGCTCCTGCGGCGTAATCAGGACGACGCGACCACCCGGCCGGAGCCTGGTGCGGTAAGTGGCGAGGAGGTTGAGCGCGGCCTCCTCGCGCATGTGTTCCGCAACGTGCGACAGGAGAATCGAATCGAAACGGTGTTCGCCACCGAACTGGGAGCGCTCGAAGTCGTCGGGTGTAAAGGCGAGAAATCCGCGCGCGCGCGCGATAGCTACGGAAGCCGGGTTGTGGTCCACGCCAACGCCCGCTCCGCCGAGGTGGGCCAAGTTGCGGCCAAGGCCGCAGCCGATGTCGAGCGTGTGCCCCAGGTTCAAGCGGCGAAGGTTCCAACGATAGGGGGCCTGCACATCGATTGCGCGCTTCCACCACGCCGACTCCGAAGCCTCCAAGTACTTCGAATACCCGGGGTCGTTAGTGCGCATCTCGGTAGCTTTCTCAGAACGCATACGTCTGCTCGTTCTTAGGAAGCGGGACGCGCACGATCAACACGGGAGTTTGTGCCCTCGTCACCCTATTCCTCCGGCGGCTCGGCGCGCAGCGCGCTCCGCAAGAGCGGAAGGACCTGCCCGCCTTGAGCGACGGCCCAGCCCAAGCCCACGGAGGTATTGATGATGAGCACCAGGGTGCTCTGCAGCAGGGTCAAGGCCAAGAGCGCCTCTACCGCGACGCCGAAAGGGGCGAACAACGCGGCGCTTACCAGTTGGGGAGCACCAAGCCCCGCGAATCCGAGAGGGACGATCGTCGCCACGATGGTCGTGGGGTAAATCGCCATGAGTATCAAGAACGGAACCTCCGCTTCCATTGCCACCCCTGCGAAGTACAGGCTGAGACCGCTCAAGATGCTCACGATCGCCGCGAGACCGGACGTGACTGCAATCGCACTCGGGCGCTCGCCCCAGCGGCTCGATGCGTCCCGCAGGTGCTCGAGAAACGCGGCTCCTCGACCGAAGACGCGCCCCGGGAGCCGACTGCCAGCGTTGGTGCGGAGCCAAGTGATGACGCCGCGCACGATGCCCGTGTCGGCTGCGAGCGGGCAGACTACCAGGCCGATCCCGAGCATGAAGGTCACGCCACAAACGAGGAACAGCGCGCCTTGGTGGGCCCCCGCCACCTTGAGGGCCGCGATGAAGGCGGCGCAGCTGCCCACCAAAAAGAGCACCCCAGTTCCCAGAACGCGATCGACCAACGACGCCATCGCGACTCGAACCAAGAACGTCGAACGCTCCCCCGGCTGGCGGTCCCGCACGAGAGTCCCAATGCGGACGACCTCGGCCACAGCCATCGAGCTCGTCCACTGGCCCAGGGCAAGCGCGATCAAGTTGGCCGACGCGACACGCGTCCATGGCGTACGAGCTCCAAGGACGCGCAAGGCCCAATCATGTCGAATGACCGCGATGAGCGCGGAGATCGCAATACACAGGCTTGAGAGGAACACGGCACCGGCGTGTTCGCGAAGCGCAGCCCGCACGCGGAGCACGTCCAGAAACCCAGCCGCTTGCAAGGCAAAGAGTATTGCGAGCGACAGGAGAAACAGCAGAGAGAAACGAACCAGCGGGCGCTTCATCGACGACCGGAGCCCTCCCGTCGCGTTCTCATCATGCCCTCAGCGACTCCTGGTTCTCGAGGTACCAACGATAGGTAGACTCCAGGCCAGCTCGCAGTTCGGTCTTCGCGCGCCAGCCGAGCGCCGTCAGCCGGCTAACGTCCACCAGTTTGCGCGGCGTTCCGTCCGGCTTGCTGGCATCGAAGATGAGCTCGCCAGCATACCCGACGACGCTCTTTACCATCTCGGCGAGGTCTCGGATGCTGATGTCCGCGCCGACGCCGATGTTCACGATCTCCGGTTTGTCGTAGCGCTCCATCAAGAACAGGCACGCATCTGCCAAGTCGTCGACATACAGGAACTCACGGAGCGGTGCCCCCGATCCCCAGACGACCACCGAGGGTTCGCCGCGCTCTTTTGCTTCGTGAAAGCGTCGGAGCAGCGCCGGCAACACATGGCTGTTGTTGAGCGAGAAGTTGTCGTTGGGGCCGTATAGGTTCGTGGGCATCACACTTATGCCGTTGAGCCCGTACTGCCGTCGATAGGCGTTCACCATCGTAATGCCGGCGATCTTCGCAACCGCATAGGCGTCGTTGGTGGGCTCCAGAGGGCCGGTCAGGAGGTACTCCTCCTTGAGGGGCTGCGGGGCAAGCTTCGGATAGATGCAGGTCGACCCTAGAAAAAGCAGCTTCTTGCTTCCTACCCGGTGGCAGCCTTCGATGACGTTGCACTGGATGTGCAGGTTGTCCCGGATGAAGTCCGCGGGAAATGTGTCATTGGCGTAAATCCCACCTACGCGGGCGGCGGCGAGAAAGACGTATTCTGGTCGCTCATCCTCGAAGAAACGGGCCGTCTGCTCCGCTGAGGTGAGGTCCAGGCGCGACCTCTCCGGCGTGAGAAGGTTCGCGTAGCCTCGACTCCTGAGCGCACGAACGATGGCCGAGCCCACCAGGCCGCGATGCCCAGCTACGAAAATGCGACTGTCTTTGTCCATCGGTTTCCCCCGACTTGCAGCATGACGAACCCTGAACAGGCTTCGAAGTAGCAGAAGCGACCAGCAAAATCACGCAGGTTGCTGCGGTTCAGGGGGGCGCACGACCGCTCCGGACGCGAGCTCGGCGCGTGCATTCCTCGCAGATCAGCGCCCTACCGGTCTGTAAGCCTCACGGCAGGAGGCCAAATCAATCCGCTCGGAGAGGTCCCCGGAAGGCGCCTGTAGAAGCTCCCGTTGGCTTGGTTGGTTCGCAGAAGATGCTGGCGAAAAGCGCCGTAGAGGTTCGCGTCAACGTTGCCGGGATCCCGCCAAAACTCCTCGAGCTTTCCTTGAAAAGCGAGACCTGGCATGTCGTAGATGGCGTTGCCCAAGACGGCGACCGGGGTCCCCTCCTGGATGGATTGGAGCCCGACAGTGCTGTTGATCATCACGGTACCGCACGCGTGTCGAAGGAGCGTCGGGAGGTGCAAGTCGTGGACATGGATCATGCGATCCTGTAACCCGTGCCGCCTCGCGAGCGCCCGCACGAGGCGTCCGTGCTCACGGTAGGGCCGATCCATCGGGTGGCTCTTGATAACCAGCAGCTTGTCCTTGGGACCGTTCGCGGCGAACGAAGCGACCACTTCCTTCAAGAACTCCTCAACGGATTCGAACCGCGAGTGTTTGAGCTGATAGTCGCAATGCACCTGCATGGCCACCAAGAAGAAGCGCTTGTGCTGTTTGGAGGCGAGCTCTCCGAGGACGTTCCGCTCGCGACGGGCAAAGACGAGCTTTCGGACGCCACCGCGGACCCAGTAGAAAGCCTCAGAGAAGGCATTGAGGGGGCGGTGATGTCGGTAGTGTGGGTAAAGCAACCAGCCCAGCGTCAGGGCAATTGAGTACACGGTCGAAAACCACCCCGCGCGACCAAATGTGGCACCGACTCTGGCCGCCTCGAGGGTCACAGGCTGAATACCTCGGTAGAACGCCGGATCACGCGGCAAAGACGAGTGGCCGTTCACCCCGCCTTCCTCGAAGGTGACCCAATCGGGGCGCAAATAGCCTTCTTCGAATACGAATACGCGAACCTGGAGCCGCTCAGCGACTTCGATCGCGGTGCGATGGATCGGCCGCCCATCTCCGAACAGGACGATGCCGTCAATTCGCCGGCCATGGATCAGCTGCTCGAGGTAGGCCCCGAGATCCCGCAGACGCCCACGGTAGCTGCGCGCCTCTGGGCCGCGGAAATAGAACGCATCGCCAGCATTGAAGTTCACCTTGATGACTTCGATGCCCTGCGCTTCAAGCTCATCCGCAAAGAAGCGGAAAAAGGGCCCCATGGGTCCTTGCAGGAGAAGCACGCGCTGGACTCCGAGCTGAAGCGTCACTCGGCTATCCGATCCTGCCAAGCATGGCCTTTAGAGCATTGCTCGCCTTGCGCAGGTGTCGCTTCCTCCACGAGGTCCTGATCGGAGGGGTTCCGCCGCGCATCGCTTGAGCCAAACCATACACCACCTCTTCAGGGGTGCTCGCGCGCAACGTCCGCGGGTCGAGGTACTTCGGGTAGCGAATGAGCGCTCCGCACACGAGCTCATCTAGCCGGAGGGTACGGCTGCGACGAGGATGACGATGCCGATCCTCCGTGAGGCCCCAGCCCGCATAAAAGGGCAAGCCATAGGTGCTCACCTCAATACCGCGCATGAGTGCCTCGAACCCCACGAGCGAGGTCAAGGTATGTACTTCGTGTGCCAGCTCGAGACACGCGGGCAAAGGCGCATCCATCACGACCACATCCGCGTAACGTCGCGCGTCCTCTTCGGAGACCGCCCCCTCACGGTTGCCGCTGACCACGTCGGGGTGGGGCTTGAAGATGATGAAGGCGTTCGGCCTGCGCTCACGCACCGCGCGCAAGAGCTCGAGGTTGGAGCGCAAGTCAACGCAGCCCAGGCGAATGGAAGCGTCATCCTGGACCTGACCAGGCACGAGGACGCAAGTGCGGCCCGCCGGCACAGAGGGCAGGTCCGCCGCGCGATCTCCCACATTGTACTTGCTGACAGCGGCCTCCACGATCGCTTCGCGCAAGGATCTTGCGCGCCCGCAGTCGGCAGTGCCGAATGTTCCGTCACGCAGCAGATTCTCTAGATCGCTCGGCGTGCGCGGGTCGTAGTAGATGCCAGTGCGGTCCAGCGCCAGAGATGCCGGCGTGTAGCGCTCGGCACCAAGTCCCACCGACCGCAGGAAGCCATCCTCCATGCGCCAAACTGGCACCCCCCTCCGGGCAGCCAGGTGCTCGATTTCCTCGGGGAGGTTGGAGCCCCAGACGACGATTCGAGAGCGGCCATCGACCCGCCTGAGCAACGGACTGAGCGGCCGAGGGACGAAGATCGCTTTCCCCTCGTCTGCCAGGTATCGCTGCACATAACGATGCTTCCAGGGATGAAAACCAAAGCAATAGAGCGTTCTGCCCCGATCGCTTTCGTATCCTCCGAACGCCACACTCACGACGCCGCTTCGTAGCGCGAGGTGACGCCGTTGGCGAGATCGAGGGGGGAATCCTTGCCCATCATGTTGCAGGACCTCTCTGTAAAACAAAACTGCCTCGCGACGCGCCCCGGTCGCCAGGCCCCGAGCTCCGACTCACCCGACGCAAACACCAACGCACTGTTATCATTGACACTTTAGGCTCGCCCCTCCCTCCACGGGATGGCCACTCTCGCCCTACCCCATGCCTCCTCGCCTCTCGCTTCTGTCCTTGCTTCGCAATCCGGCTCTGGCCACCCTGCTCATCGCGCTGGGTGCGGGTCTCTGGTGGTCGCACGGCGATATCCTGCCGCTCGTCATGCTCGCCTCGCTTGCAGCGGCGCTGAGCTTCGTTTACCTGCTGGGCGCCTCCCTCCACCCCTTGATCGCGGGTCCACGACAGCCGGGAGTCTTCCAACTTCTATGGCTCGGCCAGTACGGGCTGTTCGCGATCGCTGCCGTGCTCACCCTCCTCGCGGGTCTCGGTGCGGTCCTCAACTTGCCGCGAATCCCGCTCAACCTTTCGCTTCCCGCAATCGTCGCGGGATGGATCTTCACGAGAAGGCGCTCGCGCGGCGAATCGGAGCCGGTCCTGGCCACGCCCTCGCGCCCATCGTTGGTGCTCGCCTCACTGGCGTCCTTCGCGGTGGTTCGAGCCACCGCCATCCACTCAATTTCGGCGGGCGCACTCGGACACGATACCCAACAGCACATCTACTGGGCACAGACCGCGCTCGACTACGGCTACCTCCCGTTGACCGCGCGCGACACGAATTTGCTCGAGACCTACCCGCGGCTCTGGCACCTGCTCGCCGGGAGCTGGAGTGGGGGGGGTCTCTTCGGTGAGGTCGGCTCCTTCGCCAAGATCTTGCCCACCATCGAGCTCGTCTTGGCGCTCGGGTTCTTTTGCGAACTCGTTCTGGCAGCCAATCCCGCCTCGATGAACGCACGTTCTCTTTCGCCCGTGCTGATGGGAGCGGGTCTCGCTTGGCACCTGACCTTCGGTGATGGTCAGCGCGTTGCCTGGTATCCGGACATGTCAGGGACGCCGCGCTTCTCCGCCGAGTGGGTGCTGCTCGGGCTCCCTTTGCTCGTACTCGCGCAGCGCATCGGAACAATCGCGGGCGCCGAACGCTGGCTGATGGCGCTGGTGCCAATTTTTGGCGCTATCGCGCTCGGTATCAATCCCGTCGATCTCTGCTACTACCTGGCGTTTTCCGTCCCGTTCACCGGTGTCCTCTGGTGGCTCACGGCAAGTTCATCGACGGCGCGAAAGCTCGCGATCCTGCGCCCCCTGGCACTGGGCATGGCAGTTTCGCTGCTCCCGCTCGCGATGAACAGCTTCATCGTCGTGCACTTGGCCAAGAGCGACGTTGGAAAAGCGGTGGCCCCCTTGTTCGACCTCCGAGCTGAGCCACGCGGGCTCAACGCAGACGCAATGGACCCACCGTTGCCCCGTCCCCCACTTTGCAAACGCGACAGCTGGATCCCATGTGGCATGAGAGTGGTCAGGTCCGCCGTCGAGAAAGGGGTCACGACCTATTTTCAGGGCTTGCTCCGCGCCGAGCTGCCGTCCGTCGTCAAGGGTGCGCACTACCTGTACTACTGGCTAGCCGCCGCTTTTCCATTCTTGGCGCTTGGTGTAGCGGCGATGCGTGGCGCGCTCGACCGCTCATGCTTACGCGAACGCATCTCTCTCTTTCTCGCCATCGTCGGCACTTGTCTGCTTTCCGCCATCTTTCTGTCCATGGGCGATGCGCTGGTGACCAAGCTCCGCAACCAAGGTGACCTCTTCCGCCTCTTGCACGGCTACTTCCATCAGCACGAATTCGCCCTGAGCCCATCCATGCTGTGCGTGCTTTCGACCTCGTCATGGCTGCTGTTGCCGTCTCTCGTCGTGCCACTTTCTGCCAAGTCGGCCGCCGCCCTGTTCGCCTCGGCGGCTCTCGCCTTCGAGCTCTCTCGGTTCACCCCGCCTGGGGTTCCTCATCGTAAACACGAGTGGCGCATCGACTGGCCGGAGCTGCGTGCAATCGACGAGCTCAACGCGTTCGTCCCGCGCGGTGAAGCTGTCCTCATCCAAGCCGCGCACATGCACGCCGGCCGTGAGCACATCGTGGTCGCGATTGATCGGGCCGGCATGATCGTGCCGCACCTGAAGACCCGCACCTTGTTCGGGATCTACCTCGGCACCAGCGCCGAGTACGGATGGCTCGACCTGCACCAGCGCATGTGCAACGGCACCAACGAGGACCGAGCCGCCCTGCTGCGAGAGGCCAATGTTCGCTGGGTGCTGGTTCGAGCGAAGGACCCCGCGTCGCGCGAGGCGTACGATGCCTACGGTTGGGCCTGTGGCATCACGCTGCCGATGCTGGGAGCGACCTACCCGGCCGCTTGGAGCAAGCGGGATTTGGCCCTCTATCGCTTGCCCAACCACGACGCCATCAAGCCTGAAAGCGTGCCGCCATGACCCGTACCGTAAGCCTGTTGCGAACCGGAGAACGCCCGTGGTGGGTCCGCAGCGCGCAGCGCGCTTGCCTGCTCCTCATGGTCGCCCTCATCGCAAGGTGGGGCTTCCACGAAGAGAGAGTCATCGTCGCCCTCGAGGTCAAGACCACGGCCGGGACGAGCGCTTGGTTCCACTTCGCAAGCGAGAAGCAGGAGCACAACGACGCGAGAAGGACACCGCTGGGCTTGTGGCCGGATGGTGCCTGGCACCGCTATCATCTGTCCATTCCCGTGGGGCGATGGAAGCGGGTTCTGTTCGCGCCGGACCCCAACGCGACCGAGGTGGCGATCAGAGCCATCGACATGACCGCGTTTGGCAGCACCGTTTCGATCCGCGGAGACGCCCTTCCAGCGGCGCTTGGAGCGGTGCGAGACGCGCGGATCGCTCCTTCAGGCCAAGAAGCTGGCGTACGTTTCACAGTGGTCGGCGAGCGCGCTGCCGTCGAGTTCAATCTTCCTCGCTCGATCAAGCCGCGGTTACTCAGCGGCATCTGGGAGGCCACCCACCTCTCCGTCGCGCTCGCATTGGCCTACCTCGTCTTCGAGGCACTCTCGCGCATCGTCGCAACCAGAGTGCGCTTTTCGAACCCAGCTCGGCGGCTCACATCACGGCTCGCGCTTGCCCTCAGCGAAGAGCGCGTGCTCTGTGTAAGCCCCGGTATGCTGGGCGGCCTGGCCATGATCTTTGCGACCATGGCGCTCTACGTGGGGCTCGATCTTCATCAGTCGTCGATCGGCGTATGGGAGGAGTTCTACCCCGCACAACCCGTCGAGCAGCTCGTCGATCTCGGCACGGCCCGCCGAATACGCTCCGACGAATGGAACACCGCCTCGCCTTGGGCGCTCTCGCAGGTCTTCGCAGGTGGACCCGAGAGCAACGAGAGCATTGGTGGCGAGCGTAGCCCCTTGCTCATGTCCATGCCCGTCGCGCACCCATCTTCGCTGGCCCAGCTCAAGTTCCTGGGCTTCGCATTGTTCGATGCCGAGACGGGCTTCTCATGGTGGTGGGCATACAAGGCGTTTGGGCTCTTCCTATCGTATCTGTGGCTCCTCCTCATTCTCACGAGAGGATGCGTGGGCGCCTCCCTCCTAGGCGCGAGCTGGATCTACGGCTCATCCTTCGTGCAGTGGTGGTTCAGCAGCAATCTCCCGGAGCTGATGACTGCGTTCGCGCTCACCACGATCGGCGCAATCTATCTCCTCCTCGCCAAGCGACGCCCATGGATCGGCGTGGGCGGCTTTCTGAGCGCCTACGGCATCATGAATCTGGTGCTGCACCTCTATCCCCCTTTCATCATCCCGCTGTTCTATGTGGGAATCGCTATCGTGGTCGGATTGCTCCTGGAGCCAGGCCGGCTCTCGTCGATCGGGGAAAATTGGAAATGGCGTGCAGGCGTGGTTGCCGCCGGCCTGCTGGCTCTGGGATCGCTCGTCGGACTTTTCATGGCCGATGCCTGGGAGACCATGCAGGTGATGCTGGCAACGGTCTATCCAGGTCAGCGCACCATCAACGGCGGTACGATGTCCCTGCCGCGCACCTTCTACGGCTTCTTCGAGGCACTTCGATTCACAGAGCACTCCCTCCCACTGCACACAGGCAACGCCTCAGAAGCCAGTGCGTTCATCCTGCTCGCCCCCGTCGCGTTGCTCGTCGTCCCTGTGCGCTCCCTCGCGCAGCGGTCGCAGGCCCTTCTGACTTCTCTCCTTGCTTGCTTTCTGCTGTTGCTCGTCTGGATTGCGATTCCACTTCCCGAGTTTGGCAACCGTCTCCTTCAGTGGATTGGACTCGGGTGGTCGCAGCCTGAGCGCGCGGTCCTGGGCCTCGGCGTCGCCTCCATCGTCCTCCTGGCGGTGCTTTGTGCGAGAGTATGGAGCGCCGACCTGCCGTTGCTCCCGCTGCGGATGAGGCTGGCCGTCCCGATCGTGGTGGCCGCCTCCGTGTTGGCCTACGGGCTCACGCTCAAGGGGCTCGACCCAACCTACTTCACGTGGCGTATCGTGATCACCGGAACGCTCTTGTCCGGCCTCATGGCGGCCGGGCTCGCTTTCGGTCGCCCGCTAGTGGCCTTGGGTGGATTGACGGTGGCCTTGATCCCCACCCTGGCAGTCAACCCGCTCATGAGCGGGCTGTCGGCCATCCTCGAGAAGCCCGCGCTCGTGGCGGCCAAGGCGGTAGGAGGAGCGCCGGAGGACAAATGGATCGTGGTGGGTGACTTTGTCGTGTCCCAGGGACTCAAGGCACAGGGACTCACCGTGCTGACAGGCACCCATGGGGTCCCCAATTCGAAGATGATGCACGTCCTTGATCCCCACAATCAGTGGGCCCAGGTGTGGAACCGCTATGGCCACGTCGTAGTGCGCTCGGACTCCAGCAAGACGTCTCCCAAGTTCGACCTCATCGCGCCCGACATGTTCGCGGTCACCCTCGACGTCTGCGCGCCTGAGCTGCGCCGACTCGGTGTCACGCGCGTCGCTTACACGACGCCCGCCCCGTTAGAGGACATGCGCTGCCTGACGCCGCTGCGCGGCGTTCCGGAGAGCGGCATCAGCTTCTTCGAGCTGACTGCGCCCCGCTAAGCTAGGGGGCCAAGCGCGGGGGCCACGCGTAGCTGAAGTCCACGTGCCAGGCAGACAAGTTCGGGCTGTACGCCGGGTCGTGCGCGATGAACTTTGCCCAGCGATTTTGTACGTACTCCGATTCGCGCTCGAAGCGTGCCTTCTTCTCGGGCGTGTCCTCTGCGCCTCGGGTCGCCGACTCGAAGTGGTAGAGCTCGGCGTACGGTGTGTACACGTTGCGATATCCGGCTTCGACCAGGCGCAGGCAGAAGTCGACGTCATTGTAGGCGATCTGTAGATCGACCTCGTTGAGGCCGCCGACCTCGAGAAATGTCTTGCGCCGAATCACCAAACACGCGGCTGTGACGACGGAGAAGCTCGAGCGCAGCATGGCTCGCCCGAAGTAGCCGTTGTTCTTTCCGCGCGGGATGTGACGGTGCGCGTAGTTCGCGACACCCCCCATCCCCATGACGATCCCCCCGTGCTGCAAGGTGTCGTCCGGATACCATAGGCGAGCCCCCACTGCCCCGACGCCGGGCTGGGACGCAACCCCCACCATCTCCGACAACCACTCGGGTGTGATCACCTCGACATCGTCATTCAGAAGGCAGATGAACTCGCCTGTCACGTGCTGCACCGCCGAGTTGTTCAGCGCAGAGTAGTTGAAGGGACGGTCGTCGCGAATCACGCGAACCCTGGGCTGCTCGCCGACTTCCTTGAGATAGCGGAGGGTACCCGGATCATCCGAGCCATTGTCGATGACCAAGATCTCATAATTCTCATAGGTGGTCAGCCGCACGATGCTGTCGATGGCACGTCGAACGAGCGCCTCACCGTTGCGAGTCGGGATGATGATGCTTACCAGCGGCTCCGGCCTGGGAACCCGATAGGTGACGCGATAGCCGCCGAGTTCTCCTTCGACCACGGCGTCAACACCTGTGCGATCGAAGTGCTCCTGCATGGCCCGCTGGCCTGCGGTCACTGCGTATGGCTTGGTATCGATGGTCTTGGCCGTGCTCTGGTCGTGGATGCGCCATGAGTAGAGCACCCTGGGAATGTGGTGGATCGCGGACCGAGGGACGCGCTCGACGCAGCGCCACACGAGGTCCCAGTCCTGGGAGCCCTCGAATCCCAGGCGGAAGCCGCCCACCTCTCGAACGAGCTTGGCGTCGAATACGCCCAGGTGACTGAACATGTTGTGAGAGCGGAACAGATCTTCGTTCCAGTCACACTTGAAGTACGGATCACAGCGCTCGCCGGTCTCGCGGATCTTGTCCTCGTCCGAGTACAGGAGGCGAGCCCCCTCCACCCGGTTCAAGGCTTCCACCACCCAGAACAGCGCGTGCTCAGTCAGCTCGTCATCATGATCGAGCAGCGCGATCCATTCGCCCCTGGCGATCTCGAGGGCTGAATTGGACGCGGCCGAGATGTGGCCATTCTCTTCCCGAAACACCACCTTGATGCGCGGATCGAGCCTGGCGTATTGCTCGAGTACATGACGCACTTCGGGATTCGGGGAAGCGTCGTCGGCGACACAAAGCTCCCAGTGCGGGTAGATCTGCCTGCGTACCGATTCAATCGCGAGCGCGAGAAATTTCGGCTCGGTGTTGTAAGTGGGCATGACGATCGAGATCAGGGGGTGCTTGGCGAAGGAAGCCGCCCGATCTCGCAAGGCCGCGCGCCGCGCATCGGTCATCGTGTCGTAGTTCTTGAGCCATGCCACGTAGTCGACGCTGTGCGGGAGCTGCGCATGACCGGGGTTCCCCACTACCTGTGGCTTGGGGCGCTGGGAAGATGGCACAAAGGGCTGCAGCTTGGCTCGCCCGGTCGCGAGCTCAAAAAAGCGCGACGTCGCTCCCATCACCCCTTTCTCCCGAATCACCTTGCGCACGCGTCGACGCGCACGATAGAAGCCGCCTGCGGGTGCGACCTTTGACGCGGCGGCCTTCCCTTGCGGAACGGGATTCAGTCCTGCCAAGCGTCCGGCCAGCCGAATGGGTTCTGTCACGCGCCACGACACCGAGCCTCGGAGTCGGTTCAGCGTGCTCGTCGTTTTGCCGAGCTTTCGTTGCAGGTCCTCGGCGCCTTCCCGGCTTTGCGCGAGCAGTGCATTGAGTTCGTCGATTTGCCTGCCGCGCGCGGACAGGGCAATGTCGAGCTCCTTCGCGCTCTGCAGCATGTTGCTGAGACTCGCGTCGCGCTCGCTCAGCTGCTTTCCTAGGAGCTCCACCTCGCGCGCGTGCTGAGCGCGCACGAGCTCAAGACTCGCCTCGAGTTCCCTTACCTTGGCGGATTCGGCCGTCAAGCTGGCCGTTCGCTCGGCAAGCTCGCGCTTGCGCGCGGGCAACTCGTCTTCGGGAGCATTCCCTGTCGACCATTCGTTGCCGGACTGGTCGAATTCGAAGTGTTCCCGACGCGCCATGCCCCGCGCCTCCTTGGTGCCGGCCTCGACAGGCGCAAGTTCACCGACGATGCGGCGCTCTCCGAGGAGGTTGTTCGCGTGAATGGCCTTGCGCACCACGCACATCGAGTTGACGAACTCGAGCGAGTGAACATGGGCCAGGACCTGCTCGTTCGGAGCCACCCCATGCTTCTCACAGGCGAAGCGCAGCGCATCGCTCGGAGGCCGCGACACCCCCCAATGTTCGTGGTTCACCACGTCGGCGAGCCGCTTGAGAAAGGCCATGGATGATCCCGGGTCGAACAGGCCGCCCTCGAAGCGCTTCCAATAGCTGCAATGAAGATCCTCGATGAGGTAGATGCCGCCGTCCTTCAGTCTCGGAAAGTACCGCCAGAAGGCACGGATGACGTCGCCCGATTTGTGCGAGCCGTCATCGATGACGATGTCGAACGCCTCGACATGGCGTGTGATCTCACGCTCGGCCTCTTCCGTCCCCGCGTTCCCCACCACGACCTTGATGCGGGGATCATCGAACGTGAGCTCGCCACACGTTGAATTGATGTCGCAGCCGACGATGTGCTCGGCGCTCGTGAACCATTTGGCCCACAACTCGAGCGAGCCGCCGTTCTGGACGCCGATCTCCAACACCGAGAGGGCGTCCCTTTGCCGAGGAGCCAAGATCCGTTGGTATTCTCTCAAATAGAGCGCCCACTTGTCGGCCAGTTTGCCCTCGTGGGCTGCGTACAGGTCCTCGATCGTCTTCGTCATCATCTGAGAGTCCCCAACTCCCCGAGCAAAGGCCGTGAGCGTTCGCCGCGCACCCTGCGGCGCCGTGCGACCTACCTGCGGTGTCCCTCACCTTTGAGCCTCTTCATCAGCTTCAATGTCTTGTAGCCAACGGTGGAGCGCTGGATAACGCCCAGACGCTCGAAGATCTTCGCCAGCTTCTCAGACATGTTGTCCGCGCTCAGCAGATCGGCCTCGTCCTTCTCACCCTGGGTATGCCGCCGAATCGCGAGCACTTGCAGCAAGGCAAGATAGCGACTCGCGACCTCGAACCAACGCTCTGCGAGCTTGGAGCTGCGCAGACCTTCGTCCAGCAGGGCTCGCAACTTCGCGGGCTCGAAGGCGGTAATTTTCAGGTCGATCAGGTAGTCGGCGGGTGACACCCGAACCCGCTCGATCTGGTCCGCGAGTTCGAAATAATTCGAAAAAGTGCCCGCCTTGGGCCGGTCCAAGAACTCAGACAGTGCTCCGGCGAACAGGAGCGCGGGCCTTTGCTCAAGATCGTGCGCGAGCAACGCGGTGGAGGGCATGGCGATCCCGAACCTGGAGCGCCGCACGACGTCGGCGGCGGACTCGAACCGCTCGAGCCAGAGGTTTGGAAGTGACGCCTCGGTGAGCATCGTCACCACGGACTCCGCCGCCCTCGAGCGCTGCTCCTCGCCCCTGAGCACCCAGCAGAACGAGAGCTTGGGATGCGCTCGGGCCGCCCTCAGCACCGAGATGGCAAACTGATATCGTTCACGATCGGTGACCCTCCCGTGCTCGAGCGCGCTGGTCACACACACGAGGTCTTCGCGGTTCGGCGGCTCGAAGGCTCCCGGCGCTCGAGCGCTTGGAACGCCAATTCCTTGAGGCCCGGCCCATGGGACCAAAGTCCTGGCCGCGTAGTGCCACATGAGAGAATCCCCCGAGGGAGAAAGGCGCATGCCCGAGCGAACGAGTTTTGGGCTCAAAGGCGAAAAGCCCTCTTGAAACAGGTGACGCTGAATTTCGAGGGTCGACACCCCGATTTCGTCGAAGTAGCTGGCGAGCCAGGAGCTCGCGGTGCCAGGGCCCTGTTCGCGCATGCTGCCGAACGTCACCAACAACGAAAAGCGCGATGCGTTGAGGAGACAGGCCTGCGCATCGAAGCCGTGCGGGTGGCGCGTCGGCCCGAGCACGTCGAGTAACCCGGGATGAGCGAGCAGGAAGAAGAAGTCGTAGTCCTCCCCCAAACAAGCGGCGATGACGCGCGACACCCGGGCGCCGGCAGCGTCGTCGATGCTCACCAAAATGAGGTTCGACGGCGCACTCATTCGGCCACCTGCGCGCTCGCGTGATTCACGAAGAGGTCTTGCAAGAATGAGGCGAGGTCGTCGCCTCGACTGGTCACGGTGTGTTCGCGTTGAACCGTCTCGAACGCCCCGAGCGACACGCGTTGGAGAAGACTTGGGTCATCGCGCAGTCGACTCAGCTGCTGATACCAGCTCTCCGGCTCGTCCGAGGCGAGCAGGCCGTTCTCGCCGTCGCGGATCAACGCGCGAAACTCGGCGCGCGGGCTCGCCAACACGGGGACCGACACCACGCCGCACTCGATGAACTTGAGCGCCGATTTGCAATCGTTGAACACGGATTTCTCCAGTGGCACGAGGCAAAGATCGAACTCGGAGATGTAGCCATAGAGTTCTGCGATGGGAAGGAGCTCTCGCCTCTTTACATTCGCGAGGCCTCGTAACGAGCTCGAGAGCTCGAGGGGCCCCAGGAACGTGCACGTGATGCCAGGGTTCTCCACCAGGAAGCGGGCGAGCGGCTTCGCGATGGATCGCAGATCGGCATCATGGGTGCGCGTGCCGGTCATCACGAGCATCTTGCGCAGGGAAAAGCGCGGGCGTCGCACGGGGGGCACCACTTCGGTGTCGATCGCGTTGCGGAACACCCGCGCGGGGATCCCCAACTGCTCCAGCTCCGCCTTGATGGTGGGCGTGGACACGAGCACCAAGTCGAGGTGCGCGAGCAGCTGAAGCGTCTGCGCTTCGGCGGAGGCGAAGTGCACCCTGGCGGCGAGGTCGCGCATCTCCGTGGCACGACTGCGGAGAAAGCCCGTGCCGTCCACATCCCAGGGCGCAAACACACGGTCATCGAGCTCGCCCAAGACCAACTTGCCGGCCGCGCGTCCGTTGCGGACGACTTCGAGAATGTGGGGAGCCACGCGGCAACGCGCGAGGATCAGCATGTCGGCCGCCGCGAGCTGCATGGGAGTGGCGTCGTTGACGAACATGGCCTCGGCGCTGACACCGGCCTGCCGCAGCTGCTTTACCTGGTAGGCGCATCGGTAGAGCCGACTGCCCTCGGTGGCTCGCCGTTCGGCCGATAGGAACAAGACGCGCGGCGATCCGCCTCGTAGCTGGGACGTGGCCGCCTTGAGCGAAGAGAGCATGAACGATACCTGCATAGCGTCGTGTAGTGTCTCGAGCAAGGGTCAGCGCGCGAGGCCACCATCGTGCCACCCCCCGTGGCCGTAAGGTCCGCCTATCGTCTGCGAAAGAACCTGCGCCCCATCTTCGAATCGCGCGCGAATGCCCTCGGATCGCGCGTAAGTTTCCTGAGCTTTCTAACGAAAGGTGAGCGCTCTTCGAGGGCCGCGACCGCGCTGCGCAGGGGGACGGCCGAAATGGCGAGCTTTCCAGCCGCGTAGGAGCGGGGGTGAAAGGCGTGATCACGGGAGGCGAGCAGCGTCGAGAGGGCGTTTTGGGGGAGCCGATACGCGGCGAGGTGATGGTAGTGGTGGGCCTGTCGGGTGCGCTTCGCTTCCAGGTCCGAAATCGCCTGAAAGAATGCGTACTTGTGGAAGAGGTGCCAGGCCAAGTAGCGGCGCATCAGGGGCGCCGATGGGGGCGTGACCCCTTCCTCCAGGAGGCGCAGCCCGTGACTCAAGGTGGAAGCGCGATGGCCGGTGCCAGGGAGGTTGTAGAAGGCGTTGCCGAGCGTGATCAGGGGCTTTCCGTGCACCAGCGCGAGGAAGCCGACGCCGCTGTTGTAACAGACCACCGCCTGAGAGAGCTCGATCAGCGCGTGAATGTTGTCACGCCGATCGCACACCTCCACGTTGGGCTCCGTAGAGGTGAAGGGCTCATTCAAGAGCGGGTGCGTCTTCACCAGAAAGCGCGTTCGTGGGTGCGCACGGGCCACATCGTCGATGCTGGCCACGAACTCCGTGTACGGCTGGTATTGCGCGTTGAAATGGGTGACGGCCACGTCGTCAGGCACCTGGAGCGGCACCAGGATGGTCCGGTCTGACCCCTCGGCGCCCCCTCGCCGCCGCATGGTCTCCGCAAAGTCGCCGTTCGGCTCGAGGGTCGCCCCCCCCTTCTGCAGCCGGGCCGCGTACTCGTCGGCGATGGCCAGTTCGTCCTCCGCGATCGGCGCGGCGTCGAGATCCAGGCGTTCGTATTCGGAGTCGCCGTACGGCATGTCCTCGGCGAAGAACCAGCTCTCGGGGAGCATCCCCCGGTCCACCACGGTCACGGCGATCCCGGCCGTGCGGGCGCGCGCCACCCAGGGGCTCAGTCCCTTGTGCGAGCTCATGTAGGGGTTGAAGACGAAGACTTGGTCGACACCGCCCTCGGTCAGGAGCGAGGCCGCGCGCTGCTCACTCTCGGGATCCCCTAGCCTCATGAGGTGCAAGCGAAACCCCTGGAGGCGCAGCGGCAGGAAGTACTGGTACTGCCGCTCGTGCTTGAGCAGGATCAGGGCGCGCTTCTCGCGGGGCAGCCAATCGCGCTCAATCAGCGCGCTCGGGTTCGAGAGAAAGCCGTTCACCTCTCGGGCGAGCTTGGTCTTGGCGCGATCCCCCTCGGAGTACCAAGCCCCCTGGCCCCGCGGGTGATTGAGGTGCGCGATGCGCAGCCCCGCGCACTCGGCTTGCTGCGCCATCAGCTCCATGTAGCGGCGGAAGCCCCTGTACGCCTTGTAGCCAAAGAAGGAGGCGTGGAACGGCGAATACAGGTTCTCCGCCGGGGCTTGCGGCAGGGGGAACTGGGTAGTGAAGTGCGAAAGCCGCAGGAAGAACTCGAAGTCCTCCGAACCGTGCCCCCGAAAGCCCTCGTTGTAGCCGCCCACGAGCTCGAAGAAATCGCGTCGGATCACGAAGAAGTTGGACGAGGGGTCCACGAAGGCGTGGGACTCGGTCTCGAACGCGCGGTAGGTCATGCGCGCCATGATCCGCGCCAGAGCTTGCCCACGTTCGGAGATCGCGCGCGCCCACACGCTCCGTGTGTCGGCCTCGGCGAGGTGATACACGGGCAGGTTGATCACCTGCTCCAGGTAGCTTCCCATCTGCAGGTGATGGGCATGCTCGGCGAGGCGCTCGTACAAGTCCGCCGCTCCAAAGCAATCGACGTCGTTGAAGAACAAGAGGCGCGTCTTGCTGGCGCGGGCACCCACGTTCCTGGCCCGGGCGAGCGAGAAAACGCCCGGGTCGTCCTCGAAGACGTAGCTGAACCCGTGCTCCTCACAGATCTTCCGTAGGGTGCTCCGATGGGGCTCGTCAGAGCCGAAGTCGACCACCACGGTGGGCGAGAGGACGCGGTAATGGCTGGCCATGGCCGAAAGGCGCTCGGCCACCCACGGATTTCCTTCATGCAGCCTGACGGCGAGGATCGTTGTGATGTCCTCGAGGCCGATGGACGACTCACAGCGCGCGCGGTAGCTGGGCAGATCATGGAGCATGGCGACCTAAGAGGGCTCGAGCATACCCGCTGCGGCCAACTGTGAGCTCAAGATCGCCGAGACCGCGGCCAGATCGGCCTCCGTGTCCACCCCGTGCCCCAGGTTCTCGGTGGTGACCTCGACTCGGATCCGGATGCCCAGGTAGAGGGCTCGCAGTTGCTCGAGCGCCTCCGCGCGTTCGAGCGCGGCGAGGGAGCTCTCCGCGATCTGTGTGAGCGCGCCCACGCGATAGGCGTACAGCCCAAGGTGGCGCAGCACCGGCACCCCCTCCGCGAGCGGGAACTCCGTGGGCAAACGATAACCGTCGCGCACCCAGGGGATGGGCGCACGGCTGAAGTACAGGGCAAACCCACGCTGATCCGTGACCACCTTCACCACGTTCGGATTGACGATGTCGCTCTCGTGCTGCACCGGCGTCGCGAGGGTCGCGATGCCTGCGCTGGGTTCCGCGGAGAGGAGCTCGGCGACGCGAGCGAGCCAGCGCCCGGGCAAGAGCGGCTCATCTCCCTGCAAGTTCACCACGATCACGTCTGCGGGCCATCCCAGCTGTTCGGCGACCTCGGCCAACCGATCGGTGCCCGATGCATGCGCGGCGGAGGTCATCACGACGCGGCCTCCAAAGCCCTGCACAACCTCGAATATGCGCTGATCGTCGGTGGCGACCACGATCTCGGCGGCCCCGGATTCCTTCGCACGCTCCCAGACGTGCTCGATCATGGGCTTGCCCGCGATCTCGCGCAGCGGCTTGCCTGGCAAGCGTGACGAACCGAATCTTGCTGGGATGACGACGCGAAAATCCGCGGCAGACATGGTGGCCTTTCTGATGACTCGCGTGCGCGCTCCCACGCGAACGCCGGGAGCTGCGCGCGTCAGCCCTCCGGGACGCCCTTGACCAGAGCGCTCAGGAAGGCCTCGTAGGCCTGGGATGTCCCGAGCTGCGCTTCGAGGATGGCATCTGCGACCTCACGGACCGCCCCCTCGCCTCCCAGTGCCGCGGTCGTGTGATGGGCCGCGGTCTTCGTATAGGGGTGCGCGTCCCGAACCGCGAACGCAGCCCCCACCTTGCGCATGACGGGCACGTCGAGGAGGTCGTCGCCGACGTAGGCGGTCTGCGCGAAGGTCAGCCCCTCGCTGCGATGGATCTCGGCCAGAGCAGCGAGCTTGTCCTCTTGCCCCGTATGCCAGTGCGCGATCTTGAGATCGCTCATGCGCTTCTCGACCAGGGACGATCTGCGGGCGGAGATAACGGCGACCTGAACCCCGAAGTGTTGCAGCATCCGGATCCCCAATCCGTCGCGCACGTGAAACCGCTTTTGAGACTCGCCGCTCGGGCCGTAGTAGAGGCTGCCGTTCGTCAGCACTCCGTCGACATCGAGCACGAGCAGCTTGATGGCGCAGAGGCGCTCGCGCAGGTCCGGGGCCACGTCAAAAGCTCTCTTCGAGGTAGGGGTACGCCTTGGTCGTCCGATCGAGTTCGACCAGCTGCTTCAACAGCTCCTCCATGCGGCCGAGGGGCCACATGTTGGGGCCGTCGCTGAGCGCCTTCGCCGGCTCTGGATGGGTCTCCATGAAAATTCCCGCCACGCCGGCTGCCACCGCCGCCCGCGACAACACCGGAACGAACTGCGATTGTCCCCCCGAGGAGCTCCCCATCCCGCCCGGTTGCTGCACGGAGTGGGTCGCGTCGAAGACCACCGGACACCCCGTGCCCCGCATGATCGAAAGGCCCCGCATGTCGCTGATCAGCGTGTTGTACCCGAAGCTCACGCCTCGCTCGCAAAGCATGATCTGGTCGTTGCCGACCGCCTGGCACTTGTCGACCACCTGCTGCATGTCCCAGGGCGCCTGAAACTGCCCCTTCTTGACGTTCACCGGCTTCCCCGCCCTGGCGACGCGTTGAATGAAGTTGGTCTGCCGCACCAGGAACGCGGGGGTCTGTAGGATATCCACGACCTCGGCGACCTCGTCGATGGGCGTATCTTCGTGCACGTCGGTCAGCACCAAGAGGCCGAGCTCGCTCTTGACCTTGGCAAGGATCCGCAACCCCTCCGCCATCCCAGGCCCGCGGTAGGACGACGCCGACGTGCGGTTGGCCTTGTCGTAGCTGGCCTTGAATACGTAGGGGATGCCGAGCCGTTCGGTGATCCCCTTCATGGTCTCCGCGACGTGCATGACGAGCGACTCGCTCTCCACCACGCACGGGCCCGCGATGAGGAACAGGGGCTCGCGATTACCGATGCTGTGTTCACGCAACTTCAAGTGACACCCAGGGGCAAGAACCCTTAGAAGTGGGCATGTTCGCGGATGGACGCGATCAGGAGGGAGCCTATCCCGAACAACGCAAGGCTGGCGAAGAACATCGAAACGATGCCGTAGAGCCGACGCGGCTGCGTGGAGTCGGAAGGCGCATGCGGCTGTGAAACCACCACCATGCCGGCGTTGTCTCCCGCCTTCTCTCGCAAGAACTCGGTGGAGAGGGCGAGCAATGCGCCAGCGAACTTCTGCGCGGCCTCGGGCGTGAAGGCCCGGGCGTGGATGATCAAGACCTGCGATAGCTGATCGTAGTCCACGCGTACGTGGTCCTTGAAGTACGCGAAACGCTTCTCGGAGCCCGCACGCTTGCGGAGCCTGGCCAAGAAGTCGCCGTTGTCCTTGTAATGCTGGGAGAAGGCGTGCTCCTTCTCCATGCGCCGCAGCATGTCGCGCGAGAGCGCGTACTCGCGCAAGATCACGGCCTGGTGCATGGGGTTTGCGCCCCCGAGGACCACGGTCGCAGAGGATTCGTACTGGTTCGTTGCGATGGCGCCAAAGTAGAGCACCGAGAGCAGCGTGGGCAGCCCCACCCAGATGACGAGATTGCGCGCGAGCCGCCGGGCCTTCTTGTGGCGCATCTGGCGCGCCACTTCGGCTGCAGTCAGCGGCACCGACGCCGCGGCGGACTCGACCATGGGAACGGAACTCATGCGCTGACCTCTCCGTACATCTTGGCAGCCTCCTCCACGGAATCGAAGACCGTGAGCTTCCCGGCATGGAGAACAGCACAATGCGTGCAATAGCTGCGGATCGTCTGGAGGCTGTGGGACACGATGATGACCGACGAACGCCCCTGCCGCTCCCTGAAGGCTTGGCGACACTTCTCCTGGAAGGGCACGTCGCCGACCGCGGTGATCTCGTCGACCAGGTAGATGTCGAAGTCCACAGCCATGCTCAGACCGAACGCGAGCCTCGCCCGCATGCCCGAGGAGTAGGTGCGAATCGGCATGTAAAAGTACGTCCCCAGGTCGGCAAACTCCCGGGTCGCCTCCACGACGCGATCGACGTCTTCACCGTACACGCGCGCGACGAAGCGACAGTTCTCCTCCCCATTCAACGAGGGGCTGAAGCCTCCGGCGAAGCCGATGGGCCACGAGATGCGCCCTGTGCGGATCACCTCGCCACCGTCGGCTTGCTCGATGCCCGCGACGATGCGCAGCAACGTGGATTTGCCTGCGCCGTTGCGGCCCAAGATCCCCATGCTCTGACGATCGGCGAACTTGATCGAGGCGTTGTCCAACACCACGTTCCGCCCGGTAATCGTCGGGTAGGTCTTGTAGACGTTCTTGACCTCGATCATGTGAGCTCGAGCTTTCGGCGAACCACCCGTTCGAGCAACAGCCCAACGAGGCTGAATCCGAGAATGAACCAAACCGGATAGACCGGATCGGCGTATTGGGAGGTGTACTCGGGAAACCAGCCGTCTCGCACGGTCTCCACCACGTGAACGACGGGGTTATAGAGGATCAACTCGCGGAGGTCAGGGGGTACATCGTCGACCGTATAGAAGAGCGCCGAGATCCAGAACAAGGGGCGCAGGAGGGGCCCGCGCAGGCGATTGACCGCGTTCGAGAGGCTCCCGAGCATGCACATCAGCAGGCCAAGCGATGCCCCGAGCGCCGCCGCCAAGCTCAAGCCGAGCATGACCTGCAGCAGGTTGTCGATCTCGGGCAACTCCCCCCGCACCAGGGCCTTACCCCCCATGATCACGCAGAAAACGGCGGTCAACGTGCCCGTCTCGAGCGCGGCGCGGGCGATCACGAGATCGAGGGGCTTGACCGGCGGATAGAAGAGCAGCGGCTTGTTGCCGTTGATGGCCTCCCCCAAGCGGCTGACGTTGTTATCGAAAACCTCGTAGGTGAGCACGCCCGTGGCGAGAAAGGCCACGACCTCGAGATCGTGAGGAGCCGGACGATCGCCGAAGTAATAGAGCCCCCAGAAGCTCCCGATCCAGAGCAAGGGCTCGATCAGCGCCCACAGATAGCCGAGCTGTTGGTCGCCAAACCGCGTACGCGTTTCGCGCAACACCAGTGCGTGAATGACAGTGAGCTGGATGAAGGCGCCTCGAGCGAGACTCATGGCACGGAGCTTAGCGCTGGAAGATCTCGACGATACCGATCGGCCGCGCGGCGCTGTCGACGACCACGAGTGCCTTGAGCTTACGCCGGCGCATGAGCTCCTCCGCTTCACTCAAGAGGGCGTGTTCGCTGACACACACTGGGCTAGGGCTCATGATCGCTTGCACCGGGAGATCGAGCACATCCTCGTGCTTTTGCATGGAACGACGCAGATCGCCGTCGGTTACAATGCCCTGCAGCGACTTACCCTTGACCACCAGGGCAAGCCCCAGCCGACCGCGTGTGATGGTGAAGAGCGACTCGCGCACGGTGGTATCGAGGCGGACCAGGGGGAGCGTCCCCCGGTGCATCACGTCGGAGACGCGGGTCAAGAGGCGCTTGCCGAGCGCGCCGCCCGGATGAAAGCGAGCAAAATCCTCGGCTCCGAACTGCTTGGCGCGCATCAAGGCGACGGAGAGGGCATCGCCCATGGCCAGGGCCGCGAGGGTGGAGTTGGTGGGGGCCAGGTTGTTGGGGCAAACCTCGCGCTCCACCGAGACGTCAAGGGCGACGTGGGCCGCGCGCGCGAGCGCGGAATCCATGCAGCCCACGAGCGCCACCGTGGACACCCCCACGCGCTTGAGGTGGGGCAAGAGCCGCACGATCTCCTCGGTCTCCCCACTATAGGAGAACAAGAGGACGGTATCGCGCTCGGTCACCATCCCGAGATCGCCGTGGAAGGCCTCGGCGGGATGGACAAAAAACGAAGGCGTGCCCGTGGAAGCCAGGGTCGCCGCGACCTTGCGCGCCACGTGGCCTGACTTGCCGATGCCCATGGCGATGACGTGGCCCGGGGTCGCGTAGAGCAGGCTGACCGCTCGGCCAAAGCTGCGATCGACGCGCTGAGCCATGGCCGCGATCGCCTCAGCCTGCTGCATGAAGGTCTCCCGAGCCTCCTCCGCGACCCGATCCATCAGGCCAACGTGCGTGTCTTCGGCCCTCGCGAAGCTCTGATCGCGCGCGATTTCAAGAAGAGACAAGATTCCCTCGCTGCTGTAACGGCTTCCTTTGGGAAGCCCCGAAACACGTTCGGCGTTGCCGATTTATCACAAGCGCGGCCCAGGGGCCGCCTATTGAGCACGAATCGAGGGCTCCAACATGAGTGGTCTGGCGATTTAGTCCGCGTCCGGTCAATTTAGCCCCCACACGCCGCGACGGGCCCTTCGGCCCGCGCGCAAGATCAGGCCTGCGACTCACATGTGATTCACGCAGGCTTCCTGCTGATTTTCCGAGCAGATGGATGAGAACGACCACGCCCCTCAAGGGCATTCCAGGATCCCCTCCTGCCGAGCACAAGCGCTCCCCCGCGGCCCAACGTGTGGCCCTTCTGGCGGCGGAGTCTGGCATTTTCTTCACTCACTTTGAGCATCGGTGTCGAATTCCGGCGCCTCCGGAATGGGGAGGCGACCCATCCGAAGAGCCCGCAGCTTGGCTCGCCGGCTCACTTCCAGAGCCCAAGTATCAGGCTTTCCGCCACGATCTGCTGGTCGCGAGCTTTCACCCCGGCCACCGCGCCAAGTGGACGGCGCACGAACTCTGCCATGCCCTGGTGGGCTTCGCCTATCGCCCCGGCGCGCCGCTGCTCTTTCACGCGCTCGGAGCCTGGCTTTCGGAGCTGTTGCCGGTCGCGCTCTGGTACTTCTTCGACGAGGCCCAGCTACGCAAGTGCGAGCGTCACCAGGGGCAGGGACCGCTGTTTCAGGCGCACTGCGCCGAATGTGAGGCCGCCGCGCTGAAGGGCCCCGCGCCGCCCTCGCGCGAAGCGAGCCGCTTCATGCGCGAAGGCAGGGCGTTCGTGAAGCGAGAGCTCGCGGCCATTCGCCGATCGCAGAGGCTCGGGCTCCCGCGCGGAACGCGCTACGCCACCCTCGATCTCGCGAGCGACGGGCTCGCCTACGCCGAGGCGCACGGGCCCCGGCTCCGTGCGCCCGAGATGGAGCGCTACGCAGCCACGTTCTTCGACGCCCACCAGGGCCTGCACCCGAGCCTGGAGGCGCTCGAGGCGCGCGTGCTCGAGGTGTGTGAGGCGTTGACGCGCGACGGCAAGGTCCGTCCCTGGTGCGCGCGTTCCTGGGACTACGCGGCGCAGGACGTGGGTTATCGCCTGCTGACGGTCCGCGCCGGGGTCGACGGCGAGCGCGCGCGCGAGCTCGATCGGCTCATCGATGGACTCGCGGCCCGGCGCACACGGGCCGGCGTCCAAGAAGCCATGCTCGGCTACCGCGCGCTCAGCGCAGACAGGAGCCGCAAGCGGGCGGCCAGCATTCCGCGCGCGGAGCAACTGTTCGCGGTGGGGTACGATCTCCCAGGTGAGCTGGGCCACGCGGTGGAGCAGTTGGAACGCGGCATCGCCTCGGCCTGTCCCGGGACCCACGCCGCGCTCGGCCGCGAGATCGGCGCCGTGAGCCACGCCTTCGCCAGCGCAGATCGCCCTGAGCGCTCGCCCATCGGGCGTCGCTTCGCGGCTTTCCTCGCGCGCTCGCGCGGCGGGCCGCTGGCCGATCTCGCGCGCGTGGAGGCCGCGATCACGCACGTCGCGCCGAGAGATCAGCTCACCGCGACCCTGCCCTACCAGGAGGGCATCACCGAACGCCTGCGTCTTGCGCCGGGGGCCGAAGTGGTGAGCGTGGACCACGAGGTACTCGGCGCTTCGGGAGCGGCCCTGCGGCGAGCGCGGCCCCTGAAGGAGCGACGCTATCTCGGCGTGGTGCGGACCGGCGCCAAGGACGTCGACCTGCTGGAACTTCCTGTGGCCCTCGGGCGCCGATTGCTCGACGGCGGTTCGAAATTGCACCCGCGCGATCAACTGCCCGTGGACGACGAGGCGTGCGAAGAGTTGCTCGCGTGCGGATTGTTGGTACCGGAACGGTATCGGGTCTGAACAAGGGTCCACTGTCCGCCTACCCTCGCCCACTAACATCCGCAGAGCGATTCACGCCTCGCGAGACGGTCATACGCTGATGCCAGCTCCTCCGAGGACCGTGATAGCGTTAAGCAAAGGCGCGCGCGCCACGACATCGGCCGAGCTGAGCGGCTTCGCAGCCGCAGGTGGACAGGCATGAAAGCAGCAAACTATGCCTTTTTCAGGGTGGTTCAGAGCTACCTCGAGCGCGCCGCGCAGGCCGTGGAGCTCTCGGAGGATGTCGCGGCGATGCTCTCCCAGCCGAAGACCGAGCTCATCGTGCACTTTCCCGTGCGCATGGACAGCGGGAAGCTTCACATGTTCACCGGTTACCGCATTCAGCACAACAACATCCTCGGCCCCTACAAAGGCGGCATCCGCTACCACCCGAACGTCAACCTCGACGAGGTGCGCGCGCTGGCCGCGATGATGACGTGGAAGTGCGCCTTGATGAACATCCCATTCGGGGGCGCGAAGGGAGCCGTGAAGTGCGACCCGCACGCGTTGTCCCAGGGGGAGCGCATGCGCCTGACGCGCCGCTTCACCCATGAACTCGGGAGCAACATCGGCCCAGATCACGACATCCCCGCGCCCGACCTGGGCACGGGTCCACAGGAGATGGCGTGGTTGATGGACACGTACATGAACAGCACCATGGGCAACCAGAAGAACGCTCAGCGCGCGGTGGTCACGGGCAAGCCCGTGGCCGTCGGCGGTTCGCTCGGGCGCGTCAAGGCGACGGGCCAAGGCGTGGTGCATTGCCTGACGCAGTGGGCCAACGATCACGACGTGCCGCTCGAGGGCGCGCGCGCGATCATCCAGGGCTTCGGCAACGTGGGCTCGCACGTGGCCTTGCTCTTGGAGGTGCTGGGCGTGAAGGTGGTCGCGGTGAGCGATCACGCGGGCAGCCTGCGCGACGATCGTGGGCTCGATGTCCTGGAGCTCGCGAACCACGTGAAGCAGGCCGGCTCGATCGTCGGCTTCGAGCCCGCCGAGCCCATTTCTCGGGACGAGTTCTTCGGCACACAGGCGGAGTTCTTCGTCCCTGGGGCGCTGGAGAACCAGGTGGGCGCGCACGAAGCACGGCTCCTGCAGGTGAAGGTCGTGGCCGAGGGAGCGAATGGGCCGGTGAACCCCGAGGGTGAGGCGATCCTCGCAGCGCGCGGGATCGAGGTGATCCCGGACGTCCTCGCCAACGCAGGCGGCGTCACCGTGAGTTACTACGAATGGCTCCAGAACAAGCGCAATGAGCGCTGGAACTTGCAGGATGTGGATCTGAAGCTCGAAACGGCGATGATCCACTCATACCGCGCGGTGCGTGACGCGGCACGGGAACTGGACGTCTCCATGCGCATCGCAGCCTACGGCCTCGCGCTCAAGAGCCTTTCGGACTGCTACGCTTTGCGCGGAGTGTTCCCGTGAAGAAGCGCGAGGAATTTCGGCCCGTCCCCACGCGCAAGGTGCCGCGCTTCGCCGGCGTGCCGACCTTCCTCAGGCTCCCCGTGCACGACGATCCGCGCGACGTCGACGTGATGATCGTGGGCGCGCCGTTCGACGGCGGCACCAGCTTTCGCCCGGGTGCACGTTTCGGCCCGCGCGGCGTGCGTGTGGCCAGCGCGCTCACGCGCGGCTTTCACCCGGATCCAGGCCTCGATCTATTCGACCACCTGCGCTGCTGCGATGGGGGGGACGTGGCCGCCGTGCCCCTCTCGGTGGACGAGAGCTTGCGGCGCATCGAAGAGCGCTTGGCCGAGATCGCGCATGCCGGCGCCATCCCGGCCATGGTGGGCGGTGATCACACCGTGACGCTCGGAGCGCTGCGCGCGCTGGCGAAGGCACATGGCCCGCTCGGGCTCATCCACTTCGACGCGCACAGCGACACCTACGGTCCGGCATGGGGCTTCGACATTCATCACGGCACCATCTTTCGCAACGCCGTGGAGGAGGGCCTCTTGCGTCCGCGCGACGTGATCCAGGTCGGCATCCGCGGGCCGCTGACGGAAGCACACGATCTCTCGTTCGCAGAGAAGGCCGGCTTCGAGGTCGTCATGGTCGATGAGGTGAAGCGGAATCTGGACGCCGTGCGCGGGAAGATCGCGGGCTTTGCCGGGCGCGGTCCGACCTACGTGTCGTTCGACCTGGACGCGATCGATCCGGCCTACGCTCCCGGCACGGGCACGCCGGTGCCCGGTGGCTTGACCAGCTTCGAGGCGCTGTCCCTGACCCGCGCGCTCGCAGGCGCATCCATCGTCGGGCTCGACGTGGTCGAGATTTCGCCCGATCACGACAGCACCGGAAACACCAGCTTGCTCGCCGCCACCCTGCTGGCCCAGATGCTCGCGAGCGTCGCCCAGGGCCGCGCGAACGCGGCCGAACGCCCAGCGCCCTAACCTCGTGGAGACGCCTATGCTCGAGCGTGCTTTGTCAGCCTTGCAGCGAAGGACGCCCGAGATCCTCGAGCTCATCGAGGCCTGGGTGTCCGTCAACAGCCATAGCCGCAACGTGGAGGGCGTGGACCGCGTGGGGAATTTGATCTGCGATGCGCTCGCGACCTTGCCCCTGTCGGTGCGTCGCGTCGCCGGAAATCCCTGGGGGACTCACCTGTGCTTCTCCACCACGGCGGCGGCGCATCAGCCCGCCGTGCTGCTGATCGGTCACCACGACACGGTGTTCCCCCCGGGCAGCTTCGAAGGCTTTCGCAGTGACGACATGCGGGCCTACGGTCCGGGCGTGCTCGACATGAAGGGAGGGCTCGCGATCGTCGCCGTCGTGCTGAGGGTCCTGCAGGACTTGCACGTGCTCGACGGATTGCCCTTGCGCTTCGTCAGCGTGGCCGATGAGGAGGTGGGCTCGCCCAGTTCGCGCAGCATGCTGGAGGAGCTCGCGCGCAGCGCCCGCTGTGGGCTCGTGTTCGAGGCAGGACGTGCGGGCGATGCCATCGTGACCGCGCGGCGCGGCAGCGGGTTTGCGCGGGTTCACGCCCAGGGACGCGCCGCCCACGCGGGCAACATGCTCTCCAATGGCCGAAACGCCATCTGGGCCCTCGCGCGCTTCGTGGACCGCGTGCAGTGCGCGAGCGAGGGGCTCGAAGATGGCAGCGTGAGCACCGGCCTCATCCGCGGCGGCAGCGCGCGCAACACCGTGGCCGAGAGCGCCGAGGCCGAGTTCGACCTGCGCTTCGTCGATGCCGCTGCGCAAGCCGCAGTCGAGGCGCTCCTGCACGAAACAGCGCGCAGCGTCGCGGCGGAGCTCCCCGAGCGACGACTTACCGTGGAGATCACCATCACCCGCCGCCCGCTCGAAGCGTCCGCCGCCTCGTCCGCGCTTTGCGCCCAGTTCGGCAGCTTCCAGCAGCAGGCCGGGCTCGCCTTCTCCGAGGCGCCTCGTCAGGGCGGCGGGAGCGATGCCAATACCGTCGGCGCCTGTGGTCTGCCCGTGATCGACGGTCTTGGGCCGCGCGGTCGCGGCTATCACACCCACGACGAACAGATCGAGATCGCAAGCCTCGCCCTCAAGGCCGAGGCCCTGCTCCGCTACCTGCTCGCCCATCTCCCTCGCGCTCAGAGCGTCGAGGAGTAGAACAACGCCGCACCCCAGATGCCGTGGTCGGTGAACGAGAAGCCGGCGGGGCTATCGAGGTTCATCACGAAGCGCGCCCCGAAAGCGTCGGAGACGCGCGCATACCGAAGGTACGTGGTGAGCGCCGCCTGGAACGGGTCTCCATCGAACGTGGGATAGTAGGCGGCCGAGAGCCTCGTCCCGAACGAGACGTTCCACCCGAACAAGAGCGCGAACTCCCCTGCCGTCTGGGCCCCGAACTCCGTCTGTCGACCGTTGCCGGGGAGGCCCAGAATGACGTCTCCATCCCAGCCGATGCGCCACATCCCGCGCTCCTTGCGGGTGCTCGCGCCGAACACGA
>JBIQKA010000225.1:0-5599 GCA_044507075.1 Myxococcales bacterium
TCGGCGTTGAACAGGGCGCCGAAGCCGCCCGCGCTCGAGCCGGTGAGCAGCACCTTGTCGGAGTTCTTGAAGGTCGGGCCGAAGCTCGCGAGCATCTTTTGGTAGTTGAGGCGACCGGTGAACTGCTGCGGTCCGGCCACGTCCTTGACCATCACGTCCCGGCGGCTACCGGCGTGGATGTCGCCCGTGCAATACGGGATGTAGATCATGCTCCACTTGCCCACTGGGTTGGCGGACTCAGCGCGCTTGAAGATGCCCTCCTCGGGGGCCTGCTGACGCTGCGCGCGCACCCCAAGGAAGAGGTCCGGCGTCCCGTGGGAGAGAAACTCGATGGGCAGGTCCTGGTTCACATTCACGGGGTTGAGGCCGCAGAAGAACTTGTCGGCGCAGGCGCCGCCGCCGTTGAGATAGATCAGGAGCGAGTTCTCGGTGCCCTTGCGGTAGAAGTAGCCGGCGGGTGAGCCGTCGCGGCAGGTCGTGTTCTTCATCGAGACCCAGGTCCAGTCGTTGGGCGCAGGTTCGCCCTCTGGAAGCGAACCGTCGGTGGGCAGATCGGGATCGAGCTCATCGTCGCCGTCTCCGCTGCCATCGCCGTCGCCCCTGTCGTCTCCGCCGCCGCGGCCGTCGCCATCGCCGAACTCGTTGCCTCGATCGTCGTCGTCGTCACCTGGGTCGATGTCGTCTCCGTCTCCGTCGCCCGCGGCGTTGCCGGGGCTCCTCGAGCTGGGATCGTCGCCACAGCCGGCGAAAGCGGGTGGGGTGACCAAACACATTGCGCTGAGCAGGAGCAGGGCTTTTCGTTCCATCGTCATACCTTCAAGCAAGAGCAGCCTCTGACGCGGCCCTGCCTGCGCACGCGGCAGGCGGACCTGAGTGAGACCATTAGCGGGGAATGGCCCGCCACGGATCACGCAATCACCCGTTGGACCGAAGGGGCAAGACTCTGGACCGAACGGCGTGAGCTCGTCTCCCGAGCACGTCAGCGAGGTCACGTCGCGAAAGGCGTGCCCCGTTCTTGCGTCTGGTTGGACCGGTCTCCGTGTGGCCTGCGCGCTATTCCGTGATCGGCGGCATGACGTGGACGTCGATGCACTCCTCGCGTCGACGGTTGATGACCACTTCCACACAGCTTTGGCCTGGCTCATTGGCCACGAAGACGAACTCGCGCTCTTGCTCCGTGCTGTAGACCGCGAGGATGTTCTCGCTCTCTGGCCGCATCGACAGCAGATCGCCCCGCGTGTAGCGGAGCTCTCCGCTCGAGCGCGGCATGACCCGCACCTTCACGGCCTCGCCCGCCACGATCTGAATTCGGTCGGGCTCGAAGCTCGCCGTGGACGGTGGCGCCGATTGCAGATCGAATTTGCAGCCGGCATAGATCAGCCGATCGTCCGCGCAGGCGGTCGCGAGCACGCAAAGAAACAAGGTGGCGACTTGGCTCCTCATGACTGACCTCCGTCTTCGGTGACACCTCCGTCTTGCCCCGCATCGTCCGCCGACGTGCTCGCGTCGTCTTCGCCCGCGTCGCCTGCGCCCGCATCGCCATCCCCGTCGCCCGCGTCCGGCCCCCAAGGGGGCCCATCGCTCGCGCGCACCACGAGCGAGAGGCTCTGCCCCCCCGCCATCACGTTCAGCGTGGTCTCGCCCACGCCCAGGGCTCGAATGCGCACGCGGCTGAGATCGGAGAGCGTCTCCACGGCGACCAGCGCGGAGTCCGCCGAGCTCCACGCGTAGTCCACGGCGCCCGCGAGCTCGACGCCGATGGCGTCGAAGGGCACAGCTTGGATCTCCGCCGGTGCGCCCACGACCAGCTCGAGCTCGCGTTCCGGCAGTGAGTCTCCGCGCTTGACCCGCACCTCGGCGATCTCCGCGCTGCGCACGTGCTTGATGTCGATCACCTCGCGGTTGCCGTTCACGGCCAAGAGCGAAAGCTGGCCCGCGCGCAATGCTTTGAATCCTCCCGTCACTGGTTGGGTGAAGGCGGGTGCGCCCGCGATCACCGACGGCTGTACGCCGGAGTTGATCGCAAACCGCATGGCGAAGCGCGCGTTCACGGCGATGGCCTGTGGAAACTGCTCGCTCCCCGCGCAGGCCGCGTCGGTTTCGCCGAGGCACTGATAAATGAAGCGGCCGCGGCCGAGGTCTCCTCGCTCAGGTGTGTAGTCGGGCTCGTAATCGTCGCACGCGATGAGCCCCAACAGCAGACAAAGCCTCAGTCTCCGAACGTTCATGAGCACTTCTCGCCAGCAAGAACAAGGCCACAGATAAGAATACGCCCGAACGCCGTTCTTACGTGGAATTCTGGGCCTGCGCGGCGAACGCCCTATGACATTGGAGTCGCGTTGTACGCGGGCGGATCCGGTGCCGTGGGGTAGGCTACAGGATGGCCTACATACTCGTCACCGGGGGCAATCGGGGCCTGGGTCTCGAGACTTGTCGGCAGCTCGCGTCACGCGGCCACGCGGTCTTGCTCGCGGCGCGCGACGAGCGGGCAGGGCGGGAGGCGGCACGGTCCCTCGCGCGCTCCGAGGTTCGGCCGTTGGTGCTCGACGTCACGAGGAAGGCGAGCGTGGACCGGCTCGCGGAGCTTCTCGCGGTCGAAGGCATCCGCCTCGACGCGCTGGTCAACAACGCGGCCGTGATGCACCGCGGAATCAGCCCGCAGATTGCCCGCGACACGTTGGAGGTGAACTACTACGGTGTCGTTCGGGTCACCGACGCGTTGCTCGCGCAGCTGACGCCGACGGCCAACATCGTGATGGTGTCGAGCGGCATGGGAGAGCTCTCGAACTTCGGTCCACCGGCCCATGAGCGACTCACCGATCCCAACCTGCGCCGGGAGGATCTCGACGCGCTCGCGGAGGCGTGCCTGCGCGGCGTGGCCGAAGATACCCTCGCCCAGCAGGGCTTTCCGCGCAACGTGTACAGCATCTCCAAGGGGCTCGTGAACGGCTTCGTGCGGGTCTTGAGCCGCGAGCATGCCGGTGGAGAGCTGCACGTCAACGCGGTCTGCCCGGGTTGGGTGCAGACACGCATGGGCGGTTCGGCTGCGCCGCGCTCGGTCGAGGTCGGCGCGCGAGGTATCGTGTGGGCGGCCACGCTCCCGAGCGACGGACCCAAGGCGGGCTTCTTCCGGGACGCCGAGGCGATCAGCTGGTGAGGCTGCCCGTGCTGACCTGCCGGGCCCCGTTGCCCCCGCCCGGAACGAACAAGTTGTCCTGGTAGACCGGGCTGCGCTCGAAGTCCTGCTTCCACTCCGAGAGCAGATGCGTGCAGTCGATCTGATGCGGATGGAAGCTCGGCTTGTAGTAGGCGAAGTAGGCTCGCCACAGGAGCGGGAAGACGCCAGGTTCGCGGAACGCGAAGCGCCCGAGCGCGGCCCATTCCTTGCCCGAGAACAGGCATCCGTCCGCGCGCATCATGCGCACTTGGTGCTCCACCATCTTGAGCCAGAAGAAGAGCGTGGTGCCCAGCATCACCAGCACGCGCGGGAAGTAGCGCCCGCCGACCGCCCTGTAGACGTCGAAGGCCACCGCGCTGTGCTCGTTCTCCTCGGCCGCGTGCCAGCGCCACATGGCCGCCATCTCCGCGGGCGCGCCGCGGAGCACGGAGTTGGTGGCCAAGAGGAACTGCGCGAGCATGGCGGTGAAGTGCTCGAGCGCCGCCGTGACGGCCAGTTGCCACCTTCGTGGCAAGAGCTTCTCGGCCAGGCCGAGGATCTGCTTGGCGCTGTGATCGATGGCGTCGACCGGGTAGCCGCGGCGGCGCAGCAGGTCGTTGTAGCTCGCGTGTTCGCGGCCGTGCAGCGCCTCCTGGGCGTGGAAGGCGCGCACGTCTTCTCTCAGCGCCGGATCCGTCACCTGCTGCTCGTAGGCGCGCACGCTCTGCATGAAGAACCGCTCGCCGGGCGGGAACACGATCGACAAGTGATCGAGGAACAGGCTCATCACCCGATTGCCGCCGAGCCAGTAGCGGGGGACGCGGTCGTCGGCCAAGGGAAAGCGCAGGTTGCGTACTGCGATGCCGTGGGCGCGCACGGGGACCGAAAGGTCGCTCTCTCGTCGCATGATTTCTTTCATGCCCGATGGCGCCTTGTCGCGTTAGGTCGCGGCGTGCCATGGATCGGTGAGTTCCTGCCATGGCCGTCGTCCCCTCCGCCCATAGCGTCCCCGCGAGCCACGCCGTAGAGCTCGCCAAGGTCGTAAAATTACTCGGGGTTTCAGAGGAGCGCCTGTTCGAGGGCAGCGGACTCTCGCTGGCCAGCCTGGCGCAGCCCGAGGCCCGCATCTCGCTCGCTGCGGGTGAGCAGCTGGTGGCACGGGCCATCGAGCTCACCGGGCAGCCTGGAATCGGCATCATGTTGGGCTTTCGCATGCGCGTCCCTGCCCATGGCTATTTGGGCTTTGCCGCCATGACCGCCCCCACCGCGCGTCACGCGCTCGACCTGGCAGTGCGCTACGCGCCCACGCGCACCACGGCCATCGCGTTCCGTCTCGAAGAGGGCGAGCAGGACGCGGCGCTGTTCATCGAGGAGCGCTGTGACCTGGGCAAGGCCCGTCACACCATCCTGTTCGCGCTGGCCGTGGGCATCTGGCGGATGGGGGAGAGCCTGACGGGCAAGCCGCTCGTGGGCACGGCCGAGTTCGCGTTTCCGGCGCCGAGCTTTGCGCCGCAGCTCGTGGGTTCGCCGGTCACGGCCGAGTACGACAGGCCCGAAAACTGCCTGCGCTTCAGCCGCAGCTACCTCGATCTTCGCCTCGCGATGGCCGAGCCGACCGCCTCGCAGCTCGCGCAGGAGCAGTGTGAACGCGAGCTCGAGGCGCTCGACCGCGCGGGCCTCGAGGCCAAGGTGAGGGGGGCGTTGCCACGGGAAGAAGGGGGGGTGCGCACCGCCGATGAGGTGGCCGCTGCGCTCGGGATCTCGTCGCGCACACTGCACCGAAAGCTGAAGGCGGAGGGGGTCACGTTCTCCGAGATCGCCGAGGCGCTGCAGCACCGGCAGGCGCGCGACCTGCTGCGCGATGAACGGCTCTCCATCGAGCAGGTGGCCGAGCGGGTCGGCTACTCCGACGTCTCCAACTTCAACCGCGCCTTCCGGCGCTGGACGGGCCAGACGCCGGCGGCCTTCCGCAAGACGGCGCGCTGGTGAGGCCCGATACACTCGAGTTTACACGGGATTGACCCCGGGGACAGGGCAGCCCGGCTGGGTCAAGATTTCGTCCCGGCCGGGCCACACGAGCCGATGGACTCCTACGGCCAGGACCGCTACGGATATCTAACCACCTCCACGTACCGCGGCGGGGTGGGCTCAAGAGAGGTGAGGCTTGAAGGGCTTTTCGTTGGAGGTCAGGGTCAGCCTGCTCCTTTTGGTGGCGCTGGTCATCATGGGAGGCTTCCTGGTCGTCGTGGGGAGGATCAGCTTCAAGGGCGGCTACCACGTCGACGTCGACTTCACCGATCCTGGCTCGCTCAAGGCCGGCGGCCTGGTGCGCATCGCCGGGGTCGAAGCGGGCATGGTCGAGTCCATCGAGTACCTCGGCGGCCAGTTCGAGCCGCGCACCGGCAAGAACCCGCTCGTGCGCGCGCGGGTCAAGCTGAACGA
>JBIQKA010000045.1:0-37034 GCA_044507075.1 Myxococcales bacterium
AGGTGGCCATCGAGCCGCTCATGGAGAAGAAGGCCCCGATCACCAGGGGGCCCGAGCCCTTCGCCCAGTCGGCGTGCTGGTCTCCTCGCTTGTCCTTGCAGCCAGAGGCCGGAAAAGAGAAGAGCAGCACCAGGGCCAACAAGCCCAGCGCGTTCCGCCACATGGCCCCCGTATGGCATGGCCCTTGGAGGGAAACAAGAAAGGGTCGAGCCCACGGGCGACGCCGTTTCCCGGTCTCGTTCCCGGAGGCGGCGTGCACGAAAAACCTACCTTTGTCCCGAATCTGCTCCCTGCGTCAGCGCGAGCCCGGGCAACCCGTCGATGCTGAGGGCGTTGTGCTTGTGCTGATAGGCGGTGAGCCCGTCAGGGCCCTTCCTCTCGGCCCAGTCGTCGAGCTGCGAACGCTCACCCTGGTACGCGTAGAGTGGGACGCCATAGCCGCAGGAGTCGCTCACGCGTTCCACCTGCACCACGATGACCGACCTCGCCGGTCTGCCCGCGGCAAAGAGCGAGCGCAGCGCAGAAAAGCGCGCGTCTTCGGGCTCGATGCACTCGCCCCGTCCATGCAGACGCACGACCTTGGGCGGTCCCTCGAAGGCGCAAAACATGATCGCGATGCGCCCGTTGTCGCGCAGGTGCGCGATGGTCTCGACGCCGCTGCCGTTCAGGTCGAGGTAGGCGACGCGGTGTGCGTCCAGGATGCGCAGTGTGTCGAGCCCCTTGGGGGAGAGGTTCACGTGGCCCTCGGGAGCCGACGGCGCCGTGGCCACGAAAAAGATGTGCTGTCGTTCGATGAAGCTCCGGACGTGCTCCTCGATGCCCTCGTAGGTCTTGCCCATGGGCCGGAGCATACGACGGCGACGGGCGCTCTTCAGGGCGTGCGTGGGCGGGCCTCGGGTTGCGGCTTGCCGGGGGCGGGCATCGAGAGGTCGAACACCTCGTTTCCGGTGGGCTCGATCGGGGAGCTCGGGGCGTGGGCTTCGCGCCAGCGGGAGAGTTCCCAATAGGTGCGGCGGCGCGCGCGGTTTTGGCTGCCGAGCGGACGGTGCGCGGCGATCGCGTGCCAGGGCGTGAAGTGGAGCTCTTCGGCGAACGCGAGTTGTCCCGGGGAGTCGAAGGTCTGCTGCGGAATACGGAGCGTCGCCACGGGCACGTGCGGGGACATGTGCTCGGGCCACATCACGGTGCCGTCCTCGATGGGCATGCGATGCGGGTCGGTTTGGAGCTGGACCAAGAGCTCGAATTCGGCGGGCTGGTCGGACAGGATCCGCGCCATGTTCTCCCGCAAGTAGTCGGGCGAAGGGCGCCTGAGCAGGCCCGGGAGGCGGCTTCGGCCAGGCACGCGGCTCTTCCACATGAACTTCATGGCCTGTCCTTCCCCGAGCAGAGAGGGCAGGCCGCTGAAGTAGTCGCACTCGAGCGGGCTCGGATGCGCGTGGTTCCACAACAGTTGCATCAAGAAGTCGAGCACGTGCGGGTTTGTGCGGTTGAAGAAGTAGAAGAGCGGGGTGCCGCGCAGGATCTCTCCCTGGAGTTGCGCGTCGGCTCGCACGTCGGGTGTGGCCGAAGTGGGCACGCTGCTGGCGATCAGGTCGTGCGTGTGGCGCTCGTCGTCGAGGAGCTTCGGGCCTGGTACACCGAGCAGCTTCACGTTCATGTTCAGCGGCGCGAGTAGCTCGAGGTCGGGCGCGTGCGGAGCGCCGCAGGTCGTGAACTGTACCCAGGCGCGATAGCGGCGCGGTCGCGCGAACAGCCCGTGCTGCAGAGGCGGCGGGAGGTCGTCGTGGATGCTCAGCTCCGCGCGCACGGCGCCATGGCACTTGCTGCGGCTGCTGTTTAGCTTGAGCGCGCCGTGCAGAGACTCGGCCGGGCCGGCGGGCTCTCGCGCGCGCGTCTCGTCCTCCACCTGCCTCAACAGCTCGCCCATGTCGTGCAGGATGGAGTCGAGGAAGGCCTCCTCGCCCGGCATGGCACGTTCCTCGGCGAGCCCCACCTCCTCGGGCTTGCGCCGACGTGCGATCCAGAACTGCAACATGGCCGCCGAAGGTCCGCGAAACAAAGCACTCCAGGGGCGGCGCAGGAGCGGAGACACGCGCCGCTCCGCCTGCAACAGAGAGATCAACAATGCGTGCAAAGTCTGCCTGGCCAACGTCATTCTCCCCCCAACAAGCGTCCTCCCCGGTCCGCGTTGTTCCGCAATGGGAACAACGCGACCAGGGGAGCACGATTTCGATGCACATCGAAGCGGGCCTTGCTGCCCGCGAACGAAACCTCGAGCGGGCCAACTCTTGCCCGCGAGAAAATTCCAGAAGCGCGAACTCCGCGCCCGTCCGCGCCGTCGTGGAAACTTGAGTCAACCGCAGGCTGAAAGTCAACCGCCATGCGAAGGCGCACGCGTCGTGCGACGCTGCAGCGAGCGCGCGCAACCAAGCCTGGCATCGCCCGGTCTGATGCCCCTCTTGGGGCCGCTCTCTTCGCGCGACGCTGGAGGGCGGCTAGAGTCAGCTTCGTGGACGTTTCATTCTCAGGTACCAAGTGGGAGATCCCCGAGCCCGTGCAGGCGGAGATGCGCGGGCGCTCATGGCGCGACGATCCCGCCTGTCCAGCCTTCTCCGAGCTGTGTTTGCTCAGGCTCACCCATCATGGCTTCGACGGAGCCGTGCATCCGGGCGAGCTGGTGGTGCACCGCGATGTGGCGGATGAGGTGCTGCAGATCTTTGCGCGGCTGTTCGCGTTGGGCTTTCCGATCGAGCGCATGCAGCGGGTGGACGTCTTCGGCGGCAGCGACGACGCCTCGATGGCCGCCAACAACAGTTCGGCGTTCAACTTTCGTCGCATCCAAGGCGTTGACGTGCTCTCTCACCACGCGCACGGCCTCGCCATCGACCTCAACCCCGTGCAGAACCCCTGGGTGCGCGGCGACCGCGTGGACCCTCCCGCGGGCCGGGCCTATCTCACGCGCACGCACCTGCGCCCAGGCATGATCGTGGACCCCGGCCCCGTGCTCGACACCTTCCTCGCCTTCGGCTGGCACTGGGGCGGCCACTTCCCGGACATGCACGACTACCACCACTTCAGCAAGCTCCCGCGCTGACAGGGGGACGGAGTATTCGAACTTCGTTGGCGCCCACGCGAGCACGCATGCGCTAACTAAGTTTGAATACTCCGTCCCCTTTTTCAGAGCGCGCGCAGGTACGCGACTAGGTCTGCGCGTTGGCGTTTGTTGAGCTTGGCTTGGAGCACGAGGTTGAAGAACTCCACGGTGTCCTCGAGCGTGAGCAGGCGGCCGTCGTGGAGGTAGGGGGGCGAGTCCTTGATGCCTCGCAGGGTGGGCGTCTTCATCGGCCCTTCGGCGCGCCCGGGCGCTCCCACGCGCGTGGAGCCCACGTGATCGTAGAAGCGCTCGACCTGCAGATCGTGGGCCAGGTTGTCGGTCATGGTTGGGCCGCTGTGGCAGGACTGGCAGTGCGCCGCGAACACCTTTTCCCCGCGTAGCTCGGCCTCGCTGGCCAGCTTCTTGTCGAGCGCGCCGCTCGCGGCCCGCTTGGGGGCCGGCGGGAAGTCGATGATCCGGATGAACTGCGCGATCGCGTCCACTTCATCCATCGTCAGCGCGTTTACGCCGTGCGCCTCGAGCGCCTGGCGGTCCCCATCGAAGTAGGCCGTCTGTTCGCTGGCGATGAACTGCTCCAGGTTACGCAGGGCGCGCTTGGTGCCGAACCACGACTGCACGGACTCCCCGCGCAGCGAGCTGGTGTCGACGCGCAAGCGCTCGCTCTGCGGCCGCATGTCCGGGGTCAACGTGAACTGCCCCGTGGTGTGCCCGTTGACGTGGCAGTCCATGCAGGCCACGCCAGCCACCGGCTGCACGGTCGCCCGCTCGAGGCTCGCGTTGTGCTGGGGCGTCGCGGTCTTTCGCAGCATGAGCTTCAATCCCTCGAGCTGGGTCGGGGTCAGGATCTCACCGAACAGAGCGTCGACGTTATGGCTCGTGATCAGCTGGCCTTGGCTCACATCGCCCAGGTCCGGGCGGCTCGTGAGATAGAGGGGCGGAGGAAACTCGGGCAAGTACGCATCGGGCAAATCGAACAGCATGTCGCTGCGGTCGAGGCCGGCGATCACGCCGGTCTGCACGGGCGGGAACACCATGCCTCCCTTCTCTTGCATCGGGTGCCACAGGGGCGCGTAGGGGAACGCCGCGCGCTTCTTGATCTCCTCGGGGGACATCTTGCTCAGACGATCCCAGCTCATCCCGGGCGAAAGGCGCGCCGTGGGCCCCACAGGGATCGCCTTGCGACCGCCCGACATCTTGACCGTCGGGTGCGTGCGCCCGGAGAGGTCGTAGCGCTGCTGCAGGTACTCGGCCTGACGGCGCGTGATCTCCTCGGGCCGCAGCGGCGCGGCGCGGGGCGTGACGATCGCGCCCATCACCGTGTGCGTCACGGTGGCCGCGGGTGGCTGCGCGGGCGCGGGAGCCGCCGCGGGTGCGCTCCCGCTCGGCCTCACCTCGAACGTGCCGGGCGGTGGGCTGACCGTCGAGGTGGGCTCGGGCGGAGGTGCGACAGGCGCGTCCGCAGGCGGCTCGGGCGCCGGATCGATCTCGGCAGGCATGGCATCGTCGCTCGGCGGCGGGACCGGGACCGATGCGCTCGGCGTCAGCGCGGCCGCCGGAATCATGCCGGTGTTGGGCGCGGCGTCCGCGACCCGTACCGGCGGGGCCGCGGGCGCGGGCGAAGGTGCTGCCTGCGGAGGTGGACGCGCGGACGAGGGGTCCGAGGGCTCTGCGTGCACCGGCAGCGGCCCGGACGCGAGCGCGAACAGGCTGATCGACGTGAGCAGTTTGCTCAGAGGATGACGCAGGATCGTGGCGACGACGGGCATGACACAACCTCCCCGCGGTCCGCTGGACCACAGGACGCAAGGGCTCGACGCGAGCCGCAAGCCGCAGAGACGGGCGTCCACGCATGCCCCCCGGCATGCCCTTACCTCGAACGCCCTTTTCGCACGCTACCACGCGTGTTCGCGCCCGGCCAAAGCGGGTTTACGCGCTTTTCCCCGCTCAGAACGCGCAATTTCGAGGATCGCGCGCTCGCGCCCTCGGACGCCGCAAGGCTTGCGTCCGCGCCCCCTTTACAGGGCCGCGCTTCGTCCCCACGCTTGGAGGGTGAAGCAGCGCCTCTCGCCCGAACCGACTTTGATTTCCGACGCGCAGCGCAGGCAGTTCGGGCCCTTCGTGGCGAGCCCGAGCGGGCAGGGCAGCTTCGAAAATCCCTGGCAGCACGACCCGTTGCCCGATCTCGCCGGTTTGCTGCGCTGGAGGACGCAGGGCAACCTGGTGCGACCCAAGGGCTACCGTCCGCGCCCCCTGTCGCTGCCCACCCACCCGCTGCAAGACTTCGCGACGCTCGGCGCGGTTCCGACGCGCCTCTTCTGGATCGGCCACGCTTCGTTCTTTCTCGAGATGGACGAGGTACGCGTCGTGATCGATCCCATCTTCGGTCGCGCGGGTGGGCTCGTTCCGCGCGTGACGCCCGCGGCTTGCGGCCCGCAAGAGCTCGAGGGATTGCACGCCGTGCTCGTGACCCACGGACACCACGATCACCTGGACCCCGGAAGCCTCAAGCAGCTCGCGCTCGCCCAGCGAAGGGCGGGAAGTTGCGTGTTCGTGGTCCCGCGTGGGCTCGCTTCGCTGCTGCCCTCGGTGTGCCGACCCGTGGTGGAGCTCGCCTGGTGGGAGCACATCAGCGTAGGGGGCGTACGCATCCACCTGGTGCCGGCGCAGCACTGGCATCGCCGCGGAATCTTCGATCACAACAAGGGCCTCTGGGGCGGCTACGTGATCGAGGGGACCCACCGCGTGTTCCACTCGGGAGACACCGGCTACTTCGGCGGATTTCGCGCGATAGGCGACGTGTTCGGCGGGCTCGACGCGGCCTGTCTCCCGCTCGGCGCCTATGAGCCCGTCTGGTTCATGGGCACCCAGCACATGAGCCCCGAGCAATCCTTGCAGGCCTTCTGCGACTTGAACGCGACCCACTTCGTCGGCATGCACTGGGGGGCCTACGACTTGAGTGATGAGCCGATCGAGGCGGGTCCGCGCTGGCTACGCGGCGCCGTCGCAGAGCGCGGACTCGCCGCGGACTCCTTTCACGTGCTGAACCCGGGCGGGAGCCTCGGACTGGTCGGACCGCGCGGCGCCACCCTCCCCATGGAACGCCATCCTTTCACAGGCTGATCAATGACCCATCCCTCCGATACGGCCTCCCAGCTCACCCGGCTTCTGCTGCTCGGCGCTGGGTTCTTCGGCCAACGCCTGCTGGAGCTCTCGCGTGAGCAGGGGCTCGCGTGCACGGCAACGACCCGGAACCCCGAGCGGGTGCCCGCGCTCGAAGCGCGCGGCGCGCGCGTGCTGGTCCAAGAGCAACTCTCGCTTTCGGCGCTAGAACCCGAAGTCGACGCCCATACCGGACTGGTAGTGAGCTTTCCCCCGGATGGCGTGACCGACGAGCGCTGCGCCCCGCTCGCGGCTCGGGCCCACAGCGCGCTCTACATCTCGAGCACCGGCGTCTACGGCAAGCTCCGCGGACGGATCGACGACCACACGGAGCCCTCCCCCGATTCGCCGCGTGCAGCGGCGCGGCTCGCAGCGGAACAGCACTGGCGCGCCGCGTCGGCCACCGTCCTGCGCGCCGCGGCCATCTATGGGCCAGGCAGCGGGATGCACACGCGGATGCGTTCTGGCAGCGCCCGCATCGTCGGCGATGGCACGGGGTTCGTGTGCCGTATCCACGTGGACGACCTGGCCCGGCTGGCGCTTGCGTGCCTCGCGCAGCGCGTGCGCGGGGAGACCTTCGTGGCGGCCGACGAGGAGCCTGCGCGTCAGGGCGAGGTCGTGACCTACTTGGCGAACCTGATGGGGTTGCCGGTGCCGGCCGCGGTGCCCCTCTCGGCGGCTCCCGAGACCCTGCGTCACGATCGACGCGTGGACGCCTCGGGCATCCAACGACGCCTCTCCATCAGCCTGCGCTATCCGAACTATCGCGAGGGCTTTGCGGCCTGCCTGGCGGCGGAAGCAGCTTCCGGCGCCGAGCTTGCGCCGCTCGGAAAAGGCCCATCGAGACGCTGAGCCGCCGCACGTGATCGGCGTGCCGGCGAGCGCGGGGCGGGATGGCCCGCGAGTTTCCGGCAAAAGAAAAGCGCAGGGGGGCGACCCCTGCGCTTGTCGAAGTTCAGTCAGACGGCCTCGGACCGTGAGCCTCAGAAGGTGGCTTCGCCCGCGTCGAGGGGGGAAAGCAGCATCTCGCCGCCCTCGGAGGAGCCGGTCGAGATGGTCTCCACGACCGGAACGGCCCGCCTGCCACCCCTCTTCTTCTTGGCGGCCTTCTTCTTGGCTGCCTTCTTGGGGGCGGCAGCCTTCTTCTTGGCGGCCTTCCTGCCAGCCTTCTTTGCCGGTGCCTTCTTGGGGGCAGCGGCCTTCTTCTTGGCTGCCTTCTTGCCGGCCTTCTTTGCTGCCTTCTTGCCAGCCTTCTTTGCCGGTGCCTTCTTGGCGACCTTCCTGCCGGCCTTCTTTGCCGGTGCCTTCTTGGCGGCCTTCTTGGGAGCAGCCTTCTTCTTCGCAGCTTTCTTCTTCTTCGCAGCCATGTTTTCCTCCGGCAGGCGGATGCCTTCCCTGCGAGGCGTCGGGATGTGTAGCCCTCAGCGCTCGCGCAGAGCCTCTATGATTCGGTCGAAGCGGGTGGTCTTGCCCGCGCGCACGACATTGATGATGCCCGCGAAACGTGGGGATGCGCTACCAGCAATCGACATCAGCGTGAACGACGCGGCGATCATCAACGTGTTGTAATGTCGACTTGCTTTCGCGCGCTGTCAACCGGCTAGATCGATCCGCATGACCGATGAACACACGTACGAGGCGCTGGTGAGTGCGAGCTCGCGCGAGGAAGCGATCGAGGTCGCGTCCGAGGGTCTGCGTCCCGACCAGCGCGTCGTGCGCGTCGAGGTGACTGACGTGTCGGCGTCCGAGGGGCCCGATAGCTACCGCGTGACCCTGTGGTTCGTCGGGGGAGCGCGTCGCGGCGACGGCGGCGTCGCGTGAAGGCACGCGCAGCGCCGCCGCTCTGACCGCATTCTAACTCTTCGCATTAACAAAAATAATCGCGGCGTGCGCAGCGAACGCCGCCGGTTTGGGCGCGTGCGGGGAGGCGCGCCAGCTGCGCGGTCGATGGGGCGAACCGCTGTTCGCTAGTCGGTAGGGAGCTGAAACCTGGCCAGGCTGCGAATGCGGTCGTTGAGGTTCTCTACCGCGCGCTTGCGCTGCGCCTCGGTCATCGTGCGGTCGACGCTCAGGAGAAAGCGGCGTTGCTCGGCGCGCCGGCTCCGCTTGTCTCGGTCCTGGTCGACGTCGTAGCGCGTGGCCCACAGGCGCTGGAGTTCGGCCTCGATGGCGGCCTGTCCGGGGTGGCTCCGGAGCAGCTCGCCCGTGCTCGCGATGCGGCGCAGGTCGAATCGGTAGCGCGCCGCGCGGTCATCGGGGATCTCGTGGGCGGCTCGCAGGATGGACTCCCGTTGCGGGGCAGGCAGATCCCCGACCACTTTCTCGAGCCCCTCGAGGAGTTGGGCATCGAGCTTGGCGCGGCGCTCGGCCGGGGGCAGCTTCTGGTCCGCGTAGAGCTCGTCTACCTTCTCCCGCAGCTTGCCCTCCAAGTGGCCGATTTGACGGTCATCGAGCAGGCTCAACGCCCAGCCGAGCTCCGGGATCAAGCGTCGCGCCGCCTGCTCCAGTAGCTGGTCAGAGCGCTCCTGCAGCTCCTCGATCCGCTGCGGGACCTGGTCCTCGGCGATCGCATTGCGCACCAGGCGCATCACGTAGAGCGCCCTCGGCAACTCCTCGCGGCGAATCTCGGTGAGCAGCGTGTCGACCCGGCCCCGGACCTGGCTCTTCTGCTCTCTGGTCAGGTCGAGGTAGCCATCGAGCTTTCGGGTCACGTACCACCCCGCGACCCTGGTGGTCACCCCCGCGCATCCGCTCGCGAGCGCGAGGCACAGCCCGAGGACCCAACAGCCCCACCCGCTCGTCGCTGAGCGTCTCCATCTGGTCACTGGCCCCATATAGACAACTTAGCAGTGACCACGCCATCGCCCCGTCGCGGCGGCCCGGTCGGCGCGTCAGTTCTCGGGCGGTGGGTAGCTGTGGCTGTGGACGACCGAGGCCACGAGCCCGTGCAGTTCCCCGACCTTGACGTAGGCCGCGCTGCCCAGCATCAGGCTCGCGATCGCCGCGAGCGCGGGCAGGAGCGGCAGCTCTCCGATCATGAGCAACGCCACGCCGGCGCTCACGCAGGTGAGCAGGGGGAGCACGACCAGGGCGACCCCCTCGAGGCCGCGGCTCTTGAAACCGAGGGTCGGCATGTCTCCGTAGATCCGGGTGCCGAACAGGCTGTAGCTGGCGGCGGCGGCGCGCAGGCGGCGGCGCAGGAGCAGCATCAATAGCGGGAGGAGACAGGGCAGGACCTGCAGCAGGGTCATGCCCCCGAGGCGCATGCCCAGGACCTCCACATAGCGGTTGTGCCAGTTGAACTCGCTCTGCACGGCCGACACGGCCTGATCGGGATCGAGGTCTTTGACCTTGTCCCACAGCCCTGCCTCCACCGTCCGGGCAAAGTCCGCCTGGCGCAACGAGGGCACCGGGACCACCCGGTTTTCCAGGCGCACGGGGATCTCGTAGGGACCTACGCCGCCCTCCAGGTCCACGCGCGCGAGCGCGAAGGCCGGCACCTCGCTCGGCTGGGTGTGCGGGCGTGGGCTGAGGGCACGCTTCACGGCGTCGTCGTAGCGCGCGGTGATGTCCGTCAGTACCTGAGTCTTCTGGTTGAGCGTCACCTTCGCGGCGTCGCGCGCCTCGATGGACTTCACGATGATCTTCCAGGCCAGCCCGCGCTTGCGCCGCGCCTCGAACAAGTTCTGCTCGGCCTCCAAGCGCCGATTGGCCACCGCCACGGCGGCCTCGGCGGCCCGCTTCTCCTCCTGTAGCTCCGCCACCTCGCGCTCGAGCGTCACGTCGGCTTCATTCACTTCACCCGGGATGAGCGCGACGCCCCTCAGCACCGGGGCGCCGCTCAGCTCCGCCTGGGCCAGTCGCCAGGAGAGGGCCGCTCCGAGCGCGGCCACGTCCGGCACCCCGATCCCGAGCGCGCTCTCGGCCCGCGCGTGGTTCTGCGCGTCGGCGAGCGTGGCGAGGCTCACCGCCGAGAGCGGGCGAATGGGCAGGGCGTTTTCCATGACCGCGAGCTGCTTGCCTCCATGGCTCGCGCCCTCCGTCACCATGGTGAGCGGGAGCAGGGCCTGTGCCTGCGCGTAGTCCTGCAGGAGCTTCTCGAGCGCTGCGCGATCGAAACCCGCGCGAAACGCGCTGACCTCGTCGAGGGCTCGCGTGAAGTCGCGGTTCTCCGGGTGCGGCCGCAAAAGGAAGGCGAACACGATCGACGCGATGGGGAGCAACACCAGCGCCCGTTGGACGGCCGAGAGACGGGCTTGCATGGTACGACCTTGATCTGTTCCGCGACCGCGCTTCACAACCCCGCTGACGACCACCTCGTCACTCGTGCCCGAGGCGGCGACCTCAGGCATTGGTTTCGGTTGCGTAGCGCCCATGGACTAGACCTCGGTCGAGCAAGTGCTTGCAATGCGCCCCGGCGTTTCCTTCGCACGGTCCGCATTTGCGCGCCCGGGAGCGGGCGCAAGGGCTCACTCGACGAGACGCTGGCGGATGGGTTCCCGACTCGTGTATCGCCCGAGCGCCTCTCCGCTGTCAATGCATCCAGTGGCCCGTTCTGACAGGGGAATGACCTCGCGCCCGCGCGTTGCAGGCGCGATCGCACGGCACATCGATCGGTGCGGTGCGTGGCCTTCTCGGCGAACTCGCCGCTTGCATGTGCCGCCGTGAGGTCTTCATCCCTACACCTGCACACGCTCGACGAACTTTGTTGCTCGCGCCGCTGCGAGCGTGCGCTCGCCTACCTCTTACGAGTGGGGGCCTTGGTGCTCGGGCGCGTGGGCGTTGGCGATGGCCATGGCCCGCGCGAGCTCGGTGAGCTTCCTGTCCTGCTGCACCAGCTTGAGGTGCAAGACCAGGATCAGCATGCCGCTCACCATGAGCCACACGTAGAGCATCAGATCCACGCCGCGTCCGACGCCGAGCCAGTTCGCCACCCCGCTCGTGCTGTCCGGGAACCAGGCCAGGTAGATGCCGGCCAAGCAGATGAACGGGAGCAGGCGGGCCACGACCGGGAACTGCCCGCGCTGCAAGAGCGCGTAGACCAACAGGCCGGAGAGGACGACCGTGAGCAGGGCGCTGAAGATCACTTGGCGAGCCTCCCCACCACCTGATCTTTCACGATGCTGATGGAGTTCAAGATGCGCTGGCCCTTGGCCATCGAGTAGGGCGTGTAGGTGATGGTCACCGGGAACTCGACGTAGCGCAGCTTCTTGGCGGCGATCTCGTCCAACAGCTCGGAGGCGTGCGCCATGCGGTTCTGACGGATGCGCAGGCGCTTGGCGGCCGCTCGGGTGAGCACCCGAAAGCCGTTGTGGGTGTCCGTGATCTTCAGGCCCGTGGTGAGCCGAGAGAAGCGGATGGCGAGCCAGAGCGTGATGGCCTTGGAGCGCGGCATGTTCACCGTACGCCCCAGAAAGCGGCTGCCGAGCACGATGTCCGCGTTGGTGTCCAAGAGCTTTTGGACCATGGGCGCGATCTCGGAGGCCGCGTGCTGGCCGTCCGCGTCGAAGGTCACGATGAAGTCTGCGCCGAGCTTGGCCGCGTAGTCGATGCCGGTCTGCAAAGCGGCCCCCTGGCCGAGGTTCAGCGGATGCCGAAGGACGTGGGCCCCCGCTCGCACCGCCACCTCGTACGTGTCGTCCGAGGAGCCGTCGTCCACCACGATGGCCCAACGACAGAGGCCATCCAGACCGCGAATCACGTCGCCCAGCGCCAAGCCCTCGTTGTAGGCCGCGATCACCACCGCGATGCGATCGGCATGCGGGGGCGTAGGCGCTGGCGAGGTCGTCGCTGCAATGGTTTGCATGGGGCGTTGGACAGCCACTATAGCTTGGGCTTCCCTCGGCGCATGGAAGGTGCGCGGAGGCCAGCAATATCGGCGAACAGGAGGGCCGCCCAGGTCTATTCCCCACACCGTGGCGCGCCCCGGCGGGGGACGCGGCGGCCACGGGGAGAGTCTTGGAAAAGCGCGAATACATTACGGACGAAGGCTACCGGAGGCTTTGCGAGGAGCTCGATCACCTGTTTCGCGTGGAACGCCCCCGCGTGGTCAAGGGCGTGGCGGACGCCGCGGCCGAGGGGGATCGCTCGGAGAACGCCGAGTACATCTACGGCAAGAAGAAGCTGCGCGAGATCGACAAGCGCATCGCGTTTCTCACCAAGCGCGTCGACGTGCTCACCGTGGTCACGGAGTATCCACCCCAGGGAACGTCGAAGGTCTACTTCGGGGCGTGGGTGGATCTGCTGGACGAGGAGGAGGACAAAGGGGTGCGCTATCGCATCGTCGGCGCCGACGAGAGCGATGCCCAGCGCGGCTATATCAGCATCGCGTCCCCGGTCGCACGCGCGTTGATGGGCAAGCAGGTCGGCGACACCGTCAGCGTGCATCGCCCCAAGGGGGAGGCCACCTTCGAGATCCTGGCGGTGAACTATCGAGACCCCGGCCAGTGATCCTCAGGGGCTCGCCATCTCCTTGGCTTCCTCGAGCTTCGGCGGCAGGAGCAGCACGTAGTTTCCTTGTTCGTCGCTCTGTGTGCTGCCGATCAGCACTGGCCGCACGGCCCCCATCTTCCGCACATCGGTGACGATGCCGTAGGCCTCCACCGTGGCGTTGGCCATGGGGCGCCCGGCCTCGCCGCCGCGCACGACGCCGCGCAACACCACGGGAGGAGGCAGCGTGCTCTGGGTGCTGTAGTACGTGCTCTTCTCGATATCGAACTCGCGGTTGGTGATGACGAGCCAGGCATAGCCGCTGCTCTTCGGGGGCTCGGCCACTACGTCGTACACTCCGCTGTCGAACGAGAGCGCGAACTGCCCGCGCGCGTCGGTGAGCGCGCGGGCCGAGCGGTTGTAGGCGCTGATCTCGTCCCGGTTCTGCGAGACAGCGAGCGCGGTGGACCTTACCTGCATGTTGGGGAGCGGTTTTCCATCGCGGTTTTCGAACACACCTTCCACCTCGGCCCCGCTCGGCAACGTGTGCAGGACGGGGCCCTGCGGGTTCCCGTTGGGCTGGGCCCACACCGTCTGACCTGGGCGGGGCCGGGCCGCCGCGGCGTTGACGCGTCTGCCCGCGGCGTCGTGCGAGCCCGGCAAGAGCAAGACGTCGTACTTTCCCGGCAAGAGCTGCACCTCGTAGTTGCCGTTTTGGTCCGTACTCACGGTTCGCTCGGCGAAGCACGAGACTTGAGACGGATCGCCGCTCTGCCGCCTGAGTTGACACCACTCGAGATCGCCGCCGCTGACCGCGGGCAGCGGGAACGAGGAGCTAAAGACGAGCCGCGTGAACGGCGCCGCCTGCTTCGTGTGGAACTCGACTCCCCCCGCCAAGGTGACGGGGCGCGGGATGATCGGGACGCGCACGTCGCTGCTCTCGCCCAGCGCCGGCAGGGGATACTCGAGGACCTGGGTCCACGGCACGCTCGGGTCGAGATCCACCTGCAGCACTCCGTCTTCTTGCGGGATCGCGAGCAGGTTCACGACGAACTCTTCGAGCGAGCCCAGTTGGGTCGGCACCGTCGCCGACACCACGCGCTGCAGGCTCTTGCTGCGCACGCGCACCTGGACCTTCTGGGCAGCGGGGGGGACCTCGCTCGCCGGCCGGTCCTCCACGAGCTTGCCCCTGAGCTCGACCAGGTTGGGCTCGGGCGGGTCGAAGCGCACGGCCGTCGTGCCCACGCTGAACGCGGTGCGCTGGGGAGGGCACAGCGCGCTGTCGGGCCCGAGCGGCTGGATGTTGACGTCGAATACGGTGTTGGGCGGCAGCCCCGTGACCAGGTTCGTGACGTCCGCCGTGTCGTCGCCGTCACTGCGTACTGTGACGGGTGCGATCGGGTAGCCGGCCTGTGCACGCGGATAGAACACGACCTCCGCCGTCATCGGTTTCCCCTGGCACGTGAGGAGCCCCTCCACCGGGACGAACGGCGGCACCACCAGATCGATCGGCGCGCCCGGGGCCGAGTCGAGCCGCATGGCGGGCCACGTGAAACGCCCCCTGGTGTCGCGTGTGCTGGGCGAGATCTGCAGCACCACCGTGTAAGGCTGCTCCATCGCGTGCGCCGCGCACAGGCCGAGCTCCGTGTTGCACGCGGTGTCGCTCCAGCAGTCCTCGCTCGTGACGCACTGGTTTTGCGGGAACTCCGGGCTCTCGGGCTCGGGCACACAGGCCACGGCGAGCGCCAGGAGCACGCCCCAACGAACGCGGCGCCCCTCGCTGCGCAAGACCGCGGGCGGGCGCGTCACAAGAACTCCTCCTCGAAGTCGAGCTGACAAAGGCCTGACTTGTTCTCTTCGCTCAGCACCACCCAGGACTGGAGGGCGTACTTGTCCGTGAGCTGCAGATTGATGCCGTACTCGCCCCCATTGCGGAAGTCGAAGTCGTCACGGCGCATGACGATTAGCTGCACCAAGTTGCAGGGCTTTTGCAATCTGGCGCCGGTCACGCAGAACGTGATGGTGCCGCGGTCGACGGTCTCGGTGTTCGGGATGAGCGGCGAATGCTCACCATCGAGGACCCCGTTGATCAGCAGCCGAGCGTCGAGCACGTCGTCCACGTTGGGATCCGACACGCTGACCATGAACTTCACCCACGGCCCTCCCTTACTCCCGTCGATGGCGGCTTCGCCTCCGATCTCCGTTCCGCACTGGTTGCTGCCGGGGAACGCCTGCACCGGTCCCGGGCTCAACACGATGATCCGCGGCGGCAGATCCTGGTCGGCGTACTCGATCTTGTCGGTCACCAGGCAGCCGGCCAGGCCCAGCCCGAACACGAGCGCGCGGACGGCCGCGCCTGTCGCGCACGCTGCGGTCATGCCGGGCTGGTCTCGGACCCACGCTGCGCCCTTTTGGGGCGCGTCCATCGCCGCGTTCTCGCTGCCTTGCGGCTTACGTCCTCGGTCCGACCCTCGGGTCGAGCCTGCGGGCGCGCTCGCGAATCAACGAAAACTCGATGATTCTGCGCTCCGAAAAGGGCGAAACGTGAGTCTGGGTGGAACATCTCGTGAGCTTTCAGTCTCCGCCCAGCGTGTTCAGCTGGGCAACAAACACGTAAGTCGGCCTTGGGACGGCTCAGTCCGGCACCCCGCCGGGCTCGGGAGCCGCCGGCTCGCGCTCCAGGTAGCGGAAGATCGTACGCGGGTCGACCCCTAAGTCCCTCGCTGTTTTCGTGCGGTTACCGTTGTTCCGCTCGAGCACCTCGAGGATGTAGCGGCGCTGGAAGTCCTCGCGCGCCTGGGTGAGGGACATGATCGGCTCCAGGGCCTCCGGGAACAGATCGAGATCCTCCGGGCCGATCAGGCTGCGGTCGCACAACACCAGGGCCTTCTTGATGCGGTTTTCGAGCTGTCGGACGTTGCCGGGCCAGCTGTACTTGCGCACCGCGATCAGCGCGTTGGGCGTGAACCCCTTCACCTTGGCGCCGTACTCGCCCGCGTACTTCGAGAGCAGGAACTTGGCGATCACGATCACGTCGTCCCCGCGCTCGCGCAGGGGCGGCAGGTGCAGGTTCACCACGTTCAGCCGGTAGTAGAGATCCTCGCGGAACTCCCCCGTGCGGATGCGCTCCTCGAGGTTTCGATGGGTGGCTGCCACCACGCGGATGTCGCAGCGCTCGGGCCTGGAGTCGCCCACCTTGATCACCACGCGCTCCTGCAACGCGCGCAGTAGCTTCACCTGCAGCGTCACCGGCATCTCGCCGATCTCGTCGAGAAACAGCGTCCCCCTGTCGGCCTGCTGGAACTTGCCCTGGCGCGTGGCGACCGCCCCGGTGAAGGCCCCGCGCACGTGCCCGAACAGCTCCGACTCCATCAGGTTCTCGGGGATGGCGCCGCAGTTGACCACCACGAAGGGCCCGCTCTTGCGCGGGCTGCGCGCGTGGATCTCCCTCGCGATCAGCTCCTTGCCCGTTCCGGTCTCGCCCGTGATCAACACGCTGATGTCGGTGGTCGCGACCTTCTCCACCTTATGGAACACGTCGACCACGCCTGGGCAGCTGCCCACGATGTCGCCGAAGTGCTTGTGCTCGAGCTTCTCCTGCAAGCGGTCGCGGTCGCTCTTCAGCTGATCGAGCAAGAGCGCGTTCTGCAGGATCAGCGCCGCCTGCCCCGCGAACACGGTGAGCACGTCGAGGCTCTTCTCTTCGAACAGGTTCACGACGTTGTCGTTGCCCACGTACAAGAGCCCGAGCAGTTCGCCCTGCGCGATCAGCGGCGCGCACATCACCGAGCACAGCTTGAGGTTCATCACGCTCTCGCTGGTCTTGAACTCCTCGTGATGGAGCGCGTCGCTCACGATCAGCGGGCGCCGTTGCGTGAGCACCTTGGCCACGATGCTGTCGGAGAGGTGGCGCACGCCGTTTGGGATGTCCTCCTGCCGCATGTTGCGCGCGACGGCGATCTCCGGGGATTCGTGGCGCACGAGCAGCAAGAACCCTTTGTCTGCGTGCGTGGCTTCGATGACCGCGTCCATCAGCGTGCGCAGGAGCTCGGCGACGTCCTTGATGTCCATCAGCCGCTGGCTGAACTCGTAGAGCTTGCGCAGGCCGGCGATCTCCCCCGCGTCCTGATCGTCGTCGTCCTGGCCGAGCGCTACGGACTCGTCGTACACGGAGAACACGAGCTCGACCCCGCCCAGCTCGAGCCGGTCGTTGTGGAACAGCTTTGCGCGGCGCTTCTTCTTGCCGTTGATGCTGATGTCGCCCGCGCGGTCGACCTCCGAGAGGTTGAAGTCGCGCCCGTCGAACACGATCTGCGCGTGGTAGTCGGCCACCCCCGCTCCCTCGATGCACACGTCGTTGCCGCCGGCCCTGCCTACGGTCGTGATTTTCTTGAAAACAGGGAAAATTCGCGGCCTTCCGGCGGTCGCTGGCAGCTTCAAGCTCGGCATGGGGTCGCCAGCATACCACCCCTGTGGGGACATCTGCCGCAGCACAGAACGGCGCCCCCGCGCCGGCCACCCCCAGGGGTGAAACGAGCGTGGCTTCGAGCTTGGTCTGGGCGTGGGGTTGGCCGTGGGGTCGCGCACAGGGCCTTCTTTTGCCGTCGCACTCGCGTTATCGTGGGGGAGAGGTTCATGCACGTCCTCGTCCTCGATCAGGGTTATTCGCCCCACCGAGTGGTCAACTGGCAACGTGCCATTTGCCTGGTTTTCGGGGGTAAGGTCGAGGTCCTCGAGGAGTACGACGAGATCGTCCGCTCCCCGAGCCTCGCCATGCGCATGCCCGCGGTCATCCGGCTGCTCACGAGCACCCGCCGAAGGCCCCGGGTCGTGCGCTTTTCGCGCTTCAACGTGCTCTTGCGGGACAACTTCATGTGCCAGTACTGCGGCCTCAAGGCGCACGCGCGGGAGCTCACGGTCGATCACGTCCTGCCGCGCGCCCAGGGCGGGCCCACGCGCTGGACCAACGTCGTGGCCGCCTGCCGCGCCTGCAATCACAGAAAAGGCAGCCGGACGCCCGAGGAAGCGCGGATGATCCTGCTGCGGACTCCGCACGAGCCGCGCTTTTTGCCCTCCATGAGCGAGCGCATCGGGCTCAAGCAGATCCACGAAAAGTGGGAGTCCTGGGTCGTCCGCTGAGCTGGCACGGGCGGGTTCGAGCCCGGCCAAAGACCTCGGAATATCGGCCCCCGGAATAGAAGGGGCGGAGGGCCGTTCATCCCAGGACGACACCCATTCGGGTCGGGTCACAGGATGGAAAAAGGGCTGGATCACTAGCCCAATATGGCTGATGCAATGTCCGTTCGGGCCGCTGTGAAGCACATCGCAGACGAAGAAATTTAGTCTCGGCACAAACAAATTGACGAAATCGACCTTGCACTACCCATGACGAGGTGACACTTACCGCCCTGTTCGGGGGAACATGGCTTGTTTGCGTTGTTTCGGGCACAAGCTTGAGATGCGCAATAGAGGGGGATGAGATGGAGTTCAGGGGCTTTCAAATCCGTTTAGAGCGCGGCGTGGCGAGTGCCTCGCGGTTGATCCACCAGGCTTCCGCCCAGGTGCTGACTGCGATCACCGTGGTGGCCGCCTATCGGCGCGCCTTCCGTATGTCGCGCGAGTTCCGGCGCCTTCCGGCCTGAAGCGGTTTGCCAGAGGTCGAGGAGGAGCCCGGGGGGAGAGAGTCCCCCTGGGTTTTTCGCTTTAACTCGCGCGCCAGACGCGTGCTCTATTCTCCACGGGCCACACGCCCGCTCATCGATTCGAACCAGCCAAAGCGAGGCGAGCACGCGCGACGCGCGAACCACACGAGGCAATCCATGTCGAGCACACCTCTGGCATTTGTCCCGGAAGCCCAGGTCAGCCGTGCGCGCCGCGCCGAGGGCCCCCTCTCGGGCCTCACCTTTGCCGCCAAGGACGTCTTCGACATCCGAGGCCACGTCGCGAGCGCGGGACATCCCGCCTGGGCCAGTTCGCACCCGCCGGCGGAGCACGACGCACAGGTGATCGCGCGCCTGCTCGGGGCCGGCGCAGATCTGGTGGGGGTCACGATCCTCGATGAGCTCGCGTACGGCCTCTCGGGGCAAAACCCGTTCTACGGCACGCCTCAAAATCCGCGCGCACCGGGGCGCCTGTGCGGCGGCTCTTCGTGCGGCTCCGCGGCGGCGGTGGCGGGCTGTCTGTGTGACTTCGCGTTGGGCACCGACACGGCGGGCTCGATCCGGGTGCCCGCCTCGTTCTGCGGCCTGTATGGGCTGCGGCCGACCCATGGTCGGATCGATGCACGCGGGGTGGTCCCGCTCGCGCCGAGCTTCGACACGGTGGGCTTTCTCGCGCGTGAGGCGCGCACCTTCGAGCTGGTGGCGGAGGCGCTGCTCGCGGACGCGCCAGCTCGGCCCGCGACCCGCGCGGGCGGGCCGCGCATCGAGCGCGTGTTGATCGCCGATGATGCGCTCGCGCTGTGCGACGCAGGGGTCGCCGAGCTGCTCGAAGATCTGCTGGGTCAGTTGTTGGCCAACCTGCGCGTGCCCATGGAGCACATCAAGTTGACCGAGTTCAGCTTCGAGTCGCTGCGCATCGCGTTGCAACGTCGGCAGGCGCGTGACGTTTTGCGTACGCACGAGGAGTGGCTCGACGCCGTGAACCCCGAGTTCAGCCCGCCCGTGGCCCAGCGCTTTTCACGGGCCCGCGCGCTCGCGGACACGGAGGAAGGCCTCGCGGAGGACGAGCATCTGGTGCACCAGCTCTGCGTGCGTATGGGGGAGCTGCTCACGCCTGGCACGCTGTTGTTCATGCCGCCCACGGTCGGCATCGCACCGCGCGCGACGGACTCCGCGCCCGAGCTCGAAAGCTTCCGGGCGCGCACGCTGGAGCTCACGGCGCTGGCGTCCCTCACGGGGGTGCCGCAGCTCGTGGTGCCCGCGCTCGAGCTCGAGGGGGCTCCGATCGGCCTCTCGTTCATCGGCGCCCGCGGCACGGATCGCGATCTGTGCTCGCTGTCTACGCTGTTCGAGGGCGCGCTGCGCTAGCAGGCGCTGCGCGAAGGCCGAAACGGTCGTGTTTTGCGCATCGATGGCCGAGCCCGCGCCGGCCGCCGAAGGCGCGGAACTCCACCGCTTTTACGAGCTACTTGCGCTTGGGCGCCAAGGTTCGCCGGGGACCTTGGATTCTGGCTGACAGATTACCTGGTGGTGCTCGACCTGCGCGATGTGGAGCCGCGTATGCTGGCCCACCTCGCAGCCCGAGGCCCTGGCAGAGCGTTTCCCGAGTTGCTCCCCAACGAGGGAGCTCTCTTTGGAATCGATTGCGTGTCATGCTCGTCCTATGCGGGCAATGCTACGAACCTCGCCTCTTGCGCTGCTGTTGAGCGCCTTGTCAGCGTCGCTCACCGCGTGCGCGGGATCGCCGGGTCGCACCGTAGTCGGAGTCGCGCAGCACGATCTCCAATGCGAGAACGTCGAGGTCAACAAGATCTCGAACAATCGTTTCGGCGCGTACGGTTGCGGACGCGGCGCGGTGTACGCGCAGATCTGCGAGCAGGGCAAGAGCTGCACCTGGGGGCGTCTGCGTCACGGCCACGAGAGCGCCATCAGCATGAAGGACAGCGCGGCCGCCCAGGCCGCCCAGCCCACGCCTCCGCGCCAAGTTCTCGCGGCACCGCCTCCCCCTTCGCGTGAGGTCCATCCGGCGCCCGCGCCCGGGGCGCCCGAGGCCATCCCTGCGCCGCCTCCTGGTTCTTCGGGGGGCGAGGCCGCGGATGCCGCTGTGGCGCCGGCCGCAGACGCCAATGTCGAGCAGGGCGGCACAGCCCCTGCCCCCCCGGCGGATCCACAAGCTCCCGTGCCGCTCTCCCAGGGCGCTCTCAGTGAGCCCTATCAGACCCAGGTGCCCGTTCAGGAGTACACGCAGCGCAGCGAGCAGCCTCCGCCCGTGCCACTCGCGGAGACGCGGCCGCCGATGCCCGCGCCCAACTACATCTGGGTCAGCGGTTACTGGTGGTGGAATTCGCCGACCTGGGTTTGGGCCCCTGGCTACTGGTGCCCGCCGCGCGTGGGCTTCACCTACATGCCAGGAAGCTGGTACTGGTCGGCGGGCTATTGGTGGTATGGCCCCGGCGGTTGGGCCTATCCGGGCAGCCGGGTGATCGTGCATCGCGTGGATCCGCGGCCCACGACCTACGCCACCGTGCGCTCCTTCACCCCGCATCGCGTGGTCGCCGGACCCACCACCCCGCGCGCGAGCGCAGGTTTGGCGTCCACCTCTCCGCGCGCGGGCGACACGGGCTTTCGGCCCTCGAGCTCGCCGCTCCACCGCTACCCGAGCTCCAGCGGAGTCGCGCCGCGCGCCTCGGTGTCGGGTCGCCCGGGGAGCATCGGGCGCGTTGTCACCCCTGGTGCGAGCGTCCCGCGGATCAGCGCGCCGAACGCGCGCGGCACGGTCAGCAGCAACAGCTATCGCAGCTCGTCCTTTCACAACGCGCCGCCCCGCATCTCGCAGCCGAGGGGTCTGTCGTCGGGATCGATGAACTACAGCACGCCCCGCGCGAGCTCTCCGTCGTACAGCGCTCCGCGCATGAGCTCGCCGTCTTACAGCGCTCCGCGCATGAGCTCGCCGTCCTCGTTCAGTGCGCCTCGGATGAGCTCGCCTCGGATGAGCTCGCCGCGAATGAGCTCGCCGCGTATGAGCGCTCCCTCGCATAGCGCTCCGCGCATGAGCGCTCCGCGCATGAGCGCGCCCCGCGGCGGTGGCGGACGCCGCTGAGCCCCTTTGCTCGAGGCTCATCAAGTGGTTTGGAAATGGCGACGCTCGCCAAACTGTCAGACCTCGACGCTGCTCGGTAGCAAGGCGGGTTGGGTCACGCGATCGGCGAACACTGTGCGCGCGCTCAGATAGGCGTCGCGCATGGCGTTGCTGTAGCGGATCAGGCGGCCGAGGAAGTCCAGGGTGAGCGCCTGCGGTCCGTCGCACAGGGCGGCGTCGGGCTTGGGATGGAAATCGATTAGCACGCTCGTGGCGCCTGCCACGATGCCCTGACCGATCACGTGGAAGATGTACGGAATGCCGTCGGGCGCCACGTCGGCCCTGCCCACGCTGTGGGAAGGGTCCACGCACACACTCAGGCGCGTCAGCTTACGGACCACCGGCACGTGGGCGAAGTCGACCAGGTTGCGCATGGGCTCGCCGAGGTGACTCTTCACCCCGCGCAAGCAGAACACGATGTTCGGGTTGCCCTCGCTGGCGATGTACTCGGCGGCGTTGAGCGACTCCTCGAGCGTGATGCCCATGCCGCGCTTGACCAACACCGGGAACTCCCGCTGCTGACCCACCTCCTTCAAGAGCTCGAAGTTCTGCGCGTTGCGCGTGCCGATCTGCAGCATGACCCCGGTCGGATGGCCCGTGCTCGCGAGGGCGTGCGCGATCTCGTCGATGTGGCGCCCATCGGTGACCTCCATGGCGATCACCTTGATGCCGTACTTGCCCGCGAGCTCGAACACCCAGGGCAAGCAGCGCGCGCCGAGCCCCTGAAAATCGTACGGGCTGGTGCGCGGCTTGTAGGCGCCCATGCGCGTGGTCACGATGCCGTGCCGCGCGAGCGCCGCCATCACCTCCGCCACGTGCTCCCGGGTGTCCACGGCGCACAACCCGGCGAACAGGTGCAGGTGCTCGTCGTCGAAGGTCACGCCGTTGTAGACAAAGGAGTGGCTCGGTTGAAAGGGGTGGTGACGCCCGATCAACCGGTACTTTTTCGAGACGCGCACCACGCTGCGCACGAAGGCCAGCTCCTCGAACACCTCCGCGGGCACGCGCTGCGTGGCGCCGAGCAGGTGCACCTCGGTCACCACCTCACCCCTGCCGCGAAAAACGTGGGTCTTGGGTTCGATCCCGGGGAAGCGGGCCGCCACTTGAATCACTGCTTCGACCGCGCCGGATTCGGCGTTGCTCTCGAGCGTGACGATCATGGGATCTACGATGACACGATCCCGCGCGCGTGTGCGCACGTGCGAGTTGTTTTCTGCTGCGCGCAAACCTCGTGCGAGCACGCGTTTTGCGCGCGCGCCCTGTCTTGGGACGGCTTGCCGAGCGGCCACTCAGCGGTTGTCGAACGCGCCCACCGCGCGTACCGCGCCGCTCGCCATGATTTGCACGAGGCTCGGCGTGCGACCGGGCGCCATCACGTGAAGGTACGCCGCGAGCGCCGGCCACGACGCGCCTGCGGGCAGGCCGAGCAAGGGTTGCGTGACGCCCACATCAGACAGCGCGAGCAGCTTCTGACGACAGCTCAGCGGATCGCCCGAGACCGTCATGGCGTCGATCATGTCATCGGGGACGGCGTCCTTGGCCTGCGAGCGCGTCTCCTTTTTGGCGTACAGGCTGGCGATGCGGGTGCACTCCTCTTCGAACCCCAAGCTGCTCAAGAGCTCCCGATAGAAATCGCCCATGCCCCCCACGTAGAAGGCGATGATCTCCTTGGCCATGGCGCGCCCGCGGTTCCCGAGCGGGATGGCGGCGGTCAGCGGCGCCACCTCGATCTGCGACGGGTCGCGCCCGGCGCGCTGGGCGCCCGCGCGCAGCCAGTTCATGCCGCGCCCAAATTCGTGGAACGGCCAGAACGCGGGCATCCAGCCGTCGGCCAGCTCCCCCACGCTCTCGATCGCCTTCTGTTTGAGCGCGGCCACGTAGATGGGCACCTTGTAGGGACCATTGTCGAGCGCCAGCGTGAAGGGCCGGTAGCGCGCGAGCTCTCCGCCCACGCGGTCGAGCGAGTCGCCGCGCAACAGCCCGCGCACCACCTTGAGCACCTCCCGTGTCTGCGTGAGCGGCTTTTCGAACGGACGCCCATGGAAGCCCTCGATCACGCGCTGGCCGCTGGTGCCGATCCCCAGCATGAAGCGACCCTCGCTGATCTCCTGGAGCGTGGCCGCGCTCATCGCCAACAGCCCCGGCGAGCGGCTGAACACGTTGACGATGCCGGTACACAGCTTGATGCGCTTGGTGCACAGGGCCATCTCCGTGAGCAGCGGGAAGACGTCGTAGCCCCAGGCCTCGGGGACCCAGAACGACTCGAACCCGAGCTCGTCAGCCAGCTGCACCACCTTCAGGTAGCGTTTGCGGTCGTAGCCCTTCCAGTACGCGACCAATCCCATGCGCGGCTTTTGCATGGGCGAAGATTGGCGCGGAGCGCGGGCGCTGCCAAGGGGATTGGCGCGAGAGCGCGAGGCGGTGAGGGGATGCGTAAAAGTTGCGCTCTAGCTCGGCACATAGCGCTGCTCCGCTTCCTCGTAGCGGTAGCTCGCGAGGATGGCGTGATCGTTCTTTCCCTGCCGCAGCGCGCCCTTGAGCGGACGGTAACCCTCCGTCATGGGCACCGAGGAGACCACGTGCACCCGCGCGGGACGCGCGTTGGGCTCGAGGCGATGCGCGCACAGACGGTAGAGCGCCTCGGTGGAGAGCGAGCGACCCTCGCGGAGCTGCAGCGCGGCTTCGATGACCTGCTCGCCTTCCGGCGCGTTCGAGCCGTACACCACGGCCAGGCGCACCTCGCTCAAGTCGTACAGCGTGTCCTCCACGGGCCGCGTGAACACCGGACCGAAGCTCGTACGTACGAGGTCACTCAGACGGTCCAGAAACCAGTAGTTGCCTTTGCCGTCGCGATACATGATGTCGCCCGTGACGAACCAGGTGTCGCCGCGCGCGCGTACGTCGTGGCGCACGCGCGACTCGGTGTCCTCGGTGTCCACGTAGCCGTCGAACGTGGTCATGGCCTGCCCGGTGTCGATCCGCGCGAGCAGGAGCCCGGGTTCGTCGATGGCGGCCTCCACGCACAACCCGTCCTTGTCCCGGATGGCGCGCTTGCGCTCGAAGTCGAACGCCACGAGCAGCATGTCGTTCGCGCCCGGGAGCGGACGCCCGAGCGAGCCGATCTTCTCGCCCGAGACGTTGGCCAGCACGCCCGTGCCCTCCGTGGATGCATAAAACTCGAGCACGCCCACGCTGCCGAAGCGCGCGAGCAAGCGGCGCCAGACGTCGGAGCGCATGCCGCTCCCCGCGAACAGCCGGAGCGGGTTCTGCTGCTCCCCGCGGTAGCTCGGGGCGTCCACCAGCTCACGCAGCATCTCGCCCGCGTAGAACACGACCGTCACGCCGTAGCGGCGCACCTCCGGCCAGAAGCGCTCCACCGAGAAGCCGTGCGTGAGCGCGAGGCGCGCCCGGCCGACCATGGCCCCACCGGTCGCTACCAACATGCCCGACGCGTGGTGCAGCGGCGTGCACGCGTAGACCGTGTCCTTGGGACTGAGCGAGGCCGCGGCCGCGGCGCCGTAGGCGGCCACCGCCCAGCGACGGTTGGTGATGCGCGCCGGGCGGGGCTCGTCGAAGCGCGCCGCGGTGAACATGATCATCGCCAGGTCCTCTGCGCGCCCCGGGTTCTCCTCGTACCAGCTCGGAAGCCTTATTCGATCGGTCTCGAGCGTCTCCATGTCGAGGCACTCGGGCACGGACGGGCGAGGACCCTTCGGCGCGCCCAGCATCAGGAGCTTGCCGTCGAACGCGGCGCGCCCGAGCGGTGCGCGCTCCGGGTCGGCCACCAGCGCGTCGAGCGGCGGCACGGTGCTCAGCATGCGCTTGAGCTCGCGCAGGTCGACGTTGGGGCTGAGCAGCACCGAGACCGCGCCGAGTCGGCTCAGCGCGGTGACGATCGAGAGATAGCTCGGCCGGTTCGACATCAAGACGCCCACGTACTGGCGTGGGCGCACGCCGCACGCGATCAGCCCCTTCACCACGTGGTCCACGCGACGGTTCGCTTCGGCGTAGCTCTGACCGCGACCGTCGTAGATGAACCAGGCGCCGTCGGGGTTCTTCTCCGCCTGCTCCTTCAGCGCGAGGCCGAAGCTCACGCGGGTGTGGGGCGTGAGGCGCTCGAGCTTGGCCAGGCGAGCCACCTGAAAGCGCAGGCTCTCGCTCCAGGTCAGGCTCGAGCGCGTGGCCTTGTGGAAGCGCTCGCGCAGTGAGCTCATCACGCCCGTGGAGGCGCCGTGGATCAGCTCGATGCCATCGGACAGCTCGTGCAGCGCGCCACCCACGCCGCCGCGTTTGTCGTGGCCCACGAGCCGCTCCGGCTTGGGGCCGGTGCCTTCACGCCAGCGCAGCCACTCCACCACGCTGGGCCAGGTCACCTCGAAGGCGTTGCGGCTGACCACGAGCCCGATGTGCCCGCTCGGCACGGAAATCTTGTAGAGCTCGGGGATGTGCGGCGCGGCCTGCTCGATGGCGCTGACCGAGCGCGGCGAAGCGATGGTGTCGCGCTCGCCGGTGAAATAGAGCAACGGCGAGGTGATGTCGTCCAGCGAGCATACGCGCCCGTCGATCACGAAGCCGCCCTGCATCAGGCGGTTGCCCACCACCATCTCATCGGCGAAGCGCGTGACCGCGGGTCCGGGCCAGGCCACGAAGCCCTCGCCGGCCAAGAAGTGCCGCTTGCCCTCGCCCTCCTCGATGGCGCGGCGATCGTGCAGATCGCCCAGAAATTGCAGGAACTCGAGCATGCGTCGATCCCAGTTGAGCACCTTGAACAGCGCGCTCGAGAGCCCGCTTGGCAAGGACTCCACCGAGCCCAGCGCGCGCAACAGGCCGTGACGCAACAGCTCGAGCGCCCTGCCGAAGAGATCCGGATCGAACGTCGAGCTGGCGTGCAGATCCACCAGCGCGCCCATCGTGATCAACGACTTGATGCCCTCCGAGCGCCGCAGCGCGCACACCTGGTACGCCAGCATGCCGCCCTGCGAGTAGCCGGCCAGGTGCACCTCCTTGCCGGTGCGCTCGTGGATGGTGTCGATGCACTCGCTTATCGCGCGCACGTAGTCGTCCTGGGTGCGCTCGAGCCCGCCTTGTACCCGGCTGGGATCGCCGAAGTCGACCAGCCAGGTGTCTGCGCCGGCGCGCGCGAGGAAGGCCACCGCGCTCGAGTTGGGCTCGAGATCGTACACGTCCGAGCGCACCATCAGCGCGGGCACGAGCAGGATCGGGTGCTCGATCGCTTGGGCCGTGGGCTGAGGGCTGTAGCGACGCAACTCGAAGATGCGCCCCTCGTGCTGTACCGCATAGGGCGTGCGTCGCGCCGGCGCGAGGCGGCCGAGCCTGGCCACCTCGAGCGCGTTCTGGGCCCCCCGACCCAGCAGGTCGGCTCCCCTCCTTAGCCGGCCCGAGAACGAGTCGTCATCCTTCGCCATTCTGGACAGAAGTGTAGTCCGAGGAGCCGTCGGCGGGCACGTGTGAGCACATCGATCCCGCGGCGACGGGAGGAAGCCAAGTGCGCTTGCGTGAGCGCAGCGAACCTCGCGGAGGGGTGGGCCCCGACGCGGCTTGGCCGCGGCGGGCGGGGAGGGCGCGTGCCCTCCCCGTGATTAGACCCCGCGTGCCCTCCCCTTGAAGTTCATACCGAGAGAGGGAAAGCTGCTCCCGTGCCGACCAGGGATCCAGCGCTGTTTTTCTCTCCCGACTACGCCACCGCCCGTGCGCGCTTTCGCGACGCCGCGCGCGAGGCGGGCTTCGAGCTGTCCGCGTATCCCATCGGGCAACGCGGGCCGGACGGTACGGAGCTCACGCTGGACGTCGCACGAAAAGGCAATCCCCAGGCCAGCCGGGTGCTGGTGGTCTCGAGCGGGACCCACGGCGTGGAGGGGTTTTTCGGATCGGCCGTGCAATTGAGCGCGCTCACGGGCCTCTTTGCGCGGGCCACGCTCCCGCCCCAGGCCGCGGTGGTCATGGTGCACGCCAACAACCCCTACGGCTTCGCGTGGTCGCGCCGGGTCGACGAGCGGAACGTCGACTTGAACCGTAACTTTCTCTTGCAGGGGCAAGCGTTCAGCGGCGCGCCGCCGGCCTACCGTGAGCTCGACCCGCTGCTCAACCCCACCAGCGCGCCCCGACGCTTGGAGCCGTTCCTGCTCCTTGCCGGGCACCAGGTGCTCAAGCGGGGGATGCCCGCGCTGAAGACGGCGGTGGCCACCGGTCAGTATGACTTTCCGCGAGGCCTGTTCTTCGGTGGACATGGGCCGAGCAAGGCGCAGGCGCTGTGGCGAGAGCACGCCCGCGCCTGGATCGGCAGCCCCGAGCGCGTCGTGCACGTGGATCTGCACACCGGCCTCGGCAAGTGGGGCAGCTACGCGCTGTGCGTGGACCTGCCGGCGGAGCATCCGCGGGTCGCGCGCCTGGTGCGTGAGTTCGGCCCCGAGTTCGTGCAGGGCTTCGACACCAAGGGCGTGCTCTACGAGATCCGCGGCGCGCTCGGACGCTGGCTCGAGGAGCTGTTTCCCGACGTGCAGTACGACACGATGCTGGCCGAGTTCGGCACCTACCCCGCGCTGCGCGTGGTCTCCGCCATGCGCTTCGAAAACCGTGTCACGCACCACGCGGCAGATCGGGCGGGGCTCGTGGCCAAGGCGCGCGCGGGGCTGCGGGAGGTGTTCTCGCCCGCTTCGGCGAGCTGGCGGCGCACGGTGGTCGGTCGCGGGGTGCACATCGTCGAGCAGGGGCTCGCGGCCTTGAGCGCGTGAGCGGGTCCGCCGTTCTACCGTATCCGTATGTCCTCGTCCGTCCGGAAGATCCTCGATGAGGTCCAGAAGCTGCCCGAGCAGGACCACGCGCTCCTTCGCGCCGAGTTCGACAACGAAGCCCCCGAGGACGAGGTAGAGGCGCCTGGGACGAGGAGATCGCTCGACGCGTGAAGAGCATCCAGGACGGCACCGCCGTGCTCCACACGCACGAAGAAGTTGAGCAGCGCATGACTCGGGTGAACCCACCTTCACGCGCAACAACAACTGGGACGACCGCGGCGGCAGCCGCGCATGGACGGATGACGCCCGACATTCACGAACAGCGCCTCCACGTCCCACGGCGCACGCGCACGCGCACGCCGTAGAACGTGGAGCGTCGAGCGTGAGGAGCCGCTCGTGGGAGGTGGGACCTTGCCCGTGCTGCGCTGATTGCTGCACTGGGCTTTCGGGACCTGGCTTTGCTCGGTTCACCTTCAGCGCGGCGCTTCCTCCAGCCTCTGCGTCTCCGCCTCCCCCACCTCTTTGCCCATCCCCTTGTCGAGCACCCACTGTGGCGGCTTCCGTAGATCCGACACCAATCCCAGGCGCGATAGCGCGACCAGGATGTAGTAGCTCGGGTCGAACTCCCACCAGTAAAAGCCCTGGTTGGCCGTGCTCTGGTAGAAGTGATGGTTGTTGTGCCAGCCTTCGCCCATGGTGATCACCGCCAGGGGAAAGCTGTTGAGGGAGTCGTCGTCCAACTCGTAGCGGCGTTTGCCGAAGATGTGCGTCAGCGAGTTGATGGTAAAGGTGCCGTGCCAGAGCAAGACGGTGGAGACCAAGAAACCCCACACAAAGCCGAACCAACCGAGCGTGAGCGACAACACCGCGGCGTACAAGATCACCGGGATGAGATGGTAGCGATTGAGCCAGACCAACTCCGGGTAGCGCTCCAGGTCCCGCACGTTCTCCATGCGCGTGCGGTTGTTCTCCGGGCTCACGATCCAGCCTACGTGGGCCCACAGGAGCCCGCGCTGGCGCGGTGAGTGCGGATCGTCCACCGTGTCGGCGAACTTGTGATGGGCGCGGTGATGGGCTGCCCACCACAGCGGCCCCTTCTGCACGCACATGGTGCCGAGAAACCCGAGTATGAACTGCCCGACGCGCGAGGTCTTGTACGCCCGGTGGGAGAAGTAGCGGTGGTAGCCGGCCGTCACCAGGAACATGCGCGCGTAGTAGAGGCCGATCGCGAGCGCCACGCCGCCCCACGAAAACCCGAGCTCTGCCACCCCCACGACAGCCCCCACGTGCACCAACCAAAAGGGCCACGCCCCTGGTGCGAAGTAGTTTCGGACCCAGTGCCCTTGCTCGGGCGCCTTTGCGGTGATCTGCATGTCGTCTGCTTACCAACGAACGTTGGCCGCGTTTGTCAGCGGATCGTCATGTCAGCACAGGCAGAACACGCAATTTCTGCGCGTATTCGCCGATCGGCGCAAGCCTTGCGCGCGCAACGTGGTGTTTGCCCGCTCGCCTTCGCGATGGTACGGCTCGCCCAACGGTTACGCCCATCTGCACGAAGCAGGTGCCGGCTCTGGGAGGCGCAGTGCTCGAGCTTCTTGTCTCAATCTCCGTGATCTTCGGCATCGACGCCGTGCTGATCGGGTTTCTCGCGTGGGCCTATCATTCACCGCGTTTTGCGCCAAAGCGCATCAGCGCCGCGACCAGCCTCCGCGTCTCCTGGTCGAGCCGCGCGCAGGTCATGGGGACGATCAGCACTCTCTCCTTGCTGGCCGTGTTCGCTGCGCTGTACGCCCTTTACGGTTCGGTGATTCACGACGGGCCGGTCGGGGCGGGCACGGTGGTCTGGCAGGCGGTCGCCGTGCTCCTGTTGTACGACTTCGCCTATTACTTTCTGCACCGCTTGATGCACGTGAAGAAGTTCATGCGTTGGGTGCACGGCGTCCACCACCGCGCCCGTAACCCCTCGGCGCTCGAGAGCTTCTACCTGCACCCGGTCGAGCTCATGGCGGGCCTAGGGCTCTTCTTCGCCTCGGTGTGGGTGATAGGGCCGGTGCATGCCTACGCGTTCCTGATCGCCTTCTTCGTCTACTCCACCATGAACATCCTGGTTCACGCGGGGATCCTGTTCGGAGGCCGTCTGCTCTGGCCGATCGACTTTCTCGCCAAGAAGCACCATGTCCATCACATGGACGACTTCGGCAAGAACTACTCCTCCCTCACGCCCCTGCCCGACCTGCTGTTCGGCACCGCTGGCTGAGAGTCGCCCTCAGCTCTTCGCGGGCGTCCGCGAGAGCTGGATCGTCCCGGTCGGGCAGTAGGTGGCCGCGGCCTGCACCTTGGCCTCGAGCTCCGGCGGCACGTGTTCGGTGCGCAGCGCGACCTTGCCGTCGGGACCCAGCTGGAACACCTCGGGGGCTTCGCCCACGCACACGGAGTGCCCCTGACACAGGTCGCGATCGAGCTTGATGCTCAGCGAACCCGATGCGGAGACCTCCCCTGAGGCGTGCACCGGGCAGCCATGGGTCTTCGCGGGCGCACCCGCCGGAGGGGCGCTCGACGGCGCCGCGGCCAGTTCGCTGAGCTGCCTGCCCATCGCGAAGGTGACCGAGGGCTGCGCGCGCCGGCGATAGCGCACGCGACACGGCTCCTTGGGTCCCACGACCAGACCATGGAAGTCGGTGGCGATGGCGTCGCCGGTCAGGCCGAGCTCGAATTGCCCGAGCAGGAGCGCCAAGATGGCCTTGATCTGGAGCAGCGCGAAGGCGTTGCCCAAGCACTTGTGGCGGCCTCCGCCGAACGAGATGTAGGCGAAGTCGCGCTTGTCTTCCTCGCGCGGCGGCAGGAAGCGGTCCGGGTCGAACATGTCGGGATTGGCGAAGACCTCCGGCAGCCGATGGGACACGGTGGGCGAGACGACGATCCAGGTCCCCTTCGGGATCAGCCACTGCTTGTAGACAAAGTCCTCTTGCGCCACCCGCACCAGCATGAAGAGCGGAGGATGCAGGCGAAGTGCTTCCTTGATGGCGCTCTCGAGCAGGGTGAGTTCGCGCAGCGAAGCGTAGGTAACCGGCTTTCCGCCCCCAAACACCTGGTCGACCTCCTCGACGCAGCGCTGCAGGATCGCCGGGTGTTGCAAGAGCTCGATGACGGTCCAGGCGGTGGTGACCGAGCTGGTGTGATGGCCCGCGAACATGGCCGCCAGCAAGAGCCCGGTGATCTCGTGCTCGCTGAGCGGCTCGCCGCTCTCGTACTTGGCCTCCATCAGCGTCTGCAGAAAGTCTTCGCCTTGGCTCGACTCGAAGCGACGACTGCGGATGATGCGGCTGATCATGTTGACCATACGCACCCTCGCCCGATCACGCCTGCGGAAGGCGGGCGTGGGCAGGTTTGGATGGACGTACGCGAGGGGTGTGAGTCCCCCCTCTAGGTCCTGGTAGACGGTCGCGAACTCGTCGCTCATGCCCTCACGAAATTCGGACCCGAGCAGGCAGCGGCTCGAGGTGAAGTTGGTGAGCCGCCTGCAGAACTCCACGAAGTCGACCACGCCGGCCTCGCCCCAGGGCCTGATCGTCTGCTCGGTCTCGCGCACCACCGCCTCGCCGTACGTGCGCATGCGCCGGTCTCGCAGGGCCGGCAACAGCATGCGCAGCTGCTCTGCCATCTTTGCGGGCGGGGCGTCGTAGACGATGCCCTTGCCGAAGACCGGGGTGGTGATCCGGTAGGCCTCGCTCGGGCTCAGCACGGTGTCGGGGGCGCGAAACACGGCCTCGTGGGCTTCCGGCCCGAACAGCGCCACCATCTTGCGGTGAAAGACGTCGAACGACGCGGCTTCACCAAGCTCGCGATTGGCGCGAAAGAGCAGGTCGATCGCAGAGCGCACGAACTCGACGGAGTGACCGAGCAGCGGCAGTCCACGGGACAATCGAGGAGGGGTAGCCAAAGGGAACGAAGTGTGCACGATGATCGCGCCAAATAGCATGAACGATGCCAAGCGGCCTTGGGGCCTGGCGCATGCCTTGGCTGGCTAGTGCGAAGACAGCACCTTCGCCATGCGCGCGGCCCGCGCCTTGGCCTCTTCGGCCCGCCGGCCCTCGAACAGCGAGTCGACGGTCGACGTCCAGAGCGACAACCAGCGCTCGTAGTGCTCCCAGGTGATGGGCAGGGGCCTGTGCTTGCCCCGCGGATCTCCGTGGAAGAGCGGCACGCCGAACAACACCGTGTACCAGAAGGCTGCCATGCGCTCGAGGTGCTCGGGCCAGCCCTCATCCGGGATGCGCGCGGCGAACACGGGATCGAGCAAGGGATCCTCGCGCACCCGCGCGTAGAACGCGTTCACGAGCACGCGGCAATCGGCGAGTGAGTCGATCGAGGCGCGAGGCGCGCTGGACGCAGGCAAAGTCATACCCGCAGAGGATGCAATGAAGATGCCGAACGCGCCCGTCGAGTTTCTCCGCGCGCGGGGAGAGCGGAAAGCGCGCCAAGTGCTTCGTCTGTTCCGTTTTGAAACAGATGGTGTGTGTGGCGGTACGCGCATCTCGTGAAAAAGCGGCATTGGGCGAACGCCGACTACTTGGCTCACAGCTTGCTGTGGGTGCGAAGCGCGTAACTCAACCAACAAAGGCAACACGCATGAACCGAACTTTCTTGTGGCTCTCGTTGCTCCTCGTGAGCGCGGGCTCCTTTGCTGTGCTGCTGGGGCAAACCAGCGCGATCGAAGAACACAAGCCTCCGATCCCTGGGCGCGTCGTGGACAGTCGCGGCGAGCTCCTGTTCGACGGCGAAACCATCATGCGCGGACAAAATGTCTGGCAATCCCTCGGCGGCCAGCAGATCGGCTCCATCTGGGGCCATGGCGCCTACGTGGCGCCCGACTGGACCGCGGACTACCTGCACCGCGAGAGCGAGCTCGTGCTCGCGAGCCTGAAGGCGCAAGATCCGCAAGCCGGCCCCGAGCGGGATGACGTGCATCGCGCGCAGCTGCGCCGCATGATGCGCAACAATCGCTACGACCGCGCGACGGATACGCTGGTCCTCGACGACGAACGCATCTCCGCCCTCACCGCGCTCGAGGCCCACTACGGGCGCATCTTCCGCGAAGGGCACGGGCCCTACGCCATCCCACCCCACGCCCTCGACGACGCGGCCGAGCTCGCGTCCATGGTGCGCTTTTTCTTCTGGACCTCGTGGGCCGCGGCCGCCGAGCGCCCTGGCACGAGCGAGAGCTACACCATGAACTTCCCGCACGAGCCGCTGGCGGGGAACGTCCTCCCCGCCGGCAGCATGCCCTGGAGCATGTTCAGCGTGGTGCTCCTGCTCGCTGGCGTCGCGATCCTGGTCGTCCACCACGTGCGCTCGCCCTCGATCGAGTCCGAGACGCAGCCCGCGCGTGACCCGTTCGCGCTGCGCGCCTCCACGCCGAGCCAGCGCGCCAGCTACAAGTACTTCGTCGTCGCCGCCTGCCTGATGTTGCTGCAGGTGGTGATGGGCGCCATCACCGCCCACTACGGCGTGGAGGGAGACGGCTTCTACGGTTTCGACCTCGCGCAAATCCTGCCCTACGCCGTCACGCGGACCTGGCACACCCAGCTCGGCATCTTCTGGATCGCGACCGCCTGGCTCGGCACAGGCCTGTGGCTTGCGCCCGTGGTCGGCCATGAACCGGCCCATCAGCGGCTCGGCGTGAACGTGCTGTTCGGGGCGCTCGTGGTCGTCGTGCTGGGCGCGCTCGGAGGCACGTGGGCCTCCGTGCAGCGGCGCCTCGGCGGCGATCTCTGGTACTGGCTCGGCCACCAGGGCTGGGAGTACGTGGATCTGGGCCGCGTCTTCCAGATCGGCCTGTTCATCGGGCTGCTCCTGTGGCTCGTGCTGATGCTGCGCGCGCTGTGGCCTGCGCTCCAACGCCGCGACGAGCGCCGCCCCTTGCTCGTGCTGTTCGTGATCTCGACGGTGGCGATCGCGCTGTTCTATGCGGCGGGCTTCATGTACGGCCGCACCAGCCACCTCGCGACCGTGGAGCACTGGCGCTGGTGGGTGGTGCACCTCTGGGTCGAGGGCTTCTTCGAGGTCTTCGCGACCATCGCCATCGCCTGGCTGTTCGTCGAGCTCGGGCTCTTGCACGCCAAGCGCGCCACCGACGCCGTCCTGCTCGCAACCACGGTCTTCTTGGGCGGCGGCATCCTGGGCACGCTGCACCACAACTACTTCTCGGGGGCCCCTGCCTCGGTCATGGCCCTGGGCGCGACCTTCAGCGCGCTCGAGGTGGTGCCGCTCACGCTGATCGGCTTCGAGGTCTATCAGCACCTCGGCCTGATCGACAAGACCCCCTGGATGCGCCGCTACGCGTGGCCCGTGAAGTTCTTCGTGGCTGTCGCGTTCTGGAACATGCTCGGAGCCGGGGTGTTCGGGTTCTTGATCAACCCGCCGATCGCGCTCTACTACATGCAAGGGCTGAACCTGACGCCGCTGCACGGGCACACCGCCCTGTTCGGGGTGTACGGGATGCTCGGCATCGGGCTCTCTTTGTTCTGCCTCAAGGTGCTCCATCCACGCGCGCTCAGCGACCGCCTCATCCGTGTGGCGTTCTGGACCTTGAACATCGGGCTATTCTCGATGGCCGTCATGTCGCTCTTGCCGATCGGCGTGCTGCAGACGCTCGCCGCGATCGAGCAGGGGACCTGGTGGGCGCGCAGCGAGGCGTTCATGCAGACGGACCTGATGCAAGTCCTGCGCTGGCTGCGCGCGCCGGGCGACGTGGTGTTCTCGGTGGGCGCCCTGCTCGTGGTCTGGCTATTCTTGACTCCGATCTTCAACCGGCGAAAGCCCAGCAGCGAGAGGCTCGCGGGCTACGAACTGTCGAGCGACGTGGCCGCGCCGCCCGGGGAGTGAGCTCACGGGCTGAGGGCGTACTGCTGGAGCTTGCGCCAGAGCGTGCTGCGCCCCACCCCGAGCACGCGCGCTGCCTCCACCTGGTTTCCGCCGCAATCTGCGAGGACCGCGAGGATGTGCGCGCGCTCGACCTCCTCGAGGCTGCGCCGTACGCCCTGGCTCGCCTCCGTGCGTCGGTTCGTGAGCTCTTCGGGCAGGTGCTCGAGCGCCACCGTCTCGCCGCGCGCGAGCACCACCGCGTGCTCCACCACGTTGCCCAGTTCGCGCACATTGCCGGGCCAAGCGTGCTTGAGCAGGAGCGATCTCACCTGCGCGCTCAGGCTCAGCCGCTCGAGCCCGAGGCGCAGCGCGAACATTTGGGCGAGCGGCAAGATGTCTTCACGCCGCTCGCGTAGCGGCGGCACGAACAGCCCGAACACCTTGAGCCGGTAGTACAGGTCCTCGCGGAAGCGGCCCGCCTGCACCTCGGCCCACAGGTCGCGGTGGGTGGCGCAGACGATGCGCACGTCGACCGTGCTGGCGCGGGCGTCGCCCACGCGCCGAACCTCGCCCTCCTGCACCGCTCGCAGCAGCTTGGCTTGCAGCGAGAGCGGCATCTCCCCGATCTCGTCCAGAAACAACGTGCCCTGGTGGGCCTCGCCGAACACGCCCGTGGTCGCGCTCACCGCCCCCGTGAACGCGCCGCGTACGTGCCCGAACAGCTCCGACTCGAGCAGCTCCGGCGGCAGCGCGGCCACGTTGAGCGCCACGAAGGGGCGACTCTGACGGGCGCTGTTGGCGTGCAACAAGCGCGCGACGACCTCCTTGCCGGTCCCAGTCTCGCCCTGAATCACCACCGACGAGCTGCTCTCCGCGACCGCGGCGATGCGCGCGAACAGCGCGCGCATGGGCAGGCTTTCGCCGACGAAGCGCGAGCAGCGATGGATGCCCTCGACCTCAACCGCGTAACGGCAGCGCTTGCACAGCCGGGCAGTCTCCAGGGCGACCTCACAGGGTCCCGGGGCGAGCGCCAGCTGTTTTGCGTGTTTCACGATGAAACAGCGTGGCTGAAGCGCGAGCCGTTCGCAAGGCCAGACCCTTGCAGGCGAGACGCGCCTGGTTACGCAGCGCGCGAGCTTCGCCAACGTCGACAAGGCGACCGCCGTGATGGCGCGCGAGCCCCGTGGACGCATCCTGTACTTCGAGAGCGAAGCGAGCTTCCGCTCCTACTTGGCCGCGCTCTAGGATCTAGTCCTCTGCGTGCGCCACGTAGACGGCCGCGGCGAGGTCGCCGGTCACGTTCACGGTGGTGCGGCACATATCGAGAAAGCGGTCGACGCCGATGATCAGCCCGAGACCCTCGGGCGGGACGCCGAGTAACCCCAGGATCACGGCGATCACGGGCAAGGATCCCGCGGGGACCCCCGCCGTGCCCACGCCCGCGAGCACGCTGATCAGCATCACCACGAGCTGTTTGCCGAGCGAGAGCTCGATGCCCGCGACCTGCGCCAAAAAGAGCACCGTGACGCCCTCGAACAGCGCGGTGCCGTTCTGATTCATCGCGGAGCCTGCGGTGAGGACGAAGCGCGCCACGTGCGAGGGCAGCTTCAGCTCGGTCTCCGCCACGCGGATCGCCGTGGGCAAGGTGGCGCTCGAAGATGCGGTGGAGAACGCGGTGAGCATGGCGACGCGCACGGAGCGGAAGAACGCGAGCGGAGAGCGCCCGCCCAAGAAACGCACGCTCAACGAGTACACGCCGAAGGTGTGCAGCGCGAGTCCGCCGACCACCACGCCGACGTAGGCCGCCACGTGCGTGAGCACCGAGGCGCCAATGCGGCTGGTCATGGTGAAGAGCAGGGCGGCCACGCCGAAGGGCGCCACGATGCGCAGCACGGCGTCGATCCAGGTCATGCACA
>JBIQKA010000226.1:0-5491 GCA_044507075.1 Myxococcales bacterium
AGAGCTGATTGACGCAGAACTCGCCTGCCTTGCAGTCCCCATCCTCTTCGCAGTTAGGGTACTTCGGGCCGCAACCGGACCCGACGAGTCCTACACCCAGCACGAAGGCTGCGGCGGCGAGAAGTCGGCCGATGGAGCCAACGGTCAGGATGTTCGAGTGCGTGGACATGTGATCGTTCCTCCGGCAGATCGTCGCTTCTTACCCTTGTCTGTTGGGGTTGCAAGCGGGCATGCCGCTGGATACACGTTTTTGCTTGCAAAAGTCCAGTGATATGCCCCAGTCGTAGAACATCTTTTCGCGAGCAAGAAGCGCACCCTGGATAGGAAAGGGGCGCACCCTGCGTCGGGGTCGCTGGTTTGCGCAACGGGCGCCCCAAGGCACACTCGCGGCCGTGACCTTCCTTCCGCTCGCGGCGCGCCTTTCCACGGTGAAACCCTCGGCCACGGCAAGCTTTTCCGAGCGTGCCCAGGACCTGCGTGCCCGCGGCGTGGACGTGTTGCCTTTTGGGGTCGGAGAGCCCGACTTTGCGACCCCGCGACACATCCTCGAGGCGACCAAAATGGCCCTCGATAAGGGGGCGACCCGCTACACGAGCGTGCGCGGGCTGTTGTCCCTGCGAGAGGCGATCTGTCGCGACTCCGCGATCCTCCGGGGAGGCGTGAGTCATGCTCACGATCAGGTGGTGGTGTCCGCGGGCGCCAAGCAGAGCTTGGCCAACCTGTGCATGGCGCTGCTGGGGCCGGGAGACGAGGCGCTGGTCCCCACGCCTTGCTGGGTCAGCTATCCGGAGCAGTGTGCGCTTGCGGGAGCCACGCCGGTGCTGGTCCCCACGCGTGAGCAAGACGGCTTTCGCCTGACCCCCGAGCTCTTGCGCTCGGCCATCAGCGAGCGCACGCGGGCTTTGTTTCTGTGCTCGCCCGGCAATCCGACCGGGTCGGCCTTCACCCGGGAGGAGCTCTCAGGGCTCGCCGAGGTGGCGCGCGCGCATCGCTTCTGGATCGTGGTCGACGAGATCTACGGCACGCTGGTGTACGGCGGCTTTCGCCAGCACTCGCTCGTGGAAGTGGCGCCCGATCTCCAAGACCGCGTGATCATCGTCGACGGCGTGAGCAAGCGCTTCGCGATGACCGGCTTTCGGATCGGCTGGATGCTCGGTCCGCGCGAGGTGGCCGCGGCGTGTGAGATCATCCAAAGCCAAACCACGACCAGCCCGACCACGGTCGCGCAGCACGCCGCGCTCGCCGCGCTCGAGGGCCCCCAGGAGCCCGTGGAGGCGATGCGCCAGGCGTTCGAGCGTCGACGCGAGCTCTCGGTGCGCGGCATCAACGCCATCGCCGGCTTGCACTGTCGGGAGCCCGAGGGGGCGTTCTACGCGTTCTTCGACGTGCGCGAGCACTTGGGCAGGACCCTGGGCGGACGCGTGATCACCGACGACGTCGCGCTGGCGGAGTACCTGCTCGAGGAGGCGCACTGCGCGTTCGTGCCCGGCAGCGCCTTCCTGGCGCCAGGCTACCTGCGCATGTCGTACGCGGCGAGTGAGGCGCAGATTCGCGAGGGGCTCACGCGGCTCGCGCGGGCCCTGGGCGGCTGAACCTGCTTACTTGTCGTCCTTGTTGGCGCCGCCGAACAGTCGCCCGAGGAAGCTCGGTCGCTTCTCCGCGCCGGCCGGCGCGCTCGAGGTTCGCGGCGGTGGACGCGGCGGCGTGACCGGGGGCTTGGAGGTGATCGGGGGCGGTTCGTCCTCGATCACCTCGTCGATGTCCATCTCGATCTCGAGGTCCTCCTCGAGATCCGGGGCGCTGGGAGCCGCCTTATCGAGGGCCCCGGCCACGGCGTCGAACGCGCTCGAATCGAAGATCTCCGTAGGATCGTCGAGCTCGTCGTCGAAGGAGAGCGGATCCTCTCGCGTGGCCTTGGCCGCCAAATCCTGCGGCATGCGCGGCGAGCCCAGGTCGCGCAAGAGGTCGTCCACGCTGTCCTGGTCGCCGTCGGGGGCAGGGGACGAGGGGACGCTGCTCGGGCTGCTCGCTTCGTCGAACAGCGCGTCGAATTCGGCGTCGGGATCGCGGCTGCCCGTGGGGGGCGGCGCGATGCTTGGCTCGAGCTCGTCGCTGAGTCCGCCGAGTGAGGAGATGCTCGCCGGTGTCTCGAACGGGGTCGGCTCGAGCGCCACGGCCTCCGCTTCCGGCGTCGACTCGATGGCATCGAACAGCGCGAGGACCGCGTCGGTCTCCTCGTCTTCGTCCGAGACGAGCTGCACGGGCTCGGGCGCCTGCGCTTCGGGCGGCTCCGATTCGGGCGGTTCGGTGGGCCGCAGGCTCTTCGGGTTGAGGCTCTTGGTGGCCGTCGTATCGGCGCCGGAGAGGGCCGCGAACTCCGCCTCGAAGTCGGCGTCGGCAGCCTCGTCCAGGCTGGGCTCCGAGGGCGTGGGATCGAGCGCAAAGGAGCCGCTGCGCGGGGTGGGGCCGTCGAGCGACAGCTCGCCCGAGCGCGGCGAGCGATCGTGCTCCTGCACCGGATCGGGCAGGGCGATCTCCTCGCTGTGGGGGGGGCCGCTGCGCTCCGGCGCCGGACTCGCCGCCGCAGCCTCAGGCTCGACCGGCGAAGCGGTTTCGTCGGGGCTCGGTGCGGTGACCTTCGTCTGGGCGGCGGGTTGCGCGGGTGCGCTCACGAGCTGGGGAGCGGGCCGCTTCTTGGGCGCGCTCCGCCCGGGCGACGCGGTCAGCGGCACCCCCGATCCCAGAGACGACAGCATTTGGTCGATCTCCGAAAGCGAGCCCATGTCTCCGGCATGTCGGCGCGCGATCTGCAGGATGTCGCTGCGCACGGCGCCAAGCGCTGTGAGCTGTGCGTCCAGCTCCGAATAATCCAACCCCATGGGGGTATTGGGGCACACGGTAGGGGGGGCGATCAAGGTCCGATGGGCGCACCATGGGTCAGGGCGAGCTCGGGTTCGAGTTCGTGCGCGCTGACCACGGCCAGCTCCAGGGAGCTCTGCTCGAGCAGGGCCCGTACATGGCGTCGCAGGGAGGCCTGGGTGAGCAGTGCGCAGGGCTGCGGCGAAGCCTCCAGCGCTCGGCGAACGGCCTCGCTGATGTCCCGTGACAGATCCGCCGGCAACGCCAGCCATTCTCCGGCGCCATCGCGCCTTAGCGCGTCGGCCACGGCCTCCTCGACCGGCCCCGACAGGCGCAGCAGGTGGAGCGTGCCCTCGGGCGCCAGCGCGCGGCTGATGCGCCGAGCGAGCGCGCGGCGGGCCTCTTCGATCAACTGCGGGGTAGGTGGGAGTGTGTCACAGGTGGATGTCACCTGCGCCAGCGCCTCCAGGATCTCGGGCAGCCAGCGGACGCTCACCCCCTCGCGCAACAGGCCGCGCAGCACCTGGGCGAGCCGTGGTTGGGAGATGACGCGGGGAATCGTATGGCGGACCAGGGCGGGCTGCTCACGCTCCAGGCGGTCGAGCAGGCCCTGGACCGCTTCGAGGCCGAGACAGTCGGCTGCGTTGCGGCGCACCAGCGGCGCGAGCGTACGGGCGAGCTGCTCTGGATCGGCGGGCGCCGGCTGCGCAGGTTCGGCCATCTCGCGCCAGACCCAGCGATAGGTGCCCGCCTCGAGCGAGGTCGCGACGCGCACCACGGGATGGGGCAGCGGCACGCCGAGCGTATGGGCCAGTTCGTGCTGGACGGATGAGAGCGCGCGCAGCAACTCGGGCGAGGGTTGGCCCCGGAGGAGCAGGCGGACGTCGTTCGCGCTCGCAAGCTCCAGCACGAGGGCAGCGCGAGGGGCGAGCTCGAGCTGTGGCGCACGCGTGGCGGGAGCGGCTCCGCCTCGCGCATGGACCAGGCACACGGCTAGACCGCTCGCCGAGAGTAAGAAGGGCCAGGCGGGCAGCTCGGGCAGTAGGGCGAGGCAAGTGAGCACGGCGATGGCCACGGACAACACCCGACCGTCGGAGAACAGTTGGCCCACGATGTCGGAAGCGAGCGATTCCTCTCGGTCATCGGAGGCGACGCGCGTGACGACCAGACCGGCCGCCGTGGCGCCGAGCAGCGCGGGGATCTGGGTCACCAGACCATCACCGATCGTGAGCAGGCCGTAGGTCGCGAGGCTCGCCTTCAGCTCCAGGCCGCGCTGGGTGACGCCGATGGCCACGCCGCCGACGAAGTTCACCAGCGTGATCACGATGCCCGCGATGGCGTCGCCCTTCACGAACTTCATGGCTCCGTCGAGCGCGCCGTAGAGCTGGCTCTCACGCTCCAGGCGCTTGCGCAGGTTCCGCGCGGCCTCGCCCGTCAGATTACCGGCGCGCTGCTCCGCGTCGATCGCGAGCTGTTTGCCCGGCATCGCGTCCAGGCTGAAGCGCGCGCCCACCTCGGCCACGCGCTCGGCGCCACGCGCGATCACGATGAACTGAATCAGCGTGAGGATGGCGAACACCATGGCGCCCACCAGGTAGTCTCCGCCGACCACGAACTTCCCGAATGCGTCGATCACACGCCCCGCATCCGCTTGCATCAGGATGAGCCGCGTCGAGGATACGTTGAGCGCGAGGCGGTACAGGGTGCTCAAGAGCAGGATGGTGGGGAACGCCGCGAAGCTCAAAGGCTCACGCACGTACAGGGCCGCACTCAGGAGCAAGGCTCCCAGCGTGATGTTCAGGGCGATCAAGAGGTCGATCAACGCCGTGGGCAGCGGCACCACCATCATCGCGACCACCGCCACCACCAACACCGAGAGCGCGACATCCGCTCTGCGCCAGACGTTGGAGGTGAATGGTCTCGCGTCGCTCATAGGTCGCGGCGCCCCTCGAACGCGCGCCCGAGCGTGATCTGATCGGTGAACTCCAGATCGCCGCCGTGGGGCACGCCGCTGGCGATGCGGGTGAGGTGCACCCCGGTGGGCTTGAGCGCCTGGGCGAGGTACATCGCGGTCGCTTCGCCGTCCACGCTGAGCGGCGTGGCCACGATGATCTCTTCGACCCCTTCGCTGCCGATGCGCGCGATCAGGTCGTTCACCTTCAGTTGCTCGGGCCCGATGCCCTCGAGCGGCGCCAGCAGGCCGTGGAGCACGTGGTAGCGCCCGCGGAAGCTCGCGGTGCGCTCGATGGCCATCAGGTCCTGCACCCGGGCCACCACGCACAGCACGCGGCTCTCGCGCCGGGGATCCAGGCACACATCGCAGCGCTCACGCGAGCCGTAGTTTCCGCAGACCTCGCAGCGGCGGACGCGCTCGTGCAGGTGCTCGAGCGCGTGGGCGAGGCTCTTTGCATAGCCGGGCTCGTGCCCGAGCACGAAGTACGCAAGCCGCGCGGCGGTACGCTCACCGATCCCGGGGAGCCGCGCGAATAGTTGCACCAGCTCTGCGATCGGGTCGCTCGCCATAGGTTGCCTCAGAGCACGCCGGGCATCTTGATGCCCTTGGTCACCTTCTCGAGCTCGGCGTCGACCATCTCCTGGGCCTTCTTGAGCGCGGCGTTCACCCCCGCGACCA
>JBIQKA010000227.1:0-5474 GCA_044507075.1 Myxococcales bacterium
GGCCTGATGACCTTCCCCCACGGGGGCAACCAGTGCGGCGTCGGCGCGGTCGACGTGCCGATGGGGCCCAACACGTCCGGCGCCATCAGCGGCGCGCTGGACGCCATAAGCCCTAACGGCGGTACGCCGACCTCCCAATCGCTGGCCAAGGCGCACGAGATCCTCGGCCCCGTCAGCGCCGACCCGGACGCTCAGGTGAAGCCCAAGTACGTGCTCTTGGTGACCGACGGCGAGCCGAACTGCCTCAACGTCGGTACCCAGTGCCCGAGCCCGTTCCAAGACCCGTTTGGTTGGCTATCTTGCCAAAGCCAGTCCGATCCCGGGGCGATCACGGCCACCGTCGACGCGATCAAAAAGATGACCGACGACGGCATCAAGACCTACGTTGTCGGCTACGACACCGGTAGCGGCAGCATCAAGAACACCATGGACATGATGGCCCAGGCGGGCGGCACCGGCGCCACGAGCCACATCGTGGTGAAGAGCGGCGACGAGCTCACCAAGGCCCTGCAGGAGATCGCCGGCAAGGCGGCGAGCTGCACGCTCTCCCTCGAGAAGGCGGTGGACGATCCGAGCTATGTGCTCGTCACGATCGACAAGGACACCGACAACCCGGTGCGCTTGATCCTGAACCAACCCGATGGCAACGGCTTCTCGGTCGCGGAGGACAAGCGCACGGTGACGATCGAGGGCACGTCGTGTGACCTGCTCCGCTCGGGCGGCGACCACAAGCTCTACGTCGACGTGCTGTGCGACCCGCCCATCCTCTGAGTATCGGGGCCCGGGCGAGCGCGTGAGCGCGCACGGAAGGACCGCCAGGGGAGACAACCCTTGGCGGCTTTTCTGCATTTAGGCATTTTGCTCTTCGTTCTCGTTCTCGCAGTCGTGCTCGTTCTAGTTCAAGTCTTCGCGCACGCGCACGCGCACGCGCACGACGGCACGAGGACGAACACGAACACGAACACGAGGACGTGCACTACCGGCTCCTGGTCACTGCCGCCTCACCAAGAGCTGCGTGGTTGGGGGGCCTTGGTCGCGCGAGCACCGAGCGGGTTGCCGTGCTCCTCCTCGTGTTCGTCCTCGTCCTCGTGCACGTCCTTGTCGTCGTGCGCGTGCGCGAAGACTTGAACCCTCCCGCTCCCGCTCCCGTGCCCGCCAGCTCCTAAATCGGCTCCCCCTCAGTGATCCTTGCGCCCTGGCCTCGTGACCGCCACGGTGGCGGCGTCGCGCTCCGACTCCTCCATTTTTTTGCGCGTCCCTGAGCCCGTGGCGAGCGACAACGCCGCGGACACGAGGTGGTCTTTGGCCCGCGAGCGCGGCAAGCGCGTGCTCGTGCTCTCGCCGGGCACGCGCGACTCGCGTCCCCGCGGCCCGAGCGCGAGCTCATTCAGGCGCTCGCACTTCGCGACCAACGCGGGCGTGTTGGTGGGGCGGTACCACTGCTCGCACTTGGCCAGGCTGAACGCGTATTCCTGCACGTTGTCCGCGGCGAACGCGACGTGGGCGCGCGCCTCGTGGATGCCGCCCTGCACGAGCGGGTGGGTGCTGGCACCGTAGCGTTTGAGCAAGGCGTCGAGCTCGGCCATCGCCTCGTCGTGCCGCCCGAGCCCCGAGAGCGACAGGGCATGCTCGATCTCCACGTGGAGGAACATGGTGACGTACTCGTAATCCTTGGGCGTGAGCAGCGTCATCACGCGTTCACAGGCTTGCTTGGCTTCCTCGTGGTGTCCGCGCTCGTTGTTTGCTCGCGCGATGAAGCCCCAGAGTGCGGCCCAGCCGATAAAGCTGCGCGGCTTTCGGAACTCCATGGCGTCGTGCAAGCTCACGAACACCGGGACCAGGTCGCCGCGGCGTACCAGGGTCAACGCGGCTCCGGCGAGGCGCATGTAGAACTCGAGCGATTCCACCTGGCGCTGCGAGACCTCGAGGCGATCGCGGATGTGCGCCATGCCCACCACATCGCCCAGGTTTGAGTAGATGGGGATCAGCGCGGGCGCCTCCCACAGCTCCACCTGCCACGCCGAGCCCACCTCCGCCGCGTGAATGTCGACCTGCTCGCGGTGCGGTGCCGCCTTCTCGAACTCGCCGCGGTTGGTGTAGTAGAGGAAGCGCAGCGCGCTGCCGATCATCGCGTACAGCTTGAGGCCCGTGGAGTCGAGCACGTCGGCGCTCTCGAGGGCCGCGCTGCCGTCCTCACGAAACACCGCGAACGCACCGCGCGCGAAGTGCGAACCGGCAATGTAGAGCAGACGCGCGTTGGCGGGCAGGCCGTAGCAGAACCAGCGGTTGTGCTGGAAGTTCTTGGAGAGCCGATCGAAGGTCTCGAAGGCCTCCGGCTGGTTCTCACGCCCGATCTCCTGAAGGCCCCGGCAGAAGTGGTAGATGGCGACCGGCGTGGTGAACGACGGCAAAACCTCGAACGGCTTGAGCGTGTGCGCCACGCGCGACGCGCGATCGGCGTCCAGGCCGAGCGTCGCGGACGCCGTGAGTGTGGTGACGGTGCCGAACAGCTGCACCAGCATCGAGTAGAACGAGAAGGGGCGCTCGCGCTTGGGCACGAGATAGAAGCGGAAGCAGGCCACCATCAGCCCGATCAAGAGCCCGAGGTGGCGGCCCACGAAGCGCGACCACAGCCGGCATAGTCGCAGCCCCGTGGTGTGCTCCAGCGTGTCGAGCGCCTCATCGCCGTACAGCTCCGCCCAGCGCTTGTCCTCGTAGTAACTCGCCTGCGCCATGGCCGCGAGCAAGCAGGCGCGCTGATAGATCGAGCAGCGGTGCTTCTTGTAGACCTTGAGGGCGGCCTCCACGGGCTTGCCCATGTGGTGCAGATTCGCGATCAGCGTGCTGACGTTGAAGCTGTCGGCGGCCACCAGCGCGATCATGTCCGCGCCGCGCAGCTCGTCGCCGCCTCGGATCAGGTGCCAGCCAGCCTCGATCTGCAAGATGTTGTCGTGGTCGCCCGCGAGCACCGCGAAGGCCTCGCCGAGGCGCGCGTGACAGCGCCTGCGGCTCTGATCGCTGATGCCCGCGAGGATCGCCTCGCGCAGCGCCGCGCTGCTGAAATGGTAGCCGTCCTCGCTGCTGCGCAGGATGTCCTCGCGCGCGAGCTCGTCGAGTAGGAGGTTCACCTCGCGCTCTTCGTGCTGGATCTCCTTCTGCGCATCCAGGACGAGCAATCGGCACAGCTCGAACGAGGGCCGCTCACGCTGCAGGCTGAGGCACTCCACCAAAGAGCGCGCGTCGGGGCTCACGTTCTCCAGGCGCGAGAGCAGCGCGTCCTCGAGCGCGGCGGGCAGCTCGGCGTCCGGCCGCTCGACCGGCAAGAGCCAGAGGCCGCCCGTGTAGCGGATCTCCTTGCGCTGCACGAGCTGGCGAGAGATCTCCATGCAGTGGAGGGGGCTGCCGAGGGTGCGCCCATGGAGCCACTCCGCGAAGCGCTCGACGTTGGGCACGTCGCCGAACAGCGAACGAACGAGCTCGAGCGTCTCCTCCTCACTCAGGCCCTTGAGCGTCATCCGGCGGCACTGGTTGCGCAGGGCCGCGAGGCCCACGCGCCCATTGCGTTCGCTCGGGACGGTCTCGCTGAGCACCAAAAGGATCGGGTGATCCCCCGCCTGCTTGGCCATGGTGGCGAGCACGCCGAGGCTCGCATCGTCCGCATGCTCGACGTTGTCCACCTGGATGACCAGCGGCTTTTCCTTGGCGACCTGTGCGAACCAACCGTCTAGGCTCAGGTTGAAGTCCGCGCCGGACTCGCGATCGGGCGGCCACGAAGCCCCGGGCGCGGGCGGCCAGGAAGCGCCGGGAACGGGCGGTCTGGACGTGCCTGGTCGCATCGACATCGAGGGCCCGGGCGGCAGCGAAATCGCCGCTGAGCCCGGGGGGATGGAGGGACTCGAGCCGAGCCTCGCCTCCACCTCGCGGCCCAGCAACAACAGACCTGGTCGATAGTTGCGGCCCTCTTCGCGCGCCAGGTTGGGGAACGCGTCGAGCAGGCGGATGGCCAACGCGCGCAGGGTGCCACGCGCGTGCCGGGTGGTGCTCGCATCCACGCGGAGCACGTGCGCGCCCGCGAGCTGCGCGCGCACGCCGATCTCTTCCAAGAGGCGGGTGCGGCCCATGCCCGCGGCGCCTTCGATCAACACGGCGCTGCCCTTACCCTGGCGCGCCGCAGCGGCGCGCTTGGCGAGCCGCGACATGATCTCCGAGCGTCCCGTGAAGCGCGGGTTGAGCAGGAAACTCCGCGCCAGCTGCTGGGCGTCGCCCTCCTTCTCGGGCGCGAGCTCGCCGATGATCTCGAGTCGCGAGATGACCTCGGCCGCGCTCGCGGGGCGCGCCAGCGGATCTTCACTGAGCAGCGAGAGCACGAGCAGGTCGAGCTCGGGAGGAATGCCGGGCACGAACTCGGAGGGCGCTGGCGGCGCTGTGTTCCAGACCTCAGGGAGATCGTCGATGCAGCTGGCCGGGTAGGCGTGCTGATTGGTCAGCATCCAATAGGCGAGAGCGCCCAGCTGATAGAGATCCGAGCGGTGATCCTGTAGTGAATTGTTGACGGCCTCCGGCGGGATCGCGGGCGGGGTGCCCACGATCTCGCGCGTGTGGCCGAAGCCCGTGAGCGCGCCGAAGTCGAACAGCTTGCAGTGTCCATCGGGCGTGCGCCGCACATTGCCAGGGCTCAGGTCGCGGTGGATCAAGCGCCGCGCGTGCAGGAGCGCGAGCGAGGTGGCGACGTCGCGCAGGTAGCCGCACGCCTCCTTGAAGGGCACAGGCGCGGCCTTGCGCATGTCCTCGCCCTCCAGCAACTCCATCGTGTAGTACGGCCCCTGTTCGTCGACGCCGTAGTCGAACACGCGGATGATGCGCGGATGGTCCAAACCGGCCAACACCTGATACTCGCGCTCGAAGGCTTCGATGAAGAACGGCCGGTCGAGGACCTGCGGCTTGATACGCTTGAGCGCGCGCTCTTCGCCCGCCACCCGATCGTAGACGCGGAGCACGGAGCCCATGCCGCCCGAGGCGATTTCCGCATTCACCACGTAGCGGTCCGCCACACGCTCGCTGCGAGCTGGTGGCAGGCTGCGAGGAGGCAGGCTCACGCTGCGTATCCCGGGGGCTGTTCCCATCGACTCCTAAAGCACCATCATATCAAAGGCCCGAGGGCCTGACTCAAGACGGTCGGCTACGCAGCTTGCGGATCGGGACCACACCCGCCCACGTCAGCCTTCAGCAGAAGGGGGCAAGCTGCAATGCTTCTTCAGTTCGCTGGCTCCGTTTGGTCGCTTACGTCAACGATGCGGCCCAAGAAGCGAACGGCGTTCAGCGTTCGCGGCGGACCGTCGCCTCCACCATCGCCACGAACGCGGTGGTGAGCTCCTCGAGCTGCTGATGGCGCTCCGCTTCGGGAGTCTTGTGCGTGAGGGGCCCATCGAGCGCGAGGCAAGCGAAGCCGTGAGCCACCGACCAAAACAGAAGCA
>JBIQKA010000228.1:0-2782 GCA_044507075.1 Myxococcales bacterium
ACTTCGCGACCACGCTCACCGCGGGCCTGCTCAGCGTGGCCGCGCGGCGCAAGTTTGGGGACTGGGTGCCCACGCTGGGCGTGGAGACCAACGCGTCGGGGCAAGTCAGCGGCGCCCGCGCGGGCTTCGACGCCTCGGACATCATCCCCAAGTTCATGCGCGGCTTCGCGCGCGGCGCCTACGTCGAAGGCATCGTGGGCGGAGCCTCGCAGAGTCAAGGGGGGAGCGTCGGCGTCGGGGTCCGGCTCGACCTCTCGTTGCCGCGCGACTTCGTGACGAGCATGGGATACGGGCCGGGCACCCGCTGGTCCGCCGATCTGTTGTGGGCGCCCTGAGCGAGCACACGACCACGCTGCTAGTCGAGCATCGCGCGGCCCACGAACCGTACGCGCAGACCGACCTGCATGGTCATGCCCTGGCCTCGCTCCACCTCGGGGATCTTGCGCATCACGCCGAGCGCGGAGAGCGTGGCCTGCAGGGGGCCGATCAGCTGATACGAAGAGATCAGCTGTCCGCGCAGCATGTGGTCATCGCGGCCGGTGGGCGAGTTCCAGTAGTAGACGATGTTGCCCTCGAGCTGCAGCGTCCCGCGCTTGGAGACGATGGTCCAGGGCTTGAGCAAGAGCTCGGCGCCGACGCCCGGTGCGGGCCCGTTCGCCTTATCGAACACCTCGTACTGAACGCCGGCCGCGACCTTGAGCGAGAACACGCGGGTGAAGGTGGAGCGCAAGCCCGCCCGGGGCCTGAGCATGAGATGACGGTACGGGGCATCTTCCGGCTGCAGGAAGGAGGTCTCGAGGTAGCCCTCCACGAAGGGATGCGGATAGAGGAGCGGCTTGCCCCAGAACCCGCGATAGGTGTACGTGGTCTGGGTGAAGCTCAGATCCTGGGCGGTGGTGTTGGTGGCGAAGTTGCGGTCGAAGGCCACTTGCAGGACGTTCTCGAACAGAAAGTGCGGCGCGTCGGCGTCGGCGTTCAGCACCAGCCGTCCGCCCACCTGACGCGACTCATCCGCCTGCAGCGCAGGGTCGTCGTACTTGCCACGGCCGCGGACCGACGTCAGGTTCGTGAGCAGTTGGCCGTCGATGCGCCCTACCCACTGCGTGCCGAGCTGGGGATCGCGCAGGCGCTCGCGCGGATCGCGCCTCGAGTCCGCGTCGAGGAGCGCGAGCAGCGCGCCCTGTAAGCTCGCGCCGGGCCTCTCGAGCGGACGAAAATTGGCGCCCGCGGGCAATCGCTGCGAGCGCGCGAGCACGGCGGTGGTGACGATGCGGTAGTGGGCCCCAGGCACCGCCAGGCGACCTGCGATCAACGTGTCGTTGCCCTGCTGCTCGACGCCGATCAGGGTCAACGGGCGCACGCCCTCGAGCATGCCGCGCAGCTGGTTGAGCCAATCGAGGGGCACGTCGGCGACCACCAGCGGCGCGTCGAACGACACCGCGCGCTCCACCTGCGCGCGCTCGAGCCGGGTGCCCGCCGCAAAGCGCGCGGTGGGCTCGAAGGCACGCGGATCCACGAGCGCCAGGTCGGCGCGCGCGAGCTGGCGCGCGGCGGCGGCGGCCAGGTCCACGAAGTCGGCCGCGTCCAGAGCACGTCCGAGGCGTCCGCCCCGGAGCTTGCGCTTGCGCGCAAGGCAGAAGCTCCTCCCCAGCGCCGCGAGTTGCTCGCTGAGCTCAGCGTTCTCCTCCGTGAACAGCACGGTGCGCGCGAGCACGTCGGCGTCGCGCGCGTCGATCCGCGTCACGCGCACGCCGCTGACCACCTCACGCCGCGTGCCGACGATCCCGGGGAGCACGTCGAGGGGTCGCAGAAAGAGCAGGTTCTCGCCCGCGCTCGGGCTGAGCAGAAGGTCGGGCCGGGCATCCGCGGGCAGGGACGCGGCGAACGTCGCCAGCTTCACGGCGGCCGAGGTGTCGGGCCCGTGGTCGATGGTCGCCACGACCAGATCGACGCCCGCGTCGCGCGCCTCCGCCATCCGGTGCTCGATGCTCTCGAGCGTCGGGATCAGCCGTAGCTCCTCGCCGAGCGCAGGTTGCACGCGTTCCAACGTGTCGTCGGGCAACAGCGAGAGCAACGCATAGCGGCGCCCGTGGCGCTCCACGATCGGCAGCGGGTCCTCCGCCGTGTGCCAGCTCTCGCAGTACGCCTGCCCGCCGCAGAGGAGGTTGCTCGCGATCACGGAGACCCCGCGCCGTGCGAGCGCCGTGCTCAGGCGCGGCGCCTCAAACAGCGGCCCCACGAGATCCGAGATGCCCAGCGCGAGCGCCGAGAAGCCCGCCTTCGCCAGGAGCTCGGCCAGCGCCTCCGGATCCTGCTCGCTCGCGTGCCGCAGCATGGGGTGCGCGCCCAGCGCGCCGCCGGTAGCGAGGCCCACCCCCGCCACCTGGGTGGAGGCCTGGAGCGTCGCGACCACGCGCAAAGCCGGCTCGATGCCCTCGAGGCCCGCCGCCCCGCAGCGCGCCGCACCGAGCGTATTGGCCCACTCCGCGGTCGCCCACACCACCAGCACTTCGGCCGCCCGCGGCGACTCGGGTGCGCGCACAGGCGCTTCGGGTGGCGCCTCACTGGGAGCAGGCGCAGGCGCTTCACTGGGAGCAGGCGTGGGCGCTTCACTGGGAGCAGGCGCGGGCGCAGGGGCCTCGGGCGGCGGCGGCGGCGGCGGCTCGCCGATGATCTCGTGCGCGCTGATCGGCGTATCGCCATGCTGCTCGACGGCAGGCTCGGTGTCCGCGTCTGCATCGTCGCCCGCGTCTGCATCGTCGCCCGCGTCTGCATCGTCGGA
>JBIQKA010000228.1:2882-5435 GCA_044507075.1 Myxococcales bacterium
CCGCGTCTGCATCGTCGCCCGCGTCTGCATCGTCGCCCGCGTCTGCATCGTCGGAGGCCTGTGCGCCATCGGCGTCGGAGCCGGCGTCCGCTTCGGGTTCGACGGCCTCTGTCCCGAACGACGGCGCATCTTTTTCGCTATCGACTGCATCACCCGCGTCCGCCATGGGCTGCGCGCGGACGACGTGGGGCAAGCAGCAAAGAAAGATGAGGCAGAAGAGCTGTCGCGTCATGACCACGCTCGATGGCCCCGCTTCTTAGCGCGTTTTCGGCCCCCTTCTCGGTTTCTGCAGAAAGCACCGGGCGTTCTTGACCGAATTGAGCTGAAACAGCGGCTTTTCGCGGCCTGGTCAGGATGCTCCCGACCGCGACGGCAGCCGCGCCTCCAAATCGACACACGGACGCGCAGCGACTTTCGCAGATGCAGCAAGTCCCGAGGACGCGAGGCGGCCCGACGCCGAGCCGGCTTGCAGTGGGCGGCTCCGCGTCAGCGCCCGCGTCGGCAGCCGCGCGCTGCGTCCGTTGTCCGCGCGCCCACTACCCGATCGGGTACCCCCTGCTGTGCGTCGTTGTCGCGTTCGCCGTGCATGACGATCGGCGCGCCTGCTCGGAGCCGGCGCGCGGCCGATGCGGAGAAAAGATCAGAGGGCGTAGAAGCGCGCGAGACGCATCATGTCGTCCACGGTCAGCTTGCGGGTGTCGAAGCCTTCTTGTGGAGGCAACACCGCAGAGGACGGCGCGAGATTGTCGTTCAGCGCGACAGGCGCAGCGAGGCCCATGGCCATCGACGGCACCGGCGCTAGCGCGGAATCCTCGAGGCGCTCCGGTACCGGCTCGCAATACGGACAGCCCGCGCTCACCTCGTACGCCTGAACATGCTTCGAACAAACAGCCTTCATTACCCCCCCGGGCTCCCCGACCTTGACCAAGGCCGAGCATTTCACCGACTACGACGAGGCTTGGCAATTAATTCCTTCCAATTGGCGCCCAACGGCCAACCTTTTTTCCGGCTTGGCTATCATCGCTACCTAGCCCTACACGTGTGCGGAACGTGACCTGAGTGGCGTTGGGCTGGTGGATTGCCCTCGGCGGGAGCGCCAAACCGCACACGGGCGCCCCCAGTCGACCAAAGGCACCCATGCCCGTGGCCACTGTGCCCACCTCCTTCGTGCTCTCTGCGCGAGCGCTAGACTGCTGTGGTGACGGAGAGCGAGCTGGACGGGAAACCACGAACGCGCTGGATCGTCCTCGTGCCGCCGCTCTTGGCCGCCGCGGCCCTGGTGCTGATCTGGCTGTCCTTCGACCTGAGCTCCTTTCGCTCGCTCGATCAGGTGCGCGCCGCGCTGGAGCCCGCACGGCGAGACCCACGCGCCGGACTCTACGTGGTGGCCGCGTTCGCGCTGCTCTCTCCGCTGTTCATCCCCATCACGGTGATGGTGGTCGCCACGGCGCTGACCTTCGGACAGCTCGTCGGCTTCATCTACGCCCTGCTCGGGATCTACGCGGCGGCTTGCACGACCTACTGGGCAGGTCGCGCGGTCGGCGCCCAGCCCTTGCTCGAGCTCTCGGGTCCGGCCTTGCGGCGCGCCACGCGCGCCCTACAGACCCACGCGTTCTGGGCGAGCTTGCTCTCGCGCGTGGCCCCCGTGGGGAACTTCACGGTGATGAACATGATCGCGGGCAGCATGCGCATCCCGTTTGTGCCCTTCCTCCTCGGCACCGCGGTCGGCGCCATGCCCGGCACGCTGCTGATCGCGCTGTTCGCCGACCAGGCGCGCGCGTGGCTCAGCGGCTCGGACACCGGCCCTCGCCCATGGCTGACGCTGGGCCTGCTGCTCGTGTTGTTCACGGTGCTCGGCGTCCTCAAGCTCGCGCGCAAGCGCCGCATGCGGTGAGCCCCCCGCGGCCCTACCCGCGCCCGAGCCACGCCTTCCACGCCTCGGGTTGATAGCCGACGGTGGCGAGCTTGCCGGAGCGCACGAGCGGCGTCTTGAGCAGGAGCGGGTCCTCGAGCAAGAGCGCTTCGAGCCGGGGGCCCGTCGGCGCCGCGTACTTCAGGCCCTTGTCGAGATAGCGCTTGCCCTCGCTTTCGAGCAGCGCGGCCATGCCGCCCACCGCGCTCGCCACGCTGCGCAGCTCACCGGGAGAGAGCCCCTTCTCGCTGAGGTCGACCGCGTGAACCTTGACGCCACGCTCCTTGAAGAAGCGCTCTGCCTTGCGGGTCTCTGCGCACTTGCGAAGGCCGAAGATTTGAATCGTGGGCTGAGCCATGCCGCAGGTTAGCAGCGCCTCTCCGTGGAGCGTTCATCGCGAGTCAAATTCCACGCGTAAAAGCAAGCCCCAACGCAACGCTTTGTGATCTCCGCAACACACCAAGAATTCGCGTTTTTCTGGTGCGAAACACTCATAAACACAGAGGCGTCTCCCCCACTGTAAATCACAAGCACGACGCGATTGGTTTCGCGGACATGCTGAGAAGAACTTCCTTCTTCCCTAGCCTCTACAGGAGCAACGACCATGACGAACGAGAACATGCTGGTTTCCCTCGACGACG
>JBIQKA010000229.1:0-1925 GCA_044507075.1 Myxococcales bacterium
TACCTGCCCTACAAGCCCAAGCGCCGCACGCGCGCCATGATCGCCCGCGAGCGCGGGCTCGAGCCGCTGGCGTTGCGTATCCTCGAGCAGCCGAGCGACGGAGATCCGCTGAGTGAAGCGCAGGCCTTCGTGGCGCCCGACAAGGAAGTTCCCGACGTCGAGGCCGCGCTCACGGGGGCGCGCGACATCGTGGCCGAACTCGTCTCGGAGCACGCCGACGCGCGCGCCAGGGTGCGCGAGACCTTCGCCGAGCAGGGCGTGCTCGTGTCCGAGAAGGCCGCCGGCCTCCCGGAGGGTCCGACCAAGTTCGAGCAGTACTACGACTTCCGCGAGCCGCTCAAGACCATCCCTTCCCATCGCTTTTTGGCGATCCGCCGCGGCGAGCGCGAGAACGTGCTGCGCGCGCGCGTGGAGGTGGACGGCGAGGCGCTGGTGCTCTCGCTGAGCGCGCTGTTCGGCAAAAAGCCGGGCAGCCCCTTCGCAGAGCAGCTCACCCAGGGCATCGAAGACGGATACAAGCGGCTGCTCGCGCCGAGCGTGGAGAACGACCTGCGCGTGGAGCTCAAGATGCGCTCGGACCGCGGCGCGGTGGACGTGTTCGCCGACAACCTGCGCAACCTGCTGATGGCGGCTCCGCTCGGCGAAAAGGCCGTGCTCGGGCTCGATCCCGGCCTGCGCACGGGCTGCAAATTCGTGGCGGTGGACGCCACGGGCAAGTTCCTCGCGGAGACCGTGCTGCACCTGGCCAAGGGCGCGGGCGCGGAAGCGGCGGCCAAGCAGCAGCTGCTCGACTACGTGCGCAAGTACCAGCCGCGCGCGATCGCCATCGGCAACGGTACGGGCGGACGCGAGGCCGAGCGCTTCGTGCGCACGGTGCTGAAGGAGGCAAACCTGAGCGACTTGATCGTGGTCCAGGTCAACGAAGCGGGCGCGAGCGTGTACAGCGCCTCCGAGGTGGCGCGCGAGGAGCATCCGGATCTCGACGTGACCGTGCGCGGAGCGCTCTCGATCGCCCGAAGGCTGCAAGATCCGCTGGCCGAGCTCGTGAAGATCGATCCCAAGGCGATCGGCGTGGGCCAGTATCAGCACGACGTGCATCAGCCGCTGCTCGCGAAGAAGCTCGACGAGGTGGTCGAGAGCTGCGTGAACGGCGTAGGCGTCGAGCTCAACACGGCCAGCGCCCCGCTGCTCGCGCGGGTCAGCGGCATCGGCCCGTCTTTGGCCAAAAAGATCGTCAAATTTCGCGAAGAAAAGGGGCGCTTCAAGAGCCGCGCGGAGATCCTCGATGTGCCCGGCCTCGGACCGCGAGCGTTCGAGCAAGCCGCGGGTTTCTTGCGCGTGGCCGGCAGCGAACACCCGCTCGACGGCTCGGCCGTGCACCCCGAGCGCTATCAGCTCGTGGCGCGCATCGCCGAGGATCTGGGGATCGACGTGAAGGAGCTCGTGGGCAACGCCAGCGCGGCCGACAAGATCGATCTCAAGAAGTACATGGGCGAAGGCGTCGGCGAGCCCACCCTGCGCGACATCCAGGCCGAGCTCAAGAAGCCCGGGCGCGATCCGCGCGCGGACTTCGAGCCCCCGAGGTTCCGCGAGGACGTGGAGAAGCTCGAAGACCTCCAGGTGGGCATGCAGCTCGAGGGCGTCGTCACCAACGTGACGGCCTTTGGCGCCTTCGTGGACGTCGGGGTGCACCAGGATGGGCTCGTGCACGTCTCGCAGATCGCCGACCGCTTCGTGAAGGACCCGGCCGAGGTCGTGAAGGTCGGCGACAAGATCCGCGTGAAGGTGCTGGAGGTGGATCTCGCGCGCAAGCGCATCTCCCTGACGGCCCGCAGCGGGGAGGCTCCGCGCAGGCAAGCGAACGGCGCCGAGGAACGCCGCCATCCCCAGGGAGGCGGGCGCGGTCCCCAGGGAGGCGGGCGCGG
>JBIQKA010000229.1:2025-5424 GCA_044507075.1 Myxococcales bacterium
CCAGAGCCTCAGAAGTTCGCGAACAATCCCTTCGCCAAGCTGCTCAAGCGCTGAGCGAGCCGCAAGCGCGCCCCATCGCCCACCGTCCGCGGCGCCGACAGGGTCCAGCGCCGGTGTTGTCCTGGTGGTTGTGCCGAGCGAAGGCGGCGTACCTCGACGCAGCGGTGATGTTCGCCCCTGTGCAGGAGACACTCGGCGTTCGCCGGCGCGAACTGGGTTGACTGCGGGCGCATCCCTCGGCACAGCTCAGCCGTGTCGCGCCTTCTGCCCTGGATCTTCGCCCTCGCGCTCACGGCGGCCTGCGCCCCCGATCCCCGGGATCTCGGCCCTACGGAGGCGCTCACGGCCTTCCTCACCGCCGTCGAGCGCAGTACCCACGCGCCGGAGCAGCGCAAGATCGCCTACGCGTGGATCGACAAGAAGAGTCAGGCGGAGCTCGATCAACGCGCGCGGCTCGCCAATTCGCTCTCCCGGCGCAAGCTGTCGGCCTGGGAGATGCTGGTGCCGGGCCGGGTCAGCTTTGCGGGCCAGAGCATGGCTGGCGTCCGGATGACCGCGAAGGTCGAGGACGATCGCGCGACCGTCTCCATCCACATTCGCAGAGGGGACGCGGTCGAAGTTCCCATGGTGCGCGAAGAAGGGCGTTGGCGAGTGGTCCTGGGGTTGAACCACGACCGATAGGGGCTCACGCCCGCTACTCCCGCCACAAACGCAAAAATGCCTCGAAACGCCAGACGGAGAGGCGCAAAGACGCGGCGACGCTATCCTTTCGCGGAACTGCTCGGAGGAGCCCCGGGTTTGCTCGCGTGGGCCGCGCGCCCGTTGGGCTCGCGGATCTTCGCCCTCTCGGCGCAGTTACGGAAAGCGAACCAACGACATGGCAAACGCGACTTACGACGTCATTGTGATCGGCGCGGGGCCCGGCGGATATCCAGCGGCCATTCGTGCCGCGCAGCTCGGCCTGAAGACCCTGTGCGTGGACAAGGAGTATTTTGGCGGGGTGTGCCTGAACTGGGGCTGCATCCCGAGCAAGGCGCTGATCGCGGCCGCCGGCACGGTCGAGAAGATCCGCCACGCCGACAAGATGGGGATCATGGTGAGCGACGTGAAGGTCGACATCGAGAAGCTCCAGGCGTGGAAGGACGGCATCGTCAAGAAGCTCACCACGGGCGTCTCGGGTCTCCTCAAGGCCAACAAGGCCGACAGCATGCTGGGCACGGCCAAGGTGAAGTCCCCGACCACGGTGGAGATCACGAAGCAGGACGGAAGCCGCGAGACCTACGAAGCCAAGAAGGGCATCATCGTGGCCACCGGCGCGAGCCCCATCCAGATCCCCGGCTTCGCGGTGGATGGCAAGGTGGTGATCACGGCGCGCGAGGCGGTGAGCCTGAAGAAGGTGCCCGGCACGCTGGTGCTGATCGGCGGCGGCGTGATCGGGCTCGAGCTGGGCATGGTGTACCAGAAGCTCGGCTCCAAGGTGATCGTGGTCGAGATGCTCGATCAGCTCCTGCCCACCGAGGATCCGGATCTGGTGAAGGTCGTGGAGAAGCGCTTCACGTCGCGCGGTGGCGAGGTGCTCACCAAGGCCAAGGCCAAGAGTTGCACCGTCACGGGCGACAAGGCCACGGTCACGGTGGAGCACGGCGGCAAGGACCGCGTGGTCGAGGCCGACGCGGTGCTGGTGGCGGTGGGCTTTCGCCCCAACTCCAAGGGCCTCGGCCTGGAAGAGGTGGGCGTCAAGTTCGACGATCGCGGGCATATCCCTACCAACGAGCTGATTCAGACCAACATCCCCACCATCTACGCGGTGGGCGACGTCAGCGGCCCCCCCTATCTGGCCCACAAGGCGACCAAGGAAGGGGAGATCGCGGCCGAAGTGCTCGCGGGCCACAAGTCGGCGCGCGACTGGCGCGTGATGCCGGCGGCCATCTTCACCGATCCCGAGATCGCGACCGCAGGCCTCCGCGAGAAGGAGGCCAAGGCGCAGGGCAAGGCCATCAAGATCGGCAAGTTCCCGTTCTCGGTGTCCGGACGCGCGATGGCGGTGAGCGAGACCGAGGGTTTCATCAAGACCATCATCGACGCCGAGACCAACGAGGTGCTCGGTGTGGGCATCGTGGGGCCTGAGGCGGCCGATCTGATCAGCGAGGCAGCGCTAGCGATCGAGATGTGCGCCTTCGCCGAGGACGTGGCGCTCACGATCCACCCTCACCCCACCCTGGGCGAGGCCATGATGGAGTCGTTCAAGCACGCGCTCGGCGAAGCCGTGCACATCCTCAACAAGTAAGGGCGGCATGCGCAGCTTCACCGCGCACCGACTAGGCAGCGTCCCGTACGCGGAGGCGCATGCTTTGCAAGAGCGGCTGGTGGCTGCGCGTCAGGCCGGCGAGATCGGCGACGTCGTGCTCCTGCTCGAGCACCCCAAGGTGATCACCCTGGGACGCGCGGCCAAGCAGGAGCACGTCTTGTTCAGCGAGGAAGCGCTCGAAGCGCGCGGCTACGAGCTGTTCGCCACGGGCCGCGGGGGCGACGTGACCTTCCACGGCCCGGGTCAGCTCGTGATGTACCCAATCCTCGATCTCAAACCCGACCGTGAAGACGTGCGGCGCTACGTGCGCGATCTCGAAGAAGCCATGATCCGCACCTGCGCCGACCATGGCGTGCGCGCGGAGCGGGTTTCGGGCCTCAACGGGGCCTGGGTGGGCAACAACAAGATCGGGGCCGTCGGCGTGCGCCTCAGTCGCTGGGTCACGATGCACGGCCTGGCGCTCAATGTGAGCACCGACCTCAGCAGCTTCAACGCGATCGTCCCCTGTGGCTTGGCGGGGCGCGGCGTGACCTCGCTGGGCAAGGAGCTCGGCCCACAGTGCACGCTCGGGCATGAGGAGGTGGGCGAGCAGTGTGTCCGCCACCTCGCGCAACTCTTCGAGGCCGAGCTGCACTTCCGCGACGGATCCCCGGCGTTCTAGATTTGCTAGGCTGCGCTCGGATGCGCAGGATGGGAATCGATCCGGGGCTGCGCCGCGTGGGAATCGCGGTGAGCGACGAGGGCGGCGAGTGGGCCTCGCCGCTCAGGACGCTCTCGGGTCACGACCCCGCCGCCCTGGTCGCGCTGTTGGCGGAGGAGGCCCGCTCGCTCGGCGTAGGAGAGATCGTGATGGGGCTCCCCCTGCGCATGAACGGGAGCGCCGGGCCCGAGGCCAAGCGGGCTGAGGGCCTGGCGCGCGCGCTCGAGAAGGCGTCGGCCATCCGAGTCGTCTTGTGGGACGAGCGTTTGACCACGGTGGCCGCCGAGCGCGAGCTGCGCGGTTCAGGCCTGCGCGGCGCAAAGAAGAAGGCGCTGATCGATCAGGCCGCGGCCACGGTGCTGCTCCAGAGCTACCTCGACGCCCAGCGAGC
>JBIQKA010000230.1:0-5390 GCA_044507075.1 Myxococcales bacterium
CGCAAGGAGGGCAGCCGCGACGGGGAGCACGCCACGGGAGCACGCGAGAGAGAGCTTAGCCGCCTTCGCTGGCCAGCTCCTCGGTCCTATTGGTTTCGGGGCCGCGCGCGAGCTCGTACTCGAGCCGTGGGTGATCGAGCTCCCCGGTCCAGTGCGCGACCACCAGCGTCGCCACGGCATTGCCCACCAGGTTGGTGAGCGCGCGAGCCTCCGACATGAAGCGATCGATGCCGAGGATCAGGGTCAGGCCCGCGACGGGGACCGTGCCCACCGAAGCCAGCGTCGCCGCTAGCACGACGAACCCGCTGCCCGTCACGGCGGCCGCGCCCTTGGAGGTCAAGAGCAGCACGGCGAGCAACGTGAGCTGCTGGGTCAACGTGAGCGGCGTGTCGGTCGCCTGCGCCACGAACACGGCGGCCATCGTGAGGTAGATGGAGGTGCCATCGAGGTTGAAGGAGTAGCCCGTGGGCACCACCAACCCGACCACAGACTTGGAGGCCCCGAGCCGCTCGAGCTTGCTCAACATGCGCGGCAGCACGGACTCGGACGAGGAGGTGCCAAGCACGATCAAGAGCTCCTCGCGCAAGTAGCGGACCAGGCGCCACAGGCTGAAGCCGTGCACGCGCCCGATGGTCCCCAGAACTAGGCCCAGAAAGAGCACGCACGTGAGATAGAACGCGCCCATCAACCTGCCGAGGGAGAGCAAAGATTCGAGCCCGAACTTGCCGATGGTAAAGGCCATGGCGGCGAAGGCACCAATCGGCGCCAAGCGCATGATGAAGCCGACGATCACGAACAGCACCTGCGAGAGGCGCGCGACCAACTCGAACACTGACTTGCCACGCTCGCCGAGTGTGTGCAGCGCGAACCCGAACAGGACCGAGAACAGCAGCACCTGCAGGACCTCGCCCTCGGCGAACGCCCCGACGATGGTCGTCGGGATCACGTTGAGCAGGAAGTCGGTGGTGGTCCCGAGCTTGCCAGGGGCGGCGTAGACCTCGATGGCCCCGGCATCTAGCGTCCTCGGGTCCACGTTCATCCCCTCGCCCGGGCGCAACACGTTGACCACCACCAAGCCGACGATCAGCGCGACCGTGCTCACGGCCTCGAAGTAGAAGAGCGCGAGCGCCCCCGTCTTGCCCAGGCGCTTCATGTCCTTCATGCCGGCGATCCCAGTGACCACCGTGCAGAAGATGATGGGCGCGATGACCATCTTGATCAGCTTGATGAACCCATCTCCGAGCGGCTTCATGGCTGCGCCCGTGTCCGGCGCGAGCCAGCCGAGCAGCACGCCGAGCGCGATGGCGACCAACACCTGGACATAGAGCTTGGGAGTCGCGCGCTGCACGCCTGTCACGACGCGTGATCTCGCCCATTTTCGCACGAAAAAGCAAGGATGAGCGAGTGAGCACTGGGTATGCCCCTTGCTCACTTGAGCCTCGGTCGGTTCTCAAGACGGACTTTAGCGAGGCTCCATGTTTTGGAAATGCTCGATTCTAAACACACTCAAGATCTCCCTTTTCACGCTCGGCTTTCTGGCCATGGCGGCGTTCTCCGCCCACGCGCAGTACTCTGCCGGCGGCCCCGAGTGGGACCCTCTCAGCAGCGACGAATCACGCACGGACGCCACGACCTACTCGGACATCGAGGAGTTTCTGCACATCCCCCCGACGCGCCTGTACGGGGGCGTGTGGCTCGGCTTCGCCGGCCGCTCGGAGCTGGATGGAACCTCCTACCGCCCCTACGGCGCCTCCACGGTGGGGGGACAGTTCGGCATCGATGTCGTGGGGTTTCATGACATCTTCTCGCTGGGCGCGGAGTTCCGCTTCGGCGCCGCCAAGTCCAGCGCCGGGGAGCGTTCGAACCTGCTCGACATCGCGCTCAAGCCACGCCTGCGGCTCGCGCCCGACAACTGTCCGCTCGAGTTTTACTTCACGGCTCCGGTCGGCCTCACCATGCCGCGCATCCGGGACGCCAGCGCCGCCAGCAACGCCAACGTCGGTTGGAACCTGGGCGTCGGCGGAGGCATCAACCTCTTCTTCAGCGAGCACTTCGGCATCAACGTCGAGCCGATGTGGCTCACCCATCGCTTCAAGGTCGATGGCGGCCAGCTCAAGATCTCGGAGTTTGCCTTGTTCTTGAACGCAGTGCTGGCGATCTGAGCGCGCATGGCAAAACGGCCACCCCGCGTGGGATGGCCGTCTCGCTTTGAGGTGCGCTCAACGCGCTCGCATCACTCCTCTTCGCTGACCGCGGCGAAGTGATCCTCGTGCGGAGGCTGGGCCGGCGGTACCCCGCGGAACTCGCGATCCTCGAAGGCCACGTCGAAGCGCTTGTAGGCGCTCAGACCGGTGCCGGCGGGGATCAGGCGGCCCATGATGACGTTCTCCTTGAGGCCGCGGAGCTCGTCGACCTTGCCGCTGATGGCGGCCTCGGTGAGCACCTTGGTGGTCTCCTGGAAGGACGAGGCGCTGATGAAGGAGTCGCCCGAGAGCGCCGCCTTCGTGATGCCGAGCAACAGGGGCTCGGCCACTGCCGGCTGACCGCCGCGCGCGATCACCTTCTCGTTCTCGCGGACGAACTGCGTCTTCTCCACGGTCTCGTCCATCAGGAAGTTGGTGTCACCCACCTCCTTGATGCGCACGCGACGCAGCATCTGGCGCACGATCGCCTCGATGTGCTTGTCGTGGATGCTCACACCCTGCAGGCGGTAGACCTGCTGGATCTCGTTCACGAGCCAGGCAGCCAGCTCCTTCTCGCCCTTCACGCGCAGGATGTCGTGCGGGTTGGCGGGGCCGTCCATCAGGGCTTCACCCGTGCGGACGCGGTCGCCTTCCTTCACCGTGAGGTGTCGACCCTTGGCGATCAGGTACTCACGCGGCTCGCCCACCTCGGGCGTGATCACGAGCTTGCGCTTGCCCTTGGTGTCCTTGCCAAAGTTCACCACACCATCGATGTCGGCGACGATCGCGTGGTCCTTGGGCTTGCGTGCTTCGAAGAGCTCGGCCACGCGGGGCAGACCGCCCGTGATGTCCTTGGTCTTCGTGGTCTCGCGCGGAATCTTGGCGATGACCTCGCCGGCTTCCACGGCCTGACCTTCGGCGGGGATGATGTTGGCGCCGACGGGCAAGAAGTAGCGGGCCACGTGGTCGCCCACGCCCGTCCGCTTGGTCTCGCCGCTCTCCGGGTCCTTGACGGACACGCGAGGACGCGCGCTCGCGTCGCGCGATTCGATGATCATGCGCCGCGAGAGGCCGGTCACCTCGTCGAGCTTCTCTTCCATGGTGACGCCGTCGACGATGTCGCCGTACTTCACCACGCCGTCCACCTCGGTGAGGATCGGGATCGCGTACGGATCCCACTCGGCCAGCATGGTGCCCTTCGGAACCTTGGTTCCCGGCTCCACCTTGAGCTGCGCGCCGTAGGTGAGGTTGTAGGCTTCGCGCTCGCGGCCCGAGTCGTCGAAGATCTTGATCAGGCCGTGGCGGTTCATGACCACCACCGTCCCATCGCGCTTCTTCAGGAGCTTGGTGTTCTCGACCTTGACGATACCCTCAGAGCGGTTCTCGATGCTGGACTGCTCGATCTTGCCGCGCGCGGCCGCACCACCGATGTGGAACGTGCGCATCGTGAGCTGCGTGCCGGGCTCACCGATGGACTGGGCGGCGATCACGCCGACCGCCTCACCGATGTTGACCATGTAGCCGCGCGCGAGGTCGCGCCCGTAGCACATGGCGCATACACCACGGCGCGTCTCGCAGGTGAGCACGGAGCGGATGATGATGCCCTGGATGCCGGCGTCCTCGATCGCCGCGACACGCGCCTCGTCGATCTGGTCGTTGGCCTTGAGGATCACCTCGCCCGTCACCGGGTCGGTCACGTCCTCGAGCGCTACGCGACCGAGGATGCGCTCGCCGAGCGGCTGCACGATCTCGCCGCCCTCTTCGAGCGACTGGATCCAGATGCCGTCCAACGTGCCGCAGTCGATGTCCGTGACCACCGCGTCTTGCGCGACGTCGACGAGACGACGCGTGAGATAGCCGGAGTTCGCGGTCTTGAGCGCGGTGTCGGCGAGACCCTTACGGGCGCCGTGCGTCGAGGTGAAGTACTGGAGAACCGTGAGGCCCTCGCGGAAGTTCGCCGTGATGGGCGTCTCGATGATCTCGCCGGACGGCTTGGCCATCAGACCGCGCATGCCGGCCAGCTGACGAATCTGCTGGTTCGAACCGCGCGCGCCGGAGTCGGCCATCATGAAGATCGGGTTGAAGGACGGGGTCTCCTGCGTCGCACCGGTCTCGGGATCGACCGCGGTCTCGCGGCCCACGCCCTCGAGCAGGTCCTTGGCGACCTTGTCCGCCACGTCCGCCCAGATGTCGACGACCTTGTTGTAGCGCTCACCGTCCGTGATCAGGCCTTCCTGGTACTGCTCGATCACCGTCTCGACATCGCTCTGGGCGGCTGCCAAGAGCGTCGCCTTGGACTCGGGGATCACCATGTCGTCGACGCAGATGGACGCGCCGGCCTTGGTGGACATCTCGAACCCAAGGGCGCGCAGACGGTCCGCCAGAAGCACGGTGTTCTTGTTGCGACGCAGGCGGTAGCACTGGTCGATCAGCGCTGAGAGCGCCTTCTTGTCGAGCACCTTGTTCGCGTGCTGGAACTCGAGGCCATCGGGCAAGATCTCGCTGACCAGGACGCGGCCCACGGTGGTGTCCACGAGCTTGCCCTTCACGCGCACCTTGATCCGTGCGTGCAAGTCGGCTTCGCCCGAGTCGTACGCGCGGCGCACTTCCTCGGCGGAGGCGTACACACCACGCTGGACGCCATCCTTCGCCTCGCGATAGCAGCCGCGGCCGAAGGGCTTCTCGCGCGTCATGTAGTAGAGGCCGAGAACGATGTCCTGGGTCGGGTTGATGATCGGGCGGCCAGAGGCGGGCGAGAGGATGTTGTTCGTGCTCATCATGAGCACGCGCGCTTCCATCTGAGCTTCGACCGAGAGCGGCACGTGGACCGCCATCTGGTCACCGTCGAAGTCGGCGTTGAAGGCCGCGCAGACCAGCGGGTGGAGCTGGATGGCCTTGCCCTCGATCAGCACGGGCTCGAAGGCCTGGATGCCGAGGCGGTGCAAGGTGGGCGCGCGGTTCAAGAGCACCGGGTGCTCGGTGATGACCTCTTCGAGAATGTCCCAAACCTCGGGCTTCTCCTTCTCGACGAGCTTCTTCGCGCTCTTGATCGTGGTCACGTAACCACGCTCTTCGAGCTTGTTGTAGATGAACGGCTTGAACAGCTCGAGCGCCATCTTCTTGGGAAGACCGCACTGGTGCAGGCGCAGGCTCGGGCCGACCACGATGACCGAACGGCCGGAGTAGTCGACGCGCTTGCCGAGCAGG
>JBIQKA010000231.1:0-5376 GCA_044507075.1 Myxococcales bacterium
GCCACGATGACCTTGGAGCCCTTCATGCCCGCAAGGTGCTGGATGGCGCCGCTGATGCCCACAGCCACGTAGAGCTTGGGAGCGACGACCTTGCCGGTCTGGCCGACCTGCAGGTCGTTGGGCACGTAGCCCGCGTCGCAAGCTGCGCGCGAGGCGCCCATGGCCGCGCCGAAGGCGTCGACGAGGGGCTCGAGCACGGTCTTGAAGTTCTCGGCGCTCTTGAGCGCCCGGCCGCCGGAGACGACGATCGAAGCCTCGGCGAGATCGGGGCGCGCGCTCTTCACGGACTCGATGCTCACGAACTGCACCTTGCCGGCAGCGGGATCGGCCACCGCGGCGTAGTTCTCCACGGGGCTCGAGCCACCGCTCGGGGCGGCCTGCTCGAACTCGGACTGACGAACGGTGACCACCTGGATGGGCGTGGTGACTTCCATCGTGGCGTAGACGTTACCGGCGTAGGTGGGACGCTTGTAGGAGAGCTTGCCGCCCTCCACGTTCACCTTGGAGATGTCGCTGGCGAGACCAGCGTTGAGCTTGGCGGCGACGCGCGGCAGGAGGTCCTTGCCGTACGTGCTGGCGGTGGCGAGCACCACGCCGTAGCCCTTGCCGAGCTGCGCGACCGTGGCCGCGTAGGCTTCGGCCGTGTAGCCGCCAGCGATCTCCGTGGCGAACACCTTGCGAGCGCCGAAAGCGCCCGCTTCGCCCGCTGCCTTCGCCGCGCCCTCGCCGATGGCCAGCACGTCGAATGCTCCGCCCGTTCCCTGGGTGATGGTCCGCGCGGCGCTGATCGCGTTCAGCGTCGTCTTGCGCAGGCCGCCGTCGATGAGCTCCGCGACAACAAGTACGTCTGTCATGACAATCTCTCCTTCTTGTCCGCTTGGGCTCAGAGGACCTTGGCTTCGTTCTTGAGCTTGGCGACCAGCGTCTCGACGCTGTCCACCACCACACCGGCCTGGCGGGCCGGGGGCAGCTCAGCCTTGAGATAGTTGGTGGCGAGCGTCACGTCGGTGCCCAGGCTAGCCAGGGTCTGCTCGGCGATCGGCTTCTTCTTCGCCTGCATGATGCCCTTGAGCGACGCGTAGCGCGCGCCGTCGGCGTACTCGTGCGTGGCGGGAGTGACGCCGTTCTGCACGGCCTTGGGCGAGACGATGCGCAGGTCGACCGTGACCACGGCCGGGGTCTGCACCTTCACGGTGAGCACGCCGGTGTCGACCTCGCGACCCACGGTGAGGCTCTTGCCGCCGTCGTCGGTCGAAATGGACATCGCGAACGTGGCCTGCGGCCAGCCGAGGAGTTCCGCCAGGATCTGACCGGTGGCGTTGGAGTCTCCGTCGACCGCCTGCTTGCCGAGCAACACGAGGTCGGGCTGCTCCTTCTCGACGATGGCCTTGAGCGCGCGGGCGACGACGAGCGAGTCGAGCTGGTTGTCGTCGGCCTCGACCAGGATGCCGCGGTCGGCGCCCATGGCGAGGGCCTGACGCAGCGTCTGCGCGGCGTCCTTCGGCCCGAGGGTCACCACGACGGTCTCGCCGAGCTTGTCGGTGCCCTTGGCGTTCTCGTTGAGGCGCAGCGCGGTCTCGACCGCGTACTCATCGAATGGATTTGGCTTCCATTCCAGGCCTTCTGTGGTCACGGACTTGCCGTCGCCGGCAACCTTGACTTTGTTGGCATTGTCGGGGTCGCTGACCCGCTTGACGGGAACGAGGATCTTCACGCACAGCCTCCATTCAGACCCTAAGCAGAACCTCGCCGATCCGCGGTAGAAGCCAGATCAAACGTGGTCCTCCAAGGGGGGAACTCGACGCAATTTCGCGACGCGGGGGTGTAGGATCGATGGGGGTGGGTGTCAAGACTTCGCGACGACCCGGACCCCGTCCAAGAACGTGGTCGCGATCTGCTGCGCCGCGCGCTTCATGGCTTGCTCATCGCCGCCGCCGAGCGCCCAACCCAAGGTGATGGCGTCCAGGGAGCCCCAGAGCGCGCGCGCGAGCACACGCGGGGTCAGCTCGGCGCGCACGAGCCCCTGTGCTTGGCCCTCCTCGAAGACGGTGGCCAGCGTATCGAGGTAACGACCGAACAGGGGCGCGCCGTACTGCTTCAAGAGGCGTGAGGATTGCCGTAGGTTCACGGTCACCACCTCGGCGAGCTCACGTGAGCCGTCGAGCAACCCGAGCTGGATGTCCAGGCATACGCGGAACTTCGCCTCGAAGGTCGATTGCTCCGCGATGGCCTCCGACATCTTGGCGATCAGCTTCGTGGTCTGATCCTGGAAGATCGAGATGAGGACGTCGTCCTTGTTCTTGAAGTACAGGTAGATGGTGCCGTCGGCGACCCCCGCGGCCTTGGCGATCTCGCTCACGCGGGTGGAGTAGAAGCCCTTGCGCGCGAACACCTTGATGGCCGCGCGCAAGATGCGCTCACGCTTGCCTTCGCCGCCGCTGTCTTTTCGACGCACGGCTTTGCTCTTGCTGCGCGTCGTCTTGGCGGTCCCGCTGTCGCCACGCTCCGTGCGTCTGCGCTTTCCCTCGGTGAATGGAGGTTCAGTTTCCGCCACGGAGCGTCGCTAGCACCCATGAAACGCGGCGTCAACGCTTCCAAATCCACGAACGCCGCTCAGGGGGCGGGGCGCAGCACGGCGTACGCGGGGGGGCTCGCCGCAAGCTTTCGGAACCACGCTACGCGTGCGCTCGCAGAGGCGTCGCGTGCGCTCAGCGTGCCGTCGAAGAAGGCCTGCGCGTAGCCGCGGGCGCTCGAGCGGCGCGCGTTCCGCTCGAGTTCGGCCTGCGCGAGCAGCTGCGTCACTGTCTTGTCGGGCAGGCGTTGGAGCTCGGTGAGCGCGTCGCGCAGGGTTCGATCGAAGATCGCGAGGGCGTCTTCGCGGAGTGCCACGGCGGCGCCCGCGAGCATCAGGGCCCCATTGGACTCGCCCCAGCTCGCGAGCGTGTCGAGCCCGCGCCGGGCCAGGGCCTGGCCCAGCGCGCGCGCGAACACGCGCGCCACCAGGGCTTCCGCGTCGGCTTCGCCGACGCGGAAGCCCACGAGCACGCGCAGCGGTCCCTTCTCGGTGAGCTCCCCTCGCATGAACTCGGGGCCGGGCAGGGCGCCCGCGCGCGCGGGCGCCCTGCCCGCCGCGAGCTGCGCGACCCTGCGCGCCACGAAGCGCGTGACCTGCTCGGTGTCTGCGTCGGCCAGCGCGAGCACGGAAATACGCGCTCCCACGAGCAGCTCCGCGTGCAGGCGGCGGATCTCGTTGATGTGCACGCTCGCGATCGCTTGCGGAGAGCCCCACGGCGCGAGTGTTCCAGGCGCGCTCGGGGTGAGCAGATGCCCGAGCGCGCTCTCGAGCCGGCGCTCGGGGCGTGTCCACAGCGTGCGCAGCAGCTTGACGCGCGCGTCATCGAGCGCGCGCGAGGTGAGCTGGGGGCCGAGGGCGCAGCGGATCACCGCGTCGAGGGCCTCGGCCCAGCGCGCGTTGGGCGCCGTGATCAGCAGCCCCACGTGGTTCGACGAGACCAGCGGGACGAGCTTGGCGTTGAGCTGCGCGAGCGTCTCATCCAGGCTCGTCTCTCCGGTGAACCGGCAGCTATCGGTCATCAACGTCGCGAGCAGCGCGCTGCGCCCATGGCGCGTGACGCCGTCGAGCTCGCTGCCGCCCGCGAAGCGCACGAGGCCTGCCATCCAGGCATCTCCCGCGCGCCGTCGAACCTCCACGCGCACGCCATTGGCCACGGTCACGCTGGCGCCTTGAGGGTCCAGTGCCCCGCGCGTGTCGCCGCGGCTGTTCTGCTCGCCGGCGGCGACCGCGGCCTCGGCGTCGTTGGTGAACGCCGCAAGCTTCTTGTCCGGATCGGCGTCCTTCGCGCGCGCGGCTCCGCGCCCCTCACGGGGCAGCGCGTCGCTCTTCAGCGTGATGCCGACGCCGAGCGGCCACTGCGCGATCGGGGCCGTGATGTTTCCGCGCGCGGCCCAGTCTTCGCCGAGCAGCCGCGTCAGGTTCTCCAGTGATTCTTCGGGCCGCGGCGCAAAGGCGCCGTTCGCCTCGAGGGCCAGACGCCGCAAGTCGAATACGGCGCGCTGCAGGCGCCGAAGCGGGCGATTTCCCGCGGGCATGCGCAGGTGCAACAAGCGCGCGCCGCGGACGCTCGAGATGTGCGCGCTCGCCTGCGGGTAGAGGCGCTGGATGCGAAAGGCTACCGCGGCCGCGGCTTCGCTCGAGGGCGCCGCGAGCGCAAAGGCGAGCCATGATTGATCGCCCCACTGTGTGCGCAGCCCGCTCTGCATGGTCACGAAGTCGGCGGCGCGCGGCTTGGCCACGCCGCGCGCCTGCGCGGCGGCCCGCGCAAATGCGCGCGCCACCTCGCTCTCCGTGACGTCCCCGGCGGCGATCAGCAGCGCGCGTCCGGGCTGAAAGTGCTCGCCGGCGAAGCGCTGGATGGTCGCTTCATCGATCCGCCCGTCATCGCCCTCGGCACCGAAAGGAAAGAACGCGCTCGCGCTCTCTCCGAACAGCGCGCCGATCGCGAGTCCATCGGCCGTGCGTGCGTCGTCGCCCTGCGCGCGCGCCCGGCTTCGCCGCACGCGTGTTCGCAGGGACTCCACATCGCCCGCCTTCGGCGCGGGCAACACGAACGCTCTCCCGAGCCGCTCGATGCAAGCGGCTATGCCGCCGCTTCGCGTGTCGCACAGCATGCTGAGCTCGGTGCCGTCGGGCAGCACCCGGGCGCTGCTCCCCGTGTGCGCCTCGGCCCAGAAGGCGCTGGCGAGCGCGAGCTGCGGGGGCACGCCGTCACGGGCACCGGCATCGAACCAAAGCGAAAGGCGTGCGGCGCCGCCCGTGGGGCGCGGGACAACCAGCGTGGAGCCCGCAGCGAGCTTCGCGATGGCCTCGGGAGCGGGGGCGGGTTTGCCCACTTCGACGCGGAGCTTCGCGCCCGAGCACGCCACGAGCAACGCGCTGCCGATGGCAGCGAGGGCGACGTGGCCGACTGAACGCGAGGCGAAAGAAGAGCGCATCGTTGGTGGGGCGAGCCGAAACGAACCGGCTCCTGCCGCCCTCGGCGCGACCAACGAGTCGCACAAAAATCCATGGGCGCCAAGTCTATCGAGGCACCCGCCGAGGAGAGCAGGGCGCAGAACGCGCGCCGAACTCGGAAGATGGCGCCGCCCGCGCGTTTCGTGGCGGCCCTTCGCTGCGCAGATTTTCGGGGCTTCAGGCGACCTGGGCGTCGATCTGCTCGGACATGCCGCCGCTCGTCTGCGCGAGGAAGGCGTCGAGCCGAGCTTGATCGCGGCTCCCGAGGGCCGTGAACCGCACCGCCGTGCCGTGAAAGAGCGCATCGAAGCAGTCGTACACGACCTCGGCGCTGGCCCAGAGCG
>JBIQKA010000232.1:0-5356 GCA_044507075.1 Myxococcales bacterium
CGCACAGCACCTGGAACTCGATGTGTCGCGGCTCCTCGATGTAGCGCTCGAGGTAGAGGTCACCGTTCTTGAAGCCAGCGATCGCCTCGGCCTGCGCGCGCGCGAAGCCGTTGCGCACGTCGGACTCGTTGCGCAGGATCTGCATTCCGCGGCCGCCCCCGCCGCCGGAGGCCTTGAGCATCACGGGGAAGCCCACCTTCTTGGCCTGCTCGACCGCGTCCTCCACGTTTTTGAGCACGCCCGAGCCGGGGAGCAGGGGTAGGCCAAGCCGTACCGCGTTCTTGCGGGCGGTGACCTTGTCGCCCCAATTCTGCATGTTCTCGGGGGTAGGCCCGATGAAGGTGAGGCCGCACTGCCGGCAGATGTCCGCGAAGTCCGCGTTCTCGGAGAGAAAGCCGTAACCCGGGTGGATCGCGTCGGCGCCGCTGATCTCCGCGGCGGCGATGATCGCGGGCACGTGCAAGTAGCTCTCCTTGGCGGGGGCCGGTCCGATGCACACGGCCTCGTCGGCGAAGCGCACGTGGAGCGCCTCGGAGTCCGCCGTGCTGTGCACGGCCACCGTGGGGATGCCGAGCTCGCGGCAGCCACGGATGATGCGCAGGGCGATCTCCCCGCGGTTGGCGATCAGGATCTTCTTGAACATCGGGCTTCTCAGCCCTTCTTCTTCACTTTGAACAGCTTGTCTCCGTACTCCACGGGCTTGCCGTTCTCACCGAGCACTTCGACGATGGTACCCGCGACATCGGCCTCGATCTCGTTCATGAGCTTCATGGCTTCCACGATGCACAGGGTCTGGCCCGCCTTGACCTCGCTGCCGACCTTGACGAAGGCGTCGGCGCCGGGGGTGGGAGCTTCATAGAACGTCCCGACGAAGGGCGAGGTGATGTAGTGGATGGACGCGTCGTCCTCCGCGACGACCGGCTTCGCACTCGGGGCCACCGAGGGGTTGGCGATCGGGGCGCTGACCGCGGCGTAGCCAGCGGGGGGCGCCATGCTGATGGGGGCTTGAGCGACCACGTCGCCACCGCGACACAGCTTGATGCGCTCGCCGCCCTTCTCGACTTCCAGCTCGGTGATGTCGAACTGCTTGAGGGAGCGCATCAATTCTTTCAATTGCTTGAGATCGATATCCATGGAGCCTCGGTCGAAGCGGGGGGTTTCGCCCGCGAGCAAACGCGCGGCGCGAGCCGGGGGCTCGGCGCGGCCGTCAAGGTAGCATCCCGCGTCGGGATCGCCCCGCAAAACGGAGCGCCGAGCAAACGGGAGAGCAGGCCCGCAGCGAAACGGGGCGCTTTGCGCAAGCTCGGGCGGAGAGCGTTACTGGGCCCGCAGGTGATCGACCAGGGCGCGCAGACCCAGGGCGTAGCTGTTGGGCCCAAATCCGAGCACCGAGCCCACACAGGCGGGGGCGGTCAACGACACGTGCCGAAAAGCCTCGCGCTTGTGGATGTTGCTGAGGTGCACTTCCACCGCGGGCAGATCGGCGCCCAACAGGGCATCGCGCAACGCCACCGAGGTGTGCGTGAAGCCGCCGGGGTTGATCAGGATCCCGTGGTGCTGGCCCCGGGCCGCGTGGATCTGGTCGATCAGCGCACCCTCGTGGTTGGACTGGAAGCACGCGATCTTGGCCCCGAGGCCCTGAGCGAGCTCGGTGAGCTCGCGGTCGATGTCGGCAAGCGTGCGATACCCGTAGACCTCGGGCTCGCGCGTACCCAGCAGGTTCAGGTTCGGCCCGTGAAGTACCAGGACCGAGAGCTCGGTGGAGGAGGCAGCGGTCATGGAGTCAGGTGAGATCGTCGAGCAGCTTGGGGGTCAGGGTGCGCAATAGAAAGCGTCCCTTCCCGAAGTTTCCCTTGGGTCCCATGGTCAGGGCCACGAAGTACTCGTTGTTCAAGAGACGGATCACCGTGGTGACATTCTCGGCCTGAATCGAGACCTCCCGGGCGGCGCCCGCGTCCAGCATCTTCGCGGCCTTCATGATCTGCGTGAGGATGACGCTGTACTCCATGCCCACCGACTCCACGTCGACGGCCAGGTCGTCCTTCACGTAGTTCTCCACCGGGATCCCGTCGAACCCCATCAAGAGGCCCGCGATGCCTCCATCGGTGCGCTCCACCACGTCGCGCAACACATCCTTGAACATGGCCCCTCCTGATTCACTCGTGCAGCAAAATCAGCGCATCTTTCGGGGGCTCAGGTCAAGAACCTGTCGCGTCGGAAAGCTGCGAAAGGATGAGGTTGCGCGCTTGACAGCGGGGGCCTCCACACTAGGATTGCGGCCACTGTTCACCGGGCATTGACCGGGCAAGCAGGCAGAAGTGGCGGAATTGGCATACGCGCCAGACTAAGGATCTGGTGGGGCAACCCGTGGAGGTTCGAGTCCTCTCTTCTGCACTCAAAAGGCCGGCCGCACACAAGCGGTCGGCCTTTGGTGTTTTCGTGGCCGACCCCGCGGCTCTGCGCGCAGCCCGCGGCCGCGCTGTCTCGGCCGAGCGCCCTGCGCCCGGGTCAGGTTCGCGGCAGCTCCGCCAGGGGTTTGGCCGAATCGAGGTACTGTCCGAGCTTGCCCTGGATGTACTTCTTGGCGGGCAGTCGCCACATCAGGCCGGGATCCTTGCCCTGGACCTGGACGCGCCCCCCCTCCAGCGTGAGGTCGGCGTCGATGTTCACCACCGTGTACTTGCCCTGGACACGCGCCGTATCCGGCCCCGTCCACTGCACGTTCATGCCGTGCTTGTTCGACAGGTAGTCGGTCAACGCGCGCACGCGCTCGCGGGCCTCGTCCGCCGGAAACGAATGGAGATACTCGAGTTCCATGGCTCAATAGATGGAGAGGACCCGGGCGAAACGCAAGCCCAGGGGGAGATTGCCCAGCAAGCCATGGATGCGCAGGCTGCGCGCGCGCAGGGCCTTGAGCAGCGCGCTGGCCACCTCGGAGCCGAGATCGGGCAAGAAGCGCAAGCGCGGATGGGGCGGGAGCCGCGACAGGTCGATCAGGGCGCTGCTCGGCCCGCGCACCACCAGATCCGGGATGCCGTGCAACCCACGGTGCACGCTCAGCCGCCCGCCTCGAAAGCGCAGCGTGATCGAAAGCCCGGCGTCCTCGGCCACCAGCGCCACCCGCCCGCGCATGGCGGCGAAATCGTCGCGCTTGTGGGGCTGGTCCGCGAGGTTGGCCCGGATCAAATCCACCATGATCGTGGCGAACGCGAGATCCTCGGCGCCCGGGAAGAATTCGATCGCCGGCTCGGCCAAAGCGGGTGAAGCGTCGCGCGCGCGCGCGGCGGCGCTCATCCGGCGAACTCGGTGTCGATCTTGGATGCGCTGAGCACGAGCTGCTTGGAGCCCTCCACGTCCTTGATGATGGTGGGCAGATGCCCCTTCGAGAGCTTCAAGTGTCCCTGCAGCATGGCGCGGATCGGGTCCGTCTCCCCCCGGATCACGGATTTCCACTGCGCGTAGCTGGCCTCGATCACGAATGGTGTGCGGTCGATCTGGGCCCTGTCGTCGGTGTACACGACGCCCCGGCACTCCCCATGGATCAGATCGAGCACCATGCCGACCGCCTGCGGAACGCCCAACTCGGGAGCGGCCAAGCAAACCAGCGCGATGGCGCCCTGATCCCAGTCGGCGGCGGACCTCTTGTAGAGCGCGTTTTGGTTGATGGCGTCTTTGTAGGCGTCGGCCCAGGCCGCGGATGGAAACTGAAGTGCCATGACGCAGCGTACGTATCGCGCGAGTTCGTGTTAGACAAGCGCGGGTGTCGCTCTGCCTGCGCTCTCGCGCGCTCACTGAGGCTGGTTTTCGCCACGGTTTTTCCCTGCGGCATGGGGGCGCCAGCGGTCCGCCGTTCTCTGGGCTGAACCTGGCGCGCAACCTCGGCGACGAGCCGGGCGCGGTGGAGGAGAACTACCGCCGTCTGGCGGCCGAAGTGGGTTATCCGGCGGAGCGGCTGTACGAGGTGAGTCAAGTTCACGGAAACGAACTTGCGATCGCGGAGGATGGCGTTCCCCCGGAGCGGTTTCGTGCCCGCGAGGCGGACGCGCTCCTCGCCCTCTCCGTCGGTCAGGCGGTGGGGATCCGCGTGGCGGACTGCGTGCCCATCCTGGTGGCCGATCCTGATACAGGGGCGGTGCTGGCCATCCACGCGGGCTGGCGCGGCGTGGTCGCCGAGGTGGTCCCCCGGGCGATCGCGCACCTGGAGCAGCGGACGGGTACCCGCGCGCAGGCGTTTTTGGCCGCGATCGGGCCCCACATCGGTCCGGACGCGTTCGAGGTGGGCGAGGAGGTGGCGTATGCGTTGGCCCAGGCCATCCCCGAAGATTCGGCCGTGGTGATCGCGCGCGCGCCGCGCCCGCACGTCGATCTCGGGCGCGCCGTGCGCGCGCAGCTCGCGCGCGCCGGGCTGCGCGCCGCCCACGTGGATTCTGTGGGAGGCTGCACATACTCGGATGCTCACAGGTTTTTCTCGTTCCGCCGGGACGGCAAGGCCGCCGGTCGACACCTAGCCGCCATCGTGGCCGGGTGCTAAGCAGAGCCCGCTTTCGCGATGGGTTGGTTCAACAAAAACCGTCCGGATCAGGACGCCTCGGAGAAGCGCACGCTCGGCGCCGGCGTTTTCCGACGCTGTACCCAGTGTGCGGTCACCCTGACCGCCGAGGACTTCACGTCGAATCTCGAGGTGTGCCCCCAGTGCAACCACCACTACCCGCTCAGTGGTGAGGCCTGGATGGATCTGCTCTGCGATCCGGGCTCCTTCGAGGAGTTCGACGCGTCGCTCGCCGCCAAGGACTTTCTCGGCTTCGTCGACTCCAAGCGCTACGCCGATCGCATCCGCAGCGCGCAAAAGGTCACCGGCTTGAGGGACGCCTTCCTCAGTGGGCAGGGCCAAATCGAAGGGCGCAACGTTCAGCTCGGCACCTTCATGTTCCGTTACATGGGCGGCTCCATGGGCTCGGTCGTGGGCGAGAAGATCACCCGCATGTTCGAGCGTGGCGTGGAGCGCAAGCAGCCGGTGATCCTGCTCTCCGCGTCCGGGGGGGCCCGTATGCAGGAGGGCGTGATGTCCTTGATGCAGATGGGTAAGACCGTGTCGGCGCTCGGTAGGCTGCGCGACGCGCGCATGCCCTTCTTCAGCATCTGTCTCCACCCCACCACGGGCGGCGTGGCGGCGAGCTTCGCGCTGCTGGGCGATGTCAACATCGCCGAACCCCGCGCGTTGATCGGCTTCGCCGGCCCGCGCGTGATCGAGAACACGATCCGCCAGAAGCTCCCCGAGGGCTTTCAGCGCTCGGAGTTCCTGGTCGAGCACGGCATGATCGACCTGATCAGCGAGCGAAAGCAGATGCGCGCCACC
>JBIQKA010000233.1:0-5326 GCA_044507075.1 Myxococcales bacterium
GGGTCCCGAGCGGTACTCAATCCGGACCCATGAAGAGTTCTCAGGACATCCGGCAAGCGTTTCTCAATTACTTCAAGCGCCAGGGCCACGAAGTCGTCGCCTCGGGCCCGCTCGTTCCGGCCAACGATCCGACCCTGATGTTCGCCAACGCCGGCATGGTCCAGTTCAAGGACGTGTTCACCGGTCGCGAGACGCGCGCGTACAAGCGGGCCACCAGCGCCCAGAAGTGCATCCGGATCAGCGGCAAGCACAACGACCTCGAGAACGTCGGCGTGACCGCCCGCCACCACACCTTCTTCGAGATGCTCGGGAACTTCTCGTTCGGCGACTACTTCAAGGCCGAGTCGATCCGCTTCGGTTGGGAGTTTCTCACCGAGGTGCTGCAGATCCCGAAGGACCGCCTCCTGGTCACCTATTTCGGCGGCGAGGCCGGGTTGCCCGCCGACGAAGAGGCGCGCGACATCTGGAAGCAGGTGACCGGCTTCGGCGAAGACCGCGTGGTGCCCTTTGGCGCCAAGGACAACTTCTGGTCCATGGGCGACACGGGGCCCTGTGGTCCGAGCAGCGAGATCTTCTTCTGGTTCGGCGACGACGAGCCCGACTTCTCCAAAATGGGCGAGGAGCCCGATGCGAGCGGCCAGGGCTGGGTGGAGCTGTGGAACCACGTGTTCATGCAGTTCGATCGCTCGGCCGACGGAAAGCTCGCGAAACTGCCGGCGCCCTCCATCGACACCGGAGCGGGGCTCGAGCGCCTCGCCTGCGCGCTGCAGGGCGTGCGCTCCAACTACGACACGGACGGGCTGCGTCCGATCGTGAACCTCGCCAGCGAGATCGCGGGCAAGAAGTACACGGCGAGCCTCGCCCCGGATGATGTCTCCATGCGCGTGATCGCCGATCACGCACGCGCCACGGCGTTCTTGATCGCCGAGGGCATCTTCCCCGATCGCGACGGGCGCGCCTACGTGCTGCGCCGCGTGATGCGGCGTGCGATCCGCCACGGACACCGCCTGGGCATCCGCGAGTTGTTCCTGCACAAGGCCGCGCTCAAGGTCGTGGACATCATGGGCGCCGCGTACCCGGAGTTGGTCGAGCGCAGGGCGCTGATCGAGGACATCACCAAGCAGGAAGAGGAGCGCTTCCGCAGGACGCTCGATCGCGGGCTCGACCTGATCGCCGAGAACAAGGCGTGGGGCAAGTCCGCCGATGGAAAGCGCGTGTTGCCGGGCCCGGTGGCGTTCAAGCTCTACGACACCTACGGCTTCCCGCTCGATCTACAGGAAGTGATTGGGCAGGAGCAGGACTTCGTGATCGACCAGGCGGGCTTCGAGCGCTCCATGGAGGCGGCGCGCGAGCGCAGTCAGGGCGGCAAGGTCAACGACGAAGTGCAGGTAGGCAAGGTGTACCACCAGCTCGCGGCCGAACTCGGGAAGTCGAACTTCGTGGGCTACGAGGCCGAGAGCGGCGAGAGCACGCTCAAGGTGATCCTGCGCGCAGGGGCCCGCGTGGACGCCTTGGCCGCGGGCGAAGAGGGCGAGCTGATCACGGAGCTCACGCCGTTCTACGGCGAGTCGGGTGGCCAGGTGGGCGACCGGGGTGTGATCGAAACCGACTCGGGCGTCTTCGAGGTGCTCGACACGGTGAAACCCGTCGAGGGTCTCGTCGTGCATCGCGGGCGCGTCAAGAGCGGCTCGGTGAAGGTGAACAGTCGGGCCACGCTCAAGGTCGACGGAGCAGTGCGCGCGGCCACACGCCGCAACCACAGCGCGACCCACTTGCTGCACTACGCACTGCGCACGGTGGTGGGCGAGCAGGCCATGCAGAAGGGCTCCCTGGTGGGGCCCGATCGCCTGCGCTTCGACTACGCCGGTACGCGTGCGCTCACGGCCGACGAGCTCACGCGCATCGAGGACCTGGTGAACGAGCGCGTGCTCGCGAATTACGCAGTGACCACCCACGTGCTGCCCATGGCGGAGGCCAAGGCGCGCGGCGCGATCGGCATCTTCGAGGAGAAGTACGGGGCCGAGGTGCGCATGCTGACCATCTCGCCGGATTCGATCGAGCTCTGCGGTGGCACGCACGTGGGCCGCACGGGGGACATCGGCTTGTTCAAGATCCTGAGCGAGGGGGGCCTGGCCGCAGGGGTGCGGCGCATCGAGGCCGCCACCGGACTCAACGCCTTGGCCCACGTGCGCAAGCTCGAGGCGGAGCTCACGAGCGCGGGCGAGAAGCTCAAGACCTCGCCCTTGCAAGTGAGCGAGGCGGTCGACCGCGCGCTGGGGGCGCAAAAGCAGCTCAAGCGCGAGCTCGACCAGGTCAAGCAGCAGCTGATGTCCGGTGGCAGCGGCGACCTCACCGCCAAGGCCAAGGACATGGGGGAGTTCCGGGTGCTGGGCGCGGTGGTCGATCTGCCCGACCAGGACGCGATCCGAAAGTACGCGGATCAGCTCAAGGACAAGCTGCAGCCCGCGGTGATCGTGCTCGGCAGCAAGGCGCAAAAGGGCAAGGTGAGCATCGTGTGCGCGGTCTCCAAGGAGCTCACCAAGCGCTTCCCCGCCGGCAGCGTCGTGAAGGAGTGCGCGGCCCTCGTGGGCGGCAGCGGCGGGGGCCGTCCGGACTTCGCCCAGGCGGGCGGCACGGAGGCGGACAAGCTCGAGGAGGCCGTGGCGCGCGTGTACGCGCTGGTCGCGAGCTGATCAGCTCGGAGGAGGCGGGTTCGAGGAGCGGGCCTGTCCCAGCGTGAGCGCCGCGCGACAGAGCAACATGGCCGCCAGGGCCGTCATCAGGATGCGACCGGGCGTCAGCGGGTTGTATCCGCCCGCCAACCACAGCCACAGGCCGGCGCCTCCCTGACGGTGGCGCTGGTCGCGGCTCACCAGGGCCGACGTGGCCGCGCCCACCGCCAGGCTCACCGGCACGGCGTAGCCGAGCGAGGCCTTCTCGAGCGCCCACTCGAGGCGCAAGGTCGAGTACAGGAGGTGGCCATAGAGCTGTTCGGGCAGGCGCGCAGCGGCCGCGAACGTCAGGGCCATCACCACGACCGCCGCCGCTCCGCCGCGTCGGGCGTTACGCTCTGCGGGTGTGTCCTCCCAGGGACCGACCACGAAGGCCGCGGCCAGGGGGACCAGCAGATAGGCCAGCTCGCCCAGGCCGTGCAGGCTCGCGCTCTCGGAGACCATGTCCTGGGTGCTCGGCAGGTTCCTGAGCAGCAGCGCGAGTAGCGGGAAGAGCGCGCTGGCGGCGACCAGGCCCACGGTGGTGCGACAGGCGAGGGATGGCACGGCGCGCACGACGGTCATCGCCAGCTGGATGTTGAGCGTGTGCAGGGCCCCCGCTGCCACCAAGACCTGCTGCGGGCTCACGCGCGTCTCGGGCAGGAACGTGGCGATGACCAGGGTCGAAAGCACGACGCAGCTCAAGAAAGCGATCAAGAGGCGCCGACTCGCGTCCCCCAGCGAGCGGGTCCTGGTGAGGTCGAACACACTGGTGCCGAACGCGACGATGCCCGCGGCCGCCGTGAGATTGAGCGAGAAGGGCGCACACCACAGGAGCACCGTGGGCATCGCGAGCTTCTGGCTGGCCATCAGCGGCAAGATCAGCCGGTAGAGGACCACGTGCGTGACGGCGGCTCCCGCAGCCAGCAACGAGAGCGCGGGGATGGCGGCGAGGTTACCGCGGCCAGCCGGGGTGCTCGGGGAGGGTGCATCGAGGTGCGGTGGGTCGGCGTCGCCGCGTGACATCTCGTTTCTCTACGCCCGCTCTTGTCTCGAAGGCCCCGTATCGGGGGGTTGTACCGTGCGGCCTTTCACGAAACCAGTGGTTAATACGGGTCGGGCCCGCGCCCGCCCCGCCCACCCGCGGCAAAGCCGCGTCGGGACCCACCCCACCGCGAGGTTCGCTGCGCGCACGATGTGCCCTGCAGGTGCCGTCTTCGCCCGCTGCGGCAACGCCGCGTAGGGGCCAGCGCAACCGCCGGCTTGCCGGAAGAGGGCGAGTTGGCTAATCAGCTGCGATGCCTTCAGTACGCCACGATTGGACCCGGGAGGAAGCGCGCGCGCTTCATGACTTGCCGCTCGTAGAGCTGGTTTTCAAGGCCCAGGAGGTCCACCGCCAGCATCACGAGGCCGGCGCCGTCCAGTTGTGCACGCTGCTCTCGGTCAAAACCGGCGGGTGCGCCGAGGATTGCGCGTACTGCCCCCAGAGCGGCCACCATGACACAGGTGTCGCCTCCGAGCGCCTGATGAGCGTGGACGACGTGCTCGCCAAAGCCCGCCTCGCCAAGGAAAACGGCGCCACCCGGTTTTGCATGGGCGCCGCCTGGCGTAACCCCAGGGACAAGGACTTCGAGAACGTGCTCTCGATGGTGCGCGGCGTGCGCGAGCTGGGCATGGAGGCCTGCGCGACCCTGGGCATGCTCACGGAGGAGCAGGCCAGCCGTCTGGCTGACGCCGGGCTCACCGCCTACAACCACAACCTCGATACCTCGCGCGAGCACTACAGCAAGATCATCTCCACGCGCACCTACGACGACCGCCTCGAGACCCTCGATCGCGTGTCGCAGGCGGGCATCAGCGTGTGCTGCGGCGGAATCATCGGCATGGGCGAGTCCATCGACGACCGCTGCGCCATGCTCGTGGAGCTCGCGCACATGCGTCCGCATCCCGGCAGCGTGCCGATCAACGCGCTCGTCCCCGTGACGGGCACGCCGCTCGCGGAGCAGCCCAAGGTGGACCCCTTCGAGCTCGTGCGCATGATCGCCACCGCACGCATCATGATGCCGAAGTCCATGGTGCGTTTGAGCGCGGGCCGTCAGAGCTTGTCTCGTGAGGCCCAGCTCCTGTGCTTCATGGCGGGCGCCAACTCCATTTTTTACGGCGATAAGCTGCTCACCACGGGTAACCCCGATGTGGACGCCGACCTGGCGCTCTTCCGCGATGCGGGCCTCAAACCCATCGACGCGCGCGCCGAGGCGTGCGAGCACCGTCACGCGCACGAACCCGCGGCGGAGTGAGCCTGCCCTTCGTCCTGGGGGGCCTCCCGCGTAGTTCGCGTTTTCGGGCTCGGATGTTGTCTGTGGACCAAAGCGTGGAGCTCGGCTCCGAAGGACCCAGAGAATGGCCGAAATCGACGCCGATGATGCGCAAGGGCTGCTGCGAGCCGAGCTCAGGGCGCACAAGCGCGAGCGCATCCTCGAGACCGCGACCAGGCTCTTTTACGAGCACGGCTACCGTGCCACGAGCATGGAGAGCATCGCCGACGAGCTGAGCGCGACCAAGCCCTTCATCTACTATCACTTCAAGAACAAGTACGACATCCTCGAGGCCATCGC
>JBIQKA010000234.1:0-5310 GCA_044507075.1 Myxococcales bacterium
CCGCGCATGTCGTAGGCGGCCTCGACCGCCTTGCGGGTCATCCACAGCACGGCGAAGCGCTCCGGGGCCGGCGCCTGCGCGCCGTTCGGCACGGAGAGCACGAACTCCGGCGACATCCCGATGCCCACCACGCGCAGCGCGCGCTCGCGCCCCTCGATGATCACCCTCAGTACGGTGCCAGGATGCACCTTGTGGGTCTTGGAGAACATCTCGATCAGGACCGCTTCGTCGTCGCGATCGGGGCTCGGCATGCGCCCCGAGATCAAGCGCAGGCCGTTGACGGGAGGCTTCATGTCCTCGGGGATCGAGACGATCTGCGCCTGGGCGGGCTCGTCGAGGCTCTCGAGGGGCACCCGCGCGAAGCCGGTCACGCGCGTGTAGACGCGCGAGACGCCAGGCAGCTCCTCGAGGCGCTCCGCGAGCGCGAGCGGGGCGCGCTCGAGCTGGGCGAACACGTCCCCGAAGCGCTCTACGGAGTAGTACTGATCGCGCGCGCGGATGATCGATTGCCAGGTGCCGCGGAGCGTGACGAAGGCGGCCACACCGGACGCGACCACCAAGGAGATCGTGAACACGGCGCCGCGCATGTGCCAGATGTCCCGAAACAGCTTGGTGGTCAGCGCCTTCACCAGCTCAGCTCCGAAGGGGATCGCGGCGCTTCGTTGCGGCGCTCGCTCTGGATGCGGCCATCCGAAAGGGTGATGACGCGGTCGGCCATCTCGCCGACGGGGGCGTTGTGCGTGATCACGGCGGTGGCGGTGCCGAGCTCGCGGTTCACGCGGGAGATCACCTCGAGCACGCGCACGCCGGTGCGGAAATCGAGGGCGCCGGTGGGCTCGTCGCAGAGCAAGATGTGCGGCCGCTTGGCCACGGCGCGCGCGATGGCGACGCGCTGCTGCTCGCCACCCGAGAGCTGCGCCGGGAAATGGTCCATGCGCTCCGCGAGGCCGACCATCTCCAGCGCGTCTTCGGGCTCGAGCGGGTCGTCGGCGATATCGGTGACCAACCCGACGTTCTCGCGCGCCGTGAGGCTCGGGATCAGGTTGTAGAATTGGAAGACGAAGCCCACGTGCTGGCGCCGGTAGGCGGTGAGCTGCGCCTCGCTCGCGCGCGACAGGTTTCCGCCTCGGTAGAGCACGTCTCCCGAGGTCGGCGTGTCGAGTCCACCGAGGATGTTGAGCAAGGTGCTCTTGCCGCTCCCGGAGGCCCCCAGCAACACGACCAATTCGCCCGGATAGAGCGCGAAGTTTACCGAGTTGAGGGCGTGAACGGCGACCTCGCCCATTTGATAGGTCTTGGTCACGTTGCGCGCGGAGAGCACGGGCTCCGTGGCCCGGCTGGCGGAGACAGCGGCGGTCACCCGAGCAAGGTTGGGCGCGCGCGAGAGAGATGACAAGCGCGATCACCTCCGGGGGCGGGGGCTGGTTCGGGATTCTGCTGCTACGCGATCGCCTGCTGGGCGCGCAGCGCGCGCAACGCGTCTGCTTCGTGCCCCCAATCGAGGAGGGGCTTCGCCCGTGTGTGCGCCCCCGGCAGGGCGGGCGGCCGCTGGATGGCGCCAGGGAGCCGAGCCAGGAAAACCAGTGAGGGGCCCGTCATGGGCCCACCATCACCCGAGCGACTTCAAGATCGAAAGGGCTTCGTCCACGTGTTGGGTCGCGTTGATCTGCGAGTTGAACGCGTGGCGGATCACGCCTTGCTTGTCGATCACGTAGGTGACGCGCCCCGGCAAGAGGCCCATCGTCGGGGGGACCCCGAAGGCCGCGCGCACCTTGCCGCCGATGTCCGAGAGCAGCGAGAACGGCAAGCGATACTTCTCCGCGAACGCCTTGTGGGACTTTTCCGAGTCCGAGCTGATACCGAGCACTTCGCAGCCCGCATCCGTGAAGGCGGTGTAGTGGTCGCGGAACGCGCACGACTCCTTGGTGCAGCCGGGCGTGTCGTCCTTGGGATAGAAGTACACGACCACGTTCTTCTGGCCGCGGAAATCCGAGAGGCTCACGCGCTTTCCGTGCTGATCGTTGAGGCTGAACTCCGGCGCCTTGGCGCCCGCCGTGAGGCCCGTTCCGCTTCCGATCAGTGAATCCAGCAATCCCATCGTCGTCCTCCCGCGTCCGCAGGCATTATCGCCGGCCATTCGTAGCACGGATGGGCGAGTACGTTCCTCAGCCCGGCTTGGACGGCCGGGATTCGCCGCGCATGATCCGCAGCTGCTCCACGTTGGCGAGCCGCGCGTTACGACGGAACTGGGCCTCCTCGTAGCGGCGCCGCTCGTCCGGGGTCTCCACCAAGAGCGCCGGGACGGCCACGGGCCTGCCCTCGGCGTCCACCGCCACGAAGGTGAGATAGGCCGACACGATGTGTCGGTGTTCCCCCTTGAAGCTGTTTTCGGCCAGGACCTTGACCCCGATCTCCATCGAACTGCTCCACGCCCGATTGCAGCAGGCCTTCACGATCAGCGTCTCGCCGTCCTTGGCAGGGGCCAGGAAGTGAACCGAGTCCACGGAGGCCGTGACGCACACGTGGTTGCTGTGACGTTCGGCCACGACCAGCGCGATGCGGTCGCAGATGGCCATCACCAGGCCACCGAACACGGTGTAGTGCGCGTTCAAGTCGTTCGGGAAGATCTTGTAGACGTGGTTGTCAACGGCCGAGGCGGACACCGGTTTGGGTTCGGGCGTGATCACGGATCCCTCATCGATTTCGTTCGTACACTTCGAAGGTGAAGGCCACATCGCCGTCCCGGTGAGGGCCATCGCGCGAGACCCGATGGAAGTTCTGCTCGAACTCGCTCAAGGAGGCATCGCAAGGAAAGGTCGCGTGCACGCGCGTCACGAACACGCGGGAGCAGCGTGGGTGTCGCAGCGCCTCCGAGTAGACTGAGCTCCCGCCGATCACGAACACCTGGTCGACGCTCGACTCGCTCGCGAGCAGCGCGAGGGCACCTTCGAGCGAGCGACACGTGCGCGCGCCCTCTGCGACATAGGCCGGGTCCCGCGAGAGCACCACGTTGAGGCGGTCCTTCAGCGGCCGAAACTTGGCCGGGATCGACTCGTACGTCTTGCGCCCCATCACCACGGCGTTTTGCCGCCCGGGGGCGGCCTCGGTCGTGATGCGCTTGAAGTAGGCCATCTCCGTGGGGAGCTTCCACGGCAGCGCGTTGCCGGCGCCGATGCCGCGCGCCTGGTCCGCGGCCACCACGATCGCGAAGGAGGGGCCCTGCGCGTCGGTCACACCGAGACCTCGAAGCGGATGAACGGGTGGTGCTGATAGTCCACGAGTTGGATGTCCTCGAATTGCAGCTCGTCCATGGGTTTTTTCGCGATCTCCACCCGCGGCAGCGCGAGCGGGGCGCGCGTGAGCTGCAGCTTCAGGCCCTCCACGTGGTTCAGGTAGATGTGCGCGTCGCCCAGCGTGTGGACGAACACGCCCGGCGTGAGGTCGCACTCTTGGGCCACCATCATCAACAGGAGCGCATAGCTCGCGATGTTGAACGGTACGCCCAGCGCGATGTCGGCCGAGCGCTGATAGAGCTGCATATCGAGGCGGCCGCGGTTCACGTAGAACTGGAAGAACGCGTGGCACGGAGGCAGCGCCATGTGCGGGATGTCGGCGACGTTCCAGGCGCTGACGATGATCCGGCGCGAGGTGGGATCCTTCTTGATCAGCGCGATGGCCTCGCGGATCTGATCGATGCCGGGGCCCTCGCGCTCGCCCACGACGGGGTGCTGGTCGCGCGCGTGCCGGGTGAAGGGGGCGCCCCAACGACGCCACTGGTGGCCGTACACGGGCCCGAGTTCGCCGTCTTCGTCGGCCCAGGCGTCCCAGATGGGCGTGTGCTGTGTGAGCTCCTGGCGGACATTGGTGCTGCCCCGAAGGAACCAGAGCAGCTCGCGCACTACGCCGGTCCAGAGCACCTTCTTGGTGGTGAGCAGCGGAAAGCCCTCGCGCAGGTCATAGCGGCTTTGAACGCCGAAGATCGACAGCGTGCCGGTCCCGGTGCGGTCGTCGCGCTGCTCGCCCTCGTCGAGGACGCGCTGCACCAGCTCCAAGTACTGCTTCATCGCTTTCCCTCGGTCTCTCGCGGCTCTTTGGGCGCGTCGTCGTGTGGTTCGTGGGCGGGCGGGCTCGCCGCGATGCACTGACCCACGGGGTCGGTCGTCACCTGCTCGCGCAGCGCGTCCTGGTGCGCGAGCCAGGCGTCGATGATGTGGGCCGGCACGCCGTGGCGCTCGAGGGTGTTCTTCAAGATCTGACGTCTGCGCGCGAAGTGGCCGCCCATGATCGGGTGGCGCGCGTGCGCGTCGCGCATCGTACGCCCCGAGTACACGATGTCGGCGCCCAAGAACTCCGCGGCGTGTTCGTACTCCATGCGCTTGAGGCGCGCGCGGCTCACCCGCCCGAAGAAGAAGCCGATCATCGTGTCGGAGCAGATACGCTCCACGAAGTCATCGATGATGGCAGAGAGCGCGAACTCTCCGCCGATGTCCTCGAAATACGACAAACCAACCATCCCGCCCCTGGCGAAGGCCTGGGCAAGCTGGGTATAGCCAATCGGAGATGGAGGCGCATTGCGAGGCGGAAAGTCGTGGCGGTCTGCGCCTTTGGAAGGCGTGAACCGGGCCGCGACGGGGCCCTCGGACAGCGAGCGAAGCGCGCTGTGCTCAGAGCTCGTCGAGCAGCATCAGCCAGCCCGCGTAGGCCAGGAGGAGCCCGAGCGCGATCGCGGCGTAGCGCACGCGGGGGGGACGAGTGGGGGCGTCGCGCGGAGGCGGCTCCCGGAAGAGCACCGGGAGCTGCCTTGAGGCCTCGTCCGTTCTGGCGAGTGCCGCGGCCCGCGCGGCCGCACGTTCGCGCCCTTCTGCGCCCTGTTGTCGACGGTTTCCCCTGCGCGCCTTGTCGACCCAGGCGCGCGTGCTGCCCCGATGGAGCGCAGGTCCAAGGCTCACCCCCAGCGTCGCGACGCCGAAGTCCAGGCGATCGCCGTGACGCAGTGCGACCCAGTTCTCTTCGAGCGCTGCGCCGTTGAGGCGCACGCGCGGATCGTGCGCTAGCGCGCGAGCGACCAGGGATTCGCCCGTGAAGGCGAGGAACATGGGGGAGACCCCAGGTGAGGCAATTTGCCAGTCGCAGTTTGCGGTAGAGCCCACGGTGATCGTCAAGCCCACGTCCATCGGGTCGAAGGCCCAGGCATTCCAGGCGGAGACGCCGCGCAGCAGGTTCAACAGAGCCAGGTGCCCCTCAGCCTCGTCGCTGTCGACGAACACGCGCGACCTTCGCATGCTCGGCAGGCTCGCAAGACATGTGCCC
>JBIQKA010000235.1:0-5307 GCA_044507075.1 Myxococcales bacterium
AGGTGGCTACGTCCTTGTGGCTCCGAGCATTGTCGGCGGGCAGGTCTACCGCTGGACGGCGCGCGCACCAGTAGCGGATCTTCCCGCCCAGTGGGTGGGTGTACTTGCCCGTCAGGTGGAGCCACCGCAGGTGCCTGCGGATCCGTGGAAGCCGCGGGACGAGGCGGAACGTTCGCGCGTTCGCCGTTGGTGTGTGAGGGCGCTCCAACAAGAGGCCCGCGACCTTGCCGCGTCGCCCGTCGGGACACGGAACGACCAGCTGTGGCGCTCGGCCGCCGCACTCGGTGGGCTTGTACACCTGGGCGCCATCGACGCCGAGGACGTGCGTAGGGCGCTGACTTGGGCGTGCTCGGCCTGGGGGACTCGGACGCCGTTGAAAGACCGGCAGACCCTGGAGAATGGACTGCGCTTCGGTGTGGCCAACCCGCGCGGTGCGCAGATCGGAGACGACCGTGCAGCATGATGATACCCCGCACTCCGCCGATCACGGCGGCGACGTGATTCCGCTCAGTCGCCGTCGCAAGCGCGAGCTTGCTGCGCATGAGTCGATGCTTCCGATCGACATTGTCGAGCGACACGCAGCACGCTGCGCAACGGATATTCGCTACTGCGGACCACTTGGTGGCTGGCACCACTGGACGGGTACCCATTGGGAGCTGGACGTCTGCGAGCGCGCCCGTGAGGTTGCCAAGCAGGTTGCGCGGAGCATCGCCGACGAAGCCCGAGCGCTCATGGACGACGACCTGTGGAAGCTGGCCAGGCGTGCGGGGACGGCGCAGGGGATTGGGGGGGTGCTCGACACCCTTCGGTCGTGCCCCGGCATTGTGTTCGCGCCGACCGCGGCCAACGCCGACCCATGGGCGCTGAACTGCAAAAATGGGACGCTTGATTTGCGCACGGGCGAACTTCGACCGCATCGACGGGACGACTTGATCACTCGCGTTTGTCGCGCGGGGTACTTCGCAGATGCCAGCGCGCCTCGCTTCGAGCGCTTCATGCGCGAGGTCCAAACGGAGCCTGAGGTGCGGGCCTACCTTGCGCGGCTCTGCGGGTACGCCGCGATTGGGGTCGTACGGGAGCACTTCTTGGGCGTGTTCTGGGGGCCAGGCGCCAACGGTAAGAGCGTTCTGGCCGATGCTGTCACGTACGCGTTGGGAGACTACGCGACGTCGGGGCCGAGCACGCTCATCGTCGCGAACGGGGGGAACGCCCCACACCCAACCGATGTCGCGACTTTGGTTGGCTCACGTTTCGTAGTGGTTCACGAAACGGCTCGGGGCGCGGCATTCGACGCGAGCAAGGTCAAGCTTCTCACGGGAGGTGACCGACTCACCGCACGCCAAATGCGGCAAGACTTCTTCGAGTTCGAGCCCTCTCACACGCTGCTCATGCTCTCGAACTACAGGCCTACCGCCGATGCAACCGACGCAGCTCTTTGGCGCCGTGTGCAGCTCGTGCCCTTCAACGTGATCATCCCCGTCGAACAACGTGATCCACTCCTGTCGGAGAGCCTGCGGTCCGAAGCCGCCGGCATATTGCGCTGGATCGTGGAGGGCGCACGCGAGTGGCAGCGCCTTGGCCTATCGCCGCCTGCAAGCGTGCGCGCCGAGACCGACCGCTACCGGGCCAGCGAGGACGTGATCGGCCAGTTTCTTGAGGAGAAGACCGTGAAGTTGGCTCAAGCCAGCGTGAAGGCGGGGGAGCTTTACAGCGCGTTCAAGGAGTGGTGCCAAGCCGCTGGCCAGCGGCCCGTGAACGGCAACGACTTCGCAGCCGAGGTCACGGCGCGCGGCTTCGGGAAGGTGAAGCGTGCGAGCGGCGCTCTCTATGTTGGCCTGGGGCTCAGCGGGGTCGGCTCGGATGCCGACTGATTCTGACGCCATGGTGGCAGTGGTGGCAGTGGTGGCGTTTCCGGTTAGTCACTCACGAGAGCAACCATGGCTGCTGACCTGGAAACCCCACCACCGCCACCACGGCCACCATTCCCGGCAAGAGGTCATGAGGCGCCTTCCCGTGGTCTGCCTGATGGTTTGGGCAAAAAGAGCGCGGAGAGGGCCATGGGAGGCGTAGGAAGCGGTGGCTCACGCTCGGGACCAGCGAAGCCATCCACGGCGGGCGTGCTGCGACTCGACGTGCGGCACGTGGTGCGCGAGGTGTTCGTGGGGGCAGGGCGCTCCGGGATGGCCCCGGCCACTTGGACTGGCTCGTGGGGCTGGTCACTGGGAGACGGCGACAGGGCGACCATTGGCCTGACCGTGCGGGTAGTGCCGGAGGACGGGAAGGGGACGATGCTGCTCGACTACAGGCGCAACGGGGTGCCGATGAGCCAGCGCATCCCGCTGGAAGCAACTCAGTGCAACTACGGGGGCCAGCGGTGGTGGGCGCGGTGTGATGGCTGCCAGCGGCGCGTGGCGGTCCTATGGGGCCCGTCCTGGCGTTGCCGGAGGTGTCATGGGCTCGCCTACCGTACGAGCCAGCTTGGGCGCATGGAGCGGCTCACGGCGAAGGCGAGGCGCCTGCAAAGCAGGCTCGGCGGCGATGGAGAGTGGGAGCTATTCGCGCCGCCCGAGAAGCCGAGGTGGATGCACTGGCGGACGTACGAGCGACTGGCCCGTGAGCTCAAGACGGTCGAGGCGCGCCAGCTCGGGATGATCGCCGCCAGGTTCCCGCAGTTCATGGGCAACGGCCAATGAGTTGCTTGGGGGGGCCGATCCGATGGGACCTCTTCGAGCGCGGTCCGTCCTCACAGACTGATCTCGTCGCAGACACCGAAGGTCGGGATATCGCGCATCGCGTAGTCATAGTGAGTCGAGTACACGTGCGGATTCCCGTCAGCATCTTGGCCCAGTAGACACTTTTCAGGGGTCAGCTTCACTTGGCGGTACGTCCACACCTTCGTACTTTCGTCGAAGGCGACGGTGACCTGCGTGTTGCAGGTTCCCCCTAGGTTGCCGGTCCAAACCCATGTGCCGCGCTGCCGGACTAGGCGTGCGTCAAAGAGGCCCGAACTTATCTCGCACACGCCTTTGCTCCCTAGTTGCAGGGCCTCCAACAGCTCATACACACACTTCACACTAGGAGCCTCGAGACACCGACCACAAACAGGCTTCATTTTCTCCGCAAGGTAGATCCGGGCTGGCTGCATGAGGCGTGCGACGGTCGGGTTCTTCGGAATCCTCGGCTCACTGCAGATTTCCCGGACCACCTGGGCAGGCGACTCCTTGGCGAACTCCTTCTGGAACGCCTCGAAGGTCGGCAGAGTTCTCGCTGGTTTGTTGTGCAGCAGGAGGTACGAGAAATGACATTGCACCTCGCTCAGTTGAATTGCGATGGGCAGCTTGGGATCATAGGCGGCTGGTGCACAGTCCACACTTACGGTGGCGAGCTCTCGGGTGCTGTGTAGAATCGGTATTGAAAATCCTACCTCCGAGATCCCGGGAGGAAATGCTGCGGAATCAGCGACCGCGAGCGATGCGGCCGCGACGAGCATCGCGAGAAGAGCGAACGATGGGAGATGCCTCATACGGAGAGATTATCACCGCGTCGCCCGACGCAGATCTAGACCCCGGGGACATAGAAGCCGCCACTGCGCCCTTCCCATGAACAACATCCCTCTCAGAACGCATTGATCAACTTGAGCGCCTGCTTCTTGGTCAACCAAAGCTCAGTGCGTTCGCGAGGTTCCAACCCGGCCTGGCGAACCTTCTAGCTGAGCCGCTCGCCGGCCCGCGAGCGCCGAGTGGGCTCCCGCCGATGAGTCGCCTGCACCGTGCTGGCCGCGCTGCGCTTACACCACGGTCGGGCGCATCATCCGCCGCAACAGCCTCGACGCCCAATGGGTAGGGGCGACACTGACCGCAGGCAACGTCGCGGCGATCGCAGGATCGCGCACCCCCCCGACCGGTGGCCGACCCCGTCCGATTGGTGGCCGTAAAGGTGGCCGGTGCGGACACAAAAGCAAAGAGGGCTGCGAGCCATGCCCGCAACCCTCTAATTTTGCTTCTGATTTAGTCGGGGTGGCCGGATTCGAACCAGCGACATCTAGCTCCCAAAGCTAGCGCACTACCAGGCTGTGCTACACCCCGAGGCCGCGCAAGCTAGCGTGGCCACAGGCGAAAATCAAGGACGGGCCCCGGTACGAGGCCATCCCGGCCGAAGGGCGCCGCCAAACGATTGAGCATTCGGCGGCCGACTGAGATCCCGGCCAGGTGAGGCGTCTGCGGTGTGCCCGGCCCCCTCTCACGGGGAGGTCGCACCCGTGCGCCGCTCCCCCCAAGATTTTTTTCGCTCCCGCGCCCCGCCGACGACTCCTTTCGCAGACCTGAGGGCCCAAGTCCCTCGTGCGACAAGGAGCGACGCGATGGCTGTTCGAATGACCCTTTCTCTGTGCTTGCTGGCCGGTGCGGTCGGGTGGGGTGGCTGTAGTCCCGAGGAGGTCCAGCTGGAGGGCGACGAGTTGGGCTTGGTCGGCGACGTGGAGTCTTCCGGTTGTGCCCTGGTAGACCTCTTGGGTGGCGGCTCGGTCGAGTACAGGTACGCGGGGTTGTCGGGGACAGACCAGCAAGCAAGCATCTCGGGCAGGTTGTCCGGGGACGGAAGGCCCTACGTCACTGCGGGTACGGGATTTTGCGGGCCGTCGGGTGCCTACGAGCTCTCGGTGAAGTTTGCGGGGCGCTCGGTCCTGCGCGAGCGGGTGGATGTGCCGGATGCGAAGCAGTCGGTGCTGCTGCTTTACGCGCACACGGCCCGTGAGCCGCGCTGGTCGCTCTCGGAGGTGGACTTGAGTCCTGCCGATCCGGGTCTCCGCCGGGCACGCTTCACGAACTACATCGACGTGGTCCGGCCGATCGCGCTGTTCTTCTACGACGCATCCGATCAGCCGGTGGGGGAGAGCGTGTCGGTCGCATGGGGCGAGACGTGGAGCGGGACCATCCCGGTCGCCGCCACGAGCTACCGGCTCGATCCCGCGCAGCCGGTGGCGACGCCTTTCCACAATCCTGAGTCGCCCGCCACGCCGCCTTCGCCGCGCGCGAACCTGCCGTGCGTGGAGGCGTGGCCTCTGGGCCTGGTCATCACCAGCACGTACTGGGAGCAGCTCTCGGGAGATGAGCCGCGGTTCCGTGGCACGAGTCATGGCGAAGAGGTCTATACGTACTTGCCGCCGCTGTGCTCCGAGACGTGATGTCGCGCGCGCGCATGCTCCTCTCGCTGGCCTCTGCACTCGTGCTGACGCTCGCACTGTTCACCGGCGTCGGCGAGGCGCAGGTCGACGCGGGCGGTTCCGCACGCGAGCCGCATGAAACCAGC
>JBIQKA010000236.1:0-5248 GCA_044507075.1 Myxococcales bacterium
GGGGGCGTCCACGACCAGGTCCACGTCCACGACCTATCCCGACGAGGGCGACTTGCGCCGGCGCCGGATCTTCACTTCCTCGAGCGGATGATCAGGCGGCGGCGTCAGGAGCTTGCGCAGGACGCGGCTCGGCTCTGGCTGAAACAGAGCATCCAGGCTCGTCGCGGCCTCGATCTGGTCCTCTTCCTCCTCCGCGGGCGGAGGGGGCCGGATGGTGCTTTCGAATGGTTTCGAACGTCGTCGCTTGCTCACGATGAAACGTCCCCTGGTACAGCGTGAAGTCGAAGCGGGCGGTTCCGCCCGCGAGCAAAATACTGGCGCGCGGGAATCTACCGGATGTTCCCGCGCCCCCCCACTTCTCGGCGGATGGTAGCGCCGGAGGTGGTCGCTTGTCAGCCGCGTCAAACGACGGTACACCGCGTTCTTTCGGAGTTCTGCCGTGAAAGCCGTGAGCGTCACCGTTACCCGCCCGGAGCTCACGCTCGCACGTGTGGTGCGCGAAGCGTTCGGGGACGGCGAAGTATCCTGGAACAAGGCGCGCGAGCTCTGCCGCTCCGGCCGCGTCTCCGTCGATGGCTCCACGGCGCTCGACGCCGAGCGCCGCGTCCCCGTGGGGGCGCAGGTGGCGGTGAACCCGAGCGGCCCGCGGTTGCGCAAGGGCGTGTTGCCCGAAGGCGCCTTCGTCCACGTGGACGCGGACGTGGTGGTGGTGAACAAGCCCGCCGGCATCATGAGCGTGCCCTTCGAGCACGGCGACCGCGACACCTTGATCGACCTCACGCGCGCCGCGCTGCGCCGTCATGGCCCGCGCGGCTTCGACCCCGAGCTCGGCATCGTGCACCGCATCGACATCGACACCACGGGGCTCTTGGTCTTCACCCGCAACCTCGCCGCCAAGCGGCACCTCGCAAACCAGTTCCGCGCCCACACCACCCATCGCCGCTACGTGGCGCTGGTGCACGGATCCGTGATCGGCCGCACCTTCGAGAGCATGATCCTGCGCGACCGCGGCGACGGCCTGCGTGGCTCCCACGGCCACTTCCGCGCCGCCCGCGGGGGGCCCCCGCCCGACGCCCAGCGCGCGGTGACCCACGTGCGCGTGCTCGAGCGCTTCGAAGGCGCGTGCCTCGTCGAATGCATGCTCGAGACCGGCCGACAGCACCAGATCCGCATCCACTTGAGCGAGGCGGGCCACCCGCTGCTCGGCGAGCGCGTGTACATCCGCGATTATCGGGGCGCACGGATCGAGGCCGCACGGCCCATGCTGCACGCCCAGGAGCTCGGCTTCGTGCACCCAAGGACCGGCCGCGCGCTGCGCTTCAGCCAGGATCCTCCCGAGGATTTTCAGAGTACGCTGAAGCGCCTGAAGTAGCGCCCACCGGCGCGCACGCCGCGCGCGTGCTCCGCAGCCGAACCCGACCTCAGACTCCTCCGCCCTGGGAGTGCGGCGCTCCCGCCTCGCTCGGCAGCGCTTCACCGCCGTCCTCGGCCGCGCTCTCCCCACCATCACCATCGTGTTCGCCGTCCGGCTCCACGGCCTCTTGCGCGAGATCGACCTCGAGCGCCGGCTCCGAGAGCTCCATGGGCTCGGGATCTTCGCCACGCTGCCCCAGACCGCCGCTTAGCCCAGGCGCACGCTCTTCGAGCGCCGCTTCGAGCCACTCTTCGAACTGCGCGTTCATCGCGGCGGTCATCTCGTGGCCCACTCCGTCATACTCTAGCCACTCCACCTCGTTCCCGGCCTGCTGGAGCAGCTGCACCAGACTGCGCGTAGGCCCCACAGGAACGATCGGGTCGCTCTTGCCGTGCAGCGCCCGCGTGGGGACCGCCGTCAGCGGGTCGTTGCGCGCGGCCGGGGGCACCCAGGCCGAAAGCGGGAGCGCCAACCCCACGGAGTTCGGGTAACGCATGGCCAACACCCAAGCGAGCATTCCGCCCTGTGAGAAGCCCGTGACGATGGGGCTACCGGCGGTGGGGCGGAGCGCGCGGAAGTGGTCGAGCACGCGAGCGAGCCGCCTCGCCTGGACCAGCAGATCGTTCGCGAGTTCGTCGAAGCGACCGCTGGTCACGCTCAACTTTGCCCAGGCAAAGCCTTGGCCGAGCACCAGCGGACCGCGCGGGATCAACACGCGCATGGGCGTGGGCACGCGCCCGAAGGGTCCCCCCGGGAGACGGGGCGAGTCCCCGCGTCCGTGCAGCATCATCACGAGCGGCAGCGCGGTCCCCTCCTCCACCTCCCCGATCTCGATCTCCGCCACCCACAAGCCGGCGACCTGGTGAGCCTGGGCACGCAGGCCGGGAGCTTCGTCGGGCAGCTCGGGCGTGGGGGGAACGGCCCGCGGGAGCATGGAGATGGAGGGCCACTCCTCGCCTCGGCTCCGCGCGTCGTCGCGGCGCGAGGTCGCAACCAGCTGCTGTTCGAGCGACACGGCTCGAGACGAGGCGGGCCAGCGCACCTGGTACTGAGGTGCCGCAGGCGAGCCACAGCCGAAGGGATTTTGCGTGCAGCCCCAGAGCGCGAGCGAGAGCAGGAGCCACAGCGACTTGGGGCCGACTCGATTCTCCTCCGCACGGTTCAACACACGACGCACGTTCCCCCCACGCGAGAGTGCGATGTACCACGGGTCGACCTTCGACGAGACCTTGCCTGCGCCGGATTTCTCACCAGCGGCCACCCGGCCGAACAGCGACCCTTGTGGGGCCCACGATCCTGCGACACCCTGTGACGGCCCATGGAGCTCGCCCCCGCACACATCCGTCACGTGTCCAGCGCCGAGGTCGACCAACGCCAGAAGTTGTGGACCCAGAATTTCACCTGGCTCGTACGCCTGCGCTGGGTCGTGGTGTTCAGTCAGGCGGCCACCGTGATCGTCGTGCGTTACTTGGGCATGGAGGTCGACACGCATCGGCTGGCCTCACTGGTCGGGCTCGTGTTCGCCTCGAACATCGCCTGCGCGCTGTGGCTGCGCCGGGGAGCCGAGGTGCGCGAGTGGATGTTGGCCGCCGTGATGGCCTTTGACTTCGTGGAGCTCACCGCGCTCCTGCACGCGTCGGGCGGTCCGAGCAATCCCTTCACCGTGCTGTTCCTGGTGAACATCGCGCTGGCCGCGGTGGTGCTCAAGCCTACGTACGCGTGGTCTTTGGCCACGATGGCCATGGGCTGCTTCTTCGCGCTCTTCGTGCTGCCCTCGGACGATGCTTCGGCGGCGATGCACCATGCCATGGGCCATCACCATCACGACAGCGCGATGGCGCTGCACCTGCAAGGCATGTGGGTCGCCTTCGCGGTCGCCGCCGCGGTGATCGCCTACTTCGTCACGCGCGTCACCCGTGATCTGGAGATCCAGCGCAGTGAGGTCGCTCTGGCGCGCACCCGAGCCCTGCGCAGCGAACGTCTGGCCTCGCTCGCCACGCTCGCCGCCGGGGCCGCCCACGAGCTCGCCACGCCGCTCTCGACCATCGCGGTGGCGGCCAAGGAGCTCGAGCGCGACCTGAGCACGCGCCCCGACATGCAAGACAGCACCGACGACGCGCGCCTGATCCGGGACGAGGTCCAGCGCTGCCGGCGCATCCTCGACCAGATGGCGAGCGACGCGGGCGAGAGCGCTGGCGAGGCGTTCCACAGCGTGAGCGCCGAACAGCTGATCCAGGAGGCCACCTTCGAGCTGACCAATTTGGAGCGCGTACGGGTGCGCATCGAGGCCACGAAGCCCGTGCGGGTCCCGTTGCGCGCCCTGGGGCGGGCGCTGCGCGGGTTGGTCCGCAACGCCCTGCAGGCCTCCACCGAGAGCGTCGAGGTGCGAGCGCGCGAGTCCGGAGAAGCACTGCTGATCGAGATCGAAGACCGCGGCAACGGCATGTCCGCCGATCTCTTGGCCAAGGTGGGCGAGCCCTTCTTCACCACCAAGGAACCCGGGAAGGGGATGGGGCTCGGCGTGTTCTTGGCGCGCGCGCTGTGCGAGCGACTCGGAGGGAGCCTGGAGTTGAGCTCGAAACCGGGGCAAGGCACCCTGGCGCGCGTCGTTTTGCCGCAGGGCGAGGCCCTGAGGGAGTCGCTACAACAGCCATGACGATGAGCATCGACGACGGCACCACCCCGCTGATCTTGGTGGTCGATGACGACGCGCTGTTGCGGGAGCGCCTCGCGCGTGCGCTCGAGAAGCGCGGCTACCTGGTGCGCACCGCGGGCGACTACGACGAGGCCGTGCGCATCGCGCAGGAGGTGTCGCCCGAATTCGCCGTGGTCGATCTGCGCATGCCTGGCCCTTCGGGGCTCGAGCTGATCCGCGCGCTCAAGGAGAGCGATCCCGAGACCAAGATCGTCGTGCTCACCGGCTACGGCAGCATCGCGACCACCATCGACGCGATGCGCCTCGGCGCCGTGTACTATCTGCAAAAGCCCGCGGACGCCGACGACATCCTGGCCGCCTTTGCGCGCGCGGAGGCGCCGCCGCTCGAGGCCTTGCCGGACGATCTGGATCCTCCTTCGCTCGAGCGTGTGAAGTGGGAACACCTGAGCCGGGTGCTCGCAGACTGCGGAGGCAACGTGTCGGAGGCGGCCCGCAAGCTGAAGCTCCACCGGCGCAGCCTGCAGCGCATGCTGCAAAAATTTCCGCCACGCGAGTGAGCTCCGCGCGCAACGTCGCGCGTGTCCCTCCCCTGCAGAATCGGCGATTTCGGCGGGGCTGACCCAATCTGTCTGCCCAGTGACCTCAAGTGTCGCTTGGGCGATCTGGGCGCCCGCGCGCCCCTGCGAAACGTGCGCCTAAGCCAATGACATCGTTGGCATTGTCACGGTCGCACGCGGCAAGCCATCCAGTCCGCGGGGAATCGCGAATTTCCAGCTCCATCGCGCATTTTCAATCCAGCGACTCAGAGCGGGGGCTGGGCGTCGTGCGCGCGGGGGGCTCCTCTTGCCGTGCCTGCGCATGCGTGAGAGCGTCGGCCCACTGACGGCTTGGAATCACGAATTCACCGCTTGGAGTCTGGACGATGCGCACACGCAACTTGCTTTTGATCCTCACGCTTCTCCTCGGCAGCACCGCGATCGCCTGCGGCGATGACGCGGCGCCCAATCCCCTGCAGCGGGGCAACAACAACAGCCGCGGGGACGGAGACGAAGGGGACGGGGACGGAGACGAAGAAGAAGGCGATGGAGATCGCGGAGACGGGGACGGCGACGAAGGAGACGGGGACGGAGATCGCGGAGACGGCGATGGCGATGCCGATGGCGATGGCGACGGAGACG
>JBIQKA010000046.1:0-35058 GCA_044507075.1 Myxococcales bacterium
CGCGGACGGAGCGTGCGTGTACTTCCTGGTCCTCTATCCGCTCAGCAAGGAAGATGCGCTGGGGCAATGGCGGGCCATCAAGCGCGCCACCACCGACGCGATCGTCGAGAGCGGCGGCACGGTCTCCCATCATCACGGGGTGGGCGTCGATCACGTGCCGTGGATGGCCGCCGAGAAGGGCCCGCTCGGTCTGGCCGCGATCCGCGCGCTCCGGAGCGCTCTGGATCCAGATGGCATCATGAATCCCGGGAAGCTCACGTGACCGAGAGCTGGACGCTCAAGGAGCGCGCCGAGGCCCTCGCGCGGCTGTCCGAGCGCGGCACCGAGCTCGCGATCGTGGGCGGCGGCATCACGGGCGCGGGCGTCTTGCGGGATGCGGCGTTGCGCGGGCTCTCGGCGGCGCTGTTCGAGCGCGAGGACTTCGCGTCCGGCACCTCGAGCCACACCTCCAAGATGATCCACGGTGGACTGCGCTACATTGCCGAGGGCCAGCTCGGCGTGACCCGCGAGTCCTGCGTGGAGCGTGAGCTGCTCGCGCGCCTGAACCCGAACCTCGTCCGCCCTTTGCCCTTCCTGTTCTGCTCGTTTCAGCAGGGGCTCGCGCCGTGGAAGGTGCTCGCGGGCATGACGATCTACAGCGCGCTGTCCGGCTTCAAGAGCGGCTTCTCCTGGCTCTCGTCCGAGCAGGTGGAGGCCTTGAGCCGCGACCTGCGCAAGGATCTCTTGCGCCGCGCGGCGCTCTATCACGATCAACAGGTCGACGACGCGCGCATCGTGCTCGAGACCGTGAAGGACGCGCGCAGGGTGGGGGCCGAGGCGATCCCGCACGCCGAGGTGGTCGGCTTCGACAAGGAGCGCGGGCGCATCACGGGCCTGCGCATCCGCGACCGCCTGAGCGGACAGGAGTTCTCCGTGCGCGCCGACAGGGTCGTCAACGCAGCCGGCCCCTCCGCGGATCGCCTGCGCGAGCTCGACGCGAAGCTTCCTGCACACGAGCTGCGGCCCGCCAAGGGCGTGCACCTGGTGATCGAGCGCGCGCGCGTGCACGCCGACGCCGCGGTCGCCTTTCAAGCCACCGACGGGCGACACATGTTCCTGTGCCCGTACCAGGACGTCCACCTGATCGGCACCACCGACACGTTCAGCGACGAGATCGACGAGCCCACGGTGACGCGGGCCGAACTCACGTATCTGCTCGCGTCCACCAACCGCATGTTCGCGAGCGCGCCGCTCACCGAAGAGGACGTGCTCAGCGTCTATGCGGGCGTGCGGCCGCTCGTCGCCGACCCGCAGGCCATGGTGCCGCCCTCGAGCGTTTCGCGCGAACATCGGATCACGCTGGACCCCTCGGGCTTGCTCTCGGTGGCGGGTGGCAAGCTCACCACCCACCGTCGCATGTCGGAGGAGATCGTGGATCGGGTGGTGCGCGAGCTGCCGAAGGCGCGTAGGTCCTCCTTGCGTCCGTGCCAGACCAAAGAGCGTCCCTTGCGTGACGATCGCTTTGCGGTGCCCGAGCTCCGGCGCGAGCTCACGCAGCGCTTCGGGGTCGACGCGCAGGCGGCGCGACGCTTGATCTCGAGCTGGGGCGAAGCATCCGTGACGATGTTCGCGGACGCTCCACCGGCGCAGCGCGCGCCGATCGGGTCCTCGCGCTACTATCTGTGCGAGATCTCCCGCGCCTTCAGCCACGAGTGCGCCGTAAACCTGTGCGACGTGCTGGAGCGCCGGGTCCGGGTGGCCGTATTCGCGCGCGGGCAGGGGCTACCGCAGCTCGAGCAGCTGGCGCATGTGGCGGCGGCCGCGGCCGGCTGGAGCGAGCTGCGCGTGCGCGAGGAGATGGAGCGCTATCGGGCGTTGGTGCACCGTCGCTATCGCGTGCAGGAGCCGGGCGTATCGTGAGCAGGACGTTCGTGATCGTAAATCCCCGGAGCCGCTCGGGGGACGTGGGGCATCGGCTGCCGGAGCTCGAGCACCTGCTCGCGCGCCACTTGCCCGAGCACCAGCTGCTGGTCACGGAGCGGGAGGGAGACGGCGAGCGTTTGGCGAGCGAAGCCGCGCGCGCGGGCGCGACGCGGGTGGTGGTGGTGGGCGGCGACGGGACCGTCAGTGAGGTGGTGAGCGGCCTGTTTTCGAGCGGCGGCGGACAGGTCGAGCTTTCGATCGTGCCGCGAGGCTCGGGCGGAGATCTCGGGCGCCTGCTCGGCCTCTCCTCCGATCCCGAGCTGGCGCTCGCGCGGCTCGCGACCGGGCGGAAGCAGGTGATCGACGTGGGCAAGCTCACCTGCCTCGGCCCCGACGATCAGCCTCGCGTCCGCTGGTTTCTCAACATCACGAGCTTCGGCATGAGCGGGGAGGCGATGCTGTGGCTCGCCGAGCAAGGTCGCCGCGGAAAGCGCAACGCGCTCTCGTACGTAGAGTCGGGCGTGCGTGGGCTGTTCGCCTATCGCTCGCCTCCCGTGCGCGTCCGGCTCGACGGCGCGCTGGTGCACGAGGGAAAGCTCCTGTTGGGGGTAGTGGCCAACGGCCAATATTTCGGTGCCGGCATGCACGTGGCTCCCCACGCGCGCATCGACGATGGTCAGTTCGACCTGATGTTGGCAGGCGAGCTCTCCAAGCTCTCCGCGCTCGCTTTGTTTCCTCGCTTCATCTTCGGGCGTCACCTGGGCCACCCGCGCGTGCGTATGCTGCGCGGGCGCGTGGTCGAGGTGGAGAGCGAGGCGAAAGGCGAGCAGATCTGGCTCGAGGCCGACGGTGAGGCGGTGGGCCGCTTGCCTGCGCGGCTCGAGTTGTTGCCGGCGGCGCTGACGCTCGGCGGTCTGCCCCGGTAGCTGTCGCTCCGAAAGCGCCACACTGAGGCTCGTCCGCGCGCTCTCGTGCCCCCCAAGCGCGGGAAGCTTCGCGCGTATTCGCCCTTCTCGGAAGTGGCGCATCCCTTGCTGAGCTCCGCTCACGCGTGGTCGACACGTTCGTCACGCACAGTGAAAGGGCTTGGCTACCATGCAATCCACTCGGCAACTTTTGTCCTGCGGCGGAGTGCTCTTCGCCTTCACTCTGGGCTGTGGCGACGGCGGGGCGGGCGCCAAGTCGGCCTCGGATATGAGCAAGCCCGAAGGCCCGCCCAAACCCACGGACCGCGACCACGATCCCGCCACCGCGGAGATGCCCGGCGAAATGCGCTCTTTCCGCGATACCTGCGTTTCGGCATGCAGGGCCCAGAGCGCGTGCCTCGGGTTCTCGGATGGGGACTGCACGAGCGCGTGCGACGCCCAGGCCCAGGTCCTCTCCACCGACTGCGTGGACGAAGCCACCGCCGAGCAGGCCTGCCTCGAGGGCCTCACGTGCGAGCAGGCCAAGGCCTACGGGACCCAGGGACGGCGCCGACATGACGTGTGCGGCGCCCAGGCCCAGGCCTACTTCGCGGTTTGCACGCCCGACGCAGGCGCCACCCCACAGGCCTGCAAGGCCATGTGCGCGCGCTACGACGCTTGCGGCGTAGCCCAGGTGAACGCCGCCGCCTGCGAAGAGAAGTGCATCCTCGAGAACGGCTCGTATCACGACACCGGCGCCGCTTGCGGCGCCGGGTTCCTCGGCTTTCTTGCCTGCTCGGCCCAGGCCGAGTGCGCCGAGGTGCAGGAGCTCGCCGCCTCGGGCTTGTCCCCCGTGGCCTGTAATGACGCGCTCGCGGTGATGGAACAGGCGTGCAATTGAGGGGCGGGGGCGCTGCTTGGCGGCGAGCGACCCCCGCGGATACACTCTGCGCCGCGTGACGAAGAAGAGGCTCAAGGTCGTCGAAGCCCGCAGCGAAAAGCTCGGTCGGCCCACCATCATGGACCGGGCGCTCGCCCACCGTTATGGCACGTCCTACGTCTACTTGGCGGCCTTCGCCATCGACGTCGACCGCGTCCACGAGCTGGACCCCGAGGACGGGTCCTTGCCGTTTGGGTGGGAGGTCTGGCTGGTCGAGCGCTATCTGGTGAAGCTCTTCCGCGAGGCCGCGCCGGGCCCGGAGGCCGAAGCGGACGACGCGCCACAGGGGCTCGTGCAAATGGTGGAGCACGCCTGCCTCTCGGTGATGGACCTGCCGCGCGTGAAGCCCGGCCAGCGGGCGCCCTTCGGCAGTCAGCTGCCCTTCGCGATCTATGCTGGCGTGGCGCGCAAGCGCTTGCCCAACCGCTTGGGCGACGCCTTCCATGCCTGGAAGAAGCCGCCGCTCGATCTGCTCGATGATCTGCGCGCGATCGACGCGAGGCCCGCGCTCGGACCCCAACTCGTCCAGCATTGTCTCGAGGCCAAGGTGCAGCCCGCGTTGATCCCGCCCGTGGTGGAGGCGCTGAAGGGCTTGGTCGACGACGCCTGAGGCGTGCGTGCGAGGGATGCTCAGCGTTCGAGCGACCGGATCCAGGCCTTGAGCTGCGCGAGCCCCACCTGGTCGACCACCTCTGTACCCAGCGGCGGCATCTGCAGGGTGCCCACGCCGCGCTGACTCGCGCGCACGATGAGCTCGCTCTCCTCGGGCGCGCCAGGTTCGATGATGTGGAGGTTGGGCAAGACCCCGTTCGGGCGCAGCACCGTGCTCTGATAGCCCACCGTCTGCTCGAGCGAATCGAGCGCGTCGGTGCGCTCCCACAGGATGGGGCCCCCCGTCTTCGGGGCGCGCTCGAGGAGCTGCGCGTGCGTCGCGGTTCCGGGGCGATGGCAGTGCCCGCAGTTTGCGTGCAGGTAGCCGAGCGCGTTCTCTGCCAGCGTCCCCCCCGGGATCTGGAACGCGCCTTCGGGTGGATGACTCAGCCGCCCTGCGGCCTTGAGCTGGTCCAGGTTGAGGCCCCCGAGCGCGTGCGAGAGCTGCAGCGCGCTCACGCCGAGCAAGACGCCGCGGCGGTTGTGGCAGCGCGTGCAGAGGGGCTGGCCCGGAACGTCGTGGGGCGTGCCGAGCGCGTCGACTTCGCCCATGGGTAGCGCGTCCGCCTCGCTCTGATCCTCGCGCCAGCGGTAAGCCACCATGACCCACTCTTCTTTGCCCACCTTGTGCAGCAAGCGCGTCTCCACGCGCAGGTCGCCGAGCGCGAACTCCTTCCAGGCCTTGGTGCCCACGGGAAAATTCCACGCGTCCATGTCGGAGGTGTCGATCTGCGTCCCCCCGGGTAACTGCAACCAGCGCCGCTTGACGGCGCCATCCGTCCACAACGCAAAGCGCGGCTGATAGGCCATCACGCCGTCTGAGACGGCGTCGGCCGCGAGGCTTTGGTAGAGGCCGGTCTGCGAGAGGAGCGCGGGATAGCCGCCGTCGCCCAGCGGCCCTTCGACCAGGCCGGCGTCGTCACCGCCGTCCAGGGGCGCAGTCTCGTCGTGGCCGGCGTCGACCGCGCTCGCATCCTGGGATGTGCCGGCGTCGTGGGAGCCGGCCCCGTCGCTGGCCGCCGCGTCCTCGGGGCTCGGGGCGAGCGATGCATCTCTTCGGTCGCTGGCGTCCGGGACGCGGCTACCTGTGGCGTGCGCGTCGAGCGTGCAAGCCGACAGCGCGACCAGCGCGGCGAGCGCGCCGGGGCGAAGCGGCGACGGGCCGCGCTCAGTCATTTTTGGCTCCCGCCTTGATCCAGCGTCGGAAGACCTCGATCTGCGCGCGGCTCAGCGGCGGGTAGTTATCGGGCATCTGCACGCCACAATCGGCCGTGCCCGAGAGCTTGTGGATGATCAAGCTCTGCTCGGGGCTTTTCGCCACCACGCGTACGTGACCGGTTCCACCGCAGTCGATGCCCTGGGCCGGTTGCCCCACCAGGTTGCGGTAGGCCGCTGCCTTGGTGGACATGTCGAGGTGACCGAGCGACGAGCCGATGTGGTCGGTCACGTGGCAGAAGGCGCACTTCTCCGAGATGATCGCGTAGACCTGGCTGAACGTGGTGGTGCTCGGTGTGCCAGCGTCGGGCGGGGGCGCGCTGGCATCGGGCTCGGACGTCCCCGCGTCAGGCTCGGGAGGCGCCGCGTCGGGCTCAACTGTCCCCGCATCGGGCTCCGCCGTCCCCGCGTCCAGCGCGCTCGCATCGGGCGTGGGCGCGCCGGCGTCGCGGCCGTTCATCACGGGTGGCGTGAGCGGCGGCTTGACCGGTGGACGTGTGGGCGCCGCCGCGTCTTCCCTGGTCCCGCCGTCGAGCGCTCTTGGGTCGTACGGCGGCACGTTCGCATCGACGTCCCCACGATCCGCGCCGGTCGCGTCGCCCCCGCCTGCGTCGAACGGGCCCTGATGCGCGAGCGGCGGATCCTCTTCTTCGTCCGTCGGCGCGCAGGCCGTGGCGAGCAAGCAACTGACCACCGTGAGATTCGCAAACCCAAGATGATTGCCCATCGGTTCTCCGTCGCGGTCTACCCACGGGCGAGGTGAGCAAGAGGCATTCCGCGCTTACTCCGAAGAACCCTCGAATTTACGGCTGAAACGAATTGCAGAGCGGTGTTGCGGGCTCCAGCACACGACCGCACGTGGTACGCGCGGGCAGGCCGGCGGCGCCCGATTCGAGTGTGCGGGGGAGGGCGGGTGTCAACCAAAACGTCTCAGTCCGCGCACTCTGTCTGCCCCTTACCTGCTAGAACCCGCGGATCCTCAAATGCCCCCACCACGACCTCGCCCCCGAATAGCTCGGGCAGCTCGAGAAAAGCACGGCGCGCGGAGCGGCCCACAACCTGAAAAGCCCGCAGCCACGCCTGCGCTTCGCTTTCCCGGTCTCGATGTGCTCCGGGGCGTTCTCTTGGTGCTGATGGCCCTCTCCCACTTGCCCACGCGCTTTCGCGCCTATAGCCGCGACGTCTGGGGACTCACCTCGGCGGCCGAGGGCTTCGTGCTCTTGGCGGCGTTTCTTTCGGGCTACCTGCACCTAAAGCGCGCTCGCACGCGCGGCTTTCCGGCGATCCGAAAGCACCTGTTCACGCGCGCGTTCAAGCTCTACCAGGCTCACCTCGCCGTCTTCGCCCTCGCGCTGGCCGTGCGCCACGCGCGGCACCAGGCGCCCGCGCTCGAGCGCTGGTTTTGGTTCCACATCGAGCAGCCCATGCACGCCCTGGCCGGAGCCACGACGCTCCTCTATTGCCCCTCGTTGTTCGACATCCTGCCCATGTACATCGTGTTCCTCACGGCCACGCCCTTCATCCTGGAGCTGGGCGAGAGGCGCGGCTTTGGGGGGGCCTTGCTCGTGAGCACGCTGCTGTGGGGGGCTTCGCAGTGTGGCCTCGTGGACTACGTGCGTGTCACAGGCGCCGGTCTCTTCGGCGTGCCCGCGGCGGAGATGGGCGCCTTCCAGTGGTGCGCTTGGCAACTTCTATGGGTCATCGGGCTCTGGCTTGGCGCCAGCGCGGCCCGCGAACGCGACGCGGCCCCAGCGCGCATCCCGGGTTGGGCGTTGGCGCTCGCGTTCTCGCTCTGCGCCGCCTGCCTGGCGCTGCGCTACGGGCTCCTCGACCTCGACCTGGAGCAGAACCTGCCGCACGCGGTCGACAAGTGGCGCCTGGGACCGCTGCGCATCGCGAACCTCTTTTGCCTGGGGCTGCTCGCCTTGCACTTTGGGCCGCGCGTGGCGCGGCTCTCGGTCATGGAGATGTTTTCACGTCTGGGGCGCGAATCGCTGCGCGTGTTTCTGGTTCACTTGGTGATGTGCGTGTTGATCGCGCTGTGGGTGGACGAGCTCCGTGACACGCTCAGCCTGGCGCAGGAGCTCGCGATCGTCGGGGCCACTTTGTTCGCGATGACGGCCGCGGCCTTCTCGCGCGCCGAACTGCGGCGCTTGGTCACGCTCGGCGCGGGCTGACCTTCAAGGGTTCGCGGCGGTCAGCTCGCGCGCGATGTCACGCGCGCCGCGGGGGCTGTGCTGGGCGCGCACCACCGTGGTGAACGCCGCGCGGTAGGACCAGGCAAGCCAGAGCTGCAGCGTGAGCACCAGGAGCGCGAGCGGTGTGCCCGCGGGCGCCAGCACCAGGTGGAATGCCACGATGTTGACCACGATCGGAGCCAGCACGGTCAGCGTGAGCGGCACGAAGCGGTTGGCGAGCAGGAGCAGGCCGCCCACCACCTCGATGCCCTTGAGCAGGGGAAAGAAGTAGCCTGCTGCCGCCAGACCACCGATGAACGGCAGCGCGCCCTCGGGCAGAGGGGGCGCGGGCAAGAACTGGAAGAAGCCGTTGAGCCCGAACACGAAGAAGATGAGTCCGAGCAGCACGCGCGCCGCGTGCGGCGCGTGACGCGAGATCTGGTCCATGAGCGTCCCTTTCTTTGTTGATGGACTCACCATAGACTGTTGCGAAGAGAGGGCTAGATGGTCGAAATGCAACATGCTGTTGCTCTAGATGGAACAGTGGATCTGAATCAGATTCGCGTGTTCTTGCAGGTCGTGGAGGCGCAGAGCTTCACGGCGGCCGGCAAGGCGCTGGGGATGCCCAAGTCGTCGGTCAGCCGCGCGGTGTCCAAGCTCGAGCAGGAGCTGGGCGTCGTGCTCTTGAAGCGCACCACGCGCAGCTTGGCGCTCACGGACGCGGGGCAGCGCTATTTGACGCGCGCGCGTGAGGCGCTCTCGCTCTTGAGCGAGGCGCGCGAGGAGGCTCTGGAGTCCGACGCACAGCCGCGGGGCGTGGTGCGCCTGACCTTGCCGCCCGACCCCACCGGCGTGTTCTATACGGCGCCGCTCGTGCGCTTTCTGCGGCAGTATCCCAACATCCAGCTCGAGCTGATCGTCACGCCACGGCGGGTTGACCTGGTGGAGGAGGGGGTCGACCTCGCGCTGCGCGCGGGCCGGTTCAGCGACTCGTCCTTGATCGCGAAGCGCATCGGCGTCGTACCGAACCTCTTGGCGGCGGCGCCATCGTACCTGCAGGCGCGTGGCATGCCGCGGCGGCTCTCCGAGCTCGCGCGCCACGACTGCGTGCTGTTCCGGGCGGCGCAGGGCAAGCAGCGCTGGATCCTCACCGGCAAGCGCGGCGAGGAGAGCGTCCAGGTGCACGGCCCGCTCAACGTCGACGACGTGCCTTACGCGTTCAATTTTTGCTGCGAGGGGCGCGGGATCGCGCTCTTGCCGGAGCTCTTGGCGGAGCCGGCCATCCGGGAGGGCAAGCTGGTGCGTGTGCTCCCGAACTACCAGCAACAGGGCATCGTGCTCTATCTCGTGCACCCGGCTTCGCGCAGGTTACCCAGGCGGGTCACCTTGCTCCGTGACTTTCTGTTCGAGGCCCTGCGCACACACATCCACCGCTGCAGCGAGGAGCTCGCGCGCAACGGGTGAGCTCAGTTACGGGGCAGGCAGACCCGAAAGCAAGTGTTGCCCGCGCTGCATCGCGCCTCGACCTGCCCACCGTGCGCGCATACCACCTGGCGCACGATGAAGAGCCCGAGGCCGAGTCCGTCGCCGCTCTTCTTACCGTTTTCACCGCGTCGGAACGGCTCGAACAACACGGGCAGGAGCTCGGGGCTGATCTCTCCCTGGTTTTGGACCTCGAGGTGAACCTCCATGGCGCGCGTTCCATCGAGGTTGACCGCGACGGGGGTCTCCGGCGGTCCGTGGCGGAGCGCGTTGCCAAGCAGGTTCGAGATCACCTGACACAGCCGGTTTCCGTCCCAGGAGCCCTCGAGGTCGCCCACGTGCCTGAGCGCGATGTCTCGCCCGGGGGCCATCTCGCGCAGCTCCGCGAGCGCGCGCTCGGCCACCTGCAAGAGGCTCACCTTGGGCTCGCGATGGACGGGGATGCCGCCGCTCTGGCGCGCTCGCGCGAGATCGAAGAGCTCCTCGATCATCCTCACCATGCGGTGGGCGCTGCGCTTGATGCGGTCGGTCTGCCTCTGCTGCTCGGGGGACGCTGTGAAGCGCAGGTTGTCGGACGCCATCAGGATGTTGCTGAGTGGGGTGCGGAGGTCGTGCCCGACGGCGGCCACGAAGCGCTCATTGAGGGCGAGCGTGGACGAGAGCTGCTCGTTGAGCTGCTGGATCTTGGCGACCTGCTCGGCAAGCTGCAGGCGCTGTCGGTACAGGGAGATGAACGTGTTGAGCTTGTGGCCCAGGATCTGGGCGTCGATGGGCTTGAACAGAAAGTCCACGGCGCCAGCGTCGTAGCCGCGGAACACGCGTTGCCACTCGCATTCGCCAGCGGTGACGAAGATGATCGGGACGTTGCGCGTGCGCTCCACGCCCCGCATCAGCTCGGCCAGCTCGAAGCCGTCCATGCCCGGCATCTGCACATCGATCAGCGCGAGCGCCACCTCGTGCGCGAGCAACAGCTCGAGCGCCTGCTCGCCGGAGCGGGCTTCGAGCACCTCGAGGTGTGGCTGGTCGATCAACGCGCCGAGCGCGATCAGGTTCTCCTCGAGATCGTCGACCAGGAGGATCTTGACCTTCGCGGTTTCGCAGGGCGAAGGCGGGTTGTCGGAGTCCAAGATCACGTATTACCCCCATTGAGAAGCTGCATCAAAACGTGGGACGGGGCCTGCCTCAGCATCGCTGGTACCATCCCGCTCTCTGCGCGTACTCCGTGAACGCGCCGGCGTGACTCGAAAAACGCACGGTCTCCTTGCTCCCGAGGCCGAGAAAGCCCCGGCGGCAGAGGGAGCTCTTGAACAACTCGAGCGCGCGGTCCTGGAGCTTGCGATCGAAGTAGATGAGCACGTTGCGGCACGAGACGAGCTGCACCTCGGCGAACACGTTGTCGGTCGAAAGGCTGTGGTCGGAGAAGACCGCGCGCTGCACGAGGCTCCGGTCGAACACGGCGGACCCGTAAGCGGCGGTGTAGTACTCGGACAGGGAACGCTTGCCCCCCGAGCGCCGGTGGTTCTCGGTGAATGCGGGCATCCGATCCAGCGCGTACACGCCAGCTTGGGCTTTGCGGAGCGCCTCGGGGTTGATGTCGGTCGCGTAGATCAAGCTGCGCTCGAGCAAGCCCTCCTCGCGCAGCACGATGGCGAGCGAGTAGACCTCCTCGCCGGTGCTGCAGCCCGCCACCCAGACGCGGATGGACGGGTAGGTGTGGAGCATCGGCGCGATGTGCTCACGCAGCGCCCTGTAGTAGGGCGGGTCGCGGAACAGCTCGCTGACCGGCACGGTGAGCACCTGAAGGAGCCGGGAGAACTTCTCCGGCTCCTTCGCGAGCACGGCCTCGAGCTCTGAGAGCGACTCGCAGCGGAACTCCAACAGCGCTCGGCCCACGCGCCGCCGGAAGGAAGCCCGCGCATAGCAGCGAAAGTCGTAGTGGAACCGCCGGTAGACCGACTCGAGGAACCGCGCCAGTTCGGGAGCGTCCATGTTCATTTCGGCATCCACACGCGCAAGAGCGAGAGCAGCATCTGCACGTCGATGGGCTTGGCGATGTAGTCATTGGCGCCGGCCTCGAGGCAGCGCTCCTGATCGTCGCGCATGGCCTTGGCCGTCAAAGCGATGATCGGGAGACGCGCGAACCTCTCCTGCGCGCGGATGGCCCGCATGGCGGCGATCCCGTCCATCTCGGGCATCATGATGTCCATCAGCACCAGGTCGATCTCGGCGTCCTCCTCCACCCGCTCCACCGCCTCGCGCCCGTTGCGGGCCACCGCCACCGAGGCGCCCTTAGGCTCGAGCACGCTGCTCAACGCGAACACATTGCGTACGTCGTCCTCCACGATCAGGATGCGTCTGCCTTCGAACAGCGCCTCGCGGTCGCGCGCCGTGCGCAGCATGCGCTGGCGCTCGGGCGGGAGCTCCGCCTCCACCTGGTGCAAAAAGAGCGTGACCTCGTCGAGCAGCCGCTCGGGCGAGCGCGCGCCCTTGACGATGATGGCGCTCGAGAAGCGCCGCAGTCGCTGCTCCTCCTCGCCGCTCAGCGAGCGCCCCGTGTACACGATCACCGGGGGAAAGGCGTAGCCCTCGTCCTCGGTCATGCGCTCCAGGAGATCGTATCCCGTGGCGTCGGGGAGCGTCAGGTCGGTCACCATGCAGTCGAAGGTGGATTCGCGTAGCGCGGCGAGCGCCTCGGCCACGCAGCCGACGGCGATGGTCTGCACGTCCGCAGCGCCCAGGAGCTCGCAGATGCCCGCGCGGGCGACCTCGTCGTCCTCCACCACCAGCAGGCGCCGCATGCGCGTGCTCAGCTTCTCTTCCAGCTTCTTGAAGGCCTCGTGCAGCCCCTCGCGCGTCACAGGTTTGAGCGCGTAGCCCATCGCGCCCATCGAGAGCGCCTCCTTGGCCATGTCCGCGACCGACATCACGTGCACCGGCAAGTGGCGGGTCTCGGGATCCCGCTTGAGGCGATCGAGCACCGAGAGCCCCGAGTGGTCAGGTAGGTTGATGTCGAGCACCACCGCGCACGGCGCAGCGCTCTTGACCAGGGCGAGCGCTTCGTCGGCGGTGACGGCGACCACGCACTGGTAGCCGAATTCGCGCGCCTGATCGAGCACAACCTTGGCGAACTTCAGATCGTCTTCGACCACCAGCAAGGTGCGGTGGCCGTCCTCGAGCTGGTCGCGATCGTCGGGGATCGCGCCCACGCGCTCGAGCCTTTGCGGCGTGCTGCGACGGGAGCGGCTCGATGGGGACCCGCGCGAAGAGGAGGGCGGAGGTGGCGTCGCGATCGCGCCGTGCGCATCTCCGCGGTACTTCACGGGCAGCGAGAGCGTGAAGGTGCTGCCCTGGCCGGGGGTGCTCACGAGCGTCACGTCCCCGCCCAACAGGCGCGACAGGTCGCGGCATATGGCGAGCCCGAGGCCCGTCCCGCCGTGCTTGCGGGTGCTCGCGCCGTCCGCCTGACGGAAGGCCTCGAAGACGAGCTCGTGTTGGTCCTCCGGGATCCCGATCCCGGTGTCGCGCACCGCGAAGTGAACGGTTCCTTCGCGGTGGCTCACGGTCAGGCTCACGCCGCCGCTTTCGGTGAACTTGAGCGCGTTGGAGAGCAGGTTCTTGAGGATCTGTTGCACGCGGAAGACATCGGTCTCGACGGTCCCCGGGAGATCCGGCGCGAGCTGCACCGTGAGCCAGAGCCCCCGCTGCTTGGCGATGGGGTCGAACATGCGGAGGACGGCTTCGGTGATGCGCGGGATGGGCAGCGACGCGAGGTCGACCTGCATGTGGCCGGCCTCGATCTTGGACAGATCGAGGATGTCGTTGATCAGGTTCAGCAGATCGTTGCCGGCGGCGTAGATGGTCTCGGCGTACTTGATCTGTTCGGGCGTGAGGTTGCCCTGCTTGTTCTCGGCCAGGAGCTTGGCGAGGATCAACGAGCTGTTGAGCGGGGTGCGCAGCTCGTGCGACATGTTGGCCACGAATTCGGACTTGTACTGGCTCGCGCGCGAGAGCTCCGCGGCCTGCTCCAGCAAGCGCGCTTGCGTCGCGCGGAGCGCTGAGGCTTGGCGCTCCAGGTTCAGGTTCGAGTGCTGAAGCTCCTGCTGGCGTTCCTCCAGCTGGGTCTGCGCCTCGAATAACGCCGAGCTCTGTTCGGTGAGCTCCTCGTTGGCGGCGCGCAGCTCCTCCTGTTGCGTGTGGAGCTCCTCGGCCTGCTGCTGGGACTTGGCCAAGAGCTCGCGCAGCCGCGCGCGATGCTGGGCCGAGCGCACCGCGATGCCGAGCGGCTCGGTGATCCGATTCAAGAGCTCACGCACCCGCGCGTCGGGGGCCCGAAAAAAGCCGAGCTCGAGCACGCCGTGAACCACGCCATCCGCCACGGTGGGGACGAGCGCGACCTTCCTCGCGTCGCTCGCGCCCGTCCCCGAGCCGATCACGAAGTAATCCGCGGGGACCTCCTCGATCACGAGGGGCTCGATCTGCTTGGCCGCGCGCCCGACCAGACTCTCGCTGGGCGATACGAGCTCGCCGCGCCGCTTCCCGGAGACGCCGAGCAGGGCGCGACAGCGCAGGCCTTCGCCTTCGGACACGTACAGGGCACCAGCTTCGGCCTCCACCATGGGCAAGAGGGCGTCGAGGGAGCGCAGCGCCAGCTCGTCGATGCTGTGCTCGCCGCGCGTCACCTCGGAGAGCTGAATCTGGCCGTTGCGCAGCCACGCTTCCTGCTCGAGCTGCTCGCGGATCCGGCCGGCGTCCGCGAGCGCCGAGTGGTAGGTCACGGCGATCGCGCGCACGTTGCGCCTCGACACCAAGGCGAGCGCGAGCGCTGCGGCGCCGATCAGGCCGAGCAGGATGAACTGGGTGTTCTTGCCGCTCTCGGCGAGCAGCGCCTCCCTGACCTCGGATGCGCTCTGCTCCCTCTGCAGCAACGCCTCGACCGTCGCGCGCACCTCGTCCATCCTGGACTTACGGTCGATCATCGCGCCGAGCGCGCGCGCCTCGGCCGCGCGTCCCTCCTTGACTGCGATCTGGGCGGCGCTGAGCCAGCCCTCGTAGCGCGCGCGCAGCTCGGCGGCCTCTTGTTGCTGCTGCGGATCGCCGCGCAGCAGCGACTCGAGCTCCCGCATCGACTGCTCAGGCGTGGCGCGGTGGTGGGGCTCGAGAAAGGAGCGCACGCCGGTGATCAAGAATCCGCGCAGCGCCGTCTCCTGATCGACGATCTGGTTGTGGACCTCATGGAGCTTGGCGATCACCTGCTGACCACGTTCCACCTGCTTTGCGTTCTGCGAGAGCCGTGAGACCTGGTTGCCGAGCACGAGGCCCACGCCGATCAACACTAGCACGGGTACGCCGATCGAGAGGATGAGCTGGTGCCGAATGGTCCGAGATGGCACGAAGCTCGTTCGGCCGTCCCCGTGATACTGGACGTCGTTGGACATGGCGAGCTCGATGAGCGTACTTCTGCGCTCACGCGAGGCTCGCACTTCTTTGCACCATCACGCGGAATTTGAGCGCATGCACCGTCGCGCTGCGCTCGGCGACGTAGCGTGCGCGGCAGCTTGCCCCAGTGGGGCAGGAATGTCTGCAGCATCCCGCCACGATGGGCGCGCACGTCGGAGCGCTTTGGGCGAGCTCGGCTTGCGCCGAACCGGCCGCCGGCTCGGGATCACTTTTGCGCTCGAAGTGCCCGCCCTCGCGCGCCGAACGCGCTGACCGCGGCTGCGGAGATCGTGCGGGAGGTGGGCGGAGCCACCGTGGTGCCCGCGGGAATGCTGCGCACGACCACGCTGTTGGCGCCGACCTTCACGCGATCGCCGAGGGTCACGCGCCCGAGGACACGCGCGCCCACGTAGATATCCACGTTATTTCCGATCGTGGGGGAGCGGTTTTCGCTGTTGGCGTTGGTGCCCAGCGTCACCTCGTGAAAGATCAGACAGTTGTCACCGATCGTGCAGTTGCCGATCACGACACTCCAGGGATGGATCAAGCACAGGCCCGGCCCGATCTCGGCGTCGGAGCTGATCCGCACGTTGAAGCCGATGCGCCACACCGCATCGATCGCGCGCTGCGGGAGGCTGACACCGAACTTGAATGGCGGCGGGAGGCTCCGCGCCCACACCCCGACGCGGTAGGTCGCGCCTGCCCAAAAGCCGAGGTTCGAGAGCGCTCCGCCGAGCTCACGGTAGCGCCGGGCGTCCGCGCGCAAGGCCCGCAGCAGCCGCTGTGTGCTCGCGGAGATCATGCGTGCAGCGCTCCGGTCTCGAGATCGGCGGTCAACATCAGGGCCGACGTGGCGCCGGTGCGCGAGCTGGCGAGGGTGAGCAGAGCGCCGCGATCCACCGCGCAGGTCTGCAGTGCGTAGCGAGGCCCCAAAACGCGTGGCGTGTCGAGCCCGGCGATCCCAGGGGCGGTGCCGCACCGCAGGGCCGAGAGACCCGTCAGAAGCTGCAGCAGCCCCGAGGCGTCCAGGCTCTCTCCGAGGCACGCCTTGGGCGCGATCAGGAGCGGTGGGTTTTCGGTGGCGTCGTACAAGGTCGCGCACAGCGCGCGTGCATGGGCCTCGTCCTCGCTCGGAAGGCCGCTCGCTCCGGAGCAAATCAAGGACACGTCGGCGGGGGTCAGCTCGGCCTGGGCCACGGCACGTCTCGTGGTCTCCGCGAGCGCGTTCGTGAGCGCCGTGGGCTCGGGGCTGAAGCCCGCGGCGTGGCTCAAGACGATGCCTTGCACCTGGGCTGTGCGTGCGCGCGCGCCCGCGAGTGGTTCGAGGATCAACGCGCAGGCAGCCTCCGCGAGCACATGCCCGCGGCTTTCGCGGTCGAACACGCGCGCTTCCTCCGCACCCACCAGCGATCCCGCCCGGGCCGCACTCTGCGCCACGTCGCTGCTCGCCGAGAACGCGCCCACCACGAGACACGCGTCGAGGCGCCCGCTTGCGATCAGGCGCGACGCCAGGCCGACCGCGTCGAGCCCTGACGCTGCGCCCGCGCTCAACGTCACCGAGGCGCCCCGCACGCGAAACCCGAGCGCGGCCGCCGAGCCGGGCGCGCTGCCGATCGCGAGCGGCATCAACGCGGGGTTCGTGCGCTCCATGCCCCGGGTGAGCAGGCTGAGATCATACTCGAGCAGGGTGTCGAGGTGCCCGTAGGTGGACGCCATCACCAGCCCGAGCCGCTCCGACGAGACGGCGCCCTCCGCGAGCTTGGCGTCGGCGAGAGCCAGCGCGCTCGCGGCGATGGCGAGCTGGGTGGTCCGGCTGTAGGCACGCATGCCGCGCACGGTGGCGTAGGCCGTGGCGTCGAAGTGGGGGATCATCGCGCAGAGCGCCCCGTCTCGGGGCGGCGCGCGCTGGCCTTCGCGCAGGCTCTCCATGACCGCCCTGGGATCGTCGCCGAGGGGCGTGATCATGCCGCTCCCGGTGATCGCGATCGCGTGTCGGCTCACGGCGCCCTCCTGATCAGCGTGCTCACGTTGAAGCCTCCGAAGCCGGCGGCCATGTTCAGACACGTCGTGAGCCGCGCGGGTCTGCCCCGGATGGGCACGAAGTCGAGCCCGAACGAAGGATCAGGGGCGTCGAGGTTCGCGGTCGGCAGCACGGCCTGCCGCTCGAGCATCAGGACGCAAGCGACCGCCTCGATGGCGCTGGCAGCCCCGTTGGTATGTCCCAGCATCGACTTGATGGACGAGACTGGGACCTCGGGGGCGCGGGCGCCGAGCACGGCCTTCATCGCCGCCACCTCGCCCGCGTCGTTGTACACGGTGCCGGTGCCGTGCGCGCTCACGTAGTCGATCTGCGCCGCGAGGGTGCCGGTGAGATCCAGCGCCTGCTGCGCGGCGCGCGCGAACCCTTCTCCGCTGGGCTCGGGCGCGGTCAGATGGTGCGCGTCGTTGCTCACGCCGTAGCCGAGTAGCTCCGCGCGCACCCGCGCGCCGCGCCGCGCCGCGTGCGCGAAGCTCTCCAGCACCAGCACGCCCGCGCCCTCACCAAACGAGACGCCATCGCGGTCGCGATGGAAGGGTCTGAGCACGCTTCTGGAGAGCGCGCCCATGCGACGGAACCCGCAGTAGGTAAGCCGCGTCAACGTGTCCACCCCACCCACCAGCGCGAGCTCGGCGTCGCCGGACGCGAGCAGATCGTAGCCCCAGGCGATGGCGGCGTTGCCTGAGCTGCATGCGGTGGTGTTCATCATGACGGGCCCTGTCGCGCCCACGTCGCGCGCCAGGGCCGCGGCGATTCGATGATTGTCCGAGCATGTCAGCAAGTCCCCCCAGCGCGCCTCCGGTTCGCCGCGCGCGCGACGCTCGTTGAAGAGCCCCACCGCACGCTCTTCTCCGAGTGTCGTCCCCAACACCACGCCCGCGCCCGCGAGCGCCCCTTCACCGGGAGCGAGCCCCGCGTCCCGCAGCGCCCTTCGCCCCGCGCACACCGCGAGACCCTGGGCGCGGCGCTCGGGCCGCTCACGCGCGAGCCAAGGCTCCTCACGCAAGTCGGCTTCGCCCCCGATCAATCCGGGGAGCTCCGCGATCGAGAACTCCCGGAGCGGCCCCAAGAAGCTCGTGCCTGCATAGAGGCGATTCCAGAACTGCTGCAGGTCACAGCCGGCCGGACTCACGAGTCCGAGGCCCGTGATCGCCACACGTCGTTCCGATCGCGCGGGGGACATGATGGCACCTCAGAGCTTCAGCGACTTCACGACCTTGACCAGGTCGTCGAACGTGCCCACTTCGGCGTAGCGCTCCTCCGGGAACTTCACCGAGAAGGTCTGCTCGATCTCGAATACCAGCTCCATCACGCGCACTGAGTCCACCTTGAGCTCGTCGCGCAGGTGGGCCGCGCTGGAGAAGTCCTCCGGCGTCTCTGCGATTTTTGCCACGATCGTTCTCAGTTCCTGTTCCATGGTCCGCGTTCTCCCTGCCTCGAACTTCAAGCCACACGCCCCCCCTCGACCCCCTGCGCGCCGAGTTTTGCCAGCACCAGATCCGAGAGCGCGCTCACCGTGCGAAACGACTCGGTGCTCACGTCGGCGGGGTCCAAGTGCACCTCGAACTTCTCTCCCAGAAAGGCCATCAACGCCAAGGTGGAGAAGGAGTCCAGGATGCCGCTCGCCTGCAGATCCGTCTGGGCGGTGAATCCGCGTCCATCGCCGCTCAGCCAGGTCATCACGATGTAGTCGACGATCTCGTCCGTTACGCGCGATTGCACGATCTTGCCTCCTCATTTTGGGCCGAGCGCCGAGGGGCCCGGGGCGAGCTGCGCCACGCCCTGGGCGCGGGCCCGGTGCGCGGCGGCCACGTCCTCTCTCAAACGCACCCGGTCGATCTTTCCGCTGGTCGTGCGCGGCATTGCGGGCACGATTCGGAGGTCTGACGGGATCATGTAACGTGGCAACTTCGAGGCGCAGTGCTGCTTGATCTGCAGCACCGAGAGCCTCGGATCGCTCGCGACCAGCACCGCGACCAGCTCTTGATCCACCGCCATCGCGATCGCCTCCTGAATACCAGGATGCAGGAGGAGGGCGGACTCGACCTCCCCGAGTTCGATGCGGTAGCCGTGCACCTTCACCATGTGATCACGTCGACCGTGGTACATGAGGGCGCCATCGCTCCGCTGCGATACCAGATCCCCGGTCTTGTAGGGCCGCTTGGCGAGCGCGGGCGTGCCGCCGTTCCAGTAGCCCATCATCACGGTCGGACCGTCGACGAACAGCTCGCCCAGCTCGCCGGGAGCCACCGGCCGCTCCCCCTCGTCGAGCACGCGCACGGCCGCGCCGCATGCCGGATATCCGATCGGGATCGCGGTCTCTTCCTCGGCCGGCACGCCGCGCACCTCGTAGGCCAGGCATACGTTGGTCTCGGTCGGGCCGAACAGGTTCCAGAAGCGCGCCTGGGGGAGCGCGCGCATGGCTCGGCGCAGGTGCTTCATGGGGAACACCTCTCCGGCGAAGTACACGGCCCGCAGCGACGGCGCGCCCTTCGCCTCGAGGTCGCCCTGGTCGAGCATCAGGATCAGCGCCGATGGCACCGAATACCACACGCTGATGCTGCGCTGCCGGATGCGCTCCAGCATGCGCGGCCCGCTGATCACCGTGGTCTCGTCCACGATCACGACGGTTGCGCCCACCCACAGCGACGTCCAGACATCGAAGATCGAGAGGTCGAAGTGAAATGGTGCCACGCTGGCCACGCGGTCGCCGTGGTTGAGCTCGATCTGATCGGCGGCCCACTCGATGAACGCGAAGGCGTTGCGGTGGGAGAGCATCACGCCCTTCGGCACGCCGGTGGAGCCCGAGGTGTAGAGCAAATAGGCGAGGTCGTCGCAGCTGTCGCTCGGCGGGTCGAGGCGCGTGGCGCTCTCCTGTTGCACCTCGGACCAAGGGTGAATTCGGGCGCTCCCGGTGACGGCCGGCAAGGGGCCGTCCGTGCTCAGCACGAAGCGCCGCACCGGAGACACCACGCTCGACGCGAGCCAGCTCGCGAGCAGCACCGGCGAGATCACCACGCAGCGGATCCCGCAATCGCGCGCGATCAGCGCCACGCGCGCGGGCGGCGAGCCCGGATCCAGCGGGACATAGGCGGCGCCCGCCCGCAACGCCCCGAGCATGGCGGCCACCGCGCGGCCGGAGCGCGGCATGTGCACCCCGACGCGGTCTCCGCGCCGCACGCCGAGGCGGGCGAACAGGCGCGCGAAGCGGTTGGCGAGCTGGTCGAGCTCCCGGTAGGTGATCTTCTCGATCCCTGCTTCGATCGCCACGTGGTTCGGGTCGTACTCGGCCCACGCGCTCACGAACTGATCTAACCGCGTCATGGCAGGCCCATCGCTTTCGCAATAATCGTCCGCTGAATCTCGGACGTGCCCGAGAAGATCCGCGAGGGGATCGCGTCGCGCAGCAGCGCGTCCACGGCCGTCTCCGCGCTCACCCCGGAGGCGCCGAAGATCTGGATCGCGTCGAGCCCGGACTGCACCGCGGCTTCGGCGATGTACAGCTTGCTCATGGCGACCGCCTCCTCGCAGCGCTGGCCACGCCGATGCAGCTCGCCAGCGCGCAGCAGGAGGAGCCGTGACGCTTCGAGCCGCAGGCGCATGTCGACGAGCTTGTGGGACACGGCCTGAAAGCCTCCGAGCGCGGCGCCGAACTGTCGCCGCTGACGCGCGTGCTCTACACAAGCATCCAAGCTGCGCGCCATGGCGCCCACGTAGTATGCAAAGAGACAGCCACGCTCCCAGATCATCGACTCACGGAACAGCATCGCGCCCGCGCCCTCGGGGCCGACGCGCGTCTCCTCGGGGACGACACAGTCCTCGAGGTAGACGGTGCCCCACGGGGACGTGCGCAGGCCCGTCTTGGTGTCCCCCGGCGCGACCCTGAGGCCCGGCGTGTCGCGCGGGATCAAGAAGGCAGAGATCCCGAGAAAACCGCGCTCTGGGCTGGTCGATGCGTAGACCAGAAACAGGTCGGCGACCGGCGCGTTCGTGATGAAGAACTTGGTGCCCTCGAGCACGTACTCTCTGCCCTTGCGGCGCGCGCTCGCCTCGAGGGCGTACACGTCCGATCCGGCCCGGGGCTCCGTGGTCGCGTTGCAGCAGATCAGACGCCCGGCGGCGATCTCGGCGAGGTAGCGCTCCTGATGGTAGGCCGAGCGCGAGCGCCAGATCGGCACGGCTGAGGCGAACATGTGAGCGCACAGCGAGAACACGAGGCCCGCGTCCTCGCAGCCGCGCCCGAGCGCCTCGACGATCAGCATCGTATCCACCGCGTCGTAACCGCCGCCGCCCCATTGGTCCGGGATGGGCAGCCCGGCCAGGCCGAACTCGGCCGCCTCGTTCCAGAGGTCACGGTCGAAGAGACCGGCCTTGTCGCGCTCGCGCGCGCCAGGCGAAAGTCGCTTGCGTGCAAAGTCCAAGGTGGCCTCTACGCGCTCGCGTTGGCTCGTGGTGAGCTCCATGCTCTCACAAGGACATGCGCAAGCGAGCGGCGCAAATCGCTCGTGTGCGCGTCTTCCAAACTAGCAGTGCCAGGCTTGCCGCTCCGAAAACCAACCACTCGCGCGCCCGAACATGACGCTGTTTCGCACTTACGTCCGCGTACTAGCGCAGCTCGGTCCAGAACGGGGGCTCGGCGTTGGCCTCGGGATCGCGAACTTGGCCTTGGCCACGGCCCAATTCGCGGAGCCCGTGCTGTTCGGTCGCATCATCGACGCGCTCACGCGCTCCGAGCGCGCGCACACGCGGCCACGCTTCTCCGAACTCGGCCCGCTCGTGCTCGCCTGGATCGCGTTCGGGCTCTTCAGCATCGGCGCCGGCGTGTTGATCGCATTGCACGCCGACCGCCTGGCTCACCGGCGACGCGTCTCGGTGATGGCGGACTACTTCCAGCACGCGCTGTCGCTACCCATGTCCTTTCACCTGAGCACCCACTCGGGCCGACTGCTCAAGGCGATGCTCGGCGGCGCAGACTCCATGAGCTGGCTCTGGCTCGGCTTCTTCCGGGAGCAGTGCTCGACCGTGGTCGGCCTGGTCGTGCTCCTGCCGCTGACGGTGTTGTTGAACGGCCCGCTCGGCGGGCTCCTGGTGGTCTTGGTGGTGTTCTTCTGCGTGCTCACCATGAAGGTCGCGCGCCGCACCCAGCGCCTGCAGGCGCAGGTCACCCAACATCACACCAAGCTCGCCGAGCACACCAGCGACGCGCTCGCGAACGTACCCGTGATCCAGAGCTTCACGCGCGTAGAGGCGGAGCTGCGCGCGCTCAAGGCCATCGGGCAGCGTCTGCTCGAGGCGCAGATCCCGGTGCTGTCGTGGTGGGCCGTGGCGGCCGTGGCCACGCGCGCCGCGGCCACCGTGACCGTCACCGGGATCCTCGCGCTCGGTGCCTGGCTGATCACGCGCGGCAAAGCCAGCGTGGGCGAGCTCGTGACCTTCATGAGCCTCGCGACGATGCTGATCGGCCGGCTGGACGCGGCCGTGGGTTTCGTGGGCACGCTGTTCGTGGAGGCGCCCAAGATGCGAGAGCTCTTCACCCTGCTCGACACAACGCCCGGCGTGCGCGATCGCCCGGACGCGCGCGACGCAGGTCGGCTCACCGGCAGCGTGCGCTTCGAGGACGTGCACTTCGCCTATGACGAGAAGCGCACCCTCCTCGACGGCCTGAGCTTCGAGGTCGCGCCCGGCGAGACGATCGCGCTCGTCGGCGCGTCCGGCTCAGGCAAGAGCACCACCCTGTCGTTGCTCTACCGCGCTTTCGATCCCGTGCAGGGGAGGATCCTCGCCGATGGCCTCGAGCTGAGCGCGTACACGTTGCACTCGTTGCGGCGCAACATCGCCGTGGTGTTCCAGGAGCCCATGTTGTTCGCGCGCTCCATCCGCGAAAACTTGCTGGTCGGAAAGCCCGACGCCACGGACGAGGAGATCCAGTCCGCGCTCGCGCGTGCGCAGGCCCTGGAGCTCGTGCGCGCGCAGCCCGAGGGGCTCGACACCCGGCTCGGTGAGCGCGGGCGCTCGCTCTCCGGAGGCGAACGACAGCGGCTCTCCATCGCCCGCGCGCTGCTCAAGGACCCGCCGATCCTCATCCTCGACGAGGCGACCGCGGCGCTCGACGCGGAGACCGAGCACAAGGTGAAGCTCGCGCTCGACGAGGTCATGCGTGATCGCACCACCTTCGTGATCGCGCATCGCTTGGCCACGGTGCGGGACGCGTCGCGGATCTTGGTCTTCGAGCACGGCCGCATCCTCGAGAGTGGGACGTTCGGCGAGCTCGTGCGGCGCGGGGGGCGATTTTCCGCGCTGGTTCGCGCGCAGATCCTCGACGCGTCCTCGTAGCGCCCCCGTCTGGGGAGGACGCGCAGGGGCAAAGTACGCGTTCGCGCCGTACGATCGCGCGCAAGTCGGCGCGCTTCGACGCGGCGGCGGCGCCTCAAATCGCCGCGTGACACGTTCGAAGCTTGGAGACTTTGCCGTTCATCGGTGCGGCGATGTCACGCGTACGCCTTGTCATTGAACCACGCGAGCTTACGCTTCGTTCGGTTCTCGGAAGTCGCATCGGCGCATGCTGGAGTCTCGAACTCGCAGGGGGAAACCATCGGCGAGCTCGGCGTCGAATCAGTGCTGTCGAACCGGCCGCTTCGACGCGGCCCTCTCAAGGAGTGGTGGTCTATGGCGAATGAGAAGAGCTATGTCGAGAAGTCTCCCCTTGGTGATCCGCTCGTACTCGGCGTCACCGTGCCGCTGACGATGACCAAGGCGAGAGCCACGGAGGTCGCGACGGCCTGGAAGGCGTGCTTGGTCGAGTTGTTCTCGGCGGCGAAGACCAAGGTCATGCCCGAGAAGCCGGCCGAGAAGCCGCCGACGCCGCCCCAGCAGCCTACCATCAGCGCCTGAGGGCAGCGGCCAAGCAGCGAGAAAAGCGAGAACGCGCTCCGAGCTCCTCGGGGCGCGTTCTTCGTCTGCGCAGCCTGGCCCGAAGCCTACGGGCAGCCGAGGACGTAGGCCTGCGCTCGATCCGTCTCGGTGACGCCGTGTCCCGTGGCGAAGCTTATAGCGCCGTCCAGCGCGGTGAGCGCGAGCATGCGTGCGCCGAACAACACCACGGGGACTGGGATGGAGGGCGAGGCCCCACCGAGCACGATGGAGCTGCCTTGCGCCTGTTCCAGGGTTAGCTCGTGGACGAGCGGCATCGCCGTCTGCTGTCCCGTGCTGATTCCGGCCGTGAACCAGCGGCCCCCCGACTGGGCAGCTTGCAGCACCCAAGCGTCGACATGGGTCTGTTGCTCGAGGTCACGGAGGCTGCCGTCGGCATGGCTGAGCTCGAAGTGATCCAGGACGCTCGCCTTCTTTTCCTCATCGACTCGCGCCAACAACAGCGCGCTGTGGGGGGACGCGCAGTCCACCTCGCCGAGGAAGAACTCGGAGCCGTTCGTGAGGGCGTCGTAGTGATAAAGGTCCTTTTCCACGTCGCCCGTGAGCGAGAACCTGGTCACCACGTGCTTACCTTCGGCCAGGCTGTGGCGGACGAGCCACTCCTCGCGGCACGGCACGCGTTCAATCGCGTCGAACGTGGCCGGTCCAAACAAGAGGTGCCCCGCGGGAACCCGGGTCAAGGGCTTCGAGAGCTCGACCGACCAAGCATTTTCGCCGGTGTAGCGGATGCCTACGAGGTGGGAGCCCGAGGATCGCTGGGCGCTGGCCTCGCACCATCCGGACGCGTTGGGCTCGCCATCGACCGCGCCAAAGACCGCGGCCACATGGGTCTCACCCGCGACGTCCATGATGGCGATGTCGGAGACCCAGAGTCCATCGCAAGAGCCCGCGGTCTGAGTCAGTCGCTGACGCCACACGAGCTCGAGGGTCGTCGAATCGAGCAGGATCACGTCCAGCCCGGTGCGGCCGCTGGGCAGGGGGTCGCCCTTCGCGTTCATGTTCGTGGTCACCAGGAGGGCGAGCCACTTGCCCTCGAGCGCGGCACGGAAGTTGAGGATGCCGGAGATGAACAGGGAGGCCTCGGACCCCACCTGGCCCTGCGGGGACACCCAGCGGAACCTCAGCATGCTGCTCTCGCTCGCAGCGTTGAGGTTGCTGTTGGAGGTGACGAGCCAAGCTCCCTGACCTTCTCCGCGGGGAAGGAGCGCGACTTGGCGGGGGACCCCATACTGGCTTACGAGCGTGGTCGGCTTCTTGGCCACCAGTAAGCCCGGATCGACGACGCCATCGCAGTCGTCGTCCTGCCAGTTGCAGAGCTCCGCCGGAGGGACGCACGCCTCGACGCCGGGCTCTTCGCAGACGTCGTTGCACGTGGTGGTCCCCTGCGTGCCGCACGAGGTCGTGCACGCGAGCTCGGCGCCCGGCTCACACGCAAAGCCGTTCTCCAGCACGCCGTCGCAGTCGTCATCCAAGCCGTTGCAGAGCTCCTCGACACCCTCGTCGGTTTCGCCGTCGCAATCGTTGTCGCGGTCGTCGCCGCAGCTGTCGTCCGCGAGCGGGTGGATCGTGGGATCGCCATCATCGCAGTCGCCTGGTTCGAGTTCGCTCGGCGCGTCCGCGCATGCCGCGCCCGTCGCTTCCACGCCAAAGCCATCGCCGTCGAGGTCGACCAGGCAGGTCTGCGGGCCGGCGTCGACCATGGGCGCTTCGATGGGCTCCTCGATGGCAGGGCCGCCGTCTGAATTTATCGGGGCGTCTTCGGTCACTCCCGCGTCCTTCGTGGGCAGCGCGGTGATGGAGCCTGCGTCCTGCTCCAGGGACTCGCAGCGCGAGCCCAGCTTCTTCCGCCCCTCAGGACACCCCACTGGATCGCCACATCCGATGCCGACCGTGAGGGCGATCATGCCCAAAATCCAAGTGTTGTTTTGCATTCCTTCGCTCCTGTGCGGGCCCTATCGGCCGGAGTCCCGCGGCGTTGCGTACAAAGAACGAAGGGCAGCGATCTTCTCCAATGTGCAAGCTTGACGGGTCTGCTTTCCTGGTTCAGGACACGAGCCAATTCCCCATCGTTTGCACCGCGCGACTGCGTAACTCTCAACACGTGTTCGCGGGGCAGGAGTTCGTCATCGTGCCGCTTTCTGCTGCTCCCCACGACGTTGCCCTCCGCACTCACTCACCCCGTAGGGTGATTCGAAGAACGTCAATTTTCCTTGCGCTCTCGCTCTCGGTGCAGCTCGGAGCGTGTGGCGACGAGGCGGGGTGCCCGCAGGGCACCATCAAGCGTGGCTCGCGGTGCGTGGCGGGGATGGTGGATGGGGGCGGCGAGGATGCCGCGGTTACGCCGAACTTGGACCGCGATGCGGAGCCCGAAGGAGAAGCGGAAGCCGGAGAAGATGCGGGGCCGGGGGAAGAGCTCTGCGTTCCCACGCTGGGCCCGGATGGCGAAAGCCCATGGGAAGACTGCTCCAACGGTCAGGACGACGACTGCGACGGTAAGATCGACGAAGGCCTCGTCGAGGTCTGCAACGGGCGCGATGACGATTGCGATGGGGAAACGGACGAGGCGACCAAGCTCCCGTTCTACTCCGATCTCGACGGCGACGGGTTCGGGGCGGGCGAGCCCATCTACGCATGCATGGCACCTGCGGCGACGAGCTCCGAGAGCACCGACTGCGATGACGGAGACGAGAGCAGGTCGCCCGGCGTCGCCGAGGTCTGCGACGGCATCGACAACGACTGTCACGGGGGGCCAGATGACAGCTTTGCGTGCGTGCGAGCGCAGACCACAGCCTGCACGACCAGCTGCGGAAGCACTGGACAGGGGACCTGCACGGAGGACTGCACGCTGCCAACCGACGTCGCGTGCGTGGCCCCGGCCGAGACCTGCAACCTCGTCGATGACGATTGCGACGGCTATGCGGACGAAGGGTTTCTCGAGCGCAAGCCGAACGTTCATTGGCTGACCGCGAGCAAGACGGGCTCGGGCTTGCAGACCTATGCGGACACGGTTCCTCGAGATCCCGATGGGGCGTGGGTGATCCGCGACCCCTGGGACGGCAATGGTATATACGCCGACGCGCTGGACCGAAATGGCAACGTAATCGCATCGGTCCCCTCGTTGCGCGCAGAGACGACGAACATGTCGAACGTGTTTGCCGCTGGCGATGGCAAGTGGGTCGTGCTTACGCTTGTGGGGCCGCTGGGCACAGTGGTGCAGCTCCGGCGTGCGACGAACTTCTCGCTGGTTGCTGCGCGGACGATTGACAACCGCTTCCCTGTGGAGGTCGCGCTTCGCTCATCGGGGGATCTGGTGACCATGGCCGTGGTCACGAGGGGTACGGTGTACGACGAGGAGCGGTCATACACCGCCACCATGCTCAGCAAGCTCGTGTGGAACGGCAGCACATGGTCCCCGCCGACCGGCAACGCAGTGCCAGAGAAGCAGCTCTTCTCGGGGATAGTAGATGCGGGAGCCATGGTCTTGGCCCCTGTCCCATGCCTCAAGAAATGGATCGTGGGCTGGGGCGGGCGCTGGGGAAGCTCGGAGAACGGATACCTCTACTTGGTCGACGATAGCTTTACGTTGCCTCAATATCCGACGATCAGCGTTGCTGGGGCGCACACGATGACCGGCTTCGGACTCGCGTCCAACGGTTGCGATGATACGAAATCCGAGCTCGTTGTCGGGACCCTTGCGAGTGATGCATCAACATCGAGCCAGATGCGCTTTCTGGTCAATCAGGTGACCGGAGGCCTTTCCTGGGCAGGGTCCATCGCGATCGGCTCGAGCGCCTATCACACAGCGTTCACCAAGCACGGCAACATCTGGTACGCATTCAGCTCGCATTTCTCCGGCGGCAATACGGGGCCGCAGCTGCGTGAGGTCCATTGGAGCGACAGTTCGGGAACGGCGCGCGAGATTACACTCGTACCTGCCGGAGCCCCCAACCCAAGTGCCATGGCCGTTGCTTATGGCAGACACATCTCCCTGTTCTCCTTGGGCTCCGTGCTCGCCGCCACGATCTCTAGCCATACCGCGCTCAAGGCCCCCTACGCGGCGGAACACCCCGAGTCGACCGACGTGGCGATGGGGGTCACGTACCTGGTCGGCTGCCCACAGTGAACCCCAGATAGCGAGGCTCGGAACGCCCGCAGCGCGCGCCCATGCGCGGTTGCGACGCAGCATGGCCAAGGCATAGCGGGCCCCTCCTCTGCCTTTCTTGTGACGCGCGCTCCCCTCCGTGTCAGTAAGCGGTGATCCACGGTCTGCCTGGAAACCATTTGGGTGCGGCTCCTTTCCGTCAGGGGTAAAGCCAGCGAGATCGATCACTTGACCCTCCTGATGCGTGGCTTGGGCGCTGGCATCGGGTCAGGGATTTTGGCGTCCTGATAACGCGAGGCATGATTTCGGAGCCTTGTCTTGCTCGAGGTGGAACTCCCAGTAAGCGTCGAAGTCCTTGGAGGCACGTAGCGCGCGCAGACGCAGCACGGCCTCGGCACCTGAGAGCGACCAGCGTGCGCCGGTGCGATCCATCCTGTCTTTGACGACGTACCGGCAAGCGCCCTCGATGACGCCGGTCGCGATGGGCAAGCCGTCCGCGAGCGCCTCGTTGTACCGGAGCAGCCGCGTCCGCGTGCGGTCGGCGAGATAGCCGCAGCTCTTGTCGATCGCGGCCTTCGCCGCGTCGTCGAGCTTGGTGCGCGCTTGCCACCAGCGGATAGTCTTGACGACTTCACCGCCGCTGCGCCCGCAGAGCAGGGCCAAGAGCCGATCCCCCACCCACTTCTCCGCCTGGCCGGTGCTCCCGCCGAACAGCGCCCGCGCGGCGGACCAGATGTACTCGATGACGTGAACGAGGTCGGCCAGGATGGTGACCTTGACCCCGACCCGCTTGGCCTCGGCCTTGACTGCGCGCAGCTGCTTGGGCTCGCCGTCTACGAGCACCACCCAGCGCCGCTGCTGTTCTGGGTCGCGCCGTAGCGCCTCCTCGAACGCTTCGCGGATGACCATGCAACCGGCCTTCTCTACGCTCGCCCACACGCGCTTGTCCGTGGGCCGAGGGCGCTTGGTGTCCACTTCGTCCGGGTCCCGTAGCGTATGCACGACGTCCGCTGGCGTGCGCACGAACGGCGCGATCGAGTACACCGTGGCCACCTGCGCCATGCGCTTGCGGTTGCTCTTCTCGCCCGGAGTCAGCCGCGTCTGAAGCTTGCGGCTGCTCCTGTCCGCAGCCCGCTTGGTCCCCTCACGCAAGTCTTCGTGGCGCATCACGATGCCCTTGCCGTCGGTGCTGATGACCAAGAGGTCCTCGCTCGGGTCCCGGCTCTGCGCACGCTGCTCGTAGAACGCGTCGAAGTCCTGCGCCGCGCGCACCGTCAGCTCCTCTACCTGACGCTTGGCGATCGACGCACCGGTCAGCTCCCGGACCGTGTCCACGACCTCGTCGAACGACGAGCGGGCGGCCTCCCGCGCGATCAAGCGCCGCAGTCCATGGGAGAACATCTCCTTCGGGAGATTCAGCGCCGCATCCATCGGGTGCAGGTCCGGGTCACCAGGGCTCTGATAAGCCAAGCGAGGCACCGACACGCGGCCGAGCACGGTCTCCAGGTGCCGCTCGCTGTCGCGCACCGACTTGCGCCTCTTGCCCTTGGCGTCCGCGACCTCTCGTTGCTGCTCCACCAGCGCCCGAAGACGAAGGTTCTCCTCCAGCATCAGGCGAGCCCATTCCTGCCCCGCCCCGACCAGCAGCGCCTCCAGCTCCGAGTGTGTCTTGCGCATCATGGCGTCGCTGCGCAGCATACTCTCAAGACGGCCCGCGTGGGCACGGGCTCGTGCAAAGGCTTCTTCGGTAACGTGCAGCGGGGTGGCGGTCGCGGCGGATCTCATGCGGGCTCTCCTCGGGGCGCCCAGGCGCCCTCGCCGCATAAACCACCTCGCCGCAACTTTAATCCATGCAACCGACCGAAATTATGCGAATTCACGTCGCCGCAAAGGATCCACACCCAATCCTTTTGCTACGCGTAGTGTTTGGCCAGCTCGTTGAGTGAGGCGAGCTGTCGGCTGAGCTTGCTGTATGCAGGCGCTTGGCGAGGCGCGGAGCAGGGTGATTGCGGATGTGTACAACGGTTCGCCAGACGGGTGGCGTTCCGGGCCGAACGGCGGCCAGTCATGCGTCCTCACGCAACACGAGCGCACCTGCGATTGGTTCGGGGTGATCTGAGGGAAATGGCGCAGGGGACCTCGCCAGATGAACTACCAGCGAGCGGGCGCATGGGGTAGATGGGGTGGCATGGAGAACCGAACCCTTGAGGCTGCGCGCGTTCGTTTTGCGCAACGTGGTCTACCGGTCAGGCTGCTTGTCCGCGCCGCGCTCGCTCTGCTTTGCGCCCAGCCCGCATGTCGCGGGAGTTGTGCAGGGCACAAAGCGGAGCGAGCGCAGGTAGGGACCGCGGTGGTGGACGGTGCAGCGAGCGCAGAAGGGGAGGCCGACGGCGCTGGTTGTCCCGAGGGCATGGTGGAGATTCCCGCGGGCACCTTCACGATGGGACACCCCGAAGCGCTGCGGAATGATGATATTGATGCGGATGGGGTTCCGCACCAGGTCACGTTGAGCAAGGCCTTCTGTATTGACCGCGCCGAGGTGACCCAGGCGGAATATAAACGGTGCATGGACGCGGGGCGCTGTCTCGAACCTCAATCAGGAATCATCTGGGACAAAGAGGCCGCGCACCCGGTCAGCGGGCTCACATGGATGCAGGCAGAAAACTATTGCGCGCAGCAGGGCAAGCGTCTGCCGACGGAAGCCGAGTGGGAGTACGCGGCGCGTGGGAGCGACGGTAGCGTGTACCCTTGGGGGAACGAGACCGATGTGAAATCCAGGGGACCGAGGGGAAAAACCGGCCCCGCCGGTGGCGATGACGGCGATGTGAGTTCGTTTGGCGTGCGAGGCATGGCGACCAATATCAGCGAGTGGGTCTGGGACTGGTATCAACCCTATGGACCGGAGCCACAGCGCGATCCCAAGGGGCCCATCTATCCGCACGGATTGGACCGTCGGGAGAAGGTGTTTCGAGGCGGCAACCATGACCGCGATGTGAAGTACGCCGCCGCCGCCATCCGAAGCACCTATGAGCCGAGTAGAGGACTCGTGGGACCCAATGGCGTGCGCTGCGCTCGCGACAAAGGCGCGGCGCAGCCCAACGAGGCCGGCCAAGGACGGCTCGCCGCCCTGTGGCTCGACATCCAGGTCAGACGCGTCACACCGCAGCAATCCGACCTCGCTGCGCCTACGCCGCGCGCGACGGCGACCTGGGCAGCTGTCTGTCAGTCGGTACCGGAGTGCGCGCGCGGCTGTGAGCAGTCGCTCGCTGAGCTCACGAAGGTGCCCGTGCGTTTCGGCGAGGGGCGTTGTGCCGCGCTGGAGTCGGGCTCCGAGGCGGCTACGCGCGCGGAGCTCGAGCGACGCTTGAGGCCCCTGTTTGAGCAGGCCAAGTTGCGTCTCTCAGAAGCCGAGCGTGAGGTACTGAATTGCGACCTGTTCTTGTCCGGATTCTCTGCCGACCAGGGCCCTTGTTTTCGCATGGAGGGGCCTTGGCTCATCTCGAACCTGCGCGAATGGTTCCAGGATGACTATTTTGACGATCCCCCTTACTTCGCGAAGCTTCGCTGCTCGTTTGTGCCCTCCTGCGCCCAGGAGTGCGCGGCGACGCTGCGGTCCCATCCCGGAAATCGTTTCCAGCACGAGGTGGCGCGACAGGGGTGCGTGGAGATTCGCTCCCAGGTGTCCGGTCTCTCGGACGACGCGGCCGCGCTGAAGCTCTTCGAGTGGGGGCGAGAGCGCTGGCGGCGTCACGTGGAGGACTTCCTTTCAACCCTGGATGCGACGAGCGAAGATGCCCACGTGGTTCGCTGCTGGCTACACGCCGTGAAGTTCCGGAAGGAAAGGGAGCCCAATTGCGAGGGCGCCAGGGCCAAGGAGCCGGAGCTTCCTGACTGGCTCAAGAACGCCAAGAACTAGGGACGCGGTGCGTCACGCGCTCTTCGGGCCGCTGCCAGCGAGCTGCAGCGTGGCGATGCTCTGGACCAGCTCGATGTGTCGCGAGGTTTGGCTCTCCTGCGGGATCGCAGCCCAGCGGGAGCCTGCAGTGGCGCCTCCCTCCAATTTCTCAAGCTGATATTTCGAGTCGTCCAACGCAAGCTCTTCGCGCAGTGCCTGATCCAACGCCTTGATCAGGATGTTCATGTCTTTGTTCCAGTCTGAAAGTGCATCGAGCAAGGTGTCGATGGTGAACACCGCGATGCCCCCCACGACCACGGCCCAGCCCAAGGTGGCCGCGCCCACCCCAAGGAATGTGGTGGCGAGGCCGTTGGCCACGATGACCTCGCCAGCGGAGGCGAGTCCCACGCCCACGGTCAGAAGTCCCTTCACCCCCTCGGTCGCCGCCCGCAAGCTTTCGCCGCGTCGCTGCTCGAAGCGCATCGCACCGTCTTCGCTGACAAGGATCTGCATGCCGGAATAGAGATTGTCGGCAGCATCGATGGCGCTCAAGGCCTTGGTCTCGCCGACCACCTTGGCGGCATCGCGCGCGAGCCGCCAAAAGGACTTGGGGCGCGTAGCCGCAGCCACCGAGCCTGGCGGAGGCTTGGGCACGGCGATCACGCTCTCCACCTTGGGCGACAGCGCCTCTGCCAGGTCACGTGCATCGACCACGAGCTGCATCGCGTTCTTGCTGAGCTCGAAGGCAACGTCGACCTTCTCGTCGAAGGGAGCTTCCTCTTCGCCTTCCCCGCGTGAGAGCTGCTGAATTGCGCTCGTGATCCCGACGATGTTGTTGAGGAAGGTCCCCATGAAACTCAGCCCAGCAGGGATCTCGGAGCCAAGAAGTTTGGTCTGCGCAAAATCGCAGGGTATCTCCACGTCGTAGTGGACCATTTGATTCTTGGCGCGGGCCTTCTTCAGCGCCCTGGTCCGTGCGCGCGTCTCCTTGCCAGGTACGGGCTCAAGTCGCTCTGCGCCCAGCTCCCGCAGCTCGGTGAGGAAGTGAAGCTTGAGAGGTGCGAGCGAGCCACCATCGGGTGTCGAGCCTCGTATCTCGATCGTGTCATGAATGAAATCGACGCGCGCGCGAGCCTTGAGCTTGGGAACAGGCGTATCGAATACCTTGAGGCCCGAGTCTCCGCTAGCTGCGGCTACATGATAGCGATAGAAGGTGGTGAGTAGCTCGTTTGCAGCCCTGAGATGAAGGTCATAGTGCTTGAACCGGGACTCGTACAGATTTTTCAGTACGCCAGCGACCCCGCCGGGCACTTCCTTCATCCAGACCACCTTCGGGGAGAACTCTTTCCAGTCCTCAGGTTTCCACGCTGCGAGCTCAGTCCACCAGGTGACGCCGCACGTGGCGCTCACGTCCGCGTAGCGCTGCCATAGATTGGTCATGCGTTGCGAGTCGCGGCGCGGGTCGAAGCAGACGCGCAGCTCTTCTATGAACTGACTGTGGGGCGCGCCGGCCAGCAACTGCCTCTGGAGCGTCCGAAGCTCATCACCAGAGCAGCCCTTGACTCTCTCGAGCACGGCCGCGATCTTGCTATGGAACGAGTTGGGGCTCGCGTCTCCCTTGGTCACGCCCAGCACCTGAAAGCCAAAGCGATACATGTAGAAGTACGCCATGATCGGGCTGGAATCCTCACTGGCAACCAGCATGTGGTCATCCTTGAGGTTCAGTTCTTGGCGGCGAAGCCAGGGATGACGTATTGGGCCGCTTACGCCCCGCATTGTCTTGGGGGTCTCCTTGCCGGGGACAAGCGACATGCTCATTTCCGCAACTCGTCGCGCTCTCGCACTCAGCGCCTTGAAGTCTGTAGCGCTGATCAAGCTGTCCTTGACGGCGTTCTCGTCGATCTCCAACGCCGCGCACTGCCACACGTAATGCCGGTACGCATGGTGCGCGATGTACTCGGGCGTGCCCTCCCTCGTGGTGTGCTTTTGCGCGCTCTCGATGCCCGCATCGGGCAAACAGCCGGCGGTCATCTCGGCGATCTGGTGACAGCGCACCAAAGTGCTGAGATGCTTCGCCGCGGAAACCTTGCGCGCAGCGTACCCGGCCAAGATCTCGGCGGCGTACATGGCGCGCAGTGCCGGTGGCGTGACGTCCAAATACGCGGCGAAGCCATCCCCGGCCTGCTTGACGTGGAATTGCTGCGCCTGCTTCGGAGACCGAAACGCTATGTGAAAGATGAGCTCCTGCTCATCGTGCTTCATGTTCAGCTCGAGTAGTTTTTGCTTGTCGAGCAGCGCATGGCCATCCTTCCACGCGAAATCGGCGGCCGGTGACGCTTGATAGGTCTGCGGCGCATACTTGCTCCAGATGGCATCCCATTGCTCCGGCTGCGTCTGGAGGAGGTTGCCGAACTCCTCGAAGACCTCCTTCACCGGAGTCCAAAACAGCCGGTACTCCTCACCAGCAACCACGTGAACTCTGGGATTTACCGAGTCGTCGGAGGGAACCGACTTGATGTCTGACATTTCACGGGCAGCGACCGAGCCTTTGCTCGACGTACGACCGAACTGGATGTCGCCCCAGTTCGTCTCCTTCTTCTCGCCTCCCTTGGTGACTTGCATGAGCGCCACGTAGGCTCCCGATACGGCACGCCACTCCACCTTGAGGCTCTCTTCGGGCCCATGTGGGCGCACTTCCAGCTGTTGAAGCACCAAGGGCCACACGCGATAGATCATCCGGCGCTCGGGTGGCAGGTGCGCGATCTCCGTCATGCCATGTCCTCGTAGTAGCCGTCGAGCTTCGCGAGCGTGGTGGCATCCAGCAGGCCACTCGGATCGTCGAGACCCATTTCGTGCTTCTGGAACGTTCGCAGGGCCTGAGCGAGCAGCGTCTGAGGGTCGCCTGCGCTCAGGTCCGTGACATAGCCCGCTGCGGTGAGGCGAGCCTGCAGTGCGGCGCTCTGTGCGTCCAATGGCGCGTTGGCTGTGAGAGGGGGCAGATCACCCAACCCGAGAACGATCTCCGTCCGAGGCATTTGCGTGACGACGCGCACCGAACGCGTTTCCTTGGGGAGCTGCATGCGCACCGCCCCGTTCGCGTCGGTCACGCCGCTTCCGATGGGGAGTTCATTGGATCCCGCATAGATCTCATAAAACACGCTATCGAGTGGTTCACCCATGGTGCTGACCAGCAAGAACTCATAGTTTTCCTTCGCCGGGGAAACCGGGGCTCCGTTGCCGCCACCCTCCACAACCCTCTCACTCTCGAACCACCGCGAGTAGAACTTGCACCGCGCCCCCGCACTCTCCCCGCGCGCCACCGGGCACGCCCCCGCGTTCCCCTCCTTGCAGGGCACACTCGCGGGCGCCGTGCGCTCATCGAGCA
>JBIQKA010000047.1:0-34887 GCA_044507075.1 Myxococcales bacterium
AGATCGCGCGCCTCGCGCAGGACATGGCGGGCGGGCTGATGGTGACCCTCCCCTCCGATCAAGACTTCAAAAACCCCGTCACGAAGCCGCTGCTCGAGAAGTACCTGAAGGCTCGCCCCGGCGTCTCCGTGGACAACCGCCGGAGGGTGCTGCGCTTGATCGAGAACATGACCATGGGGCGCAACGCCGTGGGCTACCTCACCGAGTCCATGCACGGCGCGGGATCTCCTCAGGCACAGCGCATCCAGATCGCGCGCCTCGCGGACCTTCCGGCCAAAAAGAAGCTCGCCGAGAACCTGGCCGGCGTAGTCGAAGCGGAGAACGAGAAGCGGAAATAGGACGGGCGATCCAACCGGTGGTGTAAACGCCGTCGCCGGGGGCGTGGACGTTCGGCCTCGTGCCCCCGCTGTGAGCGCCTCGTTCACTCGTCGAGCATGAACGAGAAGCCGCCGCCCAGGTAGAACGCCTCGGCCGTGTAGCGGCCGTTGTTGATGGGTTGCCGAATGGCCGCCTCCGGACGGATCGCGGCGGGCGCCATGATGGTGCCGTTCTTGACCGTCTGCTCGAACATGAAGATCCAGCCGGCCACGGTGTCGAATCGGATGGTGTCCGTGAGGCTGAGGCCGAAGCCGCCCGTGAGCACGATCTTGTCGAAGTCGGGCGTCATCGGCGAGAGGGCGCTGCTGGCAAAGGCGCCCTTCTCGTACGCGAGGCCGCCGCGGAACACGGTCGTGATGGGGATCCAATCGTCCGGGAGGATCGCCTCGTAGCCGCCGCGGATGCTCCACATGTCGCGCATGTTGCGCTGGATCTTCATAGGGCCGACGTCGTAGTCGCCGATGCCGCGGATGTTCTGCATCTGAACACCGTGGGGCGTGACCGGGATGTCCTTCTGCCTGGACCAGGCCTCGTACACGAAGGCTCCCTCCATGCGCAGCCAGTCGGCCGGATGGATTTCGCCGCCCACGCGGTAGATGAAGGGGAACTTGAGCTCGATGTCGGCCTTGTCACCCTTGACGGTCGCGTTCTCGAACAGCGCGTGACTCGGCAGGCCCACCTGCAGATCGGCGGTCCCGTGCAGGCTGTAGGGGAACGTCACGGAGGCGCCCAACCTGGCGAGCTCGAGGTCCCACACGAAGCCGACCGCGCCCGAGATGCCCACCGCCGGGAACAGGTCGAGCGTGACCATGGAGTCGAACGCGGGGTCCTCCGGGAACGCGCAGGCGAACGCGTCGCAGCCGCTCAGAGCCGTCTTGGCCTTGAAGCGTCCGGCCTGGATCTGAATGTCGGCGCCGATGGAGAAGCCCTCGAGGCCGTGATAGGCGACGCCGAGCGACAGCGCCGAGAGCAAGCTCCCGCGCAGGCCGATCAGCGAGTAGCGAGCAGGCGAGGGCTCCACGACCCCGTTCGAGCTCACCGTCTCGGGCCAGCCCTGGAGGATGGTGTTGGGCGCGAAGATGCCGGCAGCGAAGGTCCAGTCCTCGAGCCCGAAGTTGTGGCTCACCGCCAGCGTCGGGATCGGCAGCGGCATGGGCTCGGCCTCCACCCTGGGCTGCGGCATGCCCGCGGCGTCGTAGCGGGTGAAGCTGCCCATGTAGATGGTCAGCGTGGCGTCCATCAGCACCTGGTTGCCCGAGTACTTGAGGCCAGCGGGGTTGTACCAGAGCGAGCTCGGATCGTCGGCGCCTGCCACGAACGCGCCGCCTCGCGATAGCGCGCGGGCACCACGATCGAACAGGTAGAGACCGCCGGCCTGCACCTTGGCGCAGGGAACAAGCACGAGGATCGCCAACAGGAGGCGGCCCAACCACAGATTGCGCGTCGTCATCAGTTGGCCCTATCCAAGTCGCGACCCTGAATCACTCTGTACAGGCGCTCGAGCCCGCGGTCCTGGTCGGTGAGGAACGCGTGCACTTGCTCGAACACAGCGCGGTAGTCGTCCGCGGTGAGCGGCTTGTCGCGCGGGTCGGTCGGCGTCTTGCGGTTTACTTCGGCAGCGGAGTCGATGAACTCTTCGAGCGGCGATTGCCCGTTCTTGTCGGCGAGCACGCTGTTCTTGAGCAAGCGATTGATGGGGGTCTCGTCCTTCACCTTGGGATCTTCGGGCTTGGGATAGAGATCGGTGATGCGCTTGGTGAGCTCCAGGAAGGACATGGTCACGCTGCCCTCGACGTCGGGCACGCCCTTGTTCGCTTCCTTGTCGCCCTTGTCCATGATCTCGAGCGCGTTGGGCGCGAGCGCCAGCGAAGCGAACTGCACGAGCGGCGTGAGGTCGGGGTCGCGATCGATGAGCATCAAGGTGTCCACCGCGGCCACGATCAGCCCCTCGAAGGCCTCGGGGTTGCCCTCCTCGTCCAGGAGGTAGGCGCTCACCTTGGCGAACTCTTCGCCCGCCTGCTTCTCATTCCAGAGCACGTCGAGCAGGTCGAGCCCCGCGGCGGTCGCCGGATGTCCGAGCACGCTCGCAAGCCTACCTGCGAGCCCAGTCGCCCACGCGTCCAGGTCGTTCGCGGTCTCGCGGTGGAACTTGATGCGCTCCCGGATCCAGGGGAGAGCCTTGAGCGCGGTGGCGTAGGCGCGCCGATTCTTGAGCGCGTAGGACACGGCGTTGGGATCCGTCTCGTCCTTGGTGACCGCCAGGAACTGGTCCACCAGGGCGCTGCGCGCCGCGAGCCAATGCTCGTGACGCTCCGCCTCGCCCTCGAAGGCCTCGTCGATGGACTTGAGGGCGTCGAGCATCAGGTAGAGCGGCATCACGCCCTTCCCGTTCGGCCCCATGATGACGCGGCCACGGTCGTCCGCGCACTCGACCACGATGTCTCCGCTCGCCCCCGAGGACTCCACCGGCACGCAGGTGTTCGTGACCGAGTAGGAGCGCCCATCGCGGTAGGTGAGCTCCTCGTCGATGGTGAGCAGGCGCTGCGCGAACGCGGTGAGCACGCTGATGCCGTCGCGCTCCTTGCCGTCGACGCCCTTGATCTTGATCTTGCCCAGGGTCGCGTTGGCCTTCTGCAGGATGCCGCCGAGGTTCTCGTCCTCGAGCGCGCGCACGAGGAGTGGCTCGTAGCTGACCAGGTTCGACTGGTGAGCGAAGAACTTGGCCGTGGGGTCACCGCTCTGCGAGCAACCCTCGTCGCCCTTCTTTACCGTGGCCGGGCAGCGAAAGTCCGCCGGGCGGCGCGACGGCCAGTGCATGTGGAGGGTCGCCAACAGCTCGGCGAACATGTAGCCCTTGTTCGCGTACGGACCGTCCTCCGTATCGATGAAGATCTCGCTGCCGTCGAAGGCCGCGGCGAGCGGCTGACTGGCCGTGAGGAACGACTGCGCTTCGTTGTTGAACACGACATCTGGCTGCTTGATCTCGAGCGAGAACAGGATGTCGGGCTCGAACTCCACCAGCGGCACGCCGTGCTTGGTGGCGAAAGGATCGAACAGACTCGAGCTAAACCTGTTGCGCGGCACGTGAATGAAGCGCGCCAACGACCGCGCCGAGGGGGTCAGCGTGAAGCCGGTGATCTGCGCGGATTCTTCCTGGGTTTCGCCCAGGTCGTGCGCGAGGCCCGCCTCCTCCAGGCAGTGGAGCTGATCGTCTTTGATTACAACGACGGCCTTGCCCGGCGGCGTGGGCGGAACCATCGAGCGCATGTGGGTCTCGGCGCCGTTGGGCTGCTTGACGAACTCGCACTCGGGATAGCCCTTCTTGCCCGTGAACTTCGGCATCTCGCCGCAGGCGAGATCGGCGATCCCGGCGATCAGATCGCCGGGGGCTTGGCCAGCGGGATCGGGGAACGTGAGGGCTCCACCCGTGAGCGGATCGTTCGCGAGCAGTTGGGCGTTCTCCTTGTTGCAGTTGGGGACGCCATTGGTGGCGTGGATGGTCGAGATCAGGCGCTGCCAGAGGCTGCGATTCATGCCCACGTCGGCGCTCGGTTCGCCCGCTCCGGCCCGCTCCACCAGGGTCTTGAGCGTGTGCTCGATCTCCGAGTTCATCTTCTCGGCGTCCGCCGCTGCGAACTTGCCGTCGCTCTGCACGGTGATCGGCGCACCGTTGTAGGTGACCTGATCCTTGAACTTCATGAACTTGGCGATCAGCTTGGTGCTGGCCACCGACTGCGGATCCGCGAAGGACCGGATCACCGCCTCGAGCTGTCCGGGACGCTCGAGCATGCGCAGGCCGACCTGGATGAGGTCGTCCCAGAACTCGTGGGGCGTCCCCTCTCCGTCGACGCCGATGATCTTCGCATCCGGGTACTCGTCCGAGATCTCGTCGATGCGCAAACCTGCGTAGACGGGCGCCGCGGCGTCGGCCTCGTGATCCTTCATCAAGACCTCGAGCAACGCGAGCAAGTCCTCGGTCTCGGGATAGCGGGCCATGGCCCCGAGCGCGTGCACCAGCTCGAACACCGCGCCGTTCTCCACGTCCGGTCCCTTGAACTTCAGGCTCGCCTTGCTGCCGAAGGCCTCGGTGCGGTTGACGGTGGCGCCCAGGGCTGGCCGAAACCCGTACGCGAGCTTCTCGACCACGCTCTTGTCGCCGTTGCGCTTGAGCAGCGGGTGCTGCTCCCGCATCAGCCCCGCGAAGAGCGTCCGGTTGGCGTCGATGTACTGATAGAAGGGCTCCTCGCCGTTCATGGCGCGGCCGTCCTTGTCGCGGTTCTTTTTGTCCGTCAGCGAGCGCGCGAACGGGCTCTGCTTGACCTTGCCGCCGGTGGAGCTGCCATCGGCCAAGGTGGCAAAGCCGAGGTCGTCGCGCTGCACCACCCAGAGGGGCGGACCGTCCTCGGGCGCGAAGCTCGGATCGCTGGTCATCAACAGCTGCATCGCGGCGCGCAACGTGCTGTCGGCCGGCTCGGGTGCATCGGCCGCCTTGGGCTCCGCCAACTCGAGGGCCCCCGCCTTCAGCAGGTCGACGAACACCGGGTATGCGCTTCCCTCGCTGGTGACGAGCTTGAGGAACTGGCGGGTGAGCTCGTCGAGGCCCGGGTACGTCACGGCCGGTCGGACCGCGCCCAGCGCCTGCTTGATCGGGCGGTACCCGACGCGGGGCGCCACGCGGGCGAGGGTCGAGAGCACCCTCTTTGAGGCCGGCTTGTCCGCGAGGAGCTCGGCCAGCACCTGGGCAAGCGCCCGCGTGGACTTGGGGGTCCACTCGTCGGGCGGGTCGTAGAACGGGATCAGGTTGGCGAGGAAGGTGTCGAGCTCCCCCGTGGCGAACTCGGCGGTCCCTTTGGAAGGTGCGTCGCCGAACACTTGGTCGAGGGCCGCCACGATCTCGGCGCGCCGCTCGATCATGGCCGCGAGCCGCGGATCGCCCTCAGCGTCCACCACCCCGTCCCCGTCGCAGGGGGCGTTGAACCGCATGCCGGTCAGCTCGTTGGGGTAGGCAGCGGCCGCCACGCGTTTACAGAGAATGTGAAAGACCTCGCCGCCTGTCGTCAGTTCCTTTTGTTTCGCGAGGGGTTGCGGCGCATCCGCGCAGCCCGACGCCAGAAGCAAAGCAGCAGCTAGCGACGCTGCCGAAGGAGCCCATAGCTTGCCAACCATGGGCGGGACCTTAGCCGTAGGATGGTGTGGGCAATATGACTCCCTGCGCGAGAGTTTGTGACTGAAGCGACCTCGAAATTGCCCGCAGCGAACATACCGAGTGGAATAAAGCCTTGACCCGAAACGACAGCGAGTGTCCCCTAGCCTTACTTGGCTTGAGGTGTCACATGCACGTTGCCGTCAGTATTCTTCGAGGAATTTCCGCAGTATTGAGGGATCGTGGGATCTCGACCGAGGCCTTCCTGCGGGATGCTGGCATCGACCGCGAGGTCTTTGAGGGCCCCGGCAACGTGGACATGGCGGTCACTGCGCAAGCGGTCCGTGCGGCCTACCGGTTGACCGAGGACCCGGCGATCGCGCTGCGGATCGGCATGGCCGCGCCCTTTCAGACGCTGGGCGTCGCGGGCCAAGTGTTCCTGCATTGCCCGACAATTCGAGCCGTCATCGGAGAAGTGGACCGCTACCTGCCTCTGCTCCAGCCCATGAGTCGGCTGCGTCTCTTGGAAGAGGGAGACCGCGCCCATCTGATCTATGAGCCGCCCTTCGCGGACGCGCGCGCCTATCGCTTTGGAACCGAGCTCGCCCTCGCCTTCGTGATCCGCATCGGCCGTCACTTCACCACCCAGCGGGCAACCCCGATCGAGGTGCGCGTGTGCCATCAGGCGCCGAGCTACGCGGCTGTGTACACGGAGGTCTTTGGTTGTCCCGTGCGCTTCGGCGCAGCCCGCAATGAGATCGTGTTCTCGCGCGCGCTGCTGGACATGCCCCAGCCCTTCAACGACGAGCCCCTCTGGCGCGTGCTCAAGCACCGCGCCGAGGAGATGCTGGTGCAGGAGCAGGCGCGCGAGCACCTGCACGAGCGCGTGAAGCAAGTGCTGCATCACGAGGTGGACCTCAGCAGCGTGCACCCCGTGAGCATCGCGCGGCGCCTGGGCATGAGCCCGCGTAGCCTGCGCCGCCGGCTGAGCGACGAGGGTCACTCGCTCTCGGCGCTGGTCGACGAGGTGCGGCGCGAGGTCGCCCTCACCGAGCTCGGAAACCCCGAGATGCCGATCAAGCGCATCGCGGATCGCGTCGGGTTCTCCGAGGTGAGCGCCTTCCATCGCGCCTTCAAGCGCTGGACCGGCCTCACCCCCGCGCGCTATCGCGCGCAGAACGCAGCCGGCCTCGCGCACGCGAGCTGACGCCCGCCGTCCGGCCCTTTGCCCTATCCCCCTGCCCCGGGCAGGGCCGACAAGTCGCAGACCACCAGCTGCCCGAGCTGACGTGCGCCTTCGGGGGTCCGCACCCCGGGCACCGGGAACGGCCCCCCCAGCGCGCGATAGCCGACCTTCTTCAAGAGGCCGTGGACCGCGAGGTTCGCCGCATACGCCTCGCCGTGGGCGCCCGCGACGCCGCGCCCGCGCAGGTAGTCGTGGAACGCCTCGAACAGCGCGAGGCCCACGCCCCGCGACCGCGCTTCGGGCAACAGGTTGCAGTGCATGTGCGCCGGGTATCGTTCGAGATCGAGCGCAGGCCTTTCGGCTCCCCAACTGTCGCGCACCGCATCCCACCCCGCGCGCCACCAGAAACGCGCGGTCTCCGGGCGAGCCCACAAGAAGCGCGTGATGTTGTGGCGCAGCGCGATCGCGAATTCGCTGCGAACCTCGCGCGTGTCGACGCAGCCGAGCAAGTAACCCACCACGCGCTCGGGCTCGGCGCCCGAGACCGCCACGAAGCAGCTCTCTGGCTCGTGGTCGGTGTAGTAGCTGGTGTAGATGTCGACCCAGCTCTCGCGATCCCCGTAGCAGCGCCCCACGAACGCGTCGCTGTTCGCGGCTTGCCAGCAGACCTCCCGGACCGCGGCGCGGTCGCGGGCTTGGTAAGGACGCACGCGGAACGAGGGATCCATCATGGCCGCCGGTCGACTGTGGCACGCCCCGCGCGCTCCGGCATGCCCAAGCTGCCGTGATAGACCTCGGTCCATGATCACCACATTGCTCTGGGATCACGATGGAATCCTGGTCGACACAGAGCGCTTCTACTTTCAGGCCACGCGCGAGACGCTCGCCCAGGTAGGGGTCGAGCTCAGCGAGGAGCTGTATCGGCAGTTCTTCCTCGTGCAGGCGCGTGGGGCCTGGCACCTGGCGGAGGCGCGCGGCGTGGCTCCCGAAGCACGCGAGGCGCTCAAGCGCGCGCGCGACGCCCGCTACACGGAGCTCTTGCTCTCGAACGACGTGCTCGCGCCGCAGGTCCTCGCGCTGCTCGACACCCTCGCGCCGCGCTTCCGCATGGCCATCGTCACCAGCAGTCGCCGGGTCCACTTCGAGGCTATCCACCGCACAAGCGGTGTGCCGAGCCGTTTCGAGCTGATCCTGGCGCGCGAAGATTACGTGAACTCGAAGCCGGATCCCGAGCCGTACCTCACCGCCATGGCGCGCATGGGCGTGGGACCCGACACGTGTCTGGTGATCGAGGACTCGGAGCGCGGGCTCACCGCGGCGCACGCGGCCGGCATTCGGTGCTGGGCTTTGCCCTCCGAGCTGACCCGAAGCTCATCCTTCGCGCTGGCAGAGCGCACGTTTTCGAGCCTGCGTGAGCTCGTCGCCGCGCTCGCGGCCCAAGCAACGCCCTGAACGCGCGCGAGCAAGGGGCGGTCGAGCACCCGCGCCCCTCCTCGCCTGCTCACGGCGCGGGCTTCTTCTTCCCTGCTGCGCTCGGCTTGGAGGGCGCGCTCGGCGCGGCCTTGGGGGCCGGCTCCTGCGCCTTGGTGGCGGTCGCAGCGGCACGCCCCTGCGGCAGGTACACAGTCTGGATCACGTGCTGACGCGAAAGGCGCGTCTCGGGGAACTTGGCGTTGCGCAGGATCGCGTCGGTGCACCCCTGCAGGCTCGTGGGCGTGACGACGAAGCCCTCCATCTTGCCTGCACCGGTGACGATCATCGAGATGCGCGCGGACTTGGGCTTGGAGGCGTCGGCCTCGATGCAGCGCACGAGCGCCGCGTGGAGCGGGCGAAAGGCCTTTTGCACGTCTTGGCTGGCGAGCGCGTAAGGGCGCGGGTCGGTGAGCACCGGGGCCCGCTCGGCGGTCTGCTTGGCCTTGTTGGGTTCGGCCTTCGCCTGCTCTGGCTTGGCCGGTGGAGCGTCCATCAACGCCAAAGCCTCCTTGGCCTTCTGACGCACGGGCTCCAAATTGAGCTGATCGTTCGCGACGCTCTCGAGCGTGAAGCGGCTGTTCTTGGCGCGCATCTTCCCGAGGACCTCGAGCGCAGCGTGAATGGCGGGCGTGAGGTCGGAGCCCGCGGGCTCGGCATGGTGAAGTCGGACGAAGCGCTCGATCTGCGCGATCGCGGGGGCGTACGCGAGCGCCTCGATCGCCTGAAACAGCGGCACCAACTCGCTCGCGGGAGTATTCGGGTCCTCGGCGCGGGCCTGCAGCAAGGGGCCCGCCGCCTTGAGCTTGCTGCGCGCGGCCGCCTGCGCCAGCGCGCCCACGGGGGGCGCGCTCGTGCCTTCCAAGAAGGAGCCGCGCTGACGCAGGGCCTGCAGGATGTCCGGGCCGTTGCCCTCACGCTTGCCGAGCTCGTCGCAGGCGGCGGCCTGCGCGAGGTTGCCCACGCCGTTCTTGCGCGTGCACAGTCCGATCAACTCTGCGGTCACGCGCGCATCGCCCGTTCGCGCGAGATGGGAGACCGCGAGCGCGCGTCCGGGGAAGAGCCGATCGTCGTCGAGGGTCGCCGCGGCGAACAGCTGATCGTGGAGCGAAGCTTCAGGGCTCTCGAGGGCGGGCTGACTCTCCGAGACCGGCGCGAAGGTCCCCGGCCGAAGGCTGAGCACGCGGAGCCTCTTCTTCAGCTCCAGCTTGAAGCGTGTCACGCCCGCCGGATCGACGAAGCGCACCACGCCCTGCTCGTCGGCCAGGAACACGCCGCCCGGCTGCGTCGCCGAGCCCACCAGATCGTGATCGAAGCTGCGCACCCAGCGGACCTCGTCCTGCTGTGCCGCGAGTCCGAAAGCCAACCGGTAATAGCGAAACACGACCTGATCCCCTTCGACGCTCGCTGGCGCGAGCCCGGGTCGCCACTCGACCTTCACGCGATGGCTCGCGTGATCGGGCTCGGGGATGGGCGCATAGCCGTCACGCAAGAGCGGTGGTTGCCCGGGGAGCGAGCGCTTGGCCGGCGTCAGCAGCGTGAGGGGCCCGTCCTGATGCGCTGGCAGATCCTTTTCGACCTTGAGCAGACCGAACTGGCCCACGAACACTTGCCCACGATCGACGAGCGCCTGGCCCGACACCATGTTACGGAAGTTCCAGCGCGCGAGCTCGGTGCCGTCTTGCGCGGAGAGCACGCTCAGGCGCTGCGTCCCCCAGGGCACGAGCACCTGATTTTCGACGAGCGCGGGCGTGCCGGCGGGCTGACTGAGCTCCTTTTTCCAGCGCACCCGATCCCCCGCGACCAACGCGATGACGCCGTATGAGCTCGCGTCGTTCTTGAAGGCGAGGCTTATCGCGACGACGTCGCCCACGGCGTCGGCGCCCACGAGTTCGCCTGCACCCAGCTTCACCCGCACCGCGCCCGTGGCGAGATCGCGCACCATGACCCCCGCCGCCTCGCGCAGCACGACCGCATCACCCACCACGAGCGGCGCGCTCTTGACCTGCACGGGCAGCTCCCAGAGGAGACCGCCCCGGAGATCCCAGGCCGCCAAGTTCGGGGCATCGGCCAGTGCTCCAACGGCCACGGCGCGTTCTTCACGGGGCGCGGCGCGCGCGATGTTCTCCGCCACCTTGGCCTCGGTGGGCGTCTCGGGAGGCGCGAACTTGGGCGCAAGCTGCCCCGCACCGCACGCCGAGCCCGCGAGCAAGCACGTAAGGGCCAGGATCATGGAGGTTCGCTTCGAGGTCGCGCGCGCGCTCATGACGGCCCTCCCACCTTGCCGATCGTCTTGAAGGTGCTCAGCAGCCGGGCATCGCCCTCCCCCTCGCGCAGTCGTTGCTGCCAACGCGCGAGCACCTCCCGGGCGGGCTCCGTGTTCCACTCGTCCAGCGTCTTGATGATCTTCACCTTGGTCGCCGCAGGTGCGTTGCTGCGGGAGAGCCATGCCCAGAGCGCCGGCTCGCCCGCCTCGAGATCGGCCTTGGCGCGCGCCAGCACGAAGTCGAGCTGCCTGTTGCTGCCGATCCGTGCGATGGCCGTGAGCGCGCCTTCGACCCCGCGTTCGAGCGCGGCCGTGAGCGGGGCCAGCGCCCGCACGTCTCCTACGTTGCCAAGCGCAGCCGCCGCCGTGGCTCGGACCTCGGAACTGGGGTCGTCCAGCGCGAACAACAACACCGAGATCGTGCTGCGCACGCGGAGCGCTCCGAGCGCGGCGACCGCCTTTTGGCGGATCTGCCAGCGACGGTGCTGCGTGTATTCGACCAGCACCGAGCTCGCCAGCGGTTGATTCAACGCGCCGAGGATCTCGAGCGCACGTTCCGTCAACTGCGGCGGCAAGCCCCCTCGCAAGCGCACCACGATGGCTTGCGCCGCCCCGCGCCCCGCCAACGCGCCGAGTGTCTCGAGCGCCTCTTGAATGGCCACCGGATCCGGGGTCGCCAGCGCGAGCGCAGCCTCCCGCAACAAACGCGCGTGCTCCTCGGGCCCCACGGCCGGACGTCGCGCCGACGCATCCGTCGTGCTCGATCCGAGCGACGCCTTGGGCTGCGGGCTCGAGGGTTCGGCCGCGCGCGCCGCTGCGGCCACCGCTTGCGTCTGGGTGCTGGCCGCAGCGGTCGTACTGCTCTCGGGCCCTTGCGCGAGGCCGACCGAGGCGAGCAAGCCGAGAGAGCAGGTCGTACCGAAAAGCCGAACGAAGGATTGCCGCAAGGTGATCTCCATGATGCTTGCTCGCGCTCCGCCCGCTGCGACGGAACCCACGCGAACGCGCGTGCTAGGAGCGGGCACGCATTCCCCGAAGCGTGGCCACACTCGGCTGCTTAGAAGGCTAACACCACCACCTTCGAACCCGTGCCAAGTGTGAGCATCCCGGCATTTTTCAGTGAGGCGTCCACACACATCGCGAGGCCTTGCCGCAGGGGTCTGCCCAGGTGGGCACACCGCGGCCGGTACATTTGTGAATGCGCGCTAGCTAGGGCTTCTCTTCGCCCGTCTCGGTGTCGATCTGCCCCTCGCCGACCCACTGCGCATTCCAGTACCCCTTTCCGCCGAGTGGGATGTCCGGAAAGGGCGAGGTGAGCGTGGTCTCCTCGATCAGCTCCCAGGTGCTGGGATAGTCCGGGTTCGGGAACTTGGTGCCCGCGACGACGTCGCCCGCGGCGGTGGTCGCGCGCAGCTCGACCGGGTCGTCGCACTTGGGGAAGTTCTTGGTGCCCTTCTGACAGGGGAAGGCCGACGTCTTCGTGTCGTAGCGGCCGTACACGGGGCCCTCGAAGTTCGCGGTGGTGACCCCGGGAATGCCGATCAGCACGGCGTAGCCGCCCTTGAGCGTGGCCTTGAACTCCTTGGTCTTGCAGTTGAGCTTTCCGGTCAGCTTGCCTTCGAAGGGGAACAGGCCGTCGGCGGTGCCCTTCACATAGCCATCGGAGATCTCGAGCTCCTCTGCGAACTCTTGCCCCTCGACCAGCCCCCCTCCGTTGGCGTTGAGCGTGAACGCCAAGCCCGGCTTGCCATCCAGCCCGCCGAGCGCCCAGACCGGGATCGGAAAGGTCGCGCCCGTGTACGACGAGAAGTAGTAACCGAAGAACTCGCCCTCGTAGCGGCCAGGCTTGCAGTCAGCCCCCGCGATCCCGCTGCCCTCGCCGTCCGCGCCCCGGCAGCTGCAGCCTAGCCAGGAGCCGTTGTAGCAGTACTTGGAGCCCGTGGAACCGTCAGGGCAATCGCACTCGGCCTCGGTCTCGGACCTGCACTCCCCGGACTCGGAATCATCGTCGCCCCGAGAGATGCTGCCGTTGCCGCCGGCGATCGCGGGGTCGTCCTCGCCGCAGCCCACGGTCACCGCGGCCACGCAGGTGGTCAAAAGTCCAAGAAGATAAGGAGAGGTGCGCATTCTTCCTGGCTAAGGAATTTGCCTCAATCTTGCAACATCCGCGGCGACACGTGGATTGACACTACTGACCACCCGTACACCGAAGGTGGCCTAGATTACCGCTCCTCGGTCAGGACGTGCGGGCCCGCGGCGCCGCGCGCCCGCTCACCCCACGTAGACCGGGAAGGCCCGCGTGAGCTCGGACACCTTGGCGCGCAGGCGCGCGATGTGCTCCGCGTCGCGCGGATTGTCGAGCACGTCGGCGATCAGGTTTGCGGTGAGCACCGCCTGCTCCTCGCGGAAGCCGCGCGTGGTCATCGCGGGCGTGCCCAGGCGGATGCCGCTCGTGACCATGGGCTTTTCGGGATCCTTCGGGATCGCGTTCTTGTTGCAGGTGATGTGGGCCTGTCCGAGCACCGCCTCGGCCTCCTTACCGGTGATGCCCTTGGGGCGCAGGTCCACGAGCATCACGTGGCTCTCGGTGCGCCCCGAGACGATGCGCAGACCGCGCGCCGTGAGCTGGTTGGCGAGCGCCGCGGCGTTCTTCACCACCTGCTGCTGGTAGGTCTTGAACTCGGGCGAAAGCGCCTCCTGGAAGGCCACGGCTTTGCCCGCGATCACGTGCATGAGCGGCCCGCCCTGCAGGCCCGGGAACACCGCGCTATTGATCGCCCTGGCGACGTGATCCTTCATCAGGATGATGCCGCCGCGCGGGCCGCGCAGGCTCTTGTGCGTGGTGGAGGTCACCACGTCGGCGTGGGGGACGGGGTTCGGGTACACGCCCGCGGCTACCAGGCCCGCGTAGTGCGCGATGTCGACCATGAAGTGGGCGCCCACGTCCTTGGCCACCTTGGCGAAGCGCTCGAAGTCGATGCGCAGCGCGTAGGCCGAGGCGCCCGCGATGATGAGCTTGGGCTTGTGCTCGTGGGCCTTCTGCTCCATCGCGTCGTAGTCGATGGCTTCCTGGGCATCGAGGCCGTAGCTCACCACCTTGAACCACTTGCCGCTCATGTTGAGGGGCATGCCGTGCGTGAGGTGGCCGCCCTCGGCCAGGCTCATGCCCATGATGGTGTCGCCCGGCTGAAGCAGCCCGAAGAACACCGCCTGGTTGGCCTGGGAGCCCGAGTTCGGCTGCACGTTGGCGTGCTCGGCGCCAAACAGCTTCTTCACCCGATCGATGGCGAGCTGCTCCACCACATCGACGTGCTCGCAGCCGCCGTAGTAGCGCTTGCCCGGGTAGCCTTCGGCGTACTTGTTGGTGAGCTGCGAGCCCTGCGCCGCCAGCACGGCGGGTGAGGTGTAGTTCTCGGACGCGATCAGCTCGATGTGCTCTTCCTGACGGCGGTTTTCGGCCAGGATGGCGGCGGCGATCTCGGGGTCGATGGCGGACAGGGTGTACTTGGAACGATCGAACATGGGTGTGACCTCGCCTTGCTCTAGCTGTGGCTCTGCGCGGTGCGCGCCTCTACGCGAAACACCCGCGCTTCAAAGGCGTCTCGCCGACGCACGGACGGAACGACACGCGGAGTGGCCCAGGCGAACGACACGTCGCGACCGTAGGTCTCGGTCCCTGCGGTGGCCGCGCTTCCCGGTGGTGCCCCACCTCGGGCCGAAGCCCTTCATCGCCAGTCGCGCGACGGGCGGCAGTGTAGCCCAACGGAAGACCGCCGGCAGCCGGCAGGAGGTGCCCACCCGGCGAATCTAGATTCAGGCGGCAAGGCCCCAAGATCGCGAGGTTTCCGGACTTGGCCGGCGGTCGAGCGCCCCCCGTGCGAAACGCGCTCGAAGCGAGCGCTGCTAGCGCGGCTCCGGAAGCTGCCAACGCGGCCGCCCGCTCGGTGAACGTGGAGAGCCGCGTCAACCAGGCCCGACGCGCCGATAGCCTCGACGTAGCGATCTCAGTGCGTCGAGCAAGTCGTCCGCCTCGAGCGGCTTGGTCACGTAGCGTTGAAATCCTGCCACATAGGCGCGCAGTCGGTCTTCATCGCGAACGTGGGCGGTGACGGCCACCGCGGGGATCGCTCCGCCCTCCCGGTCCGGTAGCTTGCGCACCCGACGGATGAGGGCATTCCCGTCGCCGCCCAAGAGCCCGATGTCCGACACCAACACGTCGGGCTTCGCTTTGCGCAGCGCCTCCAGCGCGTCGCGCGCATTCGTCGCCTCCGAGACTCGTATGTGCGCGTGCTCGAGCAGGTTGCGTAAGTACTCACGGGTGTCCGACTCATCATCGACCAAGAGCACGTGCAGTCCATCGAGGCTCGGCTCCTCGATCTCGCGCGCGAGAGCTCCCCGCCCACCGGGCTCGCGCCTGAGCGTCACCTCCGCTCCGGGGAGCGCCGGGATGCGCGCCATGAAGAGCGCGCCCTTCCCCGCCCCCTCGCTGTAGGCACGCACCTCGCCACCATGTGCTTCGACCAACGCGCGTACGATCGAGAGCCCCAGGCCGAGCCCGCCCATCTTGCGCTTGGTCCCGCCTTCCGCCTGCCGGAAGCGCTCGAACACCGCCGGCAGAAACTCGGTGGCGATCCCGACCCCGGTGTCGCGCACGCGAATCTCGACGCAATCGTCCATGCGTTCGACCGCGATCCACACTTGCCCGCCCTTTGGCGTGAACTTCACGGCATTGGAGAGCAGGTTCCAGGTAATCTGCTGCAATCGATGGGGATCACCCAAGACCGTGCAGCGCCCCGGGCCGAAGCTCGCGTCGATGCGCACTCCCTTCGCGTCGGCCAAGGGACGCACGCTCTCCACGGCCATGGCCGCGGTGCGCGCCAGATCCGTCGGCTCCGCGTCGATGCCCAGCTTGCCGGAGACGATGCGCCCCACGTCGAGCAGATCCTCGATCACCTGGGCCTGACTGCGGGCGTTGCGCTCGATCACCTCGAGCGCCCGCGCGTGCTTCTCGGGCGGCAAGCTGTTGTTGCGCAGGAGGTGGAGCCAGCCGAGGATCGCCGTAAGAGGCGTGCGCAGCTCGTGGCTCACCGAGGCCAGGAACTCATCCTTCAGGCGGTTGGCCCGCTCGGCCTCGGCGCGCGAGGCGCGCTCGCGACGCAGGAGCTCCATGCGCTCGGTGATGTCGATGATCGTGCCCTCAAACAACGACGGGACGCCGCTTCCGCTGTAAGTCGCCCGGCCTCGCGCCTCCACCCAGCGCTCGGGCCGACCTTCGGGCACGTTCACGCGGAGCTCCACCAAGTAGCGCCCGTCTGCGTCCGCCTCGAGCGCGCGCCGTATGGCCCTGCGCAAGAGCCCCCGATCGTCCGGGTGCACCCGCTCGAGCAGCGCCTCGATGCTCGCGTACACCTCGCGCGTGGTCCCCAAGAGCTCCCGGGCACGCGCGTCGAGGCGCACCTTGCCCGTTTCTCGAATGACCTCCCAGGTTCCCGCGCCGGACGCCTCCATCAACGTCAAGAGCCGCGCCTCACTTCGACGGAGCTCCTCTTCGGTGCGCTTCTGCTGGGTGATGTCGAAGCCCAGCACCATCACGCCCAGACGCTTGCCGAGCTCGTCGACGATCGGCTGGTAGATGAAGTCCACGAAGCGCTCGACGGGCCGGCCGTCGGCTGTCCGTTGAAACTCCACGCGCACGCCGCGGCCCACGTAGGGCTCACCCGATTGCGTGACCTCCTCCAGCTTTTCCAAGGTGTTCGCCTGACTCGCGAGCTCCGGCAGGGCCTCTCGCACCGGCTTTCCAACGATATTGCGGTGACCGACCAGGCGGAAAAAGGCCGTGTTGGCCATGTCCAACATGAGCTTGGGCCCGCGCAAGAAGCACATGAAGCCAGGTGCCTGGTCGAACAGGTCGCGCAGCTCATGCAGCTTGTTGTCCAGCGCCCGGTTGCGCTCCTGCACCAGCCGAGCGCGCTCCAGGATCCCCGCCTCCTTCTTCCTCGATGGGTCGTCCTTCGCGAGCCGAATTAGGTGAGCGCGCTCGACCTCAGTGACATCGACCAACTCTTGCAACACGAACTCCACCCCCCCGTCCCGCCCGAACAAAGGCACTTGGGTAGCGCTCCAGAGGCGCGGCTCCCAGCCGCGGCATGTCCGGATTCGACAGGCGACGACGGGCAGCACCTGACGTACGCCGCGCGCAAAGGTTGTCTCCAGGGTCGTGCGCAACAAAGCCTCCTGGGGGGGGTCTGATGCCTCGGGCTCATCCGGGAAGACCTCGAAGAGGGCGCGTCCTCTCAAGTCCTGCCCCTGCGTGTGCGTGAAATCGAGGAACGCTTCATTGACGGCGACAATCTTCGAGTCGCGATCGACCAGCACGAGTGCGCTCGGAGATGCACGAAACACGACCTCGAAGTCCAGAGGCGACGCCATCGAACACTAGGTAAACATCTCGACATCCCCCGCCACGAACTGGCCCAAAACGGGGGCGTCTAGCTCCTGTGCGCGCTCGCGCGCGCCCCCTGATCGCCCGGGCCTAAAATGGCGCGCATAACGCGACACGCGAGCGAGCTGGTCACAGCGGGCGCTCGTACACCCGATAGGTCTTGTAGACGCGCGCTCCCATCGAGCGGATCCCCAGGTTGATCGGGTGGTCGTCCTCGCGGGTCCACGAGAGCTCCGCCCACTCGTAGCCCTTGGCGCGTCCGCGCTTGGCAACCTCGACGTACATGGCGGCGGACAGAGCGCCGTAGCGCTTCACGTTCTTGCGCAGCGCGGCGCGCACCCCGAGCACGATCAAGCGCGCGGAGCGGGGATGGCCGACCTTCGTGCGCCACAGGAGCTTGGCCCACCCGAACGGGAAGAGCCGACCGTTCAGATCCTGGACCACCTCGTTCAAGTTTGGGATGGCGATGCACATGCCGCCCGGCTCGCCATTCACCTCCGCCACGAACGCGAGATCCGGATCGATGACCAGCGCCAGGTCCTTCGCCATCTTGTCGAGCTCGGCCCCCGTGAGTGGCACGTACCCCCACTTGCCCGCCCAGGTCTCGTTGTAGATGGCCATCACGATCGAAAGCTCCTCGCGGAGGCGCTTGAGCTCGATCGAGCGCATGCGCACCTCGCTCAACCCCTGGACATGCTCCCACGCCTGCACAGTGCGCGCGTTGAACTCACTGGCGGTCTCGTACCGGTATGCGTAGAGGTCCTTCTCCTTGGTGAGGCCAGCAGCCTCTGCGAGTGCCGCTTGATAGGCACGCGAATGGGACATGTCGATCATCGGCGGGTGCTCGAAGCCATCGATCAGCAGGCCCACCTCCTGATTCGCGCCCAGGGACATCGGGCCGTTCATGCGCCTCATGCCCCTCTCGCGCAGAAAGCTCGCGGCCTGCTCGAGCAGCGCACGCGCCACCTCGACGTCGTCGATGGTGTCGAAGTACCCGAAGTGGCCGGTTTCGTCGCGCTGGGTCTCGAGCCAGGCCTGATCGATGGTCGCCGAGATCCGGCCTGCCAGCTCGCCGTCTTTCCAGGCGGTAAAGAGCGCGACTTCAGCGTGCTGGTGCAGGGGATCTTTCGCGGGATCGAGGCGCTCGGCAATCATCATGTGCAGGGGTTGCACCCAAGCTCGGTCCCCCTGGAAGACCACCCTCCCCGCGCGGATGAACGCCTCGACGTCTCCGCCAGGGCTGTGACGACGCACCTCGATGCTCATGCCCGCGTAGCCATGGCGGCTAGCTTAGTTCAGGGCCGGCTCGCCTTGCAATTTCAGCCCGCGCGGGCGCGCTCCACCGCCGAGCCCGCAACTCCCGGTGCTATCGCGCGGCGGCGAACAGGTGCGCTCGGCCCTCCTTCCCGGGGGCTCTTCCCTTCCAGCCCGTGTGACTACTTCGTCCGAGCGATCATGGCCAGCACGCTCGACTACAAGGCGTTGTTCGCGCGCACTCCGAACCTCTATGCCGTGCTTGATCGTGCGCTGAGGTTCGTCGATGCGAGCGACGCCTACCTCGCTGCCACCTGCAGCCGGCGCGAGGAGCTGATCGGGCGCAACGCGTTCGAGACCTTCCCCCACGACCCCGACGACCCGAGCGACGCCGGGTCCGCCCGCCTTCGCGCTTCGCTCGAGCGCGTCCTGGAAACGGGCGAGACCGAGGTCCTGACGTTCTTCTGCATCCGTGTACCAGGACCCGACGGCCCCCGCGAGCGGTTTTGGAGCGGATCCCATACGGCCATCCGTGACGCTAGCGGACAAGTCGCGTTCGTGCTGCAGCACATCATCGATGTGACCGAGCTGCGCCGAGATGTTTCGGACCAGAAATTGCGCTCTTTCGCGCCGATTGAAGCCGGGTTACTCGGCCGCGCACAGGTGATGGAAGAGCGGAGCCTGGCGCTCGGCAGCGAACTCAGACACTTCAAGGAGCTGTTCGAGCGGTTCCCCGGATTCATGTGCTTCCTGCGCGGTCCGGATTTCGTGATCGAGCTGGCCAACGCGGCCGCGTGGGAGGTCGTCGGCCCAGGAAGGCCCTTGATCGGACGCCCGCTCTTGGAGGCGCTGCCGGAGCTGCGAGAGCAACCGTTCCCGGCGCTGCTCGAGCGGGTAGCGCGTGAGCGCAAGACGTTCGTGGGCCGTGACATGGTCATACGCATCGCGCGCGGTGCCGGCATGCCGCTGCAGACGGTGTACGTCAACTTCATCTACCACCCCGTGATCGACGACCTGGGACGGCTGAGCGGCATCATGGTGCTCGGCTTCGACGCAACCCAGGAGCGGGCGGCGCAGCTCGAGGCGAAGCTGAGCCGGAAGCGCCTGGAACGTGTCATCGAGGCCTCCGGCGCAGGGATCTGGGAGCTCGACGTGAGCTCTGGCGCGATCCGGCTCGACGAACGCGCGACGGCGCTCCTGGACGCAAGGCAGCGCGTGTACGCCAGTCTCCAGGCGTTGTACGAACAGGTCGTCGACCCGGAGGATATCGAGCACGTCGCCGACGCGATCCAAAGCGCCTTGAAGGGCCAGAGGGGTGGGCACTACATGGCCGCCTATCGCTTGAGGGGCCGCCCAGGCGGAAACGAGCGTTGGATCGAGGCGCGGGGTCGCGTGACCTACGACACGCGTGGCGCGCCTTCGTCGTTCGAGGGCACGATTATCGACATCACCGAGCGCATGGAGCTCTTGCGCAGAGAGCGCGCCTCGCGCGCCGAAGCCGAGCGCGCGAACCGCCTCAAAGACGAGTTCTTGGCGGCCGTGAGCCACGAACTGCGCACACCGCTCACGGCCATCCTCGGCTGGCTCCACCTGCTCCGGACGACCCAGTTGAACCCGGAGAAGCGCGCTCGGGCGATCGCCGTCATCGAGGCGAACGCGCGTCTGCAGGCCCGCTTGATCGACAACCTGCTCGACAGCAGCCGGATCATCTCGGGCAAACTCACGCTCGACACAGTACCCGTCGATCTGCGCATGGTGGTGGACAACGCGATCGACAGCGTGCGCCCGCTCGCCGAGGGCCGCCAGGTGCAAATCTCCGTCGAGATCGACCCATCCCTGCGCACCATCGCGGGCGACTCGAAGCGCCTGCAACAAGTGCTCTGGAATCTGCTCTCCAATGCCGTGAAATTCAGCCCGGTGGGGGGACGGGTGGAGATCATCGGGGAGCAAAAGGGACCGCTCATCCTGCTGCGCGTGCGCGATCAGGGCGTCGGGATCAGCGCCGACTTCTTGCCCAAGGTCTTCGACCGCTTCAGCACGAACTCGGGGGCGGGCCGTCGCCAGGGCGGACTCGGGCTCGGGCTTTCGATCTCCAAGCACATCGTGGAGGCGCACGGAGGGACCATCGCGCTAAAGAGCCCGGGCCACGGTCAGGGCACCACGGTCATCGTCACCCTGCCCAACCGCCGCAGAATCGAGGCGAGCCAGCCGAACTCCTCCAAGATCAGGCAGGGCGGCGCGCACACGCAGAAGCGCCCCTCGCCTACGGCGGGAGGCGGGGGATCCCGTGGGGAGAGCGGCCGCTGAACGGGCGGCGTAGCCGGCTTCGCGCCATGGCTGTGGCCAGTCGACCCAGCCAGCTCGAGCTGCGGCAACTGGAGGAATCCTTGCTCGACCTACTGCACAAGGCCCTGATCGAAAGCTAGCTTGCAGGGGTTCGCTTACGGCAGTCCCCCCGACTCCCAGCACGCCGGCGCGTAGGCTCCCTCACATCAATTCTGCTTAAACTATCTTTTTCCGTGAAAACGGACACCGAAGCGGCACAGCGCACTTTCAGCGGTGAGGGCTCTCCGACCCAAATTGGGGAGACACATTCGTCCATGGGGGGTTCCTCTGAAAAATTCGCTGCTTGCTCTCACGCTCTCACTCGCCGCCACGATGCCCACGCAATCTGCGGAGGCATCCGAGCCCTACGCGATCACCCACACCGCGACCGAACATCCGACGCCCGGCATTCGCCGCACGACCTACACGGTCTCTTCCGGCCCCTCTCCGCTCGAGACGTTTCACGTCGTGCGCGTCCAAAAGGCAGAGTCCCCGGCCCGGAAAGATCCGCCAGTCATCCTCATCTCGCCCTACTCCTTCCCGGCTGAATTTTGGGAGATCACCGCCGAAGATGACTACGCGGACACGTTCGCGGCACGTGTGGCCGACGCCGGCTACGACGTCTGGCTGCTCGACAGTCGCGGCTCGTCCTTGCCGCCCGGGACCTGCGAGAGCGGCGCCGTCGACTGCTCCGTGATGGCCGAGTGGGGCATCGATCTCGAAGTCGACGATGCCCTGTTCGTGCAGCGCCTGGTGCACAGCGAAAACCCGTCCAAGAAGCCGGTCATCGGTGGGCTCTCCGGCGGATCCACCACCTCCATCGCGGCCGTCAACCGCCGCCACAGCAAGTTCTCCGGCCTCTTCATGTGGGAGGGCACCGTCTACAGCGAGGTGCCCGCCATCCACGCGCGCAACGCGGGCTTCTGTGCCGACGACGAGGCACGCATGGCCGCCGGCAACTTCGTCGATCCGTCCGTGCAGAACTTCAAGACGTTGTTCCAGCTCGCCGAGGCGAACCCGAACGGCACCTCACCCATCCCGGTGTTTCCCCCGGGGACCACGAACCTGCAGGCCCTCCTGTTCGCGTTCATGCTCCCCGACCCGAACAATCCCCTCAACTTCACCGACGACTTCGTGCGCCTGATCGGCGATCCGATCGCGACCACGCTCACCTACTCGAACCTCGATCGCGTGTTTGGCTTCGGCAATCTGATCGTCAACTACGCGCCGGTCCCGTACATCCGCGACAGCCACTGTGCGATGGGCAACGTGCCCGGCTATGCGAACCGCTGGACGAACAACCTACGCAAGTTCAAGGGCGACGTGCTGGTCTACGCCGAGGGCAACGGCTTCAACCAGATGATGTTCGACACCGCGAGCCTGTTGACCAAGGCAGACGTGACCATCGACTATCACGCGGAGTTCGGCGAGAGCGACCGCTACTTCAACAACGACTGGGTGGCCGTGTCGGTCGACCCGCTCCTGTCCTGGCTCGCCAACGTGAAATTCTGAGCCAACACCACCACGCCGCGCTCCGTTATCAGCGTGCGCGGCGTGGTCGCCTGGCTCGTCCACGCTCAATAGACACGACGGGGGCGTCGTCCGCGATGGAGGAGCCGCAGCAGCAAGAGCAGCATCACCGCGCCGATGAAGGCGACGAAGATGGTGCCAGCGAGACCGCCGAAGGGGCTGCCCACGTCGAGCGCTCGAAACAGAAAGCTCCCGAGGAACGCTCCGACCACGCCCACTACGATGTCGCCGACGAGGCCGTAGCCGCCGCCCACCAGGGCCGACGCCAGCCAACCTGCGACGAGTCCGATCACTGCCCATAGAAGGACGGTTTCCAACGCCATGGTTCACCTCGAGGTGAGGCGAAGCATCGCGCATGCCATCCCTGTTCTCGGCTAAGGCCAGCGCGCCTCGTGCGGCATTCCCGCCCCACGTGTGCGGCTTCCGGGTGCACACAGGCGCGGCGCGACGCGGCCCGGGCGCGGACAGGGCCCTCGCGGCGAAGCAGACCAGGGAGGCGCACCCTCCTCGGCGCACCCCGGGCATGGTCCGTGCTTTGGCGAGCGGCATCCCCCTCGATCGCCCGGAGGCGCGCGCATGGACGAGCTCTACCCGAGTCCGCCTGTTCTGGATCCCGGCACCGTCGTCGCAGACAAGTACGTGCTCGGCCACGTCCTGGGCTTTGGCGGCTCCGCCGTGGTCTACGAGGCGCTGCAGCTCGGGCTCCGCCGCTCGGTCGCGCTCAAGGTGTATCCCATTCGTGAGGGGACCTGCCCCTCCTTCGTCGAACGCTTTCGGCGTGAGGCATGGCTGATGGCGCGGATCTGCCACGAGAACGTGCTCGCGGTTTTCGACAACGGCCTGTTGGATGACGGCTCTCCGTATCTGGTAGTGCAACGCGTACGGGGCGAGAGCCTGGCGCAGCGCCTGCAAAGCGGCGTTCTATCGATCGACGAGGTCATCGACCTCGCGCTGCAGCTCCTGCGTGCGCTGTGCGCGATCCACCAGGTGGGCATCACCCACCGTGACATCAAGCCCGACAACTTGATGTTCGACCGTAGGGCGCAGCGGCCCCCGCTGCTGAAGCTGGTTGACTTCGGGGTCGCGTTGCCCGGAGATCGCGTCGAGGAGCACCCGTTGGATCAGCCGGGCGAGCTCGTCGGGACGCCTCGCTACATGTCGCCCGAGCAGATGCGCGGGGAGCTGGTGGATGTGCGCTCGGATCTCTATTCGCTCGGCGCCACCTGCTACGAGGCGCTCACTGGCCGCACGCCCCACGGCGGGCAATCGTTCGATGAGATCTCTGCGGCCACGCTCTACGAGCCCATCCCCGCCATCCGAACCCTGCGCGAGGATTGCCCCGAACGGCTGGAACGCATCCTGCTCAAGGCGCTCGCGCGCGATCGCGAACGCCGCTACCAGACGCCGACTGAAATGCTGAAGGAGCTGGAGCGCTGGCTCATGGACACGCCGAGTCAGCGCGTTGCCTGCGTGGAGGCGACGCGAAACCGCTTCGGTACCCTGCAGGCGTTGGAACTGGCGGAGTTCGACGACGTTCTCGTGCTGTCTCCCCGATCGGCACGATCTGCGCCCCTTTCGCGTCGACGCTGGCGGGCGAGCGCCCGAGTGGCCCTGGCGACCGTCGGCTGCCTGGCCGCGATCGCGGGGCTGCTCGCCACCACGCAACGACCATCGTCGAACGATCCGAGCGGGATTTTCCAGGGCGTACAAAAGGCCTTTACAGCCCCGTGGCCTTCGCGTAGCCAAGATTTGCTGCAGATTCTGTGCCCTAGCTTCCTTTGCCCCGGAGAGACCGATGCGACGCTTTCGACTGCCCTGGATTCGTGAGCGCAAACGCACGGCACCCGAGATCCTCGTCAAGCCTCCGCTCCAAATCGGTCCCCTCAGCAACGGCGAGGTGTTCCGGGCCCAGACCCCGCGCAGCCACATGGCCGAGCAGATCATCTTCGATTTTGCAGAGCGCGGCGCGCGACGCCTGAACCTCGATCGACGAGAGTTCTTGGCGAGCAGCATGGGCATGGCCAGCTCCCTGTGGGCGCTCAATTTCATCAGCGGCTGCTCCGAGGTGCCGAATGCGAGCGGCGATGGCGGGCGCGGCCCGGAAAGCACCAGGCCGCCGCGCAAGGACGGGGGCGCGTACGGTGGCGATGGAGGCCGGGGCAGCGATGGAGGCCGGGGTGGCGACGGGGACGGCGGCTACTTCGAGGTCCCCAAGGATCCCACCGATCCGGAGGTCACCTGCGAGGTGATGCGCGACGCCAGCAAGGAGTTCATCTTCGACATCCAGAGCCACCACGTGAAGCGCGCGGACGTGCGCTACGGCACCTTCCTGAGCGGGCAGGAGCATTACACGAACTACTGCGGCCCCAATCTCACCTCCGTCGTCGACTGCTTCGACCGCAACGAATACATCCGCCTCATGTTCCTCGACAGCGACACCACGGTGGCGGTGCTCTCGGGGCTGCCCGCGGTGAACGACGCCTCCAATCCGATCACCAACGCCGAGATCGCAGAGTCGCGCGACATCATCAACATGTTGGCCGACGGCACGGGCCGCCTGATCAATCATCACATGGTGCTGCCGAACCAGATGGGGACCGCCAAGGACAAGGTCGCGCTGCAGCTCGAGGCCATGGAGCGCACGCTCGAGATGTACGGGTCGGTCGGCGCCTGGAAGTGCTACCCCGCGTGGGCTCCCGAGAACAACGAGATCATCGCCAACGGCGGCTACTTCCTGGACGATCCCGAAACCGGGCTCCCTTTCCTCAAGAAGGGGATCGAGCTCGGCGTCAGCACGTTCTGCATCCACAAGGGGCTCCCCATCCCGGGGTTTTCCGCGGAGTACAACGACCCCAAGGACATCGGGCGCGTCGCCAAGATGTTCCCGAGCGCGAAATTCATCGTGTACCACTCGGGCTTCGGCAACCAGCGCTACGAAGAGGGCCCCTACGTCGAAGGCTCGCGGGTGGGCACCAGCAGCTTGGTCACCTCGCTGCTCGAGAACGGGATCCAACCCAACGGCAACGTCTACGCCGAGCTCGGCACGACCTGGCAGGTCATCAGCACCAACGCGGGCCTCGGGTTCTTGAACGCGGCGGCCCACGTGATCGGCAAGCTGCTCAAGTACGTCGGCGAGGACAACGTGCTCTGGGGTACGGACTCCATCTGGTACGGCTCGCCGCAAAGTCAGATCGAATCATTCCTGCAGTTTCAAATATCGAAGTCGTTCCAGGATCAATACGGCTACCCCGCGCTGACCATGGAGCTGAAGCGAAAGATCCTCGGGCTCAACGCTGCCAAGGCCTACGGCGTCGACGTCAAGGCCATGCGTTGCGGTGTCGACGCGAGCGAGCTCGCCGCGACCAAGCGGATGATCGACGCCGAGCGAGGCGGGCGACGCTGGGCCTTTGTGCAGCCGGCGCTCACCTCGCGGCGGGAATTTTTCGCCATGAAGCGCGCGCAGGGCTTTCGACCGGGCTGAGCAGGACTTTGTCGGGGTCCTGCATCCGGGCCATCCTTGAGCGATGCGGCGACTGTGTGTGTTCTGCGGCTCGAGGCCTGGAAAGAGCGAGATCTATCTCCATGCAGCGAGGGCCTTCGGTGCGTTGCTCGCCCAACGCGGAATCGAGCTCGTGTATGGCGGTGCGGGCATCGGCTTGATGGGGGCGGTCGCCGACGGCGCGCTCTCGCACGGAGGGCATGTGATCGGCGTCATCCCCAAAGCGCTGACGCGGCGCGAGGTCGTCCACCACGGCCTGCCCGATCTCCGGGTAGTCGGCTCGATGCACGAGCGCAAGTCGCTGATGGCAGAGCTCTCGGATGGCTTCGTCGCCTTGCCCGGAGGGATTGGGACCCTGGAGGAGCTCTTCGAGATCTGGACGTGGTCACAGCTCGGGCTGCACACCAAGCCCTGCGGGCTCTTGGATGTCGACGGCTTCTACGCCGGTCTGGCCGCGTTCATGGATCACGTCGTCACCGAGGGCTTCCTCAAGCCGGTTCACCGCGCCGCGTTGATCGTCGATCGCGAGCCCGTGCCGCTGCTCGAGCGCATGGCGGCGTACCGACCCGATGGCACGACCAAGTGGATCGACTCGGCAGATAGCTGAGACGCGCGGCCGTGCGCACCCTTCCCGGACGGGAACGGCCCACGAGAACGGGACCCGTTCAAGGCCACCGGGCGCCAGAAAAAAATGAGCGCAAACGCCCGACAGGCCGCCTGACCGTCGCGCTCACGCGCTATCTTGCCTGCGCGTAAGTACTGCTCACCGTGTTCGGATCAACATCCTGATCGGCGACTCACGCCGCGGAAGGAGCACCCATCCCATGCACTGGCCCAAGCGGGTCGCGCCATGCGTTTGCGTACTGTGGTTCGTCATGCTTGCGGCTGGCCACACGAGCATCACGCGTGCGCAGCCTAAGTTTGCCGAGGAAGAGCCGCTGCCGGAGGTGCCCGCAGCGCGCCTCGAACCTCCCCTCCCGCCGACCAACACGCCCACGCTCTCTCCGCCCGTAGGGCTCCCCACGGCTGGCCCAACCCAAAAGGCCATGCCGCAGGTCGCGACGCTCGACTACGTCGACGGCAGCTTTCTCCTGCGCGCCTTCGGCGACAGCATGTTGCTCATGCCCAGCGGGCGCATGCACATCGACACGTATGCCTACGCAGGCAACGGCGTCGACGATTATCGCCGCGCCAACGACACGGGGCTCACCACCCAGATCTTCTTCCGCCGCTTCGTCCTCGAAGCCGGCGGCCTGATCGGCAAGTATTGGTTTTGGTGGATGGGCGGAAGCTTCGTCCCGCTCCGGCTCGACGCCAGCCAGGCTCTGGTCTCCAACGCGGGTGTGTACGACGGCATCGTGGGCTTCAAGCCGCTGCCCATCCTGCGCATCTACTTCGGTCAGTTCAATGCGCCCATCACCATGGAGAACGTGACCAGCTCACGTTGGCTCGACCTCATGGAGCGCGCGCTCCTCGTGCGGACGATCGCCATCCCCGAGAACAAGGCCATCGGCCCCGTCGTCTGGGGCGAGACCAAGCACCGGGAGTTCGAGTACCAGTTCGGGGGCCTCTCCGCGGATGGCACGATCGGGAGGCCGAGCGTGGACGGTCACTACAACGTCATGGGCCGCTTCCTCATTCGCCCGATCGCGCGGCGCGAGGGCGCGCTCAAGCAGGCTCACCTCGGAGGGAGCTTTCGTTACGGCAAGCGCGATCGGCGCTTTCTGATCTACGACGCTCCATCCATGTCGACGCCCGGCGGGTACAGCTACTGGTCGAGTAGCTACGGCGTGGGCGACGCGCGAACGGTGATCATCCCTGACCTGCGCCAGGCGGTGGTCGCAGCCGAGGGCTATTTGCCGTTCGAGCGCTGGGACATCCGGAGCGAGTTCGCCTGGACCCACCAGGAGCGACGCGAGGCGCTCGCCGATGATCGAACGACCTCCCTGCGCGGAGGGCTCCTGCACGGCTACGGCATCTACGCGCAGCTCTCCGTGTGGCTCGCCGGGACGCCGCGCATCAACGGCAACCCCGCATCGCCGTACGGCATCATCGGCCCTCCTCAATACAAGGACCGCGCTCCGTACGCGCTGCAGCTCGTCTTGCGCGGAGAGGCGATTCGACTGAACTACGACGCCAACAGCCGCTTCGGCTCCCCCGGGACGCTCGACCCGGACACCACGCGTATCCGCGTGAACGCCTACCAGGCGGGCGTGAACTTCTGGGCCACGAAGCACGTGCGCCTGACCGCCGAGTACTCGCTCTACCAATTCCCCGGAGATCCCGTGGAGGAAAACCAAGCGGTGGCCCCCGGCGTAAGGGCCGGGACGAGCCCTGGCGCGCATTTCTTGAGCGAACTGTCGTTTCGCGTGGGTCTGGCGCTCTGAGCTGCGCGCCGCTCAGCGTGCATCCTAGGACGGTGCGTTCAAGCGCCCGACCCTCCGCGCCAGCCAACTGCCGAGCAGCACGGCCGCCCCCATGGACCAGAAGAGCCCGGCGACCCCGAGCACCGTACCCATGGCGCCGTAGACGAGGGGCATGAGCGTGCTCGACGTGCTGCCAGTCATCGAACGCAGAGCCAGCGCTTCCCCCTGGCGCTCGCTCGGGGTGATGTGGTGGAGGGCCGCCATCACCATGGGTTGCGAGCTGCCGAGCGAAAGGCCCAACACCACCGCGCAGAGCGCCATCGCCCAGGCAGGACGCGCGAAGGGATAGAGCGCGAACACCGAGGCGATCACGATCATGGCCGAGCGCAGCACCGTGGCCTCGCTGAGCCCCTGCGCGAACACCGGGATCAGGAAGCGAACCGCCGTTACGGACAGGGCAAACGTGCCCAGGATGGCGCCGATCGCGGAGGCGCTCAGCCCGCGCTCGGTGCCGAGCACGGGCACGAGGAAGCTGTGCAGCTCCCAGCTCGCAGACATGATCCAGCTCACGAGCAGAAGGCGCCGCATCGAGCGGCCTGCGAGCAGATCCCAGGCCGGCCGACGTTCGCGCGACGTGCGCCCCGGCGGCGCCTCGCGTGGCACGAGCCGGGCACACAGCAAACTCCCCATCGGCAGCACGGTGAGCAGCGCGAAGGCCGCGTCGAATCCTACGCGGTCGATCAGCAAGCCCGTGCTGATGCTGCCGCCGAAGTTGCTGAGCGAGGGCGCCATGCCGAGCCAGCTGAACACGCGCCGGAGCTCGGATCCGCCGCGCACGCTGCGACCCGCGGTGCGCTGGATCGCCAACAGGCCTACGTTGCCGCCCGCCCCGGAGAGCATCGATCCCAGGCACAGCACGAGATAGCGCAGAGCAGGTAGATGGTGCGCGAGTAGCACGACGGCCGCGCCACTCGAGGTCAGCGCGACCGCCAGACGCAACGGCAGGTGATAGCCACGACGATCCGTGAGGCGCCCCGCAGCGAGCGCGAACAGGAGAGGCGAGACGGAGAACATCGCCAAGATCGGCGCGACCGCGAGCTTGTCGCCGCCGGCCTGCAGCACCGAAAGCGGCACCGCCATGCGCAACCCGCTCATGCTCGCGTGCAGGAACACCTGCCCGAGGATCAGACCGAGCAGCACGCTCTTCCCAGCCATCTCTTACTTCTTACTCGGGGCGGAGCCCCCACGCGAACCATCGTCGCCTGATGCGAAACGAGCGCGTGCGTACGCGCTCAATCAGGGTTTCACGCTCTCACGCCGGATCCCGGCCTTTCGCACCTTTTGTTCCAGATTGCGAAAACGCTGCGCGAGCGCGCGCACGAGCGCACCCGTCCAACCATCCACGCCGAGCCCCTCGGTCATCGTCTGCTTGTCGAGCACAAGCACCGCCACGGGACCCACCGCTTCCACGCTCGCCGCGCGCGGCTCGGCCAAGAGCAGCGCCATCTCACCGAACACCTCACCCGGCTCCATGAAGCCGACGGTCTCTTGCTGACCGTTGCTCGTGATGAACGCCCGGCAGCGGCCGTTGATGATCATGTAAGCCGTATCCCCCACGTCGCCTTCTCGGATGATCAGCTCGCCTGCCCGAAAAACCTTGCGCGGCAGGTGCAGCCCGCCGCGCAGGAAGCTGCGCACCGCGGCCTGCAACTCCAGCACGCTCTGAAAGCGATCCTCGGGATGGGGCTGGGTCGCTTTTTCGATGATGTAGCGGAGACGCTTCGAGATGCCGACCCCGCTGAGCGCTTGCTCGATCGGTACGACCTCCCCTGCCAGCGTACGCCTCATGATCTCGTCCATGGAGTCCGCCTCCCCGAACGGCAGTTGACCGCTGACGATCTCGTACAGCACGGCGCCGAGCCCGAAGATGTCGCAAGCCTCGAGCATCTCGGCCGGATTTCCGCGCGCTTGCTCGGGCGCCATGAAGCCCGGGGTCCCCACCGGGGCGTGCGCTTCCATCTGCGCGCGCGAGCCCGACGCGGGCCGGGTCTTGGTCAAGCGCGCGAGCCCCCAGTCCATCAGGTAGACCTGTCCGAACTCGCCGACCATGATGTTCTCGGGCTTGAGATCCCGGTGAATCACGCCGCGATGATGTGCGTAAGCCACGGCGTCACACACGGTGAGAAAGATCTGAAGCCCCTCTTCCAGACGTTCGCTCGTGCCCACCGCGTGCTCCGGCTTCGCGAGCCACTGCGCGAAGGACACGCCCTGCACGAGCTTCATGGTGAAGTAAGGCACGCCGTTGTCGCTGATCGCGAGCTCGTGCACGGGCACGATGTTCGGGTGCTCGAGCTGCCCCGTGATCTGCGCCTCCGCCACGAAGCCATCACGATAGAACGCCTCGCGCGCGAGCCGCTTGTCGAGCCGCTTGAGCGCGACGTGCCGGAGCAGGTTGCGGTCGGTGGCCGGGTGAATTCGGCCCATGGCACCTCGGCCGAGCTCCGGATAAAGCCGCAGGTGTCCTGGAGTGGGGATGCCCTCGCCGGCGATCTCCTCGGCGCTGATCTGGTGGTCACCGGTCCCTGGGATCGATTCGATGACGTATACCGGGTCCACCTGGGGTCGCTTCTCCATGCTGCCTCCGACGCAGGGAACCGCTGTCCTTCGCGCCCCGCCCGGAGTCTCCTCTACTCGGGTTCGAGCGCAGGAGCAAAGGTCTTGCCTTGCGCCCTCACACGTGTGATAAAAGGTAGGAAAACCGCGGCAACCCCTCCTTTCTCGAGCAAAGCGAGCTGTTCGAGCCGCGAATCCAATTTACTGAGTGTCCGCAATCAGGATGCCTGCAATGGGCCGCCTGCGTTGGGCCAATTCGGAGCATTGCGGGCTTCGTCGTGGATCGTTCACTTTGTGTCCACGATGCAAACGAAGAACCCGCACCACTCGCTGATTCGCTCGCACGAGGGGACGAGCGCGGCGGCCGTCCTCGTGAACGAGTCCACGCGAGAAGCGTCTCTGGAGTCGTTCATCCCCTCGCTCACCACGTGCTGTTCCCAGCTACGCGATCATCAGCGCGTGCTGGCCTCACTGGTGGCACAAGCAACGGGCGCGCCCCGACCGAACCTCACCCACCGTGGCGTCGATCAGCGCCTGTTCGAAGCAGCCAAGTTGAGCGCCAAGCTGCTGGAGCTCGCCGAGCGCGCAGACGAGCGGGCGGCTCGCACGCGGGGCGCGGGCTCGCGCGCGATGCGCGTCCTCGCGGAGATGTGCTTCGAATCCATTCTGAGCATCGACGCCGCTCGCCATGAACTCGCGGAGACTGTCCACGCGGACGCGGCGACGCAGCGGCGCAGTTGGTGTGAAGCGCTGCGCGCCACGCAGGCGGCGCTCACCGCCACGGAGCGCCAAGTCATGCGCGCACTCGCGAACTGACGCGCGCAGCCAGGCGCCGCTTTCTGCACGGCAGTACCGTCCACGTCAGCGCTCGAAGCGAACCTTGACCATGGCCACCGAGCGGGCCGGTCGCCCAGCACGGTCGAGTCCCGCCGACCAGCGCTTGCGCTGCGCACAGCGCTTCGCCTCCCGACCGAAGCCGTAGCCGGGATCTCCCTTGATCTGCACACCGAGCACGGAACCGTCGGGACCGACCTCCACGCGGAGCGTCACGACGCCTGTGTCGAGGCCCTCATCGTCGGCTTCCTCCGGAAACGGGCAATCCCACTCGTAGCCCCCCGCGAGCTGCGGCTGGCGCGAAAGATCCGCCGCCACATTGCGCCCCGTGCCGCCCTCGACGCCCCCCGCGCGCGCATGGGTATCGCGCACCGCGTGGGTGGCCGTCCCGCCTGCCTCGGTGGTCCCGCCCGCGTGCACCGCCGCATTGCCCACGACGATGGACTCGGCGAAGTCCGCCTGCTGAGCCTCTTGCGTGAGCACCTGGGCGGCAGCAGCCGCCTCCTGCGGAGGCGCCTCCTGCGGCGGCGGCTTGGGAGCTTCCGGCTGCGGGGCCGGTTTGGCCGCGCGCACACGCGGCGCGGGCTCAGCTAGGCGCATCTTCGGCGCAGGCGGCGGCGGAGCGGGCTCCTCGACCTGGGGCTCGGGCGGTGGAGCAGGGAGCTCCACTTCGATCATCTCCGTCACCGGCACCGCAACCGTATGCGGTGCCGGCCGGCGGAAACCGATGAACATCGCCAGCATCACCAGCGCCCCGTGCACGCAGACCGTTCCTGCGGTCGCGATCAGCGGCGCGTTCCAGGAGGGGCACGGGACCTCATCGAGCGCGCGACAACGCGGCCTCGCCTCCATGAGAGGAAGCAACGGCCCCGCGTCCCGCTCGATGAGGTCGCTCGACCCGGTCACGGCACGTGCTCCGCACTTCCGCCGCTCGGCGCTCCGCTCTCGGCTGGGCCTTCGGACTCGACCGGGCCGCCCGGCACCACTCCGAAGGCTACGCGTGACAGGCCTGCCTGGCGCAGCACATCCAGTGTGTGCATGACCCGCCGGTGTTCGACCGAGCCGTCGGCCTGCACCACGGCGCGCAGCTCAGGATGGGCGGCCAAGGCCGTCTTTGCACGCGCGAGGAGCGCCTGGTCCTCGCTCACAGGCTCGCCGTCGACGAAGCTCGCGCCGTCGGCCCGCAGGGACACGCTGAAAACTTGCTGCACCTCACCGCCAGTCGCGGCTTTCGGAAGGTCGAGGGGGACGGCGCGAGAGACCACCAGCTTGGCGGTGACCATGAAGATGATCAGGAGCACCAGCGTGATGTCCACCAGCGGCGTCACGTTGATGCCGGTGATGGGCGCGCTCGGCTTGTTGGAGGAAAAGCCTGCCATGGATCACTCCGCCGGGCTTTCCATGATGCGCCCTTCGCTCACCCTCTCGGGCACAGGCTGGGCGTGGGCTCGCTTGCCGCGGGCCAGGCGCAGCTCGGGGTCGTGCTCGGCCCGGAGATGCGCGAGCAGCACGTGGCCGAGTGTCTCCGCGTCCGCGATGGCCGCCGTCACCCGCCCCTGAAAGTAGTTGAAGAGCGCGACCGCCGGGATCGCGACGACCAGGCCCACCGCGGTGGCCACCAGGGCCTCGGCGATGGTGCCCATCACGCGCTCGGGGGCGAGCGCGCTCGCCGCCTGCATGGCGTTGGTCATGGCCTGCGGCTTGCCGAGCTCCTCGAACGCGCCCACGACGCCGATGACGGTCCCGAGCAACCCCACGAAGGGCGCATTGTTACCCACCGTACCGAGGAACAGGAGACGCTTCTCGAGTCGCTTGCGCTCGAGTCCCATGGCCGCGGCCATCGCCTCCTCGGCGGCGGCCGAACCCAGGTCGCTCTCGGCCAGGCCGGCAGCCACCACTCGCGACTCGACGCTGTCGACCGACTCGAGCAGCTGCTTGGCGCGTTCATGGGCGTCGACCCGCAGCAACTTGCGCAGCTCCGGCACCAGCACGGTGAGATTGCCACCCGTGCGGCGAAAGGCGAACGCGCGCTCAACCGCGACCGCGACCGACAGGAAGCTGAGGCCGAACAAGAGCCAGAGCACCCAGGTCGCGCCCGAGCTGACCATCGCTTGCGTAAGATGTTCGATCACCAAACTTCTCCTGTGCCCGTGAGATAGTACGCTCGACCCGGTCTCCGCACGCCGAAGCCGTCGAAGAGTGGAGCATTCGTGAGCTTGTGCACTTCGATCATGCCGTCGACGAACCGGCGCACGGCGAAGTCGCAGAGGCTGTTCATGGGCGGACGAGATTCGGCGCCGCCGGATCGGATGGTGATGCCCGCGAGGCGTGCGAGCAGCGCGCCGAAATTGCCGACAGCACCACGGAGCGACCGGCACGCGGAAAACAAGCTCAGCGAAACCAACACAACCCCGGGGTGCTCTACGATCCGCGTCTGGCCCATGCGGACTCCTCGAACGATCGACCGGCCACCCCGCCTGGTCGGCTGTCGCGATCAGGCGGCGACGACGCTGGATAGGCGGGGAGCGCTGGGAATTTCCCGCGCATCAGGGCCCCTGTCAAGGCAACAAACGCACACCGCTTTCAAGTTCATCTTCGCCAAGGCGCGCGAGTCGAGCGATTTTTCTAGCCATTTCTCGTGTTGCCGCGATGCTCGAAGTCGGCCGTGCTGAATACGATTTTCTCTTATGTCAGGAAATGCCGCACCTCGACCGACCCCTTCCGCGGCGAGCCGCTGCGCCACGAAGGCCTTCATCCGCACGCGTCGCAAGGGCCAATGATTGGCCGCGACTGGCCATGGTGATCACGCGCGGCCGGTATCCGCGGCGAACGATCCAGGAGGTCGCCTACGAGATGGGCTTTTCGGATCCGAGTACGTTCCACCGCGCCTTCAAGCGCTGGACGGGGACGACGCCGAGCGTGTATCGAGAGACGCAGCTCAAAGGCTAGCCAACGGGCCGCGTCCGCTTCAGAGCGGGTGCGTCTTGAGCCACGCATACAGCGCGCGCGTCGCGGCCCCACGGTGGGAGCGGGCGTTCTTCTCTTCGGGCGGGAGCTCCGCGCTCGACTTGCCCACATCTGGCAAGAACAGGTGAGGGTCGTAGCCGAAGCCGTTCTCGCCGCGCGGCTCATCCGTGATCACGCCCGGGAAGGTCCCGCGCGCCTCGAACAGCACCTGTCCCTGCCCATCGGCCAGGCACAGCGCACACACGAAGCGCGCCGACCGATCCACGCCCCCGCGCTTGCGCAGCTCCGAGATCAGCTTCTCGTTGTTGGCCCGGTCGCGCTCCTCGCGGGTGCTGCCCACCCCGGCGTAGCGGGCCGAGTGCACCCCGGGAGCGCCCCCGAGCGCGTCGACTTCGAGACCGCTGTCATCGGCGACACAAGCCATGGAAAGCGCCCGCGCGTACGCCACGGCCTTGATGCGCGCGTTGCCCTCGAAGGAGTCGGCGTCCTCGACCGGCTCGGGCAAGTCTTTGGCCACGTCGGCGAGGCTACACACCTCCACCCCGAGCGGCCCGAGCACCTGGCCGATCTCGCGGACTTTGTGCGGATTGGTGGTCGCGATCAGGAGCTTCATG
>JBIQKA010000048.1:0-34838 GCA_044507075.1 Myxococcales bacterium
TGAAGCAAGAAACGCGGGTCTGGTTCGAAGTCACCACGCTACTCATCCCCCAACAAAACGACTCGGAAGCTGAAGTCGAGCGCCTGTGCTCCTGGTTCCTTGAGAATTTGGGCACTGAGACACCACTTCACTTCACCGCGTTCCATCCTGACTTCAAGCTCACCGACCTCCCCCCCACCCCCGCCACCACGCTCACTCGTGCGCGCAAGCAAGCCCTCTCCGTCGGCCTCAAACACGTGTACACGGGCAACGTCCACGACCCTGCCGGTCAGTCCACCTACTGTGCCGCCTGCGGCGAGCGCTTGATTCGACGCGATTGGTACGTGCTCTCGGACTACGAACTCACCGACACCGGAGCGTGTCGGTTCTGCGGCCACCCACTCAACGGATACTTTGCAGGCAAACCAGGCAACTGGGGCCCACGCCGCGTACGGCTGCCGCTGCATGAAAGGACCTGAAGTCATGTCGATCTCCTGCGCCGTGCTCATGTGTCATGCCCCCATCGTGGTGCCGCCCATCGCGGGTCTGCGCGAATCCGACTGCACCGAGACGACCCGCGCCATGCACGAGGCCGCGCGCGCGCTGGTTGCCCACGAGCCGCAACTGATCGTGCTGGTGAGTCCGCACGCCCCTCGACACGCGCAGAGCTGGGGCCTGGTGAGCGCGCCCGAGCTGCGCGGGAGCTTCGCCCGCTTCGGTTGTCCCGAGGTGAACCTCCGGATACGCGGTTCCATTCAGGCTGCGGAGGCCATCGCGCTGGCCGCGCGCGGCTACGGACTTTCAACCCGCGAGCTGCCCGGTGACGCGCTCGATCACGGCACGCTCGTCCCGCTCTTCTTCGTGCAGGAGGCGGGCTATCGCGGCCCGGTCGTGGTGGTCGCGCCACCGTTTCCCGGCATGCAGACCGAGGTCTTGTTCGGAGAAGTGTTGCGCGAAGCTGCGCTCTCGTTGAACGAGCGCTGGGCGGTCCTCGCCTCCGGTGACATGAGCCATCGCCTCACCCTGGACGCCCCGCTCGGCTACGACCCACTCGCGACGCACTTCGACGAAACCTTCGTGGAGTACGTGCGCGCGGGCGATCTGCGCCGCGCCATCGGGATTGATCCCGGGCTCGCGACCACCGCCGCCGAAGACGTGATCCAATCCATGGCAGTGGCCGCAGGCGCCATCGCTTTCCGTCCCCGTGGGCTCAGGGTGTTCTCCTACGAGAGCCCGTTCGGCGTCGGCTACTTCGAGGCCCTGCTCTACTCCGACCGCGCGGAGATCAAGCACCGGACGCCCCCCTCGGGCCTGCTCGAGGTCGCCCGTGAGGCGATCGCGTGTGAGCTGCGCGGCCAGCCGTACGTCCCGCCGCACTTCGAGCCCCCCTGGCACGAAGCGCGCCCGGTGTTCGTGACCTTGAAGAACGCCAAGGGCGAGTTGCGGGGATGTATCGGCAGGACGGATCCCATCCAGAGCAGCCTGGCCGACGAAGTGGCCGACTGCGCCACGGCGGCTGCGACCCGCGACTACCGCATGCCCCCGGTGGAGCTCGACGAGCTGGACGCGCTCGCCATCGACGTTTGCATCCTCGACGATCCAGAGCCCGTCGGAAGCCGCGCCGATCTCGATCCGCATCGCTACGGCATCATCGTCACGCGCGGGTTGCGCCGGGGCGTGCTGTTGCCGAACGAAGAAGGCGTCGACACCGTCGCCGAACAGCTGCAGCGGGCCCTGCTGAGGGGTGGCATCGCGCCCACGGAGCCGTACCGAATCGAACGCTTCAGGGTGAGCAAGGTGCAGCCGCGCTCCAAGACGGCCAACTAACACGCCCGCCAGAGAGCGAGCGAGCGCGGCCCTCTCCCAAGCCGTACAGTCCCGCCTCGGCGCCTGCGCGCCCGTTGCGCAGCAGGGAGCATCCCGACAAGCTATGCTGCGTCGGCCAGCTGGCCGAGCGGTGAAGGTCGCGCCCACGCGCAAACGGAGCTCGCTTGTCCACGGAATCGAAGGGCTCGGGCTTCGATGCCCACGCCGAAGCAGACCCAAGCCGTACGGTCGAGAGCCAGCTCTCCTGGAAATCGCTCTCGGCGCTCGCTCTCGGGGCCATCGGCGTGGTCTACGGGGACATCGGCACCTCTCCCCTCTACGCGGTGCGCGAATCGCTGGTCCACGTGGGCCCCGGAAAAGAGCACGTCCTCGGCGTGGTCTCGCTGATCTTCTGGGCCTTGGTCAGCGTGGTGGTGGTCAAGTACCTGACCTTCATCCTGCGCGCGGACCATCACGGAGAGGGAGGCGTGCTCGCGCTGCTCACCTTGGCACGGCGCAAGGGGCGCTCTGTCTCGGCCCGCAAGGGCGTGCTGCTGTGGTTCGGCTTGGCAGGCGCCGCGTTGTTGGTCGCCGACGGCATGATCACCCCGGCCATCTCGGTACTGTCGGCGGTGGAGGGGCTTAAGGTCGCCGCCCCGCGCGTGGGGCCGCTCGTGATCCCCATCTCCGTGCTCATCCTGATCGGCTTGTTCTCGATGCAGAAGCGCGGCACCGGCCGCATCGGGGCGCTGTTCGGGCCGATGCTGACCCTGTGGTTCACCATGATCGCAGCGCTGGGGGCCCCCTGGATCACGCGTGAGCCCCACGTGCTGTTCGCCGTGGACCCGCGGCACGCCATCCACCTGCTCACAGAGAGCGCCCACGGCTTCACGGTGCTCGGCAGCGTGGTCCTGTGTATCACGGGCGGCGAGGCGCTCTACGCAGACCTCGGGCACTTCGGCCGCCGTCCCATCCGCTTGGCCTGGTACCTCGTGGTCTTTCCGGCCTTGCTCCTCAGCTACTTCGGTCAAGGTGCCTATGTCCTCGCCCACCCGGACAAGGCCATCGGCAACATCTTCTTCGAGATGATCCCCGAGATGATGCTCTACCCGGCCGTGCTGGTGGCCACCGTCGCGGCGGCCGTGGCCGCGCAGGCGCTGATCAGCGGCGTCTATTCGCTCGCGCAGCAGGCGGTGCAGCTCGGGTACCTGCCGCGCATGACCATCGTCCACACCTCCAAGGACATGGAAGGCCGGATCTACGTGCCGCAGGTCAACACGCTGCTGATGATCTCCTGCATCGGCCTGGTGCTCGGGTTCCGCTCCTCGTCCGCGTTGGCGGCGGCCTACGGCATCGCCGTGACGGGTGCGATGGCGGTCACGAGCATCCTCTTCTTCGCGGCCATGCGGCGCCGCTGGGGCCCCCTCAGGGCCTCGTTGATCGTGGGCGCATTCTTGACCATCGACATCGCGTTCTTGTCGGCGAATCTGGTGAAGATCCCGCACGGAGGCTGGTTCCCCATCCTGGTTGGCGCGGCCATCATGGCCATCATGGCCAGCTGGCACGCGGGCGCCGAGGCCGTTCGTCGCCACCACGGCTCCCTCAACATCCCTTTGTCCGACTTCCTCGAGGGCCTGTCGCAGTCCCAGATCGCTCGCGTGCCTGGCACCTCGGTGTTTCTCGCCCGCGACGACAAGGGCGCCCCACCGACCCTCGTCCACTATGTGAAGCACTCGCACGCGCTGCATGAGCGCGTCATCCTGCTCACCGTCCAGACCGAACGCGTGCCGCGCGTCGCCGACAACCTCCGCATCGACGTCGAAGAGCGCGGCGGCGGCTTCATTCGTGTGACCGCGCGCTACGGCTTCATGGAGTCCCCGAGCGTCCAGCGGGTGCTGGAGCAATGCAAACAGAACGGGGTCCCGGTCGCCCCCAAGGAGGCGACCGTGTTCGTGGGCCACTCCAGCGTGCAGCCGACCGGCAAGGCCAAGATGGCCCAGTGGCGAAAACGCCTGTTCACGTTCATGAATCGCAACGCGCACCCGGCCGCGCTCTATTACGGGCTCCATCCCGAACAGGTCATCGAGATCGGCGTGCGACTCGATCTCTGATGGCAACGCGAGAGCTCGCGCGCGCGCTCGGTTCGGCTTTCTGCGCCTTGCCCCCCAAGGTTGTCTTGCGCCCCGCCCGGCGCGGCGTAAGGTCCGAAAAACAAGCGTGGTCGATCGCGCTCACGGGGCCCGAACAAGCTTCTCGACAGCGATCACTGGAGAGAAACACCTTCGAAACAGCTCGTGCCAGACCGCAAATTCCCGCCAGGTGCTAGTCGCATGACAAACGCGCAGCGAATCCAGGTACTGATGCTCGGCTGGGAGTATCCGCCCCAGATCAGCGGTGGGTTGGGCACGGCGTGCGAAGGGCTGACCACCGCGCTCGCGCCCCTGGGTGTGGACATCGACTTCGTGGTGCCCCACCTGTACGGGACCGAGCACGCCCCGCACATGCGGCTGATGCGCCCGGAGTCCGTCCCGGCGGCGCGCGCGTCCTCGTCGCGCTCCGAGGACACCTTTCGTGCGCTGACGATCACTGCGGGCTTGGAGGCCGAAGCCGCCCCCGGCGTGCAAACGACGTCCATTCCGGCGCTGCTCTCGCCCTATCTCGGCGCCGCCGAGTACCAGCACCTGCTGGCCTGGGTGGAGAAGCAGGGTGACCGCGCGGCACGCGACCACTTCCACGGCTTCGATCCCTTGCCGCTTTCGACCGGTGAGGCCAGCTTCGCCTCCTCCCCAGGGCAAGAGCCCCCAGCGAACGCACAGCCCGGCGGCTTCCACTATGGCTTGGACCTCTTTCAAGAGGTCGCCCGCTACGCTGCCCGAGTGGCCGCAGCTACCCGCGACCGCCGTCCCAACTTGGTGCACGCCCACGACTGGATGACCTTCCCCGCGGCTACCCAGGCCGCTCGCCACCACCGCGTCCCGCTCGTGCTCCATGTACACAGCCTCGAGCATGATCGGAGCGGAGAGGACGCCAACTCCACCATCGCGACCATCGAGGGCACGGCCCTCCACGAAGCCACGCGCGTCATCGCCGTGAGCCATTACACCGCGCGCATGGTCCACGAGCGCTACGGGGTGCCCCTCGAGCGCATCGACGTGGTCCACAACGGCGTGTACGCGCGCCGCACCGTGAGCGCCTACCGAAAAGTCCACTCGGAGCAGGGCCCGCTGGTGCTGTTCCTCGGGCGCATCACCTATCAGAAGGGCCCCGAGTACTTCGTGGAGGCGGCGGCCAAGGTGCTCGAAAAGGTGCCGAATGCGCGCTTCGTCATGGCCGGCAGCGGAGACATGCTGCCCGCCATGCAGTCGCTCGTGCGCGAGCTCGGAATCGAGCACGCGTTCGCGTTTCCGGGCTTCGTGCGCGGCGCGGAGGTGGAGCACCTGTTCTCCACCGCCGATGTCTACGTGATGCCGAGCGTGTCGGAGCCGTTCGGGATCGCCGCGCTCGAGGCCATGAGCTACGAGACGCCGGTCATCCTCTCGCGCCAGTCGGGGGCCTCCGAGATCCTGCGGCACGCCTTGAAGGTGGACTTCTGGGACATCGACAAGCTGGCAAGCCAGATCATCGCGATCCTTCAATACCCCGAGCTGCGAGCCAGCATCGTCGACATGGCACGGGAAGAGGTGCGGCGCGTGCACTGGGAGGCCTCGGCCGCCAAGGTGCGTCAGGTATACCAGCACGCGCTCGAAGCCGGCCGCGCGCGTGGGGGAGCCTGAGATGAGCGCGGCGTGCTTCTACTTCGAAGTGCACCAGCCCTACCGTGTCCGCCCCTACGACGCCTTTCAGATCGGGGTTCATCACGACTACTTCGACGAGCGCCTCAACCGCGAGATCATGCGCAGGGTGGCCAGCCGCTGCTACCTGCCGGCCAACGATCTCATCGCACGCCTGATCGAGCGCACCGACGGGCGCTTTCGCGTCGCCTACTCCATCACTGGGGTCGCGCTCGAGCAGATGGAAGCTCACGCGCCCGAGGTCATCGAGAGCTTTCAGCGCCTGGTGGCCACGGGAGCGGTCGAGCTCTTGGCTGAGACCTACCACCACTCACTTGCCGCCTTGCACGACCCGCTCGAGTTTCGCGAGCAGGTGGTGTTGCACGAGCGCCGCCTACAATCGCTGTTCGGCGTGACGCCGCGGGTGTTTTGCAACACGGAGCTCATCTACGACGACCGCATCGGCCGCGAGCTCGCCGAGCTGGGTTACGCGGGCGTGCTCGCCGAGGGCGCCGACGACATCCTGGGCGCTACGCGCAGCCCCAACCTGGTCTATCGCGCGCCCGCTTGCCCGCTCGCCCTGTTGCTCAAGAACTATCGCTTGTCCGATGACATCGCGTTTCGCTTCTCGGATCCGCGCTGGGGCCATCACCCGCTCTCGGCCTCGACGTTCGCCGGCTGGGTCCGACGCGCAGCCCGCGGGGGCGACAGCGTCAATCTCTTCATGGACTACGAGACCTTTGGGGAGCACCAGCGTGCCGAGAGCGGCATCTTCACGTTCTTCGAGGCGTTGGCCGATACGCTGCTCCGTGATCCGAGCTTCCGCTTCCAGACGCCCTCCGAGGTCATCGCGAGCTGCGCGCCTTCGGAGGAACTCTCGTTCCCGCGCACCGTGTCCTGGGCCGACGCCGAGCGCGACCTGTCGGCCTGGCAAGGCAACGAGATGCAGCGGCGAGCCCTCTCGCGCGCTTACCAGCTCGGCGAACGGATCAGGCGCAGCGCGCAGAGCGAGCTCTTGGCCCAGTGGCGCAGGCTGACCAGCTCGGATCACTATTACTACATGTGCACCAAGTGGTTCGCCGACGGCGACGTGCACACCTACTTCAGCCCCTACGAGAGCCCGTACGAGGCCTTCATCAACTTCTCCAACGCGCTCGCCGATCTCGAAACGTGCGTGGAGCAGCTCGCGCAGCGCGCAGCGCTCGAAACGGCGCCGCCCCAGGCCGCCCAGCTCGTCGCGCCCGAGATCGTTTAGGGGGCCGGGAGCACGCGGGCCCTACCCCTCCCTGCCCATCAGCATGCCGACGCCCAGCACGACGAAGAGCGCGCCCGCGCCTCGTCGGACCCAGATCGGCGGGATGTATCGGGCCACCACGTCACCAGCCATCACCGCGATCAAGCTCGAGGTCACGAGCGCGCAGGCGGCCGCCAAGAACACGCTCCAGCGCGCCCTCTGCCCTGCCGCGAGGCTCATCGTGGCCAACTGGGTCTTGTCCCCCATCTCGGCGAGCAGGATGGCCAAGTACGTCGAGCTCAACAGCTTCCAATCCATCCCCCTATCGTGGCCTCTGTCCCCAACGCCCTCAAGATCACGCCAAGGCCCCCGGTTGTCACCCGTAGCCGTCGCCGTGGTCGTGGTCGTCCCCCGGGCCCCTATGTACCCGGTTCGAACCGGGTACATAGGGGCTCGAACCGGGCGGCATCGACCACCTTCACGATGTCGTTTCGGTTCACGAGCGCGGCCACGGCCAGGGGAGCGGCGACGAGCACAACCACGGCGACGGCGACGACCACTTTCGGAACGCGATCTCTCGCCCTAAGCTGTGCGCCGTGAAGACGGGGAGATCATTCCGGCGCGCGGGAACGCTCACGGAACGCTACGGCCCATGGGCCTTCGTGGGCGGCGCATCGGAGGGCATCGGGCGCGCCTTCGCGACGGAGCTCGCGCAGCAGGGCTTTTCGCTCTGCCTCGCCGCGCGCCGTAGGGCGCCACTCGAGCACTTGGCGGCGGAGCTTCACGAACGACACGGCGTGAACGTGCGCGTCGTCGAGCTCGACTTGGCTGCACCGGAGCTGCTCGCGATGCTCGCGCGCGCCACGGCCGACCTCGAAGTCGGGCTCGCCGTCTACAACGCGGCGCACTCGGTGCAGGGCGAGTTCCTCGCGCGCCCGCTCGACGACCACCTGCACGCGGTCGGCCTCAACTGCCGGGGGCCGCTGGTGTTCGCCCACTTCTTCGGGGCGGCGATGCGCGCACGGGGTCGGGGCGGGTTGATCTTGATGTCCTCCTTGAGCGGCCTCCAGGGCACCGCGATGGTCGCCACCTACGCGGCCACCAAGGCGTTCAACACGGTGCTCGCCGAGGGGCTCTGGGAAGAGCTGCGCGACCAGGGGGTCGACGTGCTCGCGTGCATCGCGGGCGCGACGCGCACGCCCACCTTCGAAAAGAGCGAGCCCGCTGACGGCGGCGCATTCGCACGCCCGATGAAAGCGAGCCAGGTGGCGCGAGAAGCGCTCGCGGCGCTGGGCAGCGGACCCAGCATGATCCCAGGCAGCCTCAACCGCGCCGCCTCCCTCGTGATGCGCCTCTTGCCGCGGGCCCGCGCCGTCTCGCTCATCAGTCACGCCACCCGTCGCATGTACGGCGGACGCAAGCGGCCACACGATGCCTGAAAAGGGCCGTTTTTTAGGATCTCTTGACCGCTGCGCGGCGCTCTCCGCCTGGTCCTACGCGGAAACGCGAAAGAAGCCTGCTTTGTTCCCGCAACCGATCCATATTTGGCGCATGCAAATCCGTTGGCACGACCCGTTTTCACTTCAGGCCGTTTCCCTCCCCCGTAGCTTCGCTCGCTTCAGTCTCTGGTTTGCAGCGTTGATCGCGCTCACAGCAGGGATGGGTTGTGGATACAACGAGATCATCGACCGCGACGAGGACGTCAAGGCGGCGTGGTCCGAGGTCGAAAACCAGTACAAGCGCCGCGCCGACATGGTGCCCAACCTGGTGAAGACCGTGCAAGGCTCGGCCAACTTCGAGAAGGACACGCTGCAGTCGGTGGTGGAAGCTCGCGCCAGCGTCGGCAAGATGAACGTGGACTCATCGATCATCGACGACCCGGAGAAGCTCCAGCAGTTCGAGGCCGCGCAGGCCAAGCTCTCGGGCGCCCTCTCCCGCCTCCTGGTGGTGTCCGAGAACTACCCGGACCTCAAGGTGAGCGCGCAGTTCCGTGATCTGCAGGCCCAGCTCGAGGGCACCGAAAATCGCATCGCGGTCGCCCGCAAGCGTTACATCGAGGCGGTCGCCGAATACAACAAGACCGTGTTGCGCTTCCCGAGCAGCATCGGTGCCTCCATGCGTGGCAAACAAGAGCGCCCGACCTTCAAGGGCGACCCGGGCAACGAGAAGCCCCCGGAGATCGCGTTTTGAGGCATTTTCTGGGGTCGACGGGAGCTTTTCTCCTGGCCGTGCTCTGTTGGTGCGGCCTCGCGCTGACGGCGCACGCGCTCGAGGTACCGCCTCTGCGTGGGCCCATCAATGACCTCGCCTCCGTGCTGACCCCAGCGCAAAGGAGCACGCTCGAACAGAAGTTACTCGCGCACCGGCAGGCCACGAGTCAGGAGTTCGCGCTCTTGACCATCCCAACGCTGGAGGGAGAGCCGATCGAGAACTTCTCGATCGCCGTGGCGGAGGCCTGGAAGCTCGGCAGCGCGAAGCAAGACGACGGCCTCGTGATGATCGTGGTCCCCCAGGACCGCAAGATGCGGATCGAGGTGGGCTACGGCCTCGAAGGGACCATCCCGGATGCGATCGCCGCGCGCGTCGTGCGCGAGGTGCTGGCCCCGGCCTTTCGAGCCAACGACTTCGCCGGAGGGATCAACCGGGCCTTCGACGTGCTGATGGCGCAGGGCCGCGGCGACCCCAACGCGATGCCGAAGCCGCGCGCCCAGCACCGCGGCGTCTCGCCTGGACTTCTCCTGTTCGTGATGGTCTTCTTGTTCTTGCTGCTCAGCAACCGCTTTGGCGGCGGCGGGCGCGGGAGGCGCGGCGGCGTCTACTACGGGGGCTTCGGCGGCGGAGGCGGCTTTGGCGGCGGCGGGGGCTTCGGCGGCGGCGGCTTCGGCGGTGGGGGCGGCGGGTTCGGAGGCGGCGGCGCCTCGGGAGATTGGTGAGCCATGAACGTGCTGACGGCCGAGGAGACCAAGCGCGTCGAGGAGACCATCGCCGAGATCGAGCGGCGAACGGCGGCGGAGATCGTGGTCAGCACGATCGCCCGGAGCGACGCCTACACCGACGTGCGCCTGTGGGCCGTGCTCGCGCTCGCGGCCTCCGGGGCCGCCTTGGTGCACGTCGTGTTTCCGCACTGGACCGCCGGGTACGTGCTGATCGCGCAGTTCGCGCTGGCGCTCGTCGGATGGTTCGTGAGCGGCGCCCCCGGCGTCTTACGCAGCCTGATTCCACGCCATCGCAGCCAGGCCGCCGCCGAACGCGCCGCCGAGCTCTCGTTCCTCGAGCACGGCGTGTTCCACACGCGAGGACGTACCGGCGTGTTGATCTTGCTCTCGGAGCTCGAGCACAAGGTCGTGATCTTGGGCGACGAAGGCATCCATGCGCGCGTGCACAGCAAGGGCTGGAGCGAACACGTCGCGCACTTGGCCGCGCGGATCCGCGAGGGGCGGTCAGGGGACGGGCTGTGCGAGGTCATCCGGCGGCTCGGTGAGTCGCTCGCAGATGCGGTGCCTGCGCAGGACGAAAACCCCAACGAGCTGGACAACCGCGTACGCACCTCGAAGGACCGCGACGGCGCGCGTTGACCCTGCGCAGGCGTCCTCAGCTGGCGACAGCGCGCGATCGACGCCGCGAGACTTCCCGCGCCCCCCGCGTTGAATTGCCTTGGACCGCACGAACGCGCAGGCGAAAACAGCGTTCGCAGTTCGTTCCGGCCAAAGGGGAGACACCATGCTCGAGATCGCCAACGAGTCCATGTCGTCCGAGGACGAAGCAGACTCCACGCTGCCCGATCAGCCCATCGCGCGCGCCGTCAACCTCACCTTCAACGTCATTCGCGCGCTCTTGCAGCCCAAGCTGCGCGTCGTCAAGTCCATCTTCGGCTCCTGGGGCACGCTGGTGTCCTCCGACAAAGCAGACGATCCGATGGTGGTCCGCGAGGGTGACCTGCTCAAACCGCCCGAGCGAAGCCGCAAGATCCTCGCGCGCGCCTTCCTTCCGCAGTGGTTGATCCCGCTGCCCAGCTACCACGACGAGCGCTGGCCGGAGCCACCGCGCGTAGGCGTCGATGTGGTAGGGCGCGACGAAGCGTGGTTCTTCGTCAATGGCATCTGCACCAACCAGGAGGTCGCCCTCCAGAATGCGCAGGAGCTGAGCTCGCTCTTCAAGCGCCAGGTGACGCTGCTCTACAACCCCACCGACGGCATCCTGCTCGATCTCATCGAATGCGCGATCGGCAAGGCCTGGGACAAGATGACCGACGGAGCCCGCGGAGCGCTCGGCCCGCTCGTCAAAGCCCTCGTCGATCCCGGCGTGAAGCGCGTCATCCTGATCGCGCATTCGCAGGGCACGATCCTCTCGGCGGTGCTCCTGAAGACCTTGGAAGAGGCCATCGTCAAGCGCGAGCGCGAACGGGAGCGCAAGCGCGCCCTAGCCTTTGTGCCCGCGCGCAGGCGCGGCAAGCGCGTCAGCCCAGAGCGCCGGGCTGCCCGCCGGATCGTCGATCGACACCCCGACGATCCGGCAGTGGGCAGAGCACTGAGGCGCCTCACCCGCGCAGACATCGGCAAGCTGGAACTTTATTGTTTCGCAAACTGCGCGACCTCCATGGAGCCCTTCGTATCGCTGACCGATGGCGACTGTCCTCCACGTCACGCGCCGTGGATCGAGAGCTACGGCAATGAGTTCGACCTCGTCGCTCACCTCGGCATGCTAACGCCTGCGCATGGCGTGGGCAGCGCGCGGATCCTCGGCGACCGCTACGAGCGCAAGGGCGCCTGGGGTCATCTGTTGAACGCACACTACCTCGCGCCGCTCGTGGCCGAACGCGAGACCAAGAACGGAACCTTGCTCGAACCGTTCCATGACAACTTGCGCACCAAGCCACGCCTTTACGAATACCTCGGCGGGAAAAGCCCGGGCTCTTACTGGATGTGCCCCACGAGCGAGTCGCCTCCATCGAGGCGCCGCAGCGGCAATAGTCCCCGTCCCCGTGCCCGAGCCCGTGCCGAGTGAGGAACTTCCGTGATCTTCCGACAACTCTTCGATCATGTTTCCAGCACGTACACCTATCTGCTCGCCGACGAGCGGACGCGCGAGGCGGTGCTCATCGACACCGTGTTCGAACAGCACCAGCGCGACGCCGCGCTGCTCCGGGAGCTCGACCTCGAGCTGCGTTACGTGCTCGACACGCACTGTCATGCGGACCACGTCACGGGCGCCTGGCTGATGAAGACCGAGCTGGGCGGGCGGATCGGCCTCTCCCGCGCCTATGGCGCAGACAACGTGGATGTCCCCCTGCAGCACGGGAGCCTGATCCGCTTCGGCTCCTACCTCCTCGAAGCGCGGGAAACGCCGGGCCACACGGACGGTTGTTTGTCCTTCGTGACCGCCGATCGCACGATGGTGTTCACCGGAGATGCGTTGCTCGTACGCGGAGCTGGTCGCACCGACTTCCAGAGCGGCGACGCCCATCGCCTGTACCACTCCATCCAGTCGCAGCTGTTCACGCTTCCCCTCGACTGCATGATCTACCCCGCCCACGACTACGAGGGCCGCACCGTGAGCACGGTGAGCGAAGAGCTGCGGCACAACCCCCGGATCGGAGGCGGCGCGCGCGAAGAGGACTTCGTGGGCTACATGAACAACCTCGGACTTCCCCATCCGAAACAGATGACCGCCGCCGTGCCCGCCAACCTGCGCTCGGGAAAGCCCGAGCACGACACGGGCCCGAAGGCCCCGGACTGGGGCCCGGTGATCACCACCTACGCAGGGATCAGCGAGATCTCTCCGGAATGGGTGGCGCGCCATCGCGAGCAAGTTCAGCTCCTCGATGTCCGCACCCCCTCCGAGTTCGACGCCGAGCTCGGACACCTGAGCGGCGCGCAGCTCATCCCGATCGACGAGTTGCGGGCGCGTACTCCCGAGGTGCCCGGCGACAAGCCCGTGGTGGTGGTGTGCCAAACCGGCAAGCGGGCCAGCATGGGCACGCTCATCCTCAAGAAGGCGGGTCACGCGAGGGTGGCGAACCTCGCGGGCGGGATGGTCCGCTGGCGTGAGCTCGGGCTGCCGAGCTAGCGCGCCCACCGGGCTCGCTCTCCCTGCGGAGACGGCCCGCGGCGCGCGTGCTACACACCGGCCCCCATGCCGGCACTCAAGGGCTCTCTCAGCTACGCGCGCTTTTTCGTTCAAGGCGAGCCGCCTGAGGACTTTCGCGAACGCTACATGAAGGCCATCCGCCTGCGCGTGATGAAGCCGCTGGTGGCCGATGAGGATGCCCTCGAACGCTCGGGATGGTGCGCCGTCGGAGATCCGTTCGAGCTCGAGCTACGCTACGACAACTGCTTCTACAACAGCTTCTTGAACCTGGGCTTCCGCACCGACCGCTGGGCCATCCCGGGCCCGCTGCTCAAGACCCGACTGCGCGAAGCCGAGCAGGCCTACCTCGACAAGAAGGGCCGTGAACGTTTGTCCAAGCGCGAGCGCGCCGAGTTGAAGGAGCTGGTCGCGCGCAAGCTGCGCAAGCAGTTCGTGCCGAACATGCGAATGACGGACTTCTCCTGGTCGCTCGATGAGGGCGTGGTGCGCTTCTTCAGCCAGTCGGCAAAGCCCGCGTTGGCCATGACGGACCTCTTCACCAAGACCTTCGGGCTCAAGCTCATCCCCGAGGCCCCCTACACGCTCGCGAGCCGGCTCGGACTGTCCAGGGCGGAGGAGAAGGCCTGGGAAACCGTCGAAGAGACCAGCTTCGCAGAGACGCGGGGAGCTTGAACATGCAGCTCAGCGATCGGATCGAGAAGCGACGCTTCGTGGGGCGCGAGTTCTTGCTTTGGCTCTGGTTCGAGTCCGAGGTGCTCGACGCCACCTTGAGCACCGCCGAACACGGCCCGTTCGGGCTGTGGATCGAAAAGCGGCTCGCGCTGTCGGCCGGCAAGGTCAGCACCAAGATCACGTCTTCCTCGCCAGGCGCAGGCCGCGAGGCGAAAGAAGCGCTCCTCGCCGGTCAACTCCCGGAAAGCGCTGGCATCCGCGTGGCCTGGAACGGAGATGAGACGAGCTTCACGCTGAAGGCGGAGCAGCTCGCCTTCTCGGGCCTCAAGCTTCAGACGGTGCTCGGCAAGGAAGAGAGCGCTCGCGGCACGCTCGTCGAGGAGCTGAAGCCCAAGCCGCGCGCGCGCAAGCGGCGTGGGCGCGCGGACGAGGAGAGCGATGAGGCCCACGAGGCGTTCTACGAGCGCATGCGCATGACTCAGGAGTTCGAGGGGCTGATCGAGACCTTGTACCGTGACTTCTTGGCGCTGCGCTTAAGCGGCGCCTGGGAAGAGTCCGTGCATCCACTGCTTCAGGCGTGGGCGCGTGGGAGGCCCGTCGACACGGATCGTTACCTGCGCGTCAAGCGGCCGCGCAGGCCGGCTCGCGCGCGCTAACGACGGCCAAAATGCCCCACGTGGCAGCGCGATGCACCGACGCTTGCGTCCGGAAAATGGGGTGCAAAGTCTCGATTGGCTCGAATACTTGGCAGCCAAGAAGCGCACGGACGTTCCGTCGCGGAAAGGACTGACTCGAGGCATGCACGTTCTTTGTTTTGCTCGACAGCTCGCTCGCCGGAACCATCCGCTTCGAACCGGCGTGCTGGCGGCTGCCCTGTGGATGCTTGGCTGCGCGGCGAGCGTCGCCCACGCTCAAGTCCCGATCCCCAACAACAAAACGCCCACGATCAACGGCGCCACCCCCATCGTCGGCAACGCCGTCGCGGGTGACATCGGCTTCGCGCAGCTCCGGGCGGGGCTCTATCTCGGCGGCGGAGGCAACCGCGATGTCGGCATTCAGATGGCGCTCCCCACCTTCGGTCACGATGGGTTGCCCGGTTGGGGCCAGGACGTGGGCCTCGATCTGCGCGCCCCCTTCCGGTTCAAGTTTGTCGAGTGGGCGCGCGCGAGCGGCGCCTTCAAGGTGGGCCCGCAATTCAACGTGGGCAAGCTGTGCAGGCACTGCAGCACGCGCGCGTTGGGGCTCGGCGTCGCCTTCGGCTTCGTCACCGACATCTCGTTGCCCAAGCTATTCAAGCTGATCGTCGGCGTCGAGCAGCAGCTCGGCCTGTGGAACTGGCGCAACCGCAACGCCAACTCCGGCGACACGCGCTTCCGCGGCGTGACCTGGGTGGACCTCGGGCTCGAGGCGTTCTGGCGCGAGAAGATCTTCTTCACGTTCTTGTTCAACGTGGGCGCCCAGTACGGCTCGAGTCAGCTGCACGACCACGACCACGCGGTGTTCCGGCAAATGGTGGGCGCGGGCTACAAGTGGCACTGATAGCTCCCGCGCGCGCGCCTCATCGGAGCGAGTGCCGGACCCGGTTGTCGAGGTTGCCCTCGCGCGCATCGAACAGCCCCTGCACCGAGCGCTGAAAGTCGGCCGCCAGGCCAAGGCGCTTCTTGACGACGTCGACATCCGTGGAATCCCCCGCGGGCAGCTCGCTCGAACAGGCCCGCCGGCCGGCTTCCAGCTGCCCGTGACGCGCCCACGCGTCCGACGCCGCCTGGTACCCCGTCGAGACCGAGCCAGCCACCAAGGCCAGACGGAACCACGACACGACACTGCCGCTGCCCAAGAGGCCAAACAGCATCGTGAGCCCCATCAGCCCTGTGCAGGCAAGGAGCTCCGGCTGCTCCTCGTTCCACATCCGGGTGGCCACCGAGCCTTGAGAGGCCGCGCGGATCTGCGCGCACGCTCCGCTCTTGCGCGTGGTCTCGTGCAGCTGCGCGACGCGCGCATCGAGCGCGGAGAGATCGCCCTGCGACGCAGCAGATAAATCCATCTTCAAGAGCTCGCGCAGCTCGATGGCCGAAAGCGGCGCGCCGCCCTCACTCACGTTGCCGATGTTGGTGTACACGACGCGGCCCGAGGTGTCCGTGCGCTGATAAATTCGCTCCTGCTCGCGCCCTTCAGCCTCGGCGCCCCCCAGGCCGCTGCAACACAGCGCCAAGCCAAGCCCCACCACAGCTCTCCACCCGCGCACCATCGGCACTTCTCCCCAAGGCCCCAATTATGCACCGCGTTGCGGCCGTGAGAAGACTGGAGAGGGGCGCGCTGCCCGCGTCGAAGCCGCTCACCCCGACCGCGAATACATCCCTCCGCGGGGTCGAAGCGAAAGCCCTTACTGCTGGTCCACACCTGAGAACCACCAGCATGCAGACACCTCCTCCTCGCGCGGGCCGCGATGTTCTTGGCTCGCCGCAGCCCTGCATCATGGCGCGAAAAGAGCCCGTAAAGCCGCCTTGCGGCCCCCCCCTTCCTTGGGCGACCTTCCCATCCACTTCCTGTTGCCCGGTGAGGCCCCTTGTAGAGGCCGCCTGATTTTCTTGGGACCCATTACAAATTGACCTTTGGTTAGATGAAGTCTTCATGTTGAGATAGCCCCCGTTGAGGACGGCCTCCTTGAGAGCTGTCGAGTGGGGGAAATGCGCGCTCTTGGTTGGTGCGGAGCGCTGACGCTATGGGTCGGTCTGGGAACCGTTTCGCTCGTAGAGGGCCAGGAGGCCCCCGCGCAAGAAGCACCCGAGCCACCCGCCGCGTCAGCTCAGGAATCGAGTCCGAGAAAGGCTCCGGCGCAGGAGATCGATCCGGCCGAGCTGCTCGAGCGCATCCGCGCGCTCGAGGCGAAGCTCGCCGAGGTCCAGGCGAGCCAGCAGGCTTCCGCGCCACCGGCAGACAGCACGGCCCTCCCCGCTGAGTTGGCGGGACTCACGGAAGAGGTAGAGCCGGATCTCCTCAAGATTTACGGCTTCTTCGACACCGGGATGCAGTACCTGCACTTCCCGGATTCACGCGCCTTCCTCGCAGGCTTCAACCGCACGGATGGACTCACGTTTCAGTTCGGCGGCATGAACTTGTACTTCGACGCTCAGCCGCACGAGCAGTTCCGAGCCCTGGTGGAGACGCGCCTCTCGCTCTGGCCGCACGGCCAGGACGTGAGCTACGCCGTCCCCGGCACCGCGAATACGTATGAGCGCACCGACACCTCGGTCTTCGACGGCTCCAGCACCACGGGCCGCAACAAGATCCAGTGGAGCGGAATTATGCTGGAACGCGCGTGGGCGCAATGGCAGCCCCGCGAGTGGTTCAACGTTCGCACCGGTCTCTTCCTCACGCCCTACGGCATCTGGAACGTCGACCACGGCATGCCGACCCTGATCTCAATGGTGCTGCCGTCGTTCTTCGCATCTGAGTACTTCCCGACGCGTCAGATCGGCATCGAGGTGCTCGGCATGCTGACCAAGGGCTACTGGGACTTCGGGTACCACCTAACTGCAAGCAACGGTCGAAACATCGCGTTGGTCGATGTCGATAGCAACAAGGCGTTCGGCGGTCGCATCTACGCGCGCCACAAGAATCGAATCACCATCGGCGCTTCTTGGTACTGGGATCAGTTCAAGGACGTGGGCAAGTACATCGCGCGGTTTGTGCCCTTCCAGGTGGGCACCGACACCGTCTACAAGGGCACCGAGTACGCTCTGGCCGTGGATTTCGCCGCGGATGTCGGCAACTTCCGCTTTCGCACCGAAGGCGTGATGAACCGCATCGAGTATACGGACGGCTACCACAAACCCGCCGCCACCGGCCCCACGACGCGTGCGCCCAACGAGTACAGGTGGAACGGCTACGCGCTCCTTGCCTACACCAGGCCCGATCTTTACATCGAGCCCTACGTGCTGGGGGAGTTCATTCGCCAGGAGAACGCCTCGACGGGCACCGACGGAACGTTCCAATCGTCCGTAGGATTGAACCTTCTGATCACCCCCCGCGTCAGCGTGAAGAACCAGGTGAGCGCATTCCACTTCGTCAATTTGAAGGAGTGGGAGACGTCCGATCGGAATACATTCTACCAAGTCATCTCTCGCCTGGTGATGGCATTCTAATGGCACACCGAGTCATCACCGCGGTCGTTTGGTTTAGTTTTGTGGTGCTGCTTTGCGGCAGCGCCCCGACCACCATCGCGCAAGACGCGAATGAACTGGCTGTCATCGTCCACCCCTCACGGGCGGCTGCGGCCGGCCAGCTCAGCGGCTTGGACCTGCAGGCGATCTTCACCCGCAAGAAGCAGTTCTGGAGTGATGGGCAGAAGATCACGCCGCTCAACCTAGCCAAGGGAACCCCCGGCCGCGTCTCGTTCGATCTCGCTGTATTGGGCTTCGACGCCGACGCCTCGGCGCGCTTCTGGATCGATCAGGGCGTCCGAGGCGGCGCGCGCGCGCCGGCAGAGGTGTCCACGCCTGAACTCGCGCTGCGCACGCTGCAGGTGATGAAAGACGCGATCAGCTATGTGCCCGCGAGACTCGTCGGGCCCCATGTGGCCGTGGTCGCGCGGGTGCGGGGCGGCAAAGTGATCGCGGGGAGGTAACGGTGGCTCAGTTTGCAAGAATCGGCGGCCTGGCCGCGCTCCTGGTCACTGCGCTGGGTGCCGGCTGCATGCAGGATCCCGACACCGCCTGTGGTTCAGACCTCGTCTACATGTACAAGCTCTGCGCTCCTCCCGAGTTCTTCGAGTCCTTGAACCTCGACGGGGATGACGATGAAGAGCAGGTCGCCGGGGACGGCGACACCCCAACGGGCGACGCCGGCGGCGATGCCGCCCCCGGTGAAGGCGCCCAGATCGGCGAGTTCTGCGATACCGACAAGGATTGCACGCCGAGCGCCCCGTACTGCGCCAAGCAACCCGGCGCCGCTCCCTATTGCACGATCATCGACTGCGACGTGGCGAACCCGAGCGCGGTATGTCCGCCCGACTGGATATGCTTCGACGTGTCGATCGTGGCCGGGTCCGGCCCCAAGGCATGCGTACAACCATGAAGATGCGTGCAAACATGGAAGTAAGGTAGCCTGGACGGACGCTCGCCATGTTTCACCGCCTCAAGTTCCGCCACCTCAACCTCCTCTCGCCCTCGGTCGCAGCGGCCGCCTTCGTCTGTCTGCTCGTGGTCATCCCTTGGCTCGGCGCCAAGAGCATGGAGCACGTGGAGATCATCCAGAAGACGCACATCAAGGCGATGCAGGCAGCGCAGCGGGTGGATCTGTTGGTTTCACGCCTGCAGCGTTCGTTCCAGGACGCCGCGGCGGCCTCGGACGCGGCGGGGCTCGAGGAGGCCAAGCGCTTGGGATCCGAGCTCAAAACGCAGCTCGCGATCATCCGCGACGCAGGCTTACGCCATGAGAGCGACTTGTCGCAGCTCGAACAAGCGGTCGAACGCTACTACAAGCTCAGCTCCCAGAGCACCACGGCGCTGATCGCTGGCACCGTCTCGGAGAGCGTGGTCACGAACATGGGACTGGCCAGCACCACCTTCGACCAGCTGCAGCGCCTGCTGGCCAAAGGGGCAGACAGCGACCAAAAGGCCCTCAAGCAGGCGTTCGATCTGGCCGCGGAAGCCAATCGCTCGTCCATCAGCCTGACGATGGGCGTGGCCGCAGCCTGCCTGCTGTCGCTGATCTTCCTGGCCTTTCTCGTGAGCCGCGGCATGCGCTCGCTGGTGAACGAGATCGTCGCCGTCTCCGCGCAGATCAACAGCGCCGCCGCCCAGATGTCCGCGGCTGCCAACCAACACGAGCAGGGCGCGTCCGAGCAGGTGAGCGCCGTCGAAGAGACGCGGCGCACGATGGGCTCGCTGGTCTCCACGGGCGACCAAGTCAACGCCGCGATCGACGTGGTGCTGCGCAACGCCGAGCAGACCCAGGGCAAAAACCAGCTGATCGGCGAGTCCATCGCGCGGCTGTCGGGCACCACCGAGCGCATCGGCGAGACGCTCGAGAGCATCCGCGACATCGCCCACAAGAGCGACCTCTTGGCCTTGAACGCGGCGCTCGAGGGCACCAAGGCTGGCGAGGCCGGGCGGGGCTTCTCGCTGGTCGCCACGCAGATGCAGCGGCTCGCCGAGAACGTGATGGAGTCGGTCGTGAACGTGAAGGCGCTCACCGCCGACATCCGAAAGGCCAGCAGCGCGTCGGTGCTCGCCACCGAGGAGGGCACCAAGCTCGCGCAGGAGACCACGCGTTCGGCGCGCGAGATCCGCATGGTCATGCAGCAGTATCAAGCGGGCACGGAGCAAGTATCGGCCGCCATGAACGACATCAGCCAGGTAGGGCAGCAATCGGCCATCAGCTCGCGCCAGGTGCACGCCGGCTCCAAGGATCTGGCGGCCCTCAGCGAGCGCTTGCTGGCAGTCATTGAACGCTTTCGCTTCGATGATCAGCAGCCGCGCACGTGATCACGCGAGGCGCTGGGCGTCCATCCACGCAAGCCACTCCGAGCTGAGCGGCTCCGCGCAACCGTCCACCCCGCTCTTCATGCGACGAACGATCTCCTGCGCCCCCACGATCATGCGCGAAAGAGTGCACTGCTCGATGCCGACGCCGTCCTTGAGCGCGACGCTCAGCCGGTCTTCGATGGCCCCCACCAGCTGCGCGAACACATCCAAGCCGACCGTGCGCGCATCTCCTCGGAGGCGATGGCAGGCAAGGCCCGCCTCGTCGCAGAGCGCGTTCGAAAAGCCGCGCTCCATCCGCTGCAGTACCGAAAGTAGCTGCTCCGCCACTGGGGAATCGACATCGACGAACAGCTGCCGAAGGCGCTCCCGATTCACGGGCGGGCCTTGCCCAACACGCGCGAGGGCCGCGGCGAATGCCGACGGCATGCGTGTGCGTATGCGTAAAGATGGTCTGCAGACGTCTGCTCCGGCGCCCAGCGCGCGATGGACCTCCAAGTGGTTTCGATGCGTAGATTGGATGCGACAGACATCACTTTCGTACGACAGAGCGTATGGCAAGATGCGGCCATATCCCAGCCTCTTTGCGTCCCTCTTTGCGCGGCAGGTCTCAGGATGCCGGCGGTAGTCTCCCATTTTGGTGACTGGACATTTCGTCAGGGCCGGGGCCGTGACCGCTAGTCCGCGCGCGGCGTCGAAGCCTCCCGGCGCAGGTCTCAGCTCCGGGAGCGGTTTCGCCCGAACCACCGACGCGAGGCCGCGGGCCGCCCCGGACCTCCCGCTACAGCATTTCGTGCTGGCGTGCTGCCCGCTTGGCTCTCTTCTCTTGGGTCTCGATGCCAGGCACGTGGGCGCAATTGAAGACCACTCCATCCCCTGTGACGGGCAAGGCGATGCTTCCTCTCCGGTCATCGACCTGGCCGAAGCGTTCCGTGTCCGTTTGCCGGACGACGCTGCCATGCGACGGGTTCTGACGCTCCAGGTCGGAGAGCGCAGCGTGCGACTCCTCGTCGGGCCCGAGGTCTCCGTGCGAAGCCTCACGGGCCAACTGCAGCGACTGCCCCCGTTCGTGGCCGGGCTCGCGCCGAGGGCGGCGATCTCCGGTTTGCTCGCGCTCCCGCAGCGTTACCTTTTCGTGCTCGATGCGGCTCGTTTCGTGAGAAGCGCTCTCGCGCGCCGCGCTCCGGGGGTGACGCCGTGACTGACCGAGTGAGTCAGGCGCGCGCCCAGATGCGCGCCCGCTTCCTGGTGCGCGCCGCAGAGCGCCTCGAGGCGATGGGCAACGTGCTCGTCGCGCTCGAATCCCGCCCGACCGAGAAGGCGCTCTCCGAAGAGCTGATGCGGGAGATCCACACCCTCAAGGGTGAGGCCAAGCTGATGCAGCTGGCCGACATCAACGCGGTCGCGCACGAGACCGAGGAGGTCATCCTGGCCGCGCATGCGGCCGGCTTCTCGAGCTCCCTGTGGTGCATCGAGCACATTCTCTGGGGGTTCGACACCATGCGACAACTGGTGGAGAACGAGCAGGGAGGTACCGGGCCGACTCCGGACGTGCCCGCGGTCCGCGCGCGGCTCGCGAGGATCGTGTCCGCGTTGCAGACCGGAGGTGCCCTACAGCCCGCAAAAGCCGCGCCGGCTCCCGTGGCACCTCCCCACGCGCCGGCCGCCACACCCAGGCCCACGCCCGCGCTCCCCGAGCCCGACCCGCAGCACACGACGCCCCAGGCCAATCCAGAGACCGAGTGGCTCTTTCGGTCGGCCGCCCATATGCGCATCGATCCGGCCAAGCTCGACGAGCTGGGCAAAGTGAGCGCGCAGCTCTTGCTCAATCAGCAGACCCTCGAACGTTCGGTCTCGGCCCTGCAGCGACGCATCGACGCGCTACACCGCGAGCTCGAGAGCGTGGAGGCCTTGCTCGGTCGCGTGGGCGATCCCAGTCGCGTCAGCCGCGAGACCATGGAGAGCGTGCTCGGACAACTCGGGCAGCTCGCCAAAGCTTGGGTCGAAACGCGCCGCACCGCGCGCAGGGAGCTCGCCCACACGCGCGACCGCCTCTTCCACACCGGCATCGCCCAGGACGAACTCCAGGCGCGCCTGCGCAACCTGCGCCTTCAACCGATCTCGGTGCTCTTCGAGCGCTTCCCGCGGGCGGTGCGCGACCTGGCGGTGACCCAGCGCAAGCGCGTCCGGGTCGAGGTGCGTGACGCCGAGGTCTACGTCGACGGGCGCGTGCTCGAGCGCCTGGGCGAGCCCTTGCTCCACTTGGTGCGCAACGCGGTCGACCACGGCATGGAGAGCCCCGAGGAGCGTGAGCGCCAGGGCAAGCCGGCCGTGGCCACGCTGCGCCTGAGCGCAGAGCAGATCGCGAACACCATCCAGGTCGTCGTGGAGGACGACGGGCGCGGCGTGAACCTGGATGCGGTCCGCGAGCGCGCGTTGCAAGTCGGGCTGCTGAACGAGGAGCAGGCCGCGTCGCTGCCGGAGGAGGCCCTGACACGCTTGATCTTCCGGCCAGGCTTTTCCACCAGGAGCACCGCGAGCGACATCTCTGGGCGCGGCGTGGGGCTCGACGCCGTGGCGCGCACGCTCAGCGACCTCGGGGGCAGCGTGCGCATCGAGAGCGAGCTCGGCAAAGGCACCCGCTTCATCCTCGTGGTCCCTGGCTCCCTGCTGCTCAAGCCGGTGCTGGTGGCGCGCGTGGGCGTACAGGACTTCGCGCTCGGTGCGCAGCGCGTCGAACAAGTGCTCAGGCTCTCGACCGCGCAGCTCGAGGCCATCGGTCACAGCAGGGTCGTAAGATACGAGGGACTGCGCATCCCGGCCGTGGACCTCGCCCCTGCCCTGGGCGTGGAGTCGAGCAGCGAGGACGACCGACACGCCCTGCTCGTCTCGTCCTCGGGCCGCATGGCAGCCCTCTTGGTGGACGCCGTGCTCGGCCAGAAGCACGTCTTGCAGCGGCCCACCGGGCTGTTCATTGCAGGCCACTCCTTGCTCGAGGGCGTGGCGATCACCGAGAGCGGCAACGCCATGCTGCTCCTCAGCGTGGACAAGCTGGTCGACCTGCTCGACGACGCGCGCCGCCCCCGCGCCGCGGGCGCGTCGACCAAGCCGCACTCTCCGCGCCATTCGGTGCTGGTCGTGGACGACTCCGAGGTCACGCGCGAGCTCATCGCCTCCATCCTCCGAAACGAGGGGCTGGACGTGGTCGAAGCCGTCAATGGCCGCGACGCGCTCGAGCGCCTCCATGCGAGCCGCCCCTCAGTCGTACTCTCCGATCTCGAAATGCCCGTGCTCGATGGGTTCGGTCTGCTCGGCGAGATCCGTAAGACCAAGGAGTTCGCCGACCTGCCCGTGATCATGTTCACGACCCGCGGCTCGGAGGTCGATCGCAGGAGGGGCGCCGAGCTCGGCGCCAGCGCCTACCTGGTCAAAGGCAAATTCGAAGAGAACGAGCTGGTGCAGACGGTGCGACGGTTCTTGGTGGATGAGGGGAGCTCGTGAAACCCGTCCGTGTGTTGGTGGCGGAAGACTCCGAGCTGTTCGCCCAGACCATCGTCGAGATCCTGGAGGCTGATCGCGGTGTCGAGGTCTGCGGCGTGGCACGCAACGGACGCGATGCGATCAAACTGGCCGAGTCCGCGCGCCCCGACGTGATCCTGCTGGATGTGCACATGCCGGGTCTGGATGGCCTGCAAGTCATCGAAGCCATCATGGCCGGCACGCCCACGCCGATCCTGGTGATGACCGCCGACCCCGCCGGCAAGACCGGTGAGCTCAGCTTCGAGGCGCTGCGCCGCGGCGCGCTCGATTTGGTCCCCAAGCCCAGCACCTGGGCCGGCACCCCGGCGGAACAGGAGGACCTGCGCCAGCGCGTCCACGCGGTGTCTCGCGTGCGCGTGGTGCGCAGGCGACGCGACCCGGCGGCCGAGCTTGCCCCCAGCAAGCTTCGACCGGAACCCGCCATCCCCACCCTCGCCGGCTCCACGCTGCGCGCAGTGGGCCTCGTGGCATCCACCGGCGGCCCGCCGGTCCTCGCGCGGCTCTTGCGCGGCCTGCCTGCGGACTATCCTTACGCGATCGTGATCGTACAACACCTGTCCGAGGGCTTCTGCGAGCGGTTTGCGAGCTGGCTCGGCAACAACACCCAGCTCACCGTGCAGGTGGCGCGGCAGAACACCCAGCTCAGGCCGGGCCTGGTGGTGGTGGCCCCCGATGGGGCGCACCTGCTCTTCGATGGCCGCCTCTCGCTCAGGCTCGACACGGGCCCCGCCCTCGACGGACACCGCCCCTCCGGCACGCTGATGCTCAAGTCGCTCGCGCGGGCCTTTGGCCGCAGCGCAGTCGGCGGCGTCCTCACTGGCATGGGTGAAGACGGCGCGCGCGGCTTGCTCGAGATCCAGCGGGCGCAGGGCCACACCTTCGTACAAGACGAGGCCAGCTCCACGGTCGCTGGCATGCCCAGCGCCGCGCTCGCCGTGGGCGCAGCCAAGCGCGCCCTGTCGCCCGACGCCATCTTGCAGGAGCTGATCAGGATCGCCTCGGGTGGGAGCGCCGTGTGACGCCGGTGGAGCGCGTCGTTTCGCTCCTGCGCGAGCGCTTCGGTCTCGAGCCCGACGCGCTGATCGGCCGGCGCCTCGCCGAGCTCACCGAGCGCATCTCTTCGAGCCAACGCCTGGAGCCCTGGCTCAAGCAGCTGAGCCTGGCCGACCTGGAGAGCGAAGACGCACGCGCGCTCGTGAATGTCGCGACCAACGGCCAAACCTACTTCATGCGCGACAAGCCGCAGATCGCCACGCTGGAGAGCTGGCTTGCGGAGCGTCACACCAAGGTGCGCAGGCCGCTGCACGTCTGGTCCGCCGGCTGCTCCACCGGCGAAGAGGTATACACGCTCGCCCTCTTGGGCCTCAAGATCGGGATTCCACTCAAGCTCACTGGCAGCGACGTAAACGCCGACGCCCTCGGGCGGGCGCGCCTGGGGCAGTACTCGGAATGGTCGCTCCGACACTTGAGTGCGTCCGATCGCGAGACGTTCTTCTCGCCGACCAAGGACGGCTTTACGCTCAAGCAGACGGTCCGCGAGCGCGTCTCCTTCCGTCTGCACAACCTGGCCTCCTCGCGCCCACTCCTCCCCGATGGGTCAGGGCGCGCGTGGGACGCGATCCTCTGTCGCAATGTGCTCATCTACTTCGCCGAAGACGTCCGCTTGCGCGTGCTCTCAAGGCTCGAACGCGCGCTCGCCGATGACGGCGCGCTGATACTGTCATCCTCGGAGTCCCTGCGCGGTCACATCACCCAGCTTCGCCCCCAACAGCGCGTGGGGGGCGGCTTCCTGTTCGTCCGGGACCTCAGCGCACCCCCCAGGTGCCCGCCGTCTCGCCCGAGCAGCGCGCCGCCTCGGACCCGCGGCGCGCCCTCGCAGCGCCCCACCGGCTCCTCCACGCCTCCTCGTCGCTTCTCCACCCTCCCCCCATCGATCGACCCTCTGCCGAGCGTCAAGAGGCTCTTGGATCGCGGAAACCTTCACCTGCGCGAACACGCGTTCGCCGACGCGCTCTCCCATTATGCGCGCGCCATCGCGCTCGACGGGCTCAGCTCCGAGCCCTACCTCCTGCAAGCCATCGTGCACCTCAAGCAAGGAAACCTTACCGATGCCCGAATGAGCCTGCGCAGCGCCCTCTTCCTCGAGCCGCGCTGCTGGGCCTCCGAATACTTGCTCGCGGGGATCCACGCCCGTGAGTCACGTCACCAGGAACACCTCGCCGCGCTGCTGCGCGCCGAGTCCCTGTTGAGCGGGGGAGAAGCGCTGATCTCCCCCGTATCAGACATCTCCGGGATCGAGCCGGTCTGTTACACTCGCGAGCGAGCGCTGTCGTTGTGTCAGGCACGGTTGAAGTCCTTACGGAAAGGCCATCTCCCATGACATCTCCCCCGCGAGTCTACGTGATCGACGACAGCGAGATCGCGCGCGAGCTCATCACCCTCATCCTCGAGGCGAGCGGCTTTCAAGTGGAGTCGAGCGAAACGCCCTTCGAGATCGCCGACAAGCTCACGCGCTTTCAACCAGCGGTCATCCTGCTCGATCTGCGCATGCCGGGGCTCACCGAAGAGCGGCTGCCGGCGGTGGTGAAGAGTTACCGCAAGGCCTGCGACGGCGCGGTGGTCCTGCACTCGGCGCACGAACCCGCCGAGGTCGCTCGTATCGTGCGCAATTCTGGGGCGGACGGCAGCATCGAAAAGACGGACGACGACCAGCTCTTTCTGGAGCGCGTTCAAGCGTGGCTCTCGCGGCGGCGCTGACGTGGATTCGCGCCTGTGGCAGGCCCCTGCGCCGAGTTAGCCGCGCCAACGTGAAGCGCCGTCGTCCTCGCTCGAGCTCAGCCGCTGCTGGTGGAGCTCCACGTCGAAGGCGGCGAGCGAGGCCCCGCTCCCGCTGAGGCTCGAAAGCTCGCTGAACAGCCCCAACACGCCGCGCGGCACCTGCACCCGGTGGGAGTCGTCGAGCCGCGCCATGACGTTCTCCGCGGTCATCAGCAGGTCCGCGATCGTGCGCAGGCGGAGCATGGTGGCCTCCCCCTTCATCATGTTGAGGAGATCTTTGATCTCTCCCAGAAGAAAACGCCGACGTTCCACGGGCACGTTGTGCGCACGCAGCTCCTCACACAGCGCGAGCGCACGCTGACCGCGCTCCGCGCTGTGCACCAGGAAGCGTTTCTGGAGGCGCTCGTGGGGACTCGGACCGGCGACCGGGCTTTCGGCAGGGTTGCTGCTGCTGGAGCTGCGCCTGGTCTCCGCGCCGAAGTCCGCTCCCGGGAGCGATCGCCAGCTGCTGCTGCCGCTGCCGATGCGTGTGCGCAGCGTCCAGGACGCGCGCGCCACATCGACCACCTCCACGCCCGCGAGGCCCTTCAGCGCCTGCGCAAGGGGCTCGATGGGCGCCTGCGCGAGCATGTAGATGGGACAACACTCGAGCCCTGGCTGACTGCGAATGAGGGAAGCGAGCGCGCTGGCGCGGACCTCGGGGGTGCTGATGTGCAGCACGGCGGCCACCGGAGCGGATTCGTGGCCACTGCGATGACTCCCGATGACCGAGACGACACGCCTCACCTGGAACTGACGCGCGAGCTCCTCGAACCACTTGGAGCCCTCGGAGTTGCGTTCGTCGAGCACCAGCACCAGCTGCTTTTCCGGATCGTCGCGCATCACGCCCCCACGCGCGCTGCCTTGAGTAAGGCGGCCAGGTTGAGCCGTGCCAATACCGAGCGGGCTCGGTCGGCTTCGGCAGTGATGTACGGAGCGATGGCGGAGTTCGCATGGATGCGCGGAGGCAAGAGGGAGAGGATGGGGACGTGCTCGATGCCGAGCACCCGCTCGCAACACAATCCGACCACCATCCCCTCCGCCGCCACCACCAGGACGCGTGGAGGCCGCTCGAGCTCGTGGCGCTCGGGCTCGGGCTCGAAACTGAGGAATTGGTTCAAATCCAAGAGCGGAACGGCCTCACCGCGCAGCGGCATCAAGCCGGCCACGTGGCTTGGGGCGAGCGGAATGGGGCTCGCGTCGGAGCGGTCGGCGATCTCCTGCACGAACTCGGCAGGCACGCCCAAGAGCGCGGTGCCCACGCGAAACGTCACGAGAGCCTCGGTCTCCTGCGTCAGCTCGAGGTCGCTCGCAGCGGTCCCCGTGCGCTCAGCCGGCATTTCGTCCGAAATACCCATCGCGTAGTCTCCGGCGGCAACATACCATGACGTCTTCAGGACTCGCGGTAGACTTTTGCACGATTTTCCTGGAGAACGAGTGCGTCTGCCCCCGCCCGAGGTCGCCCCCGCGCACAGTCATGATGTGGGCGCAGCGCCCCTCGTCCATCATGTTCCGATGTAGTCTTGAGGCCTTACACTTCGGCTCGCTGCGATCCGCGCCGTGCGGATGCGGGGTTAACCCCGGACAATCGCGCCGAGACGCTGGGCCCAAGGAGCTCACAGCAACGCGTAAACCCCGTCGCTCGCGGTGGTTCAGCGCACGGCGACCACGAACAGCCTGGAAAAAGCGAACAATCGCTTCCCATCGGCGCGCCGAGGATACGCCCGTTCGATGGCTTCGCGGTAGGCCGAGAGATAGGCGGGCCGCTCACGCTCATCGAGCGCCTCGAGGTACGGACGCAAGGCCGTCGCCTTCACCCACGCCACGATCTGCTCAGCGTCATCCATCACGTGTTGATAAGTCGTCTGCCAGATGTCCAGGTGCTGCACGTGCGGCGCGAGCAGATCGTAGTAGAACGCTGCGCTGCCCACGCGCAGCTCCGTGCCCACGCCGGCCAAGCGTTCGCGCCACAGCCCTGGCACCTCGCGCATCGCGCGATGGCTCGGCTCCTCGAAGTTGTTCGGCACTTGAAAGGCCAGCGCGCCACCGGGCGTGAGCGCTTGCACCAGCTCCGGAAGCAGCCGCGCGTGATCGGGGAGCCACTGAAAGAGCGCGTTGGCGAACAGGAGATCCACCGGCTGCTCTGGACGGTACGTGCTCACGTCGGCCTCGATGAACTCGAGGTCCGGCAAGTCGCCGCGGGCCCGCGCCAACATCTCGGGCGAGCTGTCCACGCCCACCACCCGCGCGAACGGCCAGCGCTCGCCCAGCAACTCGGTCGAATTCCCAGGCCCGCAGCCGAGGTCGACCACCTGATGCGGCTTCTCCACGAGCACCCGCGCGAGCAACTCTCGCGCCGGTCGCGTGCGCTCCTCCGCAAACATCAAGTATTGCGCGTCATCCCATGGGGTCATGACGTACGTTGTACGAGAGGCCGACGGAGCTGCAACGGATTACGGCTTCCTCAAGGCGCGCGAGCCAGAATCCCTCGACGTAGGGCGCGCCTCTTGCGCACGACGCGTCCCAGCGTGGCCGCGGCCACCGTCGTGAGCGCGCCCGAGATGGCGGTTACGGCCAGCGGTGCAGCCATGACATCGTTCGCCACCGTCAACCACGTAAATCCCGCCGTGGCGACCGCGAGCACCACGGTGGTGGCCGCAAGACGCCCCACCGGGTAGTTCACCAGCTGCGCCTTCACAATGCGCCGCCTGGCCTCCTCTTGCAGCTCCTCACGTTCACGCGCGAGGAGCTCGTCGACTGCCTGACGAATCCCCGCGACCTCGCGCTGGATCGCGTCGAGTTGCGCGAACGGATCGCGGGCCGCGCTCGCCTCCTGCGGAGGCGCTGGCGTATCCGCGACACGGACCGGCGGGGCTGGGGTCTCCTCGATACTGGCCGGGATGGGCTCGGCCTCGGAGGCGGCTTCCGCCGGTGGTGGGCTCGCCGGGGGCTCGACGACCGCAGGCGGATCCGCTGCCTGCGCCGCGGCGCAATCGGGTGAAGACAGGAGAATAAAGCAGCCTGCGAACACCAGAAGGCCGCCAACACACGCAGAATGGATCCTCATATCCCGTTCCGTTAGCAGAGAACACACCAGAGGCTCCACTCGCGTTTGGCGCAATGCGCACGCTTCACCCCGTGAACGCCGATGCCAAGAGCTTTGCAGCCCGGTGCCCGCAAGTGCTTCCGAAACGAACGCGGAAGAGGCGTGTCCTCGACGTCGTGGACTGTCAGCTCGCGCGGCTCGCGGACGCGACCTTCACATCCACACCGCGAACCGGCACGACGTGCTCGAGGAAAGCGAGCTGGTCCCTGGTCACCCGCTCGAACGGCTCACCCGCGTAGATGTCGAAGTGCCCATAGGGATAGGTCTTCAGCTCGCAGTTCGGCACGCACTTGGTGTAGGCAATGGTGGGCTCCGGAGGCGCGACGGAGTCGCCCTCACAGGCGCAGACGAGGATGGGAGCCCGCACTTTGGAAAGCCGCTTCCCGGGCCGCCAGCTGACGATGTCGAGCGCGAAGTTGGCGCTCACTTGGACGCGATGGTCGCCGAGGCCGCCCGCGAGTATCCGCGCAGACGCCGCGCACCGCTCGACGCACAGGCGATGTGGCTCTTGGGCATGCTCGAGTCCGCAGAGGGACTCGTGTCGACCGTCCATGCCCGGGTCACGCGCTCCGAGGCGGTCTCTGGCACGAACGTTTCCATGCGATGCTCGAGGCCATCCTCACGGCGGAGCTGAACCTCCACGGCGTCCCCGCCGCCGACCAGAAGCACGCCGCCCAGGTCGCCATGTTCGTGATCGAGGGGCTCTTAACCCATCCGACTTCTCCCCAGGGTCGCCGCGGCCTCGTACGCTGGATGGTCTCGACGCTGCACGGGAACGCGGCGAGAGCGTAGGCCCACCCCCAAGGACCCCAGTCCGTTGCCTCCTGATCGCACCGACTCCAGAAAGTTCAGGTTCACTGGGCGTGCGATGGGACAAGCACTCGCGCCCGGATGCCCGGAGGGCTGCGCAGGGAATATCGGCTCTTCTTGAAGGTCAGGGACGGGTTCTCGGTGGGTGCCTGGAGCCTGTGCGGGCCGATACCTTGCAGGTGAACCGAGCAAAGCCAGATCCCGAAGACCCAGTGCAGCAATCAGCGCAGCACGGGCAAGGTCCCACCTCCCACGAGCGGCTCCTCACGCTCGACGTCCCACGTTCTACAGCCCACCCGCACGCGCACGCTCGTCCCGCAGACAGCGGCGGGTTTCCACACGAGAAGCTCGAGGCTCGCGACGCTCGCCAAGAAGCTCCCCGAACAGGTCCGATCGCGCGGTTCGACGCAGGCCGAGCGTGAGCGTCGTTTCGTTCGCGTTCGCGTTCGCGTGCGCCGTGGGAAGTGGAGCGTGGAGGCGCTGTTCGTGAATGTCGGGCGTCATCTGTCCGTGCGCGGCTTTCGGCGCGGCCGTCTCAGTTGGTGTTGCGCGTGAAGGAGCGACCACCCACCCCCATGAGCCCCGCGGAACGTGCCACCCGTCACGCCGCGTGCAGCCCGATCTCGAGTGGGCGTCTCACGGTACTCGGCGTGCCAGACTCACCCTGTGCCGAGTGCCCCAAAACCTGCGATGCGGCTGGAAAGCTGCACGATTCGCCGGCCCAGGTTTTCACGAAGAGCGTGAATATCAATAGGGGCTCGATGGGGTGAAAGGGTCCACAACCATTGGTCCAGTGAACGACCTTGCTTGCCTGTCTCACTCTAAGTCGTTTGCGCAGCGGACATGATGCGAACTAACGGACGACCTTACCTGATTCAACTTTTCTTCATGGCGATTCTGTGACATGTCCCAAACATGGAACCGTCTCCCGCCCAACAAGGGTCGGCTGTCCGGCAGTTACCCGAGGCGCCGGCAGCTGCACTTACGACGACCGGTCGCCTGGAGTGGCTGCTGGTCGCGTCTCTCACCGGCGGACTTTGGGTTCTGTTGCTCGCGGCGCCCAAGCTAATTCTTACGACCACCGTACAGGAGACGCTGTCGGGCGATGTCGAGGGACTCTCGCGGCTCTTGGTCCTGGCGCAGGATCTGCTCTTGGCTTGGGCCAGTCTAGGAGCGCTCATGTGGGCCGTGCCACGGGCTTCATGGCGCGGGCTCACTTTGCTCTGGGCCGGCCTGGGGCTCCTGCTCTTCCTGCTGTTGGTCGACATGCGCGTGCGTCAGCTCTGGCTCAAGCCCCTGGACATTGCGGTGGTGCGCTACTTCTTCGAGCAGTTTTCCACGCTCGGCTCGAGCTCTGGCCTCTTTCTCACTGAGTCGAGCGGCTTCGGCATGACGTTCCGACGCCTTCTCGTCGTTGCCTGCGGGCTACACATGATCTTCGGGGCGGGACTGTGGGTGCTCCAGCGGCGCCACGGTGAGCGAATGCGGGCTCTGAACTCCAGATCCGGACTGAGGAGCTACTTGATCGCAGGGGCAACGCTGGCAGCGGTCGCGATTGCCTGCCCCAACTTCATGTACTCGCTGCAGGATACCCTCCTCGTCACCCAACTCCGCGCCCACTTCAGACAGGCGCCACGGCAGGCTCCCCCAGCGTTCGAGCAGCCTCTGATTTCGGCGCATGAGACGCTAACCACTCCACGGCTTCGTCTCGCCGACGCCGCGCCGTTCAAGAACTTGGTCCTCGTTCTACTCGAGTCCTTCCGTGTGCGCGGCATCGAAGTCGAAAGTTCACCGCGGACGCCCAATTTGCGGCGCTTCGCTCAGGACGGCCTTCTAGCCCGAGCCTACACCACCGTTCCCCATTCTTCCAAAGGCGCATACGCCGTACTCAGCGGACGCATGCCCAGCTCTGGAGTCGTGATCCGAGAGGCCATGTCCTTTCACGAGAGTTCGGTCTTCCATGACCTGCGCGAGCAACGCGGCGCCTCGACCTACGCCTTCAGCGCTGCTTATCTAGGCTTTGAAAACACCGACGGACTGCTGCGCGCGCATGGCTTCGAGCGGATCTGGGGCGCAGCGCAGCTCGAGGCGTTGACCGGAGCCCACGGCAGAACAACCTACGGAACGACCGACGAGGCCCTCGTAGCGGCCCCCAGCCTCCTCCCTCGACCTGGCGGCGAGCCGTTTGCCTGCGTCATTCTCACCTCGGACAGTCATCACCCCTATGTCTTTCCCGGAAAGAAAGATCTGGAGAAGGCCGACTGGCAAAGCTACGCCAACGCCATCGAACACACCGACCGTGTGATGGGCGATCTCGTCGCGGCCTTCGACCGAGATGGACTCGCGGACGACACGCTGTTCGTGTTCGTGGGAGATCACGGTGAATCCTTCGGAGAGCACGGCGCCTTCGTGCACAACAACTCGCTTTACGAAGAGGAGATCACCGTTCCCCTCCTATTTTGGTCGAAAGATGCGCGCCTGCGTCAAGCGGGGACACTCGAGGCTCGCCAAATTGATGTCGCCCCAACCATCGCCGATTTGATGGGGCTCAAGCGCCCCAAGTTCGAGACCCAAGGCGTCAGCCTGTTGCGATCTGCAGAGCGCCCCCCCGCATTTGTGGCGAGCTTCTTCGAGGGAGTCTCTCAGGCCCTGGTGCTGAACGGGATCAAGTACATGTTTTGGCCCAGCAGCGGTCGTTTGCATCGCTTCGATCTGCGCGCCGACGCCTCCGAACAGCACCCCGTAGAGGTGGCCGGGGAGGAGCGTGAACGCGTGCTCCGGCGGCTGGCGAGCGCACATGCGTACGAGGCGAGCATTTGGGCCGCTCGCGACTGAGCGCCCCCTACTTGTCCATCACGCTGCTGGTTCCGTCAGCTTCCGGGTGCATCGAGCGGCGTGGCACTGCAGTGCGCGCACGAAGACCGTAAGTACCGCGGATTGCTCCTGCAGGTGCCCAATGTCGACAATGCCGCCACGGGCCTGTCCTGAGCATGCTCGAGTCCGCGGAGGGCTCGGCTCGACCGTCCATGCCCGCGTCGCAAGCTCCGAGACAGTGCGGGTCTGGCACGAGCGGTCTCGACGCTGCACGCGAACGCAGTGGGGGGTGTAGCCGGCTGGTTCACGCGAGCGTACCGAAAACGTCATGCGCCTTTCTTCAGCGTCTCCAGATCCGGACACCAGAGTCGTGACCTCATGACGGGCGTCCAGTGAACGACTTTTGCAGTCTTCCTCCCTTGCCTGAGTGCATCAACACTTGTACGTTGGCGCGTCCCCCCCCGCCTTAGTACTCCGGCCGCCCGCAGGAGGAGCCTTTGCAATCAGGCGCCTTGACACGTCTTTCCCTTATTCCGACCAAGATTCCAACGACGTGGTTCGGGGTTGCCCTTTCAACCCTGGGAATAACCCTGTGCGCCAGGCCAACACTCCTGGCGCATCGCTTCGGTCCCTCAGCCCTCGCTGCGGAACACCTGGCTCCGCACCTGGGCGTCGCCTTTGTCTTGATAGGGCTCGGTGTCGCGGTCTGGGAGAGGCTTCCGTCGGACCCACTGCGTACCCGGCTTCAGGCTCTGTTGGCCTCCGCCGTCTACTGCTCCCTTACGCTCGCATTCTTGGACTGGCACATCGACGACGCCGCCATCACGTACGCGTACAGCGAGAACCTGGTGCGTGGGTTCGGGTTGGTCATTCACCCACGGCACGCGCCCGAGGAAGCCTATTCATCGACGCTTTGGATGCTGCTGATGGCAGGTCTGCGTTGGTTTGGAATGGACGTGCCGCACGCTGCCAAGGCACTCGCCACGTGCTTTGGCAGCCTGACGGTATATCTCGTTCTTCGGCCCTCAGCCAACGCGAGAACTCGCGTTCATCAAACGGCACCACCGAAGTGATATCCTTCACGGTGTCATTGGGCTGGCACCGCACGACCGCGCGCCGGCTTCCGGAACCGAACTCCTTCACACACTTCATTCCAAGGAGATCCAAGCGATCCACCGGGCCGTTGTTTACGAAGCCGTAAAGGTTCATCCCACCGGCCTCGCCGATCACGTCACGTTGCGTCCACCGCCCCAAGCCCGCGTCGTAGAACCGATACCCGTAGTAAACGAGCCCCGTCTCCTGATCCGCGTACTTCGTCGAGAACCGCCACGCGTTGTCGTTCGCAGCCACGCCCTCAGCGACGAGCACGTTACCGAAGGCGTCGTATTCATACCGCCCAACAACGGCCCCTTGCTCATCCACGAGCTGGCCCACGTTGCCATTGGCGTCATACAGGAAAGCCATCTGGCTCCCCGTGTCATCGACGACAGCCAAGAGTCCACCGATGCCACCGGCACCGTCCATGCTCCGCGACAAGTCGAGGCCCCACACAAAGTTCTTCTTCGTGCTCACGCCCGCAGACGTGTGCCGCTCCTCGATCACGTTCCAACCGAGATAGACGAACCGTACGTCATCCTGTGCAGCCCAAGCTGATCCGTCGAATTCCTCGACCATCTTCTGAACGCGACGCCCGAGGTAGTCGTAGGCCATGCGGACGC
>JBIQKA010000237.1:0-5107 GCA_044507075.1 Myxococcales bacterium
CTCGGACGAGGTGGACGTGAAGATCCAGCTCGAGCCGCGGCGCACGCAGGAGATCTTGTTGGGCGGCGGCGTGATGTCTGGTGTGCTGGCCGGGCCCGCGCTCGAGACCATCAGCGTGCCCCAGTGGGATCTGCACCTGGTGGCCACCTACGAGCATCGCAATTTCCTGGGAGGGCTGCGTCGGCTGCGGCTCGAAGAGCGCCCGCGCCTCTTGTTTCTCGGGCAGTTCCCGCAGATCCCGGACAACAGCCCGCGCTTTGGCAACCTGATCCTCGGCAACTTCTCCCAGCCGGGCGTGATCGAGGCCCGCACCACGCTGTTCGTGGAGACCATGTGGGACCATGGGCCCGACCCGTTCATGCTGTTTTTCCGGGACAACGTCGGACTGGCGGTCGGGCTCACGCGCAGCTTCTTCAAGCAGCGCTTGAACGTCCGCGTGGCGGTGCATCAGGACATCCTGCACGTGGACAAGCTGAGCCGGCAGCACGTGCTCAAGCAGGAGATCCAGAACGCCACCCCCGAGGAGCTGATGGACGGCTCCATCCTACCGAAGAGCTACCTGCTCCCGTTCCTCGAACAGCAGGTCACGCTCGATCTGCGCGACAACCCTGTCAATCCGACCCGGGGCGCCTACTTTGGGCTCAACCTGCAGGAGGCGGTGCAGATCTTCGATCGGTCGTGGAACTACCTGCGCGTGGCGCCCGACGCTCGGGGCTACGCGCCGCTCGGACTCGGCATCGTGCTGGCGGCGCGCTTCGCGCTGGGATCGATGCATATCTTCAGCGCGTCCCCAAAGCTCGACACCCAGTCCCAGGAGCGTGGTCCGAGCCCGTATCGCCTGCGCGGCGGCGGCGCCAACAGCAATCGCGGCTTTTATCCGGGCCGGCTCGGCGTGGGTCTCGACGGCGGCATTCGCCGCTGGGAGGCCTCGCTCGAGCTGCGCGTGCCGTTGGCCAAGAGCTTCTCCGTGGTGCTGTTCTCCGACATGGGCGACGTCAACGCGGCGCCGCGCTTCCGCTTCGAGAACATGAACACGGCGGTGGGCGCGGGGCTACGCTACCGCACGCTGATAGGTCCCTTGCGCCTCGACGTGGGCGTGCGGCCCCGGGGCATTCAGGGCAAGGTGCCCGCGGACGAGATGCCGCCTCCGACCGACCTGGGCTTCACCAAGTTCAACGGCGCCATCGCGCTCACCATCGGGGAGGCCTTCTGATGGCACCTCGCGACACCCTGCGCGGGCTCCTGCGTACCCTCGGATGGCTGATCGGGGGGCCGCTGCTTTTGGTCGTCGCGGTGCTCGTCGCGATCGTCCTGTGCCTCGCGGTGCCGCCGCTGCGGGCGGTGGTGGTGCAGCGAGGGCTCGCGTACGTGGAGCAGAGCTTCGGCTATCGCGTGCAGATCGCGCGCATCGATCGCTTCGACCCGTGGGCCGTGGAGCTGCACGGGGTCGAGGTCACCGGGCCGGGCGAGGAGAAGCTCGGCACGGTGGGCGAGCTCTCCCTGCGCGCCGAGCCGCTCGCCCTCGCGCAGGGCACGCTGCACATCACGCGGGCGCGCGTCGCGCACGTGCGCGCTCGCTATGATCTCGAGGCCCTGCTCGCGCAGCCCGCGGAGCCCGAGCCCCCCGAACGAGCACCGAGCGACTTCGTGGTGCGCGTAGATCTCCTGCGCGTACTCGACGCGGAGCTCGCGACGCCATGGACCGGTCGCGCGCTGACCGCCCGCGTCGAGGAGCTCGAAGGCGGCGGGAGCTGGAGCAAGACGCCGCGCGCGATGTTGAATCAGGCCATGCTGCGCGTCACCGCCGACGGCGCGGAGCTCCTCGCGCTCCGCGCGCCCAAGGGGACGTGGAGCGCGGCGCAAGGGGGGCGCGTGGCGCTGACCGGCTCGCTGGCAGGCGCGCCCTTCTCGCTCAACGGAACGCTCGGCCCGCTCGAGGGCTCGCCGTGGTTCGCCGAGGAGGTGCAGTTGAGCCTCCGGCAATTGGGGCACGAGGCGTTAGAGCGGCTCGGGCTCGCCGAGCACTTCGACCTGCGCTCCCCGGTGTCGCTCGAGCTGCGCGCCACCAGCCAAGACAACAACCTCGAGGCGAAGGCGCGGCTCGAAGTAGCGCGCGACGGCGCGCCCGCCGTCGTGACCCTCGAGGCCAAGGCGGACCTGGCGCGCGCCGAGCTCGCGCTGCGCGCGGAGCCGCTCGTGCTCTCCCAGGTCAGCCCCCAGCTCCCGGAGCTCTCCATCGCCGGAGCCCTGCGCGTCGCGGGCGAGTACGCGCAGAAGGCGACTCCTCTCGCGCTCACCTGGCGGGACGTTCGGCTCGACCAGCAGCCCATCCCCGATGGCACGGCAGAGGTCGTGCTCGCCTTGCCCGTCGTGAACCTGAAGTCGCTGCGCTTCTCGGAGCTGAGATCCCGCCTATCGTTGCGTGGGAGCTACGACACCGAGCGGGGCACGGGGGATGGAAAGCTCGTGCTCGATCGGATGGAGCTCTCGGCGCTCGCGCCGCTGCGCGCGCGCGGCCTGGCAGGGGAGCTCGAGGGCCAGCTCGCGTTCGAGCTGCGGGAAGGAGCGCGCCTGCGCGGCCAGGTGCAGCTACGCGGCACGGCGATCGCCGCCCAGGGCGCCAAGATCGCGGCGCTCTCCCTCGACAGCACGTTGGGGGGCAACGCGCACAGGCCCGTGGGGAAGCTCGAACTCGCGCTTACCGGCGTGGTCGCAAACGATGTGGTGCTGGACGCGCTGCGCGCCGACCTCGAGCTCACGCCCGAGACGTTGCAGGGAACACTCACCGGGCGGGGCATGAACGCCGCGGTCGAGAGCGCGGTCTCCGGCACCCGCGCGCGCAACGGTGACCTCGTGCTGGACGCCCAGGGCAAAGCGCACGCGCTCGCGCGCGCGCTCAGCTTCGAGCTCGCGCAGCTGAGGATCGCTGGCGGAGACATCTCCCTCGAGCAGCTCACGGTGCGCGCTGGGGCGCAGAGCCTGTGGGCACGCGGCGGACTGCGCGAGGGCGGCGCGCTCGACGTGGAGCTCTCGTTGGTCTCGATCGAGCTCGCCCAGTGGGCCTCGCTGCTCGACAAGCCCGAGCTGCGCGGGCGGGTCACAGGCAACGCCAAGGTGCGCGGGACCCTGAAGCAGCCCATCGCGGAGCTGCAGCTCGCTGCCACCGGCCTGAGCGTAATGGGGGAGCCGGACGCCGAGCTCTCCCTCGACGCCGAGGCCGATCTCGCGCGCGGCACCCTGGGTGCGAAGCTCGCGCTGCGCTCGGCCCGAGATGGGACGAACTTGCACGTGCGGGCGAGCCTCACCGCGCCCCTCAAGAAGCGGCGCGCCATCGCGGACGCACTCGCAGAGGGCACGCTAACCCTGGACGGAAAGGCGCACCTGCCCGCCTCGCGACTGCTCATGCTGGGAGACGCGCGCATCAGCGCACTGGCGGGCACCCTCGATCTGGAGGCGCACGGAAAAGGCACGCTCGACGCGCCGCAGCTGACCCTCGGGCTGCGGGCGGGGCTGAGGTTGCCCGAACACCCCTCGGCCAAGCCCGAGACCATGGAGGCCACGCTCGCGCTCGAGCCCACGGACTTGAAGCTCAAGGCGGCGATCTACGACGAGCTGGGCAAGCTGGCCACGCTGGAGGCGAGCACCACGTTCGAGGGCGGGAGCCTGCGCAGCGCGCTCGAACGCTTGGAGAAGGACCGCAAACTCCCCCCGTTCGCGCTCGCTGGGCGCCTTCATGAGCGTCGCCTCGACACCATGCAGGGCGTGTTCGGCTACCTCGCGGGCGCGTATCAGCTGAACTTGCCGGTGCGCCTGGGCGCCGAGCTCGCGCTGAAGAACGACGGGCAGGACCTCGACGGAAACGCGGCGCTGCGGCTCGTGATCTTTGGGGACAAGATCGACCAGTCCTGCGTCACCGGCTCCTCCTCCGCGCTCAGCCTCGACGCCCAGCTCGCGCGCGGCGATGTGCTCGTGACCGTCGCGAGTCAGGGGGACGCCGCAGGGAGCGCGCGCATCGAAGCCAAGACACACCTCGAGATCGCGAGCCTGCTCGCGGGCAAGGAATTGGATCTTCCGCGCGTGCAAGTGGGGCTCACCACCCGACAGATCGAGCTCTCCAAACTGCCAGGGCTGTGCGCGCTGCGCAGCGGGAAGGCGGACCTGGATCTGCACGCCGAAGTCGCCGGTGGCGAGCCGCTCGAACTCGCCGGGAGCGCCGCTCTCTCGGAGCTGCGCGGGCAACGCGGAGCGCCGCTTGGCGCACGGCTCAAGCTCGGCACGCGGCGCGCCGGAAAAGAGCTGCTTGCGTTCGTCAGCGGACAGCTGCAGGTCGAGGGCAAGGAAAACGGCCAGCTCGCGTTCGAGGCTCCGCTCAGCGGCGACTTGTCCCTGGCTCCGACCGTGGCCCTCGACGCGCCGATCTCCGCGCGCGTGCGCTTCGACCAGCTCCCGCTCAGTGGCCCCATGTCCGCGGTGCAGGCGCTCGGCCAGGTGAGCGGCACGGCGTCGGCCGATCTGCAGCTGACGGGCAGCTTGAAGGTGCCCAGACCGAAGGGCTTCGTGGAGCTGCACGATGTGGGCTTCTCGATCGCCGCTTTGGCGCAACCCGTGCGCCACCTCCATGGGCGCATCGCGATCGACGATCGCAAGCTCACGCTGCAGAACCTCACGGCCAAGGACGGCGACGGTGACGTGAAGCTCAGCGGCGAGGCCAGGCTCGATGACCAAGGCACGGGCAAGGCGCGCGTCCACCTCACGACCGACAGGTTCCCACTGCGCCAGGAGGGCAACGTGGTCGGCGAGCTGACGCTCGACACGAAGGTCACAGCGGAGCTGGTGGCGCTCCGAGAGCTCTCCGTGGACATCGACATCCACCGCGGGCGCCTGTGGTTGACCGGCGGAAAGGGGCGCGACGTCCAAGCGCTCGACCCGAACCCGGACATCGTCTTCGAAGACGCCCCGCCCGAAGTCCAAGAAGACGCCGCGGGGGGAGGAGGGGCGTCCGAGCTCGCGCTCACGCGGCTCACCATCCAGAGCCACCGCGAGATGTGGATCATGCACGACGACTTCTCCGTGCAGGTGGCGCTCGATCTCACGCTGAGCGAGGGCG
>JBIQKA010000049.1:0-34789 GCA_044507075.1 Myxococcales bacterium
TCCCATCAACGATCGCGTGGGCCCCCTCGCCTGCTTCGTCGCCGCGGGCCTGAGCCTGATCAATTTGGTGTGGGCCTTCGTCGCGTTGCCCGAATCGCTGCCGCCAGAGCGGCGCGTGAAGCGAAGGGACCCGCGCTCTCCGCTCGTGGCGCGCATGGCGACGCTGCAACAGACGCTCAAGAAGACCGGCGTCGCCCAGGCCATCTGCACGAACGGGCTGATGATCCTGGCCTTCTCGGGGCTGGAGATCACCTACGCGCTCTACGCCGCCGATACGTTCAATCTACGCGAGCGCCAGGTGGGATGGATGTTCGTGTACATGGGGTTCATCGGCGCGCTGGTGCAGGGACTCTTCATGCGTCGGGTTTCGGGTCGAATCCGTGAAACCTCCCTCGCGTACACGGGGCTCGCGCTGACGACAGCAGGTTTTTTGGGCTTCGCGTTGGCGCCCGGAGCGGGCCTGTGGGCGCTCTATGTGGTGAGCGCCCTGGTGGCCATCGGAAACGGCTTCACGCAGCCCTCGATCTCGGCCTACATCTCGCGCCTCACGGACCCCGCGCAGCAAGGCGAGACCCTGAGCTCGAACCAGAGCATGGCCAGCCTCGCGCGCACCTTCGGCCCGGTGCTGGCGGGCGCGCTCTATCGGTATGCGCCGGCGGTTCCCTTTTGGGCATGCGCGGGCATCAACCTGGCGGCGCTGGGGATCTCGCTCGGTATGCTGCGCACCCAACCAAAGCCCCGAAAGTTGGCGGCCCTCGATCCGTAAACGACCTTCAGCGCAGGCTCACGCCACCATCAATCGTCAGCACGCTGCCCGTCATCCACTCGGCGTCGAGCGCGAACTGCACCGCCTGTGCGACCTCCGCGGGCGTGCCCATGCGCCCGAGCGGATGCAGGGTCGCGAGCTTTTTCATGTGGTGTGCGAGCTGCGCGTCGTCGAACGATGTTCCCTCCCGCGACACACGCACCATGGCCGTATCCACGATGCCCGGCGACACCACGTTCACCCGCACGCTCGGGGCAAGTTCGAGCGCGAACGCGCGCCCCATCTGGATCAACGCGGCCTTGCTGGCCGCGTAGGCCGAGGTCGCGGGCGCCGGGCGCTCCCCGAGCGTGCTCGCGACCAGCACCACGCAGCCGCCCCCGCGCGCCTTCATGTGCATGCCCACCCGCTGCGCCAACAGATAGACCGACACGAAGTTCAGCTCGAGCTGCGCGCGCAGATCCGCCTCGCTGACCTGGCCCACGGGCGCATAGCGGACGATGCCCGCCGCACACACGAGCTCGTCGATCTGGCCGTGCGCCTTCCATGCCCGCTCGAACAAGGCGTCCGCGGCGCCCTCCCCGGAGAGCTCCGCCGCGAGGACCTGCACCTTCCCCGGATGACCTTCCGCGAGCTCGCCGAGCCGGGTCCCGTCCCGACCGCTCGCCAGCACCGTGCGCCCCGCCTGGGCCAGGCGCTCCACCACCGCGCGGCCGATGCCACCCGATGCGCCCGTGACCAGGACCACGCGTGGCGCGCTCACGTCGACACGCTCCGCGGCAGCGTACGCGGCAGGATGAATATGGGCTTCACGTCAGCGGGCTCGCCCTGGACCTCGATCTCGTCGTCCTCCATGAAGCTCGGCGAGTCTACGCACAGGATCGTCTGGTAGCGCTGGGTCGGGTTGTCGTAGCGGTGGGCCGCCCTCAGCGGCCAGTGAAACACGCTGCCCGCGGCCACCTGCTGGTTCTGACACAAGAGCCCCTCGCTCAGCACCATCTCGGCCTCCTGCATCTTCTCGTGAATGTGCAGCGGAATGCCGCTGTGCGGCGCCACGTTGAGCCGATAGATCCCCGCTTCGCTGGTCTCGAACACGATGTCCACGCGTCCAAAGCGCGACTCTTCGGTCTCGAGCGTCACATCGTTGAGGTCGCGACAAATCTCGAGCGAGGGCACCGCAAGCCCCGAGAGCGCGAACGGCTTGGTCAAGCGCAGCCTCAGCGCTTCGACCTGGGCGCGGCGCTCGCCGAGCGCGGGCGGCGCCAACAGGAGCCGTGAGAGCGCGTGCGCCGCGGTCTCGAGCATGCCGAAGCGACACGTCTTGAGCAGGAAGGTCACCTGCGACGCCACCGCCGCGTAGTCCACCGAGGCCCGCAGGCGCTCGTGCTGGCCCGCCGCGCGCGTGTCGACCTCCATGTAGAGGTCCACGCGCAGCGGCTGCAGGCGATCCCGCTCGTGCGGGTACACGCCCACCACGCAGTCGACTTCGAGCCCTTCAATTGCGATCACATCGGGTCTGGCCATCGAACGCCCAAGCTAACGATTTCAGAGGCCCGGGGCGAGCCCGACCGGTCGCTTGGCAGGGTTTTTGGTGGGCCAGATCGGGTGGGATAGCATCCCACGCATGCCCACACGTGCTGCCCGCGTCTCTCCGAGCCCCGCCACGACCGCCCTGCCCGCGGCGGGCCCGTTTCTCAAGTGGGTGGGAGGCAAGGGGAAGCTCCGCCACGCCCTCTCGGCCCTGATGCCCCCCGGCGTGGAGCTCATGCGCCACGTGGAGCCCTTCATGGGCGGAGGCGCCATGTTCTTCGCGCGCGCCCCCGAGCGCGCGCTGTTGTGCGACATCAACCCGGACCTGGTGAGCACCTACAAGACCGTGCGCGACCACGCGGGCGAGCTGGTGCGTGAGCTCTCGAGGCTCGCCAAACAGCATGACAAGGACAGCTACTACGCGGTTCGCGAGCGCTTCAATCAACGCCCAGCGCGTCGCTCCGTGCGCTCCGAGATCGAACGCGCGGCCATGTTCATCTACTTGAACAAGACCTGCTTCAACGGCCTCTACCGCGTGAACCGCCGCGGCGAGTTCAACGTGCCGATGGGCGCCTACAAGAACCCCGGCATCCTCGACGCCGACAACCTGTTCGCGGCCAGCGCGCAGCTCGCCCGGGCGGACATCCGCTGCGCCTCCTTCGAGACGCTGTTGAGCGAGGCGCGCCCGGGCGACTTCGTGTACATGGATCCGCCCTACGAGCCCGTGTCGCGCACGGCGAACTTCACCTCGTACGCGCAGGACGGCTTCAGCCAGGCCGACCAGACGCGCCTGCGTGACGTGTTCCGGGAGCTCGATCGCCGTGGCACCAAGCTGATGCTCTCGAACAGCGATGTTCCCTTCATCCGGGAGCTCTACCGCGGCTTTCAGATCGACACCGTCATGGCGCCGCGCGCCGTGAGCTGCGACGCGAGCACCCGCGGCCCCGTGAAAGAAGTGGTCGTGCGCAACTTCGTCTGAGCCGCGCGCCCCCCTCGAAGCGGAAAGCTCGCCTACGTCAGGCGGACGCCGCTCGCCTGCAGAAACGCGCGCACGTGCTCGTTGTCGCTGCGGATGAACTCGTCGCGCGTCACGCTGACCTCCATCCGGCCCTTGTACAGCAGGGTCACGCGGTGGCCGATGCTGAACACGCTCTCCATGTCGTGGCTGATCACCACCGAGGTGATCCCGAAGCGCTCGCGGGTGGACTCGATGAGCTCGTCCACCGTGCGCGAGGTGATGGGATCGAGACCCGTGGTGGGCTCGTCGTAGATCAGGATCTCGGGCTCCATCACCAGCGCACGCGCCACCGCCACCCGCTTCTTCATGCCGCCCGAGAGCTCCGAGGGCTGCTTGTGAATGGCGTGCGCGATCCCGAGCGCCGACAGGCTCTCCTCGACCTTGGCCAGAATCTCCTTGCGCGAGAGCTTGCCGTGCTCGCGCAGGGGAAACGCCACGTTGTCGAACACGCTCATGGAGTCGAACAGCGCCGACATCTGGAACACCATGCCGAACTTGCGGCGGAAGGGCGCGAGCTCGAGCTCCCCGAGCGACGCGATGTCCACGCCGTCAACCTCGATGCGCCCCGAATCGGGCCGCTCGAGTCGCACGAGCTGGCGCAAGAACACCGTCTTGCCCGAGCCGCTGGCGCCGATGATCACGTTGGTCACGCCTCGGTGCAGGTCGAACGTGATGTTCTTCAGGATCGTGGTGCCGCCGTAGCTCTTCACCAGATCCACCACGCGGACGTGCACGGCGTCGCCCCCAGAGGCGGGCGCGTTCATCAGAAGCCACCCATGATGAGCGAGGTGATGAGGTAATCGAGCGCCAGGATGGAGACGGCGCTCTGCACCACCGCCGCGGTCGTGGCCCGGCCGACGCCCGCAGCGCCGCCCTTGGCGTAGAAGCCGTGACGGCAGGCGATGAGCGAGATGGTGAGGCCGAAGGCGAAGGCCTTGATCAGCCCTTGGCGCAGGTCGGACACGTCGACGAACCAGCGCACCTTGTCTATGAAGATGCCGCTATCGAGCCCCAGGATCTGCACGCACACGAGCCAGGCCCCGAAGATGCCGACCATGTTGAAGAGCATGGTGAGCAAGGGCACCATCAAAAAGCCCGCCAGCACCCGCGGCACGACCAGGTACTGCACCGGGTTCACCGCCATCGTGGTGAGCGCGTCGATCTGGTCCGACACCCGCATGGAGCCGAGCTCCGTGCTCATGGCGCTGCCGGCACGACTCGAGACCATCAGCGACGTGAACACGGGCGCGAGCTCGCGGGCCAGGGCCATCCCGACCACCGCACCGGTCTGGTTCTCCGCGCCGAAATCCCGAAATCCGTCCACCAGCTGGATCCCGAAGACCATCCCGATGAACAGCCCCGTCAGACCCACGATGAACACGGACTGGACGCCCACGAACTCCATCGCCTCAAGGAACAGGTTGAAGCGATAGGGCCTCCGCACCCCCCAGAACAGCGTTTGCCCCAAGAGCCGCGTGGTGAGCCCGATCTCCGCAAGGACATTCACGAACGGGCGGATCACCAGGCGCCCCATGTCCTGCAGGATCACCAGGAGCTTGGGGCGCTCACGCACTGCTGGGTCCGCCTGACTGGCCACGCGCGAGTGATACCACAACGGTCCCCGGCCAGGGCCGTCTTGTACCGCGGCTCTGCGGGCGCTGGGCAGCCCTGCTTCGACCCCGATCGAGCTGTCCTCGTGGGCCTTCGAAAAGCTCCCCGAGAGCCTCCGCTGCCTTCCCGCGCCGGGGCGGGCCCGTTGGTGAAAGTTGGGGTCGCTGCTAGGCTCGCCACATGCGTATTGAAATCAACGGGGAGCTGCGGGAAGTCCAGGAAGGGCTCACCATCGGCACGTTGCTCGAAACGCTCGGGCTCTCCGAACGCCCAGTAGCCGTGGAGCGCAACGCAGACATCGTCCCGCGAGCGCACCACGCTTCGACGCAGCTCCGCGAGGGAGACAAACTCGAGGTGGTGCAGTTCGTGGGCGGTGGCTGAGCGAGCCTTCGCGGCGGGTCGTTCCGGTCGGCCCCCGCCCCCTTTCCTCTTCATCCGCTCTTTCAACCAAGCTCCGGTTCAGGGATCGCGCCATGCAAGACGTGCTCAAGATTGGCCAGCATCGCTTTGAGTCCCGCCTCTTCGTGGGGACGGGAAAGTACAAAGATCTCGAAGAAACCAAGGCCGCGCTCGAGGCCTCCGGCGCGCAGGTCGTCACCGTCGCGGTGCGCCGCGTGGACTTGGCCAAGCCCCAGGATCAGGCGCTCTTCGAGTACCTGCGGGAGCGAAAGTTCACGCTGCTTCCGAACACCGCTGGCTGCTACTCCGCCAACGACGCCATCCGCACCTGTCGTTTGGCGCGCGAAGCCGGGATGACCGAGTTCGTGAAGCTCGAGGTGCTGGGGGATCCGGCCACCCTCTTCCCCGACGTGGAACAAACGCTCGAGGCAGCGCGCGTCCTGGTCAAGGAGGGCTTCACGGTCCTGCCCTACACCAACGACGATCCCATCACCTGCAAGAAGCTCGAAGACCTCGGCTGCGCGGCCGTGATGCCGCTCGGCGCGCCCATCGGCTCGGGCCTCGGCATCCGCAACCCCTACAACCTCGAGATCATCCTCAAGCAGTCCAAGGTCCCTGTCATCGTCGATGCCGGGGTGGGCACGGCCTCGGACGCAGCGGTGGCGATGGAGCTCGGCTGCCATGGCGTACTGATGAACACCGCGATCGCCGGCGCCAAAGATCCCGTGCGCATGGCACGCGCGATGCGGCTCGCCACGGAGGCAGGCCGGCTCGCCTATCTGTCCGGGCGCATCCCGAGGAAGCTGTATGCCACCGCCTCGAGCCCGCTCGAAGGCGTGATCGGATCGGAGAGAGCATGAAGATCGTGGCCCTCGCCCTCTGCACCGCGCTGTTGGCCCCCTACCAGTGCGCCACCAGCAAGGAGCAGCGCCCGCTCGAGGACACCGCTCCCAAGGCGCTCTGGCTCCTCTCCGAGCGCTTCCAGAAAGAGGGCGACAGCAAGGCCCGCGAGACCACGCTGCACCAGATCATCGAGCAGTACCCCGGTTCCCGCTACGCCTCACGCGCGCGAAGCGAGCTGGGCATCGCCGATCCCGACGGCGCGCGTACCCAGGCCGACGAGGATTTCGACGCCGACGAATGAGAAAGGGACGCGCCGATGCCGTCCTTTGACCTGATCATCATCACCGACGAAGGGGCAGACCTGGTGCCGCGCGTCACGCGGGCGCTCTCCGCCGCCCTGCCCGGACGGGTGGCCATCCAGCTGCGGCTGCGCCGGCGCTCCACGCGCGAGACGCTCTCCGTCGCGCGGGAGCTGCGCGCGCTCACGCGCACTTACGCCTCCACGCTCCTGATCAACGATCGTGTGGACATCGCGCTCGCGGTGGAGGCCGATGGGGTCCAGCTGCCCGAGACAGGCATGCCGATCGAGGTCGCGCGGCGGTTGCTGGGATCGCAGCGCTGGATCGGCGTTTCCCGCCACGACCTCAAGGGCCTGTTCGAGGCCGCTCGCCAAGGCGCCGACTTCGCCACCCTGTCTCCGATCCACGAGGTGGCCGACAAGGGCCTGCCGCTCGGCATCGCGGGCTTCGCCCGGACCATCGCCGCGGTGCGCATGCCCGTCTACGCGCTCGGGGGAGTCCGCGCCCAGGACGTAGCCGAGTTGCGCCAATCTGGAGCGCGCGGCGTGGCCGTGGTGCGGGAGGTCATGGCCGCCCCGGACCCGGGACTTTCGGTCTCGGAGCTGCTTCGTCTGCTCGCACAGGGGGGTGCGGAGTGATGCTCCCTTCGGGTGACTGGCAGCCAACGCCTGGCTCCAGCCAACCGCGCGGGCTAAGGTTCGCCGCCCAGCATGGCCACAGCGAAGAAGACAGATACAAAAGTGGTTCCTTTTCCAGGGGATCCGGAAGTAACGACCGAGCTCGCACGCACGCTCGGGCTGTCTGAGACGGAGTTCGCACGGGCGGCCAAAGAGCTGGCTCGAAACCTGACCCACGCCGAGCTGGGCGTGCTGGCCCTGCTGTGGTCTGAGCGCGAGTCGCAAAAGTCTTCCCGCGTTCACACCCGCCGTCTGCCCACCTCGGGCGCCCGCGTCGTGCGCAGCAGCCAGCTCGGAGGCGCCGCCGCCCTGGATCTCGGAGATGGCTTCAGCGCCGTGTTCTCCATGGCCAGCGCAGAACCCAAGCACGATCTAGCCGAGCTCGGGAGCGCCGCGGCGGTCTGCCTGGGGAGCGCGATCCGCGACGTGGTGTCCGCGGGCGCCGATCCGCTCGGATTGTTCGACGCGCTGCGCCTCGGTACGGCGGGCGAAGTACACACCGCGGACCAGCTCAAGGAGCTCGCACAGCGCCTGGGCGGCTTGAGCAGGAGCATGGCGGTATCGATCGCCGGCGGGGATCTCTCGTTCGACGGGCGCTATGAAGCCTCCCAGCTCGTGCAAGGCCTGGGGCTCGGCGTCGGGCGCACCGAAGCGCTGGTGGACGCCCGCGCCACGGGCCTCGGCAACACCCTGCTCTACGCGGGTGTGCCTGGAGCCCCGGCCGCTGAAGACATCCACAAACGGCTCCACGAGGCGTGCCAAGCCGCGCTCAAGCTGGGATCCATCGAGGGCGCCGCGGGCGTCGGAGTCGCGGGCCTTGTGGGCTCCGTCGTGCGGCTCGCGGCCCGTGGTGAGACCGGCGTCGAGCTCGATCTCGACGCCCTGCCCCGCAATTCGGAGCCCTTCTCGCCGGGCGGCATCCTGTGTTCCCCAGCCGAAGCCGTGCTCTTGGTGGTGCGCAAGGGCCGCGAAGACGCGGTGCTCGAGGTGTTCCAGCGGCACGAAGTGCCCGCACGCATTATCGGGCGTGTGACCAACACGGGACATGTGGTGTGCAAGGCGAGCCCTGAAAAAGGGGCCACCAAGGGCAAGGGCAAAGGCAACGCAGACGCCAAGCAGGTGGTGGTCGTCGACTTGCCGGTGGCGCTGCTGGTGCAGGACGCTCCGTCCTACGAGCGGCCGCTCAAGCCCCAACAACTCGATCCCACCACGCCCACCGTTTCGCTCAAGCGCAACGAGGACGCGGAGAGCGAGCTGGTGCGCCTGCTCGGATCCGTGAACGTGGGCAGCCGCGAGTGGCTGACGCGGAGGCTCGAGAGCGGCGCGCGAAGCGCGAATGGAGCCCGCGGCAGCGTGGGCGACGCGGCGCTGCTGCGCTTTGCCAGCGATGACGACGCTCCGACCGAAAAATGGATCGCTGTGTCCCTCGACGGCAACGCACGGCACACGCAGCTTGGGCCCCGACAGGGCGCCGCGATGGCCGTCGCCGAAAGCGCCCGAAACGTGGTCTGCGTGGGCGCCGAGCCGCTTGGCATCGCGCTCTCGTTGAGCCTCGGCCAGGCCGATCAACCCGAGAGCCTGTGGGCGCTGTCCGAGATGGTGGACGGCATCCGCGACGCCTGCTTGGCGCTCAAGCTCCCCGTTGTTCACAGCACGGTCACCTTGCGCGAAGGCCCTGCCCCCGCCACGCCAGCGGTCGCGGCGGTAGGCCAGGTCCGTGAGGCGGGCGACCGCGTCGGCATCGGCTTTGGGCGTCAGGCCGACATGGTCGCCCTCTTGGGCGTGGCCGGCAACGGCAACCTCGCCGGCTCTGAGTTCCTGGTCTCCCGCACGGGCGAACTGCGCGGAGAAGCGCTCACCTTGGACCTGGGCGCCGAGGTGAAGCTGCAACGCGCCGTGCTCGAGCTGGCGCGGGATCACCTCCTTTCGAGCGCCCACGACGTCAGTGACGGGGGGCTCGGCGTCGCGCTGGCCGAGTGTTGCATCGCCGGTCGCATCGGCTGCTCCGTGGAGCTGCCCGCCGGAGGTGGCCCGGACCCCGTGGCCAAGTTGTTCCACGAGGAGCCTTCGAGGGTGCTGGTGAGCTTTGCCCCCGAGCAGCGCGCGAAGGTGCAGGAGCGCTGCGAGGCGCTCGGCGTGCCCTTCAATCTGCTGGGCTTCGTGGGCGGCGACACACTGGAGATCGAGGACGTGCTCGATGTGCCGGTACAAGTGTTGACCGAATCCCACGCCCGCGCCCTCATGCGGGTCGTAGAAGACTGAACGTCTCGGCCGCAGGGCACCGAAGTTACAGCTCAATTATGGACGTCGACGATTTCGTCGTGCGGCTCGAATTGCGCCCGGGGAACCCAGGCGAGGTTCGTCGCGTCCTAAGACATCGTGACTTCACGTGGCAGCCAGGGGGTCGGGTCCGTATGATCGATGCCGTGCGTCTCTTACCGATCGAGACTCGGGATGAATCCGTCCGGGAGCTCGTAGTTTCCGAGGCCTGGTCACGCGAGGAGTTCCAACGCGCGGTAAGGCCACTCTTTCCACCACTTTTGCGCCTGTGCCGGACCCTGGCAGACAGCCCGGAGGCTGCCGAAGATCTGCTGCAGAACGCGCTCGTGAAGGCGTTCCAGCACCGCGCAAGCTACCGGGCGGAGGCTCCCCTGCTCGGCTGGCTCTACGGCATCGTGCGCAACGAGCACCTCGACAGCGTGCGACACACCGCCCGCCGGCGTGGCCTCGTCCGCGACGCGCTCGAGCGCTTCGGCACCCTCTTCGAAGACTGGTTCGGCGGGGAGAATAGGCCGAGCCCGGCGCCCAATCCGGAGCGCTCCCTGGAGCTGATGCGTGACACCGAAGCAGTCCTCGGCTGCGTGCGCGCCTTGCCGGAACCCTACCGTTCCGTGGTCTGGCTCTGCGACATCGAGGAGCTCAGCTATCAGGAGGTCAGCGCGGCCCTCTCCTTGCCTCTGGGCACGGTCAAGAGCCGCCACGCGCGCGGCCACGTGCGGCTACGCACCGCGCTCTCTGCGCTTGCGAGCGTTGAGGAGCGCGAATTCTGCAATGGCTCAGGCACGCGGGTGGCCACACCCGCCGAGAATCACACGGGTAAAGTATGACCGCTGGCGATCCGTTGCGTCAGGCGCTGAAAGAAGTGCGTAAGGTCGGGCCCTCGCCCGATCTCGAGGCGCGCCTGCTGCGAGCCCTGGCCGAGGCCGAAAAACGTGAGCGGGTCGAGAAAAAGGACCGCTGTCGCCGTCGCATGGGCTGGCTCGGCCAGCTCCGCGTGGGCTTGCCTGCGCTTGCCTCCGTGGCCATCGCAGCTCACCTGGTGGTGCTGGACACGGGGCGCGAGCACGCCTTCGTGGAGCACCGCATCGATCTGCCCGATGTCGGGCACGCGGCCCTGTCGCTCTCGCTCTCGCTCGCCGAACACGACGCGGCATTCGCCTCCGTGCGGATGGCGCTGCCGCACGGCATCCGCGTGAGTCCCTTGAGCCAGGCGCTCTCCAAGGCCGCGCCAGACTGCCACCGCGCGGGCTGTGTCTACGAGTTCTTGCACCCGACCGCCGTCGAAGGGCCTCAGCTCGAGGTGCACGTCGACGAGCCGGGCATGTATCGCGTGGAGGTCGAGCACGCCTCGGATTCCAAGCGACTGCGCGAGATCATCGTCGTGCACGCGCAACGCTGACGCATAAATACAAGTATCGCGTCGAATTCCGTACCTCCGGGGGAACCCTCACCGAGCCGGCGTCGTCTTGCTGCCGACTGAGGCGGTCGGTTTTTTTCCCGTAGGTTTCAGGGGCTTCGCGATGAGCTTGGATTCCAATGGCCTTTCGAAAGGCACATTGAGAGATGATCTGGCCTCTGGCTTTCTCGTCTTCTTGATCGCGCTCCCCCTCTCGCTGGGCATCGCGATGGCGAGCGGTTTTCCGCCGGTGGCCGGCGTCATCACGGCCGTCGTCGGCGGCACGCTTGGCACGTGGCTCGGCAGCGCGCGGCTCACCATCAAGGGACCCGCGGCCGGCTTGATCGTGATCGCGCTCGGGGCAGTGACCGAGCTCGGCGACGCCGGTGATCCGAGCGCGGGGTACAAGCGGGCGCTCGCCGTGGGCATGGTGGCCGGCGGGCTTCAGATCGTGCTCGCGCTCGCCAGGGCGGGTTCGCTCGGCGAGGCATTCCCCCCTTCCGTCGTGCACGGGATGCTGGCTGCGATCGGCGTGATCATCGTCTCCAAACAGAGCCACACCTTGATGGGCGTCAAGCCGGCGAGTCAGGAGCCGTTCGCGCTCTTGGCCGAGATTCCCGACAGCCTGGCCGCGTCCAACCCCGAGATCTTCCTCATTGGAGCGGTCTCCCTGATGGTGCTGTTCGGTCTCCCCAGACTGCCGAGCCGGTACATGAAGAAGATCCCCGCGCCGATGGTGGTGGTCGTGCTCGCGATCGCGCTCGAGCACGTGTTCGATCTCGAACACGAGCACACGTACTCCTGGCATGGGCACAACTATCCGGTCGGCCCCACCTACCTGCTCCAGCTTCCGGGGCAGATCTTGAACGCCCTCGCCTTTCCGGACTTCTCCCAGGTCACCAGCGCCGCTTCCATCAAGTACATCATCATGTTCACGCTCGTGGGCAGCGTCGAGTCGTTGCTCAGCGCCAAGGCGGTGGATCAGCTCGACCCCGAGCATCGCCAGTCGAACCTCAACCGCGATCTGCTCGCCACCGGGGCGGCCAACCTCGTGGCCGCAGCCATCGGTGGGTTGCCGATGATCTCGGAGATCGTGCGCAGCTCCGCGAACATCGACGCGGGGGCCCGCTCGCGTATGTCGAACTTCTTCCACGGCGCGTTTCTGCTCCTGTTCGTGGCATGCCTTCCTGATCTCCTGCACCAGATCCCACTGGCGGCGCTCGGCGCGATGCTCATCTACACCGGCTTGCGCCTGGCCTCCCCCGGCGAGTTCGTGAAGACCTGGCGTATCGGTCCAGACCAGCTCGGCGTGTTTCTGACCACGATGTTCGTGACCCTCCTGACGGACCTCTTGGTCGGCGTCGCCGCGGGCGTGCTGCTCGAGCTCGCCGTGCACGTCGTCCGCGGAGCTCCGCTGGGCGGCCTCTTCCGCGCGCATGCCGAGGCGCACGATGATGAGTTCGGGCAGCGCGTGATCCGCGTGACCCGCGCCCTGTCCTTCACGAATTACCTCGGGCTCAAGCAGCAGATCCACGTGCTCGCCGTGGGCGCGGACGCAGTCGTCCTCGATCTCGAGCAGACCTCGGCGGTGGATCACACGGTATTGCAGCGCCTGCACCACCTGATGCAGGAATGGCAGCGGCTCGGCCGGAACCTGAGCATCCGCGGGCTCGAGTCGCATCGCCCCGCCTCCCGCCACGCGCTCTCGGCGCGCTGGAAGCGGTAGCCAAGACGCGGGCGCGGCGTGGCCGGGCCTTGCGATCGGCTTTACACCAGCTTCTTGGTGAAGCGCAGCGCGGCCAATGTGATCAAGGCGCCGAGGATGCACGCGAGCCAGACGAGCTCCCCCGAGACATCCGCGAAGTCCGCGCCCTTGAGCGCGATCCCGCGCACGAGGCGCATGAAGTGCGTGAGCGGAAGCACTTGCGAGAGCCACTGCGCGGGCTCCGGCATGGCCTCGAATGGAAACATGAAGCCGCTCAGCAGGATGTTGGGGAGCAGGAAGAAGAACGACATCTGCATGGCCTGCTGCTGCGTGCGCGCCAGCGTGGAGAAGAAGAGCCCGAGCGCCAAATTGGCGGCGATGAACACGGAAGCGAGTCCGTAGAGCAAGCCGATCGAACCCGCGAAGGGGACACCGAACACCAACCGGCCCACCAAGAACACGATCGACATCTGCAGGTAGCCGATCGCCACGTAGGGCACGATCTTCCCCACGATCAGCTCGATGCGGCGCACCGGCGACACGATCAACTGCTCCAACGTGCCGCGCTCGCGCTCCCGGGCGATGGCCATCGAGGTCAGCATGACCATGGTCATGGTCAGGATCACGCCGACCAGCCCGGGCACGATGTAGATCGCGGTCCTGAGCTCGGGGTTGTACCAGATGACCGGCTCGAGGGAGATCGGCGTCGATCCGAGGTGGACGGCCCGCCGGGCGAGGCGCTCGGCCATGAGCTCCAGCGAGCGTGCGATCGACAGCGAGGCGGCCGTGTTGGTGGCGCTGGCCACGGTCTGCGGATCCGAGCCGTCCACGACGAGCTGCACCGACGCCCCCTGCCCCGCGTGCAGCCGCTCGGAGAAATCCGACGGAATGACCAGCGACACCCGCGCGTCGCCCGATCGCATCTGACGCTGCACCTCGTCGTAGCTCCGGACGTTCCCGCGCAGGTCGTAGAAGCCTGTGACGCGCAGGCGCTGCACGAAGTCGCGCGACTCCGCGGATTGATCCTGGTCGTAGACCACGGTCGGGATGTTGCGCACGTCCGTGTTGATCGCGTACCCGAACAGCATCAACTGCATCACGGGCAGCCCTGCCATCATGGCGAGCGTGGGACGATCGCGGCGGAGCTGAATCAGCTCCTTCCACGCGATGGCGAGCAAGCGGGTCACGTGGAGCTCCCGTCGCCTTGGTGCCGCGCCTGTTCGGCGCGCACCATGGACACGAAAGCGTCCTCCACGTTGGCGCGCGTGGCGTGCAGCCCGGAGAAGCGGATCTGGGCGTGCTCTAGGCGTTCAGCCACGAAGCGCGCGGGGTCGTCACAGTTCCTCAGCGCCACCCGCATCACGTCGCCGAGGAACGTGACCTCGTCCACGTGCGCGAGCCCGTGCAAGACATCGGCGGCCTGCACCGGTTGCTCGCATGCCATCTCCACCACCGAGAGGCCGCGCGCCTCGACCACCTCGCGCGGCGTGCCCACCGCCAGCACCTCGCCGCGGAAGATGAACGCCAACCGATGGCAGCGCTCCGCTTCGTCCATGTAATGCGTCGTCACGACGACCGTGGTGCCCTCCGCCGCCACGCGGTGGATCTGGTTCCAGAACGTTCGTCGGCTCACCGGATCTACCCCGGCGGTGGGTTCATCCAAGAACAAGAGGGGCGGCTCATGCACCGTCGCGCAGGCCAGGGCCACGCGCTGCTTCCAGCCGCCAGACAACGTGCCCGCGATCTGCGCACGCCGCTCTTCGAGCCCTGTGCGCGCCAGCAGCGCGGCGATGCGTGCCTTGCGCTCGCGCCGGGAGATGCCGTAGATCCCGGCGTAAAAGCGCAGGTTCTCCTCCACGGTGAGATCTTCGTAGAGGCTGAAGCGCTGCGTCATGTAGCCGATGCGCGTCTTGATCAGCTCGGCCTGTGTGATCAGATCGTACCCTACGACGGTGCCGCTCCCGCCGCTCGGATCGAGGATGCCGCACAGCATGCGGATGGTCGTGGACTTGCCGGCACCATTGGGCCCCAGCACGCCGAAGATCTCGCCGCGGCGCACCTCGAGGGACACATCGCGCACGGCCACGGTGGCCCCAAAGCGGCGTGACAGATGCGAGGTTTGGATCACCAGGTTCGAAGCAGAGGTCAACGGCACCGCGCTGGGCTCGCCCCCCTTCACGGCGCCCTCCCGGCCGGCCGCACGAACGCGGGCACGCCCGCGCGCAACGCGTGCTGCTCGTCCTCGAGGCGCACCCGCACACGGATCACCAGGTTCGCGCGCTCCTGTTCGCTGAACAGAAAGCGTGGCGTGAACTCCGTCTTCTGCGCGATGCGCTCCACCCGTCCGCGCGCCCTCCCGGGCGGTGCGTCGATCCGGGCCTCCATGGCCATGCCCAGCTCGATGGCTCCGATCTCGGCCTGCGGAACGAAGACGTCGACGTAGGGATGGTCGAGATCCGCGATCGTGAACGCAGGCGCGCCCGCGCCGACGAACTCCCCCGTCTTCACGTGGTTCTCGAGCACCTCCGCCGTCCCCTGATAGCGCAGCTTGTAGCGCCCCAAGCGGACGTCCGAGGCGAGCAGAGAGGCCTCGAGCGCCTTCACCTTGGCGCGCGCCGCTTCGATCTCTTGCCGGCGCGCCCCGGCCCGCAGACCGCGCAATCGTTGCTCGAGCACATTCCGTCGCCCCGCGAGCGAGCTCGCGCGGTTGTCGAGCTCATCCAGGCTCGCGCTGGCCGCGGCGCCGCTCTTCGTGAGCTGCTCCTGGCGCGCGCGCTGACGCGCCAACACGGCCTCTTGGGCGACCACGCTCTTGAGCTCCAGCTCGACCGCGCGCACGTCCTCGGTGCGGGCGCCGGCCTCCAGCAGATCGAGCTGCGCCTTGGCCGCCTCGAGCTCCGCGGCCCGCGCCTCGCGCTCCGCCCGTGCCATCGTCTCGTCGAGCTCCGCCAACACGGTGTCGCCCGAGAGCGCTTGTCCCTCGGCCACGCGCACCGCCTCCACGCGGCCCGGCACCTCGAAGGAGAGGGTCACGACGTCGAGCTCGATTACCCCCTGGTAGGCCCCCTCCGAGATCGACGGCTTGCTCTGCGGACAGCCGCCGACGAGCGCGAACGCGACCAGCGCCCAGCGCGCGGCGATCCAATCCCAGATCATGCGGCCGAAAATAGAAACTGTGAACGCTGCCCGCAAGGCGCTTGAAACACCGTGTTTCCGCGCACGCGCTTTCGGTAGCACCCTGTTAGCGAGCGCTTACCTCAGGCGGAACCATGGGCATCGCCATCGATCGCACCGATTTCTCGCCCCATGACTACGCGCGCTTCCACGCGCGGCTAGAGGCCGACCTGGCGGCGCTCGCGCACCTGCTCTCGCAGCCCGGCTTCGGCTTGGGCCCTCGCACCGTGGGGACCGAACTCGAGGTCCACCTGGTCGACGCGCACGCGCGCCCCAAGGCCTGCAATGAAGAGGTCATGGCGCGTCTGGCTGACCCCCAGGTGACGGTGGAGATCAACCGCTTCAATTTGGAGTTCAATGCCCTCCCCCATCTGCTGCTCGGGCGCCCCTTCGCGGCCATGCGCGCCCAGCTCGAGCAGGCGCTCGCCCGCCTGAGCTCCGCCGCACGCGAATCTCAGGCACGCGTGGTAGCCGTAGGCATCCTACCCACCCTGCGCCCCTCGGACCTGGGCCTGCAGGCCATGAGCGATCGGGCGCGCTACTTCGCGCTCAGCAAGGCGCTCCGACGGCGACGCGGCGAGCCGTTTCGCGTGCACATCGAGGGCACCGACAGCCTGCGCATCTGCTGCGACGACGTGAGCCTGGAAGGCGCGAATGCCTCCTTTCAGATTCACCTGCGCGTCTCCGCGGGCGACTTGGTGCGCCACTACAACGCGGCCCAGCTCACGGCGGCGCCGGTGCTCGCGGTCGCCGGCAACTCGCCCTTCTTCGCGGAGCATCGGCTGTGGGAGGAGACCCGCGTCGCGCTGTTCAAGCAATCGGTGGACGTGCGCACGGAGGACGGAAGCATCGCGCGCAGGCGGTCGCGTGTTTCGTTCGGAGATTCCTGGATCCAGAGCCCACTGGAGCCCTTCATGACCGGGGCGGTCAATCACGAAGTGGTGCTCCCCGTCACGCGCGGGGAGGATCCCTTTGCGGTGCTCGTGCGCGGGGAGATCCCGGAGCTGGACGTGCTGCGCCTCCATCACGGCACCGTCTGGACCTGGAACCGCGCCGTGTTCGACCCGCACGATGGCGGGCACCTGAGGGTGGAGCACCGCTCTCTGCCCGCCGGCCCGACGGTGCCGGACATGGTCGCCAACGCCTGCTTCACGCTCGGACTCACGCTGCGCTTTTCGGATCGCATGGACGCGCTGACCCGCGTGCTCCCGTTCGAGGCCGCCTCGCGCAACTTCTATGCGGCGGCCAAGCACGGCCTGATGGCGCAGCTCACGTGGCCCGACGCGGACGACACGCTGCGCACCCGCGGCGCGCGCGATCTCGTGTTCTCCCTGATCGCGGAGGCGGCGCGCGGGCTCGCCCGGGCCGGGGTGGCGGAGACGGATTACGCCCCCTTCCTGGAGATCGTCCGCGCCCGCACGGAGACCATGCGCACGGGGTCCCAGGTGCAGCGCGCGCTCCACGCGCACTACGCCCGCTCGCTCCCCCAGAGCGCGGCCTTCGCCGCCACGCTCGAGCACTACCTCGATCTCGCCGCGGGCGGTCGCCCCGTACACACCTGGAAGCTCCCCGCGCAGGCGCTCACATCGCCCGAAGCTCGAGCGGAAAACTGACCTTGGCGAGCGCGCCCTTCTTGGGCTTGGGCATCTTCCACGAGCGCAGCCCCTGGGCCAAGCAGTCGAGCGTCTCGGGTTCACCGCCTTCCGGCGCGGAAACGCCGGCAGCAATCACGCGCCCCTTGCGGTTGACGTAGGCGGTGATCAAGTACGAGCCCGCGGTCACGGAGCAACTCTCGCGCAGCTCCGGGACCCCCTTGGCGAGCACCCGCTCGATGCGATCGATCTCCCACTGCTCGGGGTCCTTGCCCGGCCGCGCGGGCCCCAGGATCATGCTGTAGGAGACGTTCGCCTCGCCGCCGTTGGGCTTGGGGAACGGCGTCTGCGCGATCACCTCCAAGAAGCAGCGCTCGAGCGGCCGGTCGCCGACGTCGGAGTTGCGAATGTGCACGTGACTCACGGTGCCCTCGGGGGTCACGCGGATGGCAAACTCGATGTTGCCTGAGAGGCGGGGGACGCGCCGGGCGCGCGGCTCGTGGCAAGCGCCGAACTCGGCGCCCCGCTTCTCCATGGTGTGGCGCACGTCGTAGCTCGACAGCGTGCCCTCGATGCCGCGCACCGCCACCCGCGCATCGGCCTTGGCCTCGCGCTCTTCGGCTGTGGCCTGGGCCACAGGCTTGGCGGGCGGTGGGCGATGCACCGCGGCCACCGGCTCGGGCTTGGCCGGCGTTGCGCAACCGGCGAACAGGAAAGCCGACACCAAGACCCTTCGAAGCAACACACGACCTCCCGCAATTCTCATCTGCGCCCCGCACACTAGAGGTTCTCGCGCAGAAAGTGCACAATCTTCGTTGAGACTGCAGAGTTGCGGCAAAACCGCCAACGGTGGCCGCCAGAACCTCGATCTCGCCCACAATTTTCGCCAATCCAGGGAACCGCCATGGCTCAGGACATCATGTTGAGCGCACGTCGCGTGATCCCGGCCGCCGCCTTCACCGTCCGCACGGCGCGCGCGCAGGGCCCGGGCGGGCAGCACGTAAACCGCACCGAGAGCAAGGTGCAGATGCTGTTCGACCCGCGCAAGGTCGCCTGGATCGACGAGGGGACGCGCCTGCGGCTGATCGCGCTTTCCGGACGCAACGTGGACGGCGACGGCCGCATCTTGATCGTCAGCCAGGAGCACCGCGAGCAAAGGCAGAACCTCGACGAAGTGAAGGCCAAGCTGGTGGCCCTGCTCGAGCGCGCCATGACGCGGCCCAAGCGGCGCGTGGCCACCAAGCCGAGCCGCGCCGCCAAGGCGCGCCGGGTCGAGGCAAAGAAGATGCGCGCGCGCACCAAGGCGACACGCGGCCGCGTCTCAGGCGACGACTGACGCCCCGAGAGCCTCTCAGGCCACCGCAGCTTCGTTGCGCGGGTCGGAGGCGCGCTTTTGCGAACCCTGGCGCAGCTCCACCGAGACCAGCGTGGAGATACCGGGCCGCTCCATGGTGACGCCGTAGAGCACGTCCGCGATCTCCATCGTGCGCTTGGAGTGCGTGATCACGATGAACTGAGAGTGCGCCGTCATGGAGCGAATGGCCTCCGCGAAGCGCCCGATGTTCGCCTCGTCGAGCGGCGCGTCGACCTCGTCCAGCAGGCAGAACGGGCTCGGCTTGTGCTGGAACAGGGCGAAGATGAGCGACACCGCGGTGAGCGCCTTCTCGCCGCCGCTCAGGAGCTCCATGGCCCCGACGCGCTTACCCGGCGGCTGGGCGATGATCTCCACGCCCGTCTCGAGCATGTCTTCGGGGTTGGTGAGCTTCAGCGATGCGCTGCCGCCGCCGAACATCTTCGGGAAGATCTGCGAGAAGCGCGCCGCCACGGACTCGAAGGTGTCGCGGAAGAGCTTCTTGCTCTCGCGGTTCATCTGGCGGATCGCCGCATCGAGCTGATCGAGGGCTGTCTCGAGGTCCTGCTTCTGGCCGCTCAGGTACTCGTAGCGCTTGGACTGCTCCTCGTACTCCTCGATGGCGGTGAGGTTGATCGGCCCCATGCGCTCGAGCAGGCGGTCGAGCTCCTGGATGCGCTCCGTGGTGGCCGCGTCGGGCAGCTCGCGCACGTGGAACTCGGTGAGCACGAGGCGCACGTCCGTGCGGTGACGCTCCTGGACCTGCTCCACCAGGCGGTCGATGGACATCTGCGCCTGGCGCTCCTTGAGCATGAGCTGGTTGGCGACATTGGCGGCGCTGTCGATGCGCGCGCGCAGCTCCTTGAGCTGGGACTCGCGGTCGCCGACCAAGAGCTTCTTCTCCTCGTAGTGCGCGCGAGCCTCCGCGAGCGCGTCCGAGGCCAGCTTGGCCTCGCCCACACGCTCGCTCAGCGACTCGCGGTCCAGCATGATCTGCGCCGCCGTCTGGCCTTGCTTCTCCACCGTGTCCACGAGCTCGCGCTCCACGCGCGTGAGGCGCGTGGAGAGATCTGCCAAGCCGCGCTCCACGCGATCCAGGGCCACACGATCGCTCTGCACCCGCTGCCGCGCTTCGGCGGCGCGCACCCGGATCTCGGTCACGACGGAAGTCTGCGCCTCCACCAGGCCGCGGCGCTCCTGACTCACTTGCTCGAAGCCCGTAAGCTCGTTCTCGGCCTCCTCACGCGCCGCCTTGGCCGAGGCGATCTCTCCGCGCGCCTCGGTCTCCTCACTCGAAGCCTCCGCGAGGCTCGAGGAGAGGTCGTCGGTCTCGTAGGCGAGCTGCTCGCTCCGGTCGCGGGCCCGCGCGAGCTCCTCTTCGGCGCGCTTGAGATCCTTCTCCGCGCGCACCATGGCGAGTTCGGCGTCGTGCCCCTCGGTGCGCGCCGCGTCGAGCTCGGCCTGGCGCCGCGCGATGGACGAGCGCAGCTCGCTCACACGCGCCTGGGCGCTCGCCATCTCCACTTCCAGCCGCGCGACCACGGGCCCGAGCTCGCGGATCTCGCGCTTGACCTCGAGCATGTGCGCGCCCGCCTCTTCGCCGGATCCGCCCGTCAGGTGGCCGTCTGCGCCCAGCACCTCGCCCTGCCGTGTGACCAGCGTGCCCTCGAACTGCCCGCCCTCGTACACGCGCTGGGCCGCTGCCAGGTCCTCGACCACGAGCACGTCGCCCAGCAGGTTCTGCACCATGGCGGCGTCTTCGCTGGCGTAGCGCACGAGTTGGGCGAGCGAGCCGAGCACGCCCGGCTCGCCGAGCGGGATGTGCGCGCCCAGCGTGCGCGGCCGGGGCGAACGGGCGATCACCGTGGCGCGGCCCTTCTTCTGCTCGCGCAGCGTGGCGATCGCCTGGGCCCCGGCGGCCATGTCCTCCACCACCACGTACTGCAGGCGCTCGCCGAGCGCACCGGCCAGGGCCTGGGTGTACTCGGTGGGGCAATCCAGCCGGTCGGCCAACATGCCCACCACGCGCAACGACGCGTCGCTCTGCGCCCGCTGCATCAGCGACCGCACGCCAGCTCCCACGCCCTCGAAGCGCTGGTGGATCTGCTCGAGCGAGCGCAGGCGCGAGCGCTTGTCGGCGAGCTCCGAGCGAACCTCGTCCGTGCGCACCTCGCTCTCGCGAACGTCCTTGCGCGCCTGCTCGAGCTCCCGCTCGAGCTCCCCCTTGCGCTCCACCGTGGTCTGCTTGTCGCCGCGCAGACCGTCGAGACGGGCGGCCAGTTCGCGCGTCTGCTCCGCGAGCTCCATCGTGCGCATCTCGAGCGTCTCGCGCTCGCTGCGCAGGCGCTCGAGGCGCTGGAAGGCCTCGCCACGCCGGCGCTCGAAGCCGCTCAACACGGCCTCGGCCCGCGCGATGCGGGTGGCCGTCTCCGTGACGCGCGAGCGGGCCACGTTCATGGCCTGATCGGCGTCCTGCGCCGCGCGCTTGCGCTGCTCGAGCAGCTCACTCTCGCGCTCCAGCACCGCTGTCTCGGCCGACGCGACCTCTTCGAGTTCGGCCAGGCTCTCCTCGAGGCCGAGCTTCTCGCCCGCAAACCGCTCGCGCTGCGTGGTGATCTCCGCGAGTTCGCGCTCTGCGGCCGACTCCCCGTGGCGGAGCTGCGTCAGGCGCTCCATGTTGTGCGTGATCTGGGCCTCGAGCAGCCTCACCGCGTTGTCGAGCTGGTGGGCGAGTTCGCTCGCCTCCTGCACGCTGCGCTCCTCGGTGGCGAGCAGCACCCGGTCGGCCTCGATCTCGGTCTCGGCCGCCGTCAGGTTCAGGCGCAGGGCATCGGTTTCTTCCTGGGCGCTCGCGAGCTGTGCCACGAGGGCGCCGCGCGTGGCGTGCAGCTCCAAGTACCGGTGGCTGCCCACCCACAGCTCGAGATCGCGCTGTTCGTCGCGATAGGCCTTGTAGCGCTCGGCCTTTTGGGCCTGACGCTTGAGCGAGGCCAGGCTCTTGTCGAGCTCGCCCAGGATGTCGCTCACGCGCAGCAGGTTCTGCCGCGTCTGCTCCATCTTGCGCTCGGCCTTCTGCTTGTGGGCCTTGAACTTGGTGATCCCGGCGGCCTCTTCGATGAGGTGACGGCGCTCCTCGGGCTTGGCGGTCACGATCAGGCCGATGCGCCCCTGCTCGATGATCGAGTACGCCTTGGTGCCGACGCCCGTCCCCAAGAAGAGGGCGGTGACGTCCATCAGGCGCACCGGCACCTTGTTGATCATGTAGCTGCTGTCGCCATCGCGCGTGAGCCGCCGCGTGACGGCGATCTCGGCGTAGTCCTTGAACTCGATGGGGGCGAGGCCAGCGGAGTTATCGAACGTGATCGTGACCTCGGCGAAGCTGTGGGGGCCGCGCGCCTCGGAGCCGTTGAAGATGACGTCGTCCATGTGCTTGCCGCGCAGGTGCTTGGCGGATTGCTCGCCCATGGCCCAGCGAATGGCGTCCACGATGTTGGACTTTCCGCAGCCGTTGGGACCGACGACACCCGTGATCTCGTGGTCGAACCGGACGACGGTCTTGTCCACGAAAGACTTGAACCCGCAGATCTCGAGGCTCTTGAGCTTCATCGTCCCCAATCCTTGTTTCTAGTGTGACGCATGCGGCGGTCCCCGCCCCGCGACGCGGCCAGCCGCCCAAGGGCCCCAGGCTGGTCGTCCCCAGCTAACATTCGGTTTTGGCGATTGCAATCGTTTTGCACGATTAACGGTAGGGGTCAGCCGGTGACATCCCCAATATATAGTGGTTACCGGATCCCCTGCTCCACATCGCAGGGCGCCAGGTCCAGATCGGAATGGCCGGTCCTCGGCGCCTCCACGCGGCTCAACGTGAGCGCCCGAAAGCCGCGGTCGGTGAACAAGAAACGTCCCTCCACCCAGGAGGCCGAGCGTGCCCTGCCCAGGTCGGCCGCCACCAGCACCCGCTCGACCGTCCATGCGGCCTCGGAAAGCCCGAGCGGCCCCCCGGCGGGCTCCTCCCGAGCCCCCTGCGCGCAGAAGCCCGCGTAGGAGGCCTCTCGCCAGACGGCTGGGTGCCCGGGCACCCGTGTGAATGCCACCTGGTGGAGGCGCTCCTGCTCGATTCGGCTGCGCGTGTGCACGGGCAGGAGCTGATCGAGTTCGGCGGGCGCCGCCAAGACCTGGTCGGGGTATTCCTGCCGAATCGCCTCGAACAGCCCGCGGGCCAGCTGATCCAGGCTCTCACGTCTCAAGGTTTGATCGCTCGGCAGCGCGGCCGGCCGGAGCGCGCTCGTGCGCGCGGGACCGCACGACGAAAGCGACACCACGAACAGGCAGCCAAGCCAGCGCCCCACCCCTCCCATCGCGCGCCAGGCCATGGTCACCTCAAACCTCTACGTCGCCCCCTTTGGCTTGGCAAGAGCGGGCCGTTCTGCGTCCACCACGCGGCATGGTATGTCGGATCCCATGATTTACCGACTCGAAGACCGCCGGGTACAGCGGCATGGCGAAACGTTCATCGCCCCCAACGCCACCGTGATCGGATCGGTGGTCCTCCATGATTGCGCGAGTGTCTGGTTCAACGTGGTGATCCGCGGCGACAACGATCCCATCGTGATCGGTGAGCGCACCAACGTTCAGGATGGCTCGGTGCTGCACACGGATCTGGGCGTCCCCTTGACGCTCGGGCGTGAGGTCACGGTCGGCCACAAGGTCATGCTCCATGGGTGCACCGTCGGCGACCAGAGCCTGATCGGCATCAACGCCGTCGTGCTGAACCACGCCAAGATCGGCCGTCACTGCATCATCGGGGCCAACTCCCTCATCCCCGAAGGCAAGGAGATCCCGGACGGCTCGCTGGTGATGGGCACCCCCGGCAAGGTGATCCGCCCGCTCACCGACAACGAGCGCGAGGCGCTCCAGCTCTCGGCTGCCCACTATGTCGAGAACTTTCGGCGCTATGTGCGCGGGCTCACCGCCGACCCCTGAGAGCCGCCGACGGGGTCGCGCGGCGCGTGCGGCCGCTCAGATCGATCAGGCCGCCAAAGCGTCTGCCCCAGAATGCGCCCCTGCCCACGATGGCTCGAAAGCCCCTGTCTCGCGCTCTTTTGTCTCGCGGTCGCCGCCTCCTCCAGCTTGAGCACGCCTGCCCGCGCGAGCGATGGGCCCGCTGAAGGCGGAGGTTACCCGCTCGACGAAATCCCCCGCGTGCTCGAGCCCGGCGCGCTCTTGCCCTGCTTGCGCGGCGACCTTCCGCTCGTGAGCTATCGCGGCGAGCACCTGCGCTATCAAAAACCCGTGCGCATCCACCCGGCGTTTCGTGCTCAGCTCGCGGCGTTCGAGGCCCTGGTGAGCGAAGTCGCGCTCGCCCACTTCGGCCGCGTGCCCGAGCGCATCGTGCACCTGGGCTCCTACAACTGCCGCGTGATGCGGCGCTATCCGAGCTGGGTGAGCGAGCACGCGCTCGGCAACGCCATCGACATCGCAGGCTTCGACTTCGGCCCCCTCGCCCGCAAGCATCCGAGCTACGCGAGCGTCGCTCCGAAGCTGCGCGGCGCCCTGCGCATCCGCATCGATCGACACTGGAACGCCGCCGGACCCCAAGCCCCGCACGCCGCGTTCCTCCACGAACTCGCCCGTCAAATCGCCGAGCGGCCGGACGTATTCCGTGTCGTGCTCGGGCCGGGTTACCCCGGCCACCACAATCACTTCCACCTCGACCACGCGCCTTACCGCGTCGTCGACTACGAGCCCCCGAGCGCTCAGTAGTCGGCCAAGCGGCGCATGGGCGTGCGCTGACGCAGGCTCTCGACCCAGCGACCGACCGCCGCTTCCATGCGCCGTTGTATGAGCCAAGCACGCAGTTGATCGCGCACCGCCTCGAGCGGCTCGTCCCCAAAGGGATGATCCTGCTCCGCGTACGCTTTCTCGAGCTCGCCCGCCGACACATCCAGGGTGCCCTCGAGGTTCGCCGCCAAAAAGCCGCTCACCACGGCCCTGCGCTCTGCGATCTGTGCGAGCTCGCTCTCGCTGACCCCCAGCGCCCGCGTGAAGCTCTGAAGTTGCGTTTCCCCACCGACCCCGAGGGAGAGCCGCTGTCGCTCACGTTGGACCTGCTCGCGGCTCGGCTTGGCCAGGCTCAAGCGCGCCGCCTCCGAGGCCACCAACGCCTCCCCGACCAGCTCATCCAGGCTCGCACCGAGTAGCGAGTTCGGCAGATGTCCCAACGCCGCCGCGTCGGCCCCCGCCCGCAGCAACGAGAGCCTCGCCCGCAGCTCCACGTCGCTGCGATAGATCGCGATCACGCCCTTGCCGGGGGCGAGCCCGCCGACCACGGCAGCCAACCCGTCGACACGCACCACACTCGAGAGAGCCACCGGCGGCTCGGCTCGGGCAGTGACGGGCGCGACCGCGATAAGCGCGCCACACACCAGGCTTGCCGCGCCCCGCGCGCGCGCCCCGGCCATCAACGCCCCCGCAGCCCCTCGCCGTCGCGCGGTTCGTGAAGCGCGTCGTCGTCCGCATCCTCGTGTTCGAGCGTGCTGCCCCGCGCGTGCATGGAGCGACGTTCGCGCAGAAACTCGAGGAACGAGACCGCCAACTCGAGCTCACGGGCAGGCAGCGTCTCAATGAGCTCTCTCAGGCGCCGACGCTGACCTTCGCCCCCCGTGGCGCGCGCCCCGATCCGCCGCGGCGCGACCGGACGCTCCACGGTCTCCACTTGAGGCCGCACATCATCCGCCGTGGGCACTGCCCACTCTGGCCGTTCCACGGACACGACCCCCTGTGCATCGAGCCACGATTCCATGCAGGAGCGCAGCCTCTCGGAGCGAAACGTGAACCAGCGCTCCCGATCGACCGGGTACGCCATCAAGACGTCTTTGAACCGACGAAAGGCGCCCTTGCCGTCGATGGAGTGCAAGAGCTTCTGGCGCAACGGGCCCTCTTCGACCGTGGCGATGAAGCGCTCCATCCAGCGGTACTGCTCACGGGACGACACCGGATCCACGCGCAAGTAGTTCGCATCAGTCGCGATCCGGGCGTGCGTGGCGGGGTCCGCGATGCCGTCGACGACGCGGATGACCTCGCCCGTACTCAGGTGGAGGTAGCTGTGCACCTCGGGCGCGTTGTTCTCGAAGGCATCCTCGAGCGCTTCCCAGGCGACCGGGACCTCCCGCTTCACAGAAGGGCCTTGCTCAGAACCCACGCCAATCTGTTCTTCGGCAGTCACAGTCCAAGCTCGCTTCTGGCACGCGCCACGGCGCGGGCCCAGCGCACCTTGTGCGCCTCCCGCCTTTCCGGGCTCATAGTAGGTTTATAACTCCAGTCAATGCGGTGCGCTCGCGCGATGGCCTCGCGGCTCTCGAACACACCCGCGGCGAGGCCCGCCAAGTAAGCCGCGCCGAGGGCGGTGGTCTCCACGGAGCTCGGACGGTCGACCGGGATCCCCAAGATATCCCCTTGGAATCGCATTAAGATCTCGTTCTGACTCGCGCCCCCGTCTACCCGCAAGCCAGACAGTGGACGCCCCATGTCTGCTTCCATCGCGCGCGCCAGGTCTGCTACCTGAAACGCGATTCCCTCGAGCGTCGCCCGCGCCAAGTGAGCCCGGGTCGTGTCCCGGGTGATGCCAGAGATCAGCCCCCGCGCGTCGGGATCCCAGTAAGGCGCGCCCAGACCAGCCAACGCCGGCACGAAGACCACCTCTCCCGCACTCTCCACCTGGGCCGCCAGCGCTTCGATCTCCGAGGCCGACTGGATCAGGCCGAGCCCGTCCCGCAACCACTGCACCGCCGCGCCCGCGATGAACGCGCTGCCCTCGAGCGCATACTCCGTGCGATCCGCGATGCCCCAGGCAATCGTCGTGAGTAGCCCATGCCTGGACCGCACGGGCTTGGTCCCCGTGTTCACCAGGAAGAACGCGCCCGTCCCGTAGGTGCACTTGCCTTCCCCGACCTCGAAGCACGTCTGTCCAAACAGGGCCGCGTGCTGATCGCCCGCCACGCCCATGATCGGGATTCCGTCCGGCAAGGGGTCGAAGCCGCGCGTGTGGCCGAAGAGCTCGGCCGAGCCCTTCACCTCGGGCAACACGGCCCGGGGGACCCGAAGATGGCCGAGCAGCTCATCGTCCCACGTGAGCCGCTTGATATCCAACAGCAGCGTGCGGCTCGCGTTGGTGACGTCCGTGGCATGGACGCCCGCGGTCAAGCGGTGGATCAAGAAGCTGTCGACGGTGCCAAAGGCCAGCTCGCCCTTTTCGGCGCGCGCGCGGGCGCCCGGGACGTTGTCGAGCAGCCACTCGAGCTTGGTGCCGGCGAAGTACGGATCGAGCACCAACCCCGTACGCTCACGGAACAGCGCCTCGAGTCCGCGCTGCTTGAGCTCGCTACATCGCTCGCTGGTGCGCCGATCTTGCCAGACGATGGCGCGATGCACGGGTTTGCCGCTCTGACGCTCCCACAAAACCGTGGTCTCCCGCTGATTCGTGATGCCGATGGCCGCGCAGTCACGTGGATCGAGCCCTGCCTTCGCGAGCGCCTCCCGGATGGCCCTGCGCACGCTCTCGAGGATCTCGTCGGGCTCGTGCTCCACCCAGGCCGGGCGCGGGAAATGCTGTGGCAACTCGCTGTTTGCCCGGGCGATCACCGCGCCGTCAGCCGAGACCAAGAGGGCCGTGCTGCCGGTGGTACCTTGGTCGATAGCAAGCAGATATCGGCTCTTCATGGCTCTTTTGACCGTAGCGGCTCGCGCGGGGATCCTTCAAGGTGTTCCATCATCGAAGAACGATCGAACGCTGAAGAACTTCCCGCTGTTCGGGCGACAGCGTGCGACCCTCGCCGGTCCAGAACATCAGATTGTCGGCGCCCGCCGTGACGCACTCGGAGGGCACCAGAATCCCGTCCCCGTTCTTGTCGTAAGCGCTCGAGCAAACGGGTGTGTCGGCCAGGGGCTCGATCGTCACGCCGTCGAACTCGGTGGTGTGGAAGAGTCCCATTTGATGGGACATCTCGTGAATCGCCACCTGGGGCGCGCGCGCGATACCGATCACGTCGAGCGCGAGCGCAACCCCGGAGGCTGCGCTGCCATGCACACCGAGCGCCCCGGGGATCCCGCCCGAGATGCCGAGCAGGTCCCCCATGTCGCTCACCAAGAACAGGTTGAGCCCCCCATACTCGAGGCCCAGCGTGAGCTCAAAGAGCCGATCCAGCCCCGACACCTCGAGCCCCACGAGCTGCCCCTGGTCGTCGCGAATCAGCTCGCTGTCGATCACCGAGAGCTCCTCCCTCAGCGCCCCCACCACGTCGTACTCGCGGATCGCCCCGAGCGTGATGTCGATCCGATCGTAAAAGCGCCTCAGCTCCTCCAACATCCCGCGCACCTGGGCATTTCCAGGGTGAAAGCCGCCCTCCTCCTGGTCGCTCCCGCCCCCCACGTAGAACAGGTTCAGGTCCAGCAAGCGCTGTCCGTGCGGCTCACGCGCCGCCACCAGGGAGCTCACCTCACTGGGTCTCGACACCACAACCCCGATCTCGAGGCCCTGCTGGTAACCCGTAAGCTCGGGGTTGTTGGGCACCAGGATGGGCACCAATCCGCCCACGTTGGCGGCGGGATTCGGCGTGGGGCGTCCGCTCAGCAGGAGATCGATATCGAACAGCTCCTCACCGTCGCGCCCCCGGATGGTCTCCACCTGGAGCTCGCTGCCACAGGAGGGCTTCAGGTAGATCATCGAAGTGCCCTCACCTGGGGCCACGCCGATTCGCCCCCGATCCGCGCTGCCTTCGGTGTTCGTGACGGGCCCGACCGAGACGTTGACGTCGGCCTCGAAGGCGAGGTTGCGTGCGCAGGCCATCACGGGGGCGAGCGCCTGAGCGCCCAGGCGGGTCTCGACAGGCACGCAGAACATGCCAGTGGGGCAGTCGGCGGATACGCCGCAGGGCGAAAGACAGGAGCCAGTCAACGAGCACAACCCGCTCTGGCAGTCCTCGCGCGTGGCGCAGGTTTCCCTGGCCTCACCCAGACCTTGAGGGGCCGCGCAGCTCAACGGCACGGGGGCACGGTCTTCGGCCTCTCGCGTCACTTCGAGCACGCAGCGCGCCGAGCCGCACTCGGCGTCGCTCATGCATTCGCCGGCCCGCGGGGCGGGCTCCACACAGATCAAGAGCGGCAAGTCTGTTTGCGGCAAGGGTGGAGGCGCCGCGTCGCGCGTGTCGCCCGAGCCGTCACAGCCGCCCCACCAAAGGCCGAGCGCACACGCCAACGACCGCCAGGGACGGGTCATTTCCGAGGCGCCCGTCAGACCTTGTTGGGATCGCGCGAGCGCCCGGACGCATCGCTGCCCGTCGGGGCCGGGACGAGCTCGCGGAACTTGGCGTATTGCGAGCCCACCTTCTCCATGGCCTGTTCCCGGGTGATGGAGAGGCGCGATTCCGCGATGCCGAGCGCGCGCGCCTCATCGACGCAGACCAGCGCGGCCACCGCGCGACCACGGTTGGCGAAGCACTCCGCCAACTCCGGGAGCACGTTCGCGCGCGGAGAGCCGAGGGCCAGCGCGCGCCGGTAGAGGCCTATCGCCTGGCCGTACTGTCCCTGCAGGAGCGCGCTCTCCCCGAGCTGCGCGAACAGGTTCCCCGCGATCTCCCCATCCTGAACCCATTGCACGCCCAGGCGCAGCACTTCCTCCGCCGCGGCGTACTCGGCCTTCTTCGTATAAGCGGCACCGAGGATGCCGAGCGCTCGGGCCAGGGACGCCTTGGCGTCATGGCCCAGGTTCTGTCCCTGCGGGGTGCGCAGCAACATCGAGAGCGGTCCGGACCAGGGATCCAGGATTTCGATGACGCGTTCGTAATCGCCGCAGTCGAGGGCCGCTTCGGCCTCGGGGATCTTGCCGAGATCGATGGCGAACGGCCGCTGGGGGCGAGCCGCCTGCTCCTCGCGACGAACAGCCTCGCGGATCACTTCGCGGAACTCCTCGATGGAGACCTCGTCGGAGAGCGATCCCAGCCCGATCACGACCGTGGGCTCGCGACCGCCGCCCACGTGCAGTTCCTGCACCGTGATGCCGAAGATGGGAGCGAGCAGCAGATAGCGAACGCCGAGGTACTTCTGCTGGTTGTCGACGTTGTCGAGATCGCTCGGCGGCGGCATCACCTCCTCGGGCTGCACGAGCGCCTGGGTCAGTGCGCGCCTGAACTCGGCCAAGCCCATGGTGTGATCGTCGGTCTGCGCGCCGATCCCGAAGGTAACCTGCGTGTTTTCCGAGTTGCGTGGATCGATCGCGAGGGAGGTGATCCGCACACCCGCGACCAGGGCGAACGCCACGAACTTACGCCCGATGGCGTCGCACAGCTGTTCGAAATTCGGGGCCGACGCTTCGACCTTCTCGAACCAGTCGTCGGCCCGCGCGGCCCGAAGTTGAATTGTCCGCCGCTCTGCGCTCACCAAAACCTCGGTCGTCGACGCGCGTTGGGGCGCGCTAGGAGAACCCGCGACACGCGGTCCCACGCGTGCGCCAAACTTGAACCAAGCAGCTATCTGCCCATTGCGCGCGCGTCCGCGCCACACAGCAAGGTTAGATTTTCCCAAGGCCGCGAGGGCAGGTCAAGCGTCTTGGCGGCCGAGGCCAGCGGCTATTTGGCCGTCTTCTCGAGCTTTTGCCGGTACCAATCGAGGGTGCGCGCGAGGCCCTCTTCCAGGTCCACGCGAGCTTTGAAGCCGAGCAGCTTCTCGGCCTTGTGGACGTCGGGCACGCGCAGCTCCACGTCCGGAAAGTCCCACGGCACCGATACGATGGGCGACTTGGATCCGGCGAGACGTGCGATGAGGTGGGCAAGTTGGTAGATGGTGATGGTGCTGCGCGGGTTGCCGATGTTAAACGAGTGCCCGATGGCCTCCACGCGACCCATCGCCAGCAAAATGCCCTCGACGATGTCGTCGATGTAGCACCATGAACGGATCTGATCGCCCTGGTTGTGCACCTGGAGCGTCTCACCTCGCAGCGCGCGCACGACGAACGCGTGGATCGCGCCCTCCCCGACCTGTCCGGGACCGAAGATGTTGAAGGGGCGCACCGAGCAGGTGGGGAGCTGGTGCTCCTTCCAGTAATTGTGGGCCAGGTGCTCGGTGGCCAGCTTGGAGACCGCGTAGGTCCAGCGGGCCTCACCGACCGCGCCGAGGCTGGTGACGTCCGCCTCGCGCACGCGAAACGCGTAACTGCCGAACACCTCGGACGTCGAGAAGTCGATGAAGCGGCGCACCCCCCCCTCCTCGACCGAAGCCCGCAGCGCGTTCATGGTCCCCTCGAGCGCGACCTCCATGGTGAGCACGGGGTGCTTGAGCACGGTGTCGACGCCCGCGATCGACGCCATGTGCACCACGTACTGCATCCCGCGGACGGCCTCGCGCACCACCTTCGCGTCGCGCACGTCACCGACCACCACCTCGACATTCGGGTGCTTGTCGAGCCCGGCCTCCGCCAGCGCGTTGCGGCGGAGGGTGTCGAGAATCCGGATCTTGTTGTTCTGGACGAGTCGACGGGTGAGGGAGCTACCGATGAAGCCGGCCCCCCCGGTGATCAAAATCGTGGAATTCTGGATCATGGTTTTCTCTGGCGGGTGCACGCGGGTTGCTGAGACTTTACAAGCCCCTAGCCGACGTGGAACCCTGATTGCAGGGTACACGGCTTTGCGTGGGATGGGCAGCTTCGGACGCGCATGGAACGACTGATCGTCTGGCAACGTTGGTTGCCTCCCGCGGAATCGAGCCCCGAAGCCGTCGCTCAGGCGGCGCTCTGGCGCATCGCTGCGCGGGAACGGTTTACGCGTGAAGGCGGCGAGCTCGTCATCGAGCTGGGCGGGTGCGCGGTCTTCGCCCTGCACCCACATCAGATCGTCAAGGCCATCGAAACCTGTCTGCTGCTGGTGGCCGACTTCGAGCCCGACAGCCAGGACTCGGGCAGCGTTTCCTTCGCGCTCACCATGGGCGTGGTGGAGCGCGTAGCCAACGGCCCTCTCCTCGGAGACGCGCTCGATCGCGCGCAGGTGCTGGCGAGCCTCGGCGGACCGTTCGAGATCGTGCTGGACGCCTCGGTACAGGCCGGCGCCTCCACGGTGTTTCTGTTCGGGCGCCAGGTGGAGGGCCCCCGGGGCACCCGCGGCGAGGCCATCGATCGCCGCTATCCGCGCCGCGCCGATTGCGGGCGCGCACTCTTGCACTTGTCCAAACCGCGGCTCAGCAGCCACGCACAAAACCAGCTCGGCGCGTTCAGGCACCTCGCGAACACGGAAGGGCGCCACCGCGTGCTGTTGATGGGCCCCTACGGGGCGGGGGCGACCTCCTGGATGCGTCAGGTGGCCGACGAGATGGAGCCCGCGACCTGGCTCGACGTGCGTGCGCAGTCGAGCGCGCTCGCACCGCTCTCGGGCCTGATGTACGCGCTGCGCCGGCTCTCCGAACACAGGAGCCTCGACAGGGTCCTCGCGGGCCAGGACGAAGCCGACCGGCAGGCGCTCGCCGTCTTGCGCGCGATCCGCGAGGGGCGCGCCATGTCCCGCCGAGACACCATGATCGCGCTGCGCCATTACCTGGCGCGCGCCCACGAGCAGCGTGGGAGGCGGATCCTGATCACGGTGAACCCCGGCCCGCTCGTCGATCCGGCGACGGTGGGCCTGATGGCGGAGGTCACGCGAGAGAACGGGCCCGATGGGCTCGTGGTGCTGCGCTTGCCGCTCGACGCCAAGGCCCCCGAAGCCTTCGCCCGCGGGGGCACCTTGGCCGAGATCCGCGTGCCGAGCCTCGCCCAGGCGGACGCGCGTGGGTTCGCGCTGTCCATGCTGGGCAAGGGCACATCGTCCGACATCGCGCGGCGCGCCGCGGCCATGGGCGGCAACACGCCGCTCGGGGTTGCAGAGGCCGTGCGCGTGCTGGTGGCCTCGGGCGACGTGGTGTTCGCCGAGCAGCAGTTTCGTTGGCGACGCGGCCCGGCGGGCCGGCTGAGCACGCACACGGTCGAAGCGCTGGTCGAGGAGCGCATCGATCAACTCTCGCAGAACGTGCGACGCATGCTGCAGACGCTCGCTCTCGTGCCCGATCCGGACGAGGCCACGATTGTCTCCGAGGTCGCCGACTTCGACGGGCTCCGCGACAGCGTACGCGAGGACGCGATCGAGGAACTCGTCTCGCTCTCCCTGCTCGATCGGGGGCCGAGCGGCCTCTCGTTGTCGACCATCGTGCGCTCGGTCGTGGTCGCAGCCATCGCGCCGCAACGTTTGCTCGAGCTCAACCTGGCGATCGCGCGCGCCCTCGAACGGCGCATCCCCAGCCCCGATGCCTTCTCCCGCGCGACCGTCGCCTACCACATGGCCCGCGGCGGACGGGCCTCCGAGGCGGTGGCGATCATGCTCGATGCTGCCGCCCACGCAGGCCAACTCGGCTTTCTTCGCTCGGGCGTGCGGCTCGCCGCGGCGGCGGTCGAGTTCGATCCCACCAACGCGACGCGCGCGCGCGCCGCGAAGTTGGCGGAGAGCCTCAGCGAACGCGGGGGAGCCAGCCGCAAGCCGCGGCCCAGCCGCGGTGGAAATGCCGAAGCTGCGAAAGATGCCGCGAGCGCGGGCGCGGAGGTGTCGGAGCCCAAGCAGGATTCGGCCACCCTCTCGGCGCACGCGCTGCACCAGGCCGTCGAGGCCATCCTGGGTCGTGATTTCGACGCCGTGGAACGCGCGCTCGAGCTCGTGGTCGCGGCGGGGCGCGACGGCCCGAGCGTGGACCGCCTGCGTGCGATGACGGCGCTCGTGAAGGGGGACCGTGCCGGAGCGCTGCGGCTGCTCGAGTTCGCCCGCGACCGTGAGGAGAACGAGACGCCGCGCACCGCGATCGCCACCGCCCTGGTGCTGATCGAAACGGGCGAGCTCGGCGCCGCGGTGCGGCAGGCCCTGCGCGCCCTGGCGCTGGCGCGGGCCGCCTCCGATCAGCCGGGGGAGCGCGCCGCCATCGCGACCATGGCCGCCTGCTACCGCAGGCTCGGACGCGACGACGACGCGGCCGCCCTCGAGGGTGGGAGCGCGCGCGCTGACTTGCCCCCTCCGCCGGTCGGCGGTAGCTCAGGCCCGTGAGCCAGGATACCCCAGACGATCGCCTGAGCAGCGTGCGCAAACGCATCGACGCCGTGGACCAGGAGCTGCTCGAGCTCCTCAAGCGACGCTTGGGGATCGTGACCGAGCTTTCGGCCATCAAGCGCGAGCAAGGCCTGCGTATCCGCGACACCGAGCGAGAGCGGACCCTGATCGAAGCGCGCCGTCAAAGCGCTGGCGAGCTCGGGCTCTCCGCAGAGGTGGCCGAGTCGCTCTTTCGACTGATCCTGTGGGCCAGCCGTGACCACCAGGCGAGCCTCAAGGTCGAAGTGCCGCTGCACACCGAGCCCAAGAAGGTGGCCGTCATCGGCGGCAAGGGCGGCATCGGGCGTCGAATGTGTGAGCTGTTCTCGGAGCTCGGGCACACGGTCATCACCGTCGATCTCGACACGGAGCTCACCGCGCGCGAGGCGGCGACCCGCGCGGATGTCACCCTCGTCTCGGTCCCGATCGATGTGACCGAGCGCGTGATCGCCGAGGTGGGTCCGCACGTCCCCGCGCACGGACTTCTCATGGACGTGACGTCGATCAAGGCCGCCCCGCTCGCCGCCATGCTGCGCTCCACCCAGGCGAGCGTGCTCGGAACCCACCCCATGTTCGGTCCGGGCGCCCATTCCTTTCAGGGCCAGCGCGTGGTGTTCTGCCGGGGGCGCGGCGAGCCTTGGGCCGACTGGGTGCGCGACAACTTCCGGGCGCGCGGCATGGTCATCACCGAGGCGAGCGCCGACGAACACGATCGCGCCATGGCCCTGGTGCAGGTGCTCACGCACTATCAAACCCAGGTCCTTGGCCTCACCCTGGCGAGGCTGGAGACTCCGCTGCACGAGAGCCTGCGCTTCACGTCGCCCGCTTACCTGATGGAGTTGTACGTGGCGGCCCGGCACTTCGGTCAAGATCCCGCCCTCTACGGCCCGATCGAGATGAACAATCCGCTGACCGCTCAGGTCACGGGTGCATTCCGGGACGCGGCGGACGCGGTGGGCAAGATGCTGCTCGACCGGGATCAGGCCGCCTTCGCGCGGATGTTCGAGG
>JBIQKA010000238.1:0-5086 GCA_044507075.1 Myxococcales bacterium
GCGATGCCTGCCTCGAGACAGCGCAGCGCCACGTCGACGACGTGCCTGGCCTCGGGACTCGCTCGCCCGATCACGAAGGTCCGCGAGGTGTCTCCGTGGAAGCCCCCGAGCTCCGTGGTAACGTCCACGTTGAGGATGTCCCCCTCGGCCAAGAACTCGTTCGGCGAGGGCATGCCATGGCACACCACGTGGTTTCGACTCGTGCAAACGGCGTGTGGAAAACCTTGGTAGCCCAGCTGACTCGGCGTGCCGCCGCGACGGGCCGTATCCTCGCGCACCAGGTGATCGATCTGCGCAGTGCTCAAGTGCGCGCGCAGGTTTCTTCCCACGAAGGCCAACGTTTCTGCGGCGGCCCGCCCCGCACGACGAATTTTCTCTCGCTCTCGGGGCCCATAAAGTTCGATGCTCATGGCGTCGGCAGTGTGTCGTTGCGAGCACGCGAATACCCATACTTCTTCGATCTGGCCGTCTCGTGCGCCGGCTCCCCCGCCTGCGATCGCGCGTGTCACGTGTGCGCGCGCTCGGCCGCTTTTCCGCCCACCTCAAATCAGTTAGGCTCTAGCCCGTGAGCTTCTCCCAAGTCCGTTACTTCGTCGCAGTGGCCGAAGAAGGCAACGTCACCCGCGCCGCGCGGCGGCTGCACATCGCGCAGCCGCCGCTCAGCCGGCAGATCCGAAACCTCGAGGACGAGCTCGGTGTGAAGCTCTTCGAGCGCAGCGCGCGTGGCGTGCGTCTTTCTCAATCGGGGGAGCTGTTTTTGGTGCACGCTCGGGGTATCCTCGAGAGCGTCGAGCGCGCGCGGCGTGAGCTGTTGCGGGGCGATTCGCGCACGAGCGGATCTGCGAGCGTGATTTCCGAACCCGAGTCAGCGTGAAGCGCACGATGGTGTGCTGCATTGGCTGGCCGAACCGAAAACCTCCACTATGTTTTGAGTCAGATGTCCTTGGACCAGAGCACCGAAGTGGCGGCGGGTGCGCGCCGCCGTATCGTTGCATTGCCTACGCGGGTCGAGGCGCCGGTGGCGTTGATCATGCGCGAGGCAGAGCAGCGAGAAGCACTCGCCGATCATGTGGGTCGGCGCCGCGCAGTTTCGTTTCCCTCGTTGGCTCATTTCTGTACGGAGGAGCAGCGTCGGCAGCCCTGGTTGGGCATCATCGTCGGCTACTCCTGCGCTTGGGACGCCCAGCTCGAACGCTTCGTGCCGCATCCGTCGTGCATCTCGCTCTACCAGGTGGCGGAAGAGGGGCACGGCTGGCCCGAGGGGGTACAGCGCATCGCAGAGCGCGATCAGCTCGATGCCTGGTTGCGCGATCTCGCGGAGCCGATGCCGGCCTGGAAGCGTGCCCTGGAGGAGGCCCGCAAGAAGCCTCGCAAGCCACGGCGCGCGCCGGCCAAGCGGGAGGCTCCGCCCACGCAGCAGCTCTCTCTGCCGATGGCGGAGAAGGCTGACCAGGCGGCGGCCGGATCGCTGGGCTCGTTCAGCCACCGTGGACGCAAGGAACCGGCGGCTACGCAGAAGGTGGTCACCAAGCGTGTGGTGAAGTCCAGGGAGGCTGCGCCGCGCCCCGCGCCACAGGCCAAGTCCCCCGCCCCCGCATCCAAGGACACGCGCCGCGTGGTCCGGCTGAGCGCGAGCGAGATCGCGAAGGCCTCCCGGGCCGGCGCGCATCTGCCGAAGGAGCTCATTCGGCTCGCGGGCGAGATCGGCTTTGCCCGCGCCGAGGAGCTCTTGAGTGGACTGCGCCAGAACGCCCGTGCGCTCACGCGCGCTGGACGATAGCCTGCTTGAGCGGCGGGAACACGTTGAGCTCGCGCACCTGCTCGGGTCGGAACCAGAACGCCTCGACCACCTCGCGGTAGTCCAGGCGGATTCGCGGACGCTCGGGCAGGTCCATCGAGAAGATGGCCACATGATCGTGCTTGCCCTCCCACTCGTGGGTCGTCTCGAGCATCAGGGAGAGCTTCTCGGTGTCTACGTCGAGCGATAGCTCTTCCAAGAGCTCGCGCCGTGCCGCTTCCTTGGCGGCCTCACCGCGCCGCAGGTAGCCCCCGGGCGCGCTGTAGTAGGGCAAGTAGGATTGGCGCACGAGCAGCACTTCGCCCCGGCACCAGAGCGCAACGAGCGCGCCGTGCGTGGTGGGCCTGCGCAGCCGCCAATACGCTCGCATCAAGCGGTACGCCCCCATGTAGCCGAGCTGAAATGCCAGGTCTGCAAAGGTGGGGCCGAGCTTGGGCGGGCGCGACGTGCTCATCTGTTACCAGGGTAACGCATGTTCCTCTGAGAAGCGTGCGACACGAACCATGACCCACTCAAAAGGTGCTCACCTGACGGGGTTCGAGGTGCGTGTACGGCACGGACGCAGATCCTAGGTGAACAACCGTGAACGCTGCACGAGGTGGCGGTGCGCTGGCGCACCAATGGCTCACACCCGGAAAGGGCGCGCAGTTGATCCAGCGCACCGGAGGGCTGGGCGCGCGGCAAACGTATGTTCGGAGAGCTCGCAAACTTGTATACCATTCCTGGTGTAGCGCTCGACCTTGCGACCCTCGGGAGTGGTCTTGGAAGTCGGTCTAATCGTCGCGGGAAAATATCGGCTGCGAAAGCAGATCGGCGAGGGCGCCATGGGGGCGGTCTGGGCCGCCGTGCATGAGGCGCTCGATCGCCACGTGGCGATCAAATTTCTCACTCCGTCCCAGGAGGATCAGGCGGTCGCCTCCGCGCGTTTCGTCCGCGAGGCCAAGAGCGCCGCCCGCGTGAAGCACCGCTTCGTGGTGGACGTGTTCGACTTCGGCGTCACTGACGACGGGCTCTACTACATGGTGCAGGAGCTGCTCGATGGTCGAGAGCTCGCCGTGTGCATCCAGCAGGAGGCGCCCTGGCGCGTGCGCGAAGCCATCCAGTTCGTGATGCAGTGTCTCAGCGGGCTGGACGCGGTGCACAAGGCCGGCCTCGTGCACCGTGATCTCAAGCCGGAGAACGTGTTCGTGGTGCGCGACAACGACGGCCGCTTTCCCAAGCTGCTCGACTTCGGCATCTCCAAGGTCGCAGACGTCGTCGCGCCCGGCCGCTCGGTGCCTCCTGTCCCTGCGGGCAAGCGCCCTCGCCTCAAGCAGCTCACCAAGGTGGGGATCACGCTCGGCACGCCCTGCTACATGGCCCCCGAGCAGCTCCGCGGCAGCCGCGATCTCGACGGGCGCGCGGACCTCTACAGCATCGGGGTGCTGCTCTATCAGTGGTTCACCGGTCACCTGCCGTACATGCACGACAACCTCGCCGTGCTCGCGCAGCAGGTGGCCTCACGCTCGGCGCCGAGCCTCGCCGAACTGCGCCCCGACCTCGGGCGCGCGCTCTCGCAGGTCGTGCAGCGCGCCCTCGAGCCTGATCGCGACAAGCGCTTTCAGGACGCGCAGCAGATGCGCGATGCCCTTGCTGCCGCCCTCGACGCGGTGCCCGCCGCAGCGCGCTGCATCCAAGGCGCCGTCAGCATCCGCCCGGCGCCGGCCAAGACGCAGGTCGTGCTCATGCCGATGTCGGGCTCGATTCGCGAGCAGCTTGCGGCCTTGCGGCGTTTGGCGCGTCGCTTCGCGCGCAACATTCGGCGGCCCTGGATGTGGGCCATCGCCACCTGCTTCGCGTTGCTCGTGCTGCTGTTCTCGCTTTTGCGCGACGCACGGCCAGGCGTCGCGAGCGCGGAGCAGCAGGCACAGACCCTGGTGATCAGCGGCGAAGCTCCACCTCCGCAGCCGGTGGCGGAGCCGATGATCGCGCCGATCCCCGCTGCCCCGACGTTGGCCCCCGAGACTCCCGAGAGCGAGCGGCGCAGCAAGCGCAAGAAGCGGGCAAAGCGCGTGCTCCAGCCCACGTCGGAGCCGTGATGGACATCTGCGAGGGCGAGGCGCACGTCAGGCTGCGCTCGAGATCCCTGAATTCGTCGTAGATTTAGAGAGCGCGAGCGCGGCGGTGACGCGGCGCCCTGTCGCTGCGAGCACGATCAGGACGGCTGGATATCCACGGACCAGAAGCCGTAACCGTAGCCTTGCGGCAGCGCGCCGATGGCGATCCAGCGGCCCTGCTCGCGTTCGGCCAACACCATGTCTTCGGTGCCGTGCGCTTCGAGAATTCGCCAACCCATGGCTTCGGCGACCTCGCGCGCGGTGCCGTCGTACATCCACTGACGTCCACGTTCGGCTCGGAAGGCCTCTTGCCAGGTGACGGTCCAGTCGGTGTTGTTGCTTGAGGTGCTCATCTGGTCTCCTTGGTTGGCGACTGGGCTACACCGACCCTTCTAACAGCTCTTTGTTTCTTCCCGGCGAACTGATCCTCCTTCCTCCCTATCTTTTTCGCGATAGATCGCGATTTACAAGGAATTTTACAACCACGCTGTTTGACGGCCCGAGGGTGAGACGCCCCATCAGGGACAGGGGTGGCCTGGGCGATGGGGAAGGCGCTTCGGTGGAAATTTCTTTTGCAGCAAGAACGCTAGCTTGGACCTTGCGTGTCTCTGTCCTGCCGTCGAGATGAAGCGCGCATGCGGCGATCGCGTGGGCTGCGGCTTGCGAGACGAGGCGCTCATCTGAGGGAAGGGGACGACGAGCGGCCGCAGGGCAGTGCGAGCAAAAACGTTTCGCGGCCGTAGTCCGCGCTCTCACGAAAAAAGCTTCGCGAGCGACGGCGCAGCGCTCGAGCATCGTCGAGAGAAGCAGTGATCAACCAGGACGCGCCCGAGGACGAACGCGAGATCGAGGTGCGAGCGAGCTGCCGCTTCACACGGAGAAAGACGAGCGCCACGACGGCATCGAGGGGCACATCGATCTCTCGCGCACATGAGGATGCGATCGTTTTCTGAGAGTCCAGATGGGTCGCGTGTCAGCCATGGTGGGCTGCGCGGGCTCGTGCGAGTGCGAGCCCCTCTTCTTGAACGTGGGCCTCCCTTGGCGTAAGAGTTCCCCGGAGTTTTCATGCCCGAGACCAAGCCAGCCGCCACGTCCTTTCCCAAACAGAAAATCAAAGTGCTCCTCCTGGAGAACATTCACGAGGGTGCCCAGCAGATGTTCGCGGAAGACGGCTTCCAGGTGGAGCGTCTGA
>JBIQKA010000239.1:0-5056 GCA_044507075.1 Myxococcales bacterium
TGGCGATCAGACGTCGTGAACGGCAAGCGCGCTAGGTATTGCTGCAGGCGCATTTTGTCGCGCGCTCCTGCACCCTCCACCAAAACGGCAGGAGCAACAGCGTGAGGACAAGCAGGGGGCGCACGGAGCCACTGTAATGCAGCGGCGCGCACGCAGACAGCGGGGTTTTGGCCACTCACCCCTCGCCCTGCAATGGCCAGGGACGAAGCGGGCGGTTCCGCCCGCGAGCAAAACGCGCATGTGAGCGCAGACGAACAGCGTTTTCCGTCTCATGTACGGCCTGTTCGCGCGCACCGTGGCACATCGCTTGCTGCCTCTTTGGCCATGCGTTTTCTCGCTCTGGCGTCGGACTACGACGGAACGTTGGCCGAGCACGGTCAAGTCTCACCCGAGACGTTGCGCGCGCTCTCTCGCCTGCGCGAGAGCGGCGGTCGTCGCTTGGTGCTGGTGACGGGGCGAAGGCTCGACGATCTGCGCACGGTGTTCCCCGAATACGCCCTCTGTGATCGAATCGTCGCCGAAAACGGCGCGCTCCTGTTCAACCCCGAGAGCCGCGAAGAGCGCCTGTTGGCCACGCCTCCACCCGCGGCGCTCTTGTCAGCCCTCGAAGCGCGAGGCGTGCCCTTCGACACGGGGCACGTGATCGTGGCGAGCGACGAGGCCCATGCCCACGCGATCTTGAGCGAGATCCAGGCGCTTGGGCTCGAGCTCCAGCTCATCTTCAACAAGGGCGCGGTGATGGTGCTGCCCACCGGCGTGAGCAAGGCCACGGGGCTCGCGGAGGCGCTCGCGGATCTGGGCCTATCCGCGCACAACACGGTGGGCGTGGGAGACGCCGAGAACGATCACGCGCTGCTCGAGGCGTCGGAGTTCGGTGTCGCCGTTTTCGGCTCCCTCCCCATGCTGAAGGAGCACGCGGATTGGGTCACCGATGGCGGCGCTGGCGCGGGGGTAGTCGAGCTGATCGACGGGCTCATCCAGGATGATTTGCGAGCACGCGCTGAAAAGATCTCGCGCCACGACCTGCTGCTCGGTGAGCCCATCACACCCCAAGACGAGCCACCCGTGCTTGCTCCCTACGGCCCAAGAGTCCTGATCTGCGGCACCTCGGGCAGTGGCAAGTCCACGCTGGCCACGGGCTTCCTCGAGCAGCTCGAAGAGCGCGGCTACCAGTACTGCCTGGTGGATCCCGAGGGCGACTTCGACGGTTTGCCGGGCGCGGTGGTGCTCGGTGACGAACAGGAGCCGGCCACACCCGACCAGCTCGTGCAGCTGTTGCGCAACGACCCTGACAGCAGCGCTGTGGCGAACCTGCTCGCCCTGCCGCTCGATCGTCGACCGGAGCGCTTCCTGCTCTTGCTCGCAGAGCTGAGCCGACTGCGGGTCGCGGTGGGACGTCCGCACTGGATCGTGATCGACGAGGCGCACCACATGCTGCCCGAGGGCGGCGCGCCCGAGCTGCCCGAGCCGGTCGCCCATCCACCGAGCGGCCTCTTGCTGATCACGGTGCACCCGGAGCGGCTATCGCGCGCGATCTTGCCTCAGATCGATACGGTGATCGCGCTCGGCGAACAGCCGCTCGAAGCGCTCCGCTGCTTCGCGCGCCTGGTGTCCGTTCCCGAGCCGAGCAGGGTCGATGACGACTTATCGCCGGGTGAAGCGCTCTTCTTCCGGCCCAGCGAGCCCGCACGCGTGGTCCGCTTTCGCGCGCGCGCGCCGCGATCCGAACGCCATCGGCATCGTCGCAAGTACGCCGCCGGCGCGCTCGGTGAGGACAAGAGCTTCTACTTCCGTGGACCCCAGGAGGCGCTGAACCTGCGCGCACAGAACCTGGTGATGTTCCTGCAGATCGCCGACGGCGTGGATGATCCGACCTTCCTCCATCACCTGCACCAGAACGACTACTCGCGCTGGATCGAGGAGGCGATCAAGAACGACGATCTTGCCCGCGACGTGCTCGCCCTGGAAGAGCAGCCCAGCGAAGAGCCGCGCGAGGTGCGAAAGCACCTGCGCGAGCTGATCGAGCGCGTCTACACGCTGCCAGCCTAGTCTCGCAGGGTCAGGGCACGAGCGACATGGCGACGGGGCGCGGCCGGTTGTAGATGGTGGTTGGCACGATGTTTAGCTCACCGGTGTCCTCAGTGAAGCCTGCCCAAATCGAGATCTGGTTCGCGCTCGCGTCGCCGACCCACAGGCTGCCATATAGGTACTGGTCCCCGTCGTAGTACGAGTCATAGGAAAGGACGACGGAGACCGGGTCCTCGAGCAAGGTCTCTCCGCCCGTGATGACGATGGTCGGGTCGACCAAGCCGTCTGCGGTTTCGACGTCATCGAAGTAGTAGATGGCCCCGTCCGCCACCCCCGGCTGGCCCATGTCCGCTACGAGCAAGCTGGAGTAGTGCATGAAGAGCCCGCTGGCGTGGGTTGCGCCGAAGGAGAGCGTGCGTGTGGGCCCCCCTACACCTTGCGTCGTGAGCACGTTGTCGTACGCGAGCACCCGACCGTCGCTGGCCGCCGCGTACAGCGTGCCCCCCCACCGGACGTACGCGACATCTCCGACAGCATCGACACCATCGAGCTCATCGATCACGAACAGCGGCGCAACGTCACCGCTCGCGAACAGGCTGAAGACCTTGATGTCCCCTGCGCTCGGATCGGCGACGAACACGACCTCGTTCCCCACGGCCAGGCCGCGCGGATCCACGAGCGAGGTGGCCTCGCCCTCGATCGTCCGGTCCCTGCGCGAGGTGTCAAGCTCGCTTGCCTTGCGAGCACCCATCTGGTGAACGAAGGCGATGCCCGCGCCGGTGCTCCCCGAGTAGGTGAACAGCCCGTTGCCGAACTCGTCGGCCGCGAGCCCATTCACGAAACGGTCGGCCATCGCCTCCTCGAGCGGATCCGCACCCTCGTAGGTGTCGAAGGTGCCGGCGGCGTTGTCGGTTCCGTCCACCAAGGCAAAGCTCACGCGGTAGTTACCCGGCAGGATCTCGCCTTGGGCAACGCCAGGGTTCTGAGCGATAGCGACGTTGGAGAAGTTGGGGGCGCCACAGTCCCAGCCGTCACCGACGTACTTCGGCCCGGCGAACGCCTCGGGTCCGTCGGCCGACACCGCGGCGGTGGGCGCGACGTTGCCGCCTTCGAGGTCGAAGAAGCCGACGAACTGCAGGATCTCATTGCTGCCGTTGTCGGCGACGAAGATCGTGAGGGACCGACCAGGGGGGTAGCTCCCTTCGCCCGTACCGTTGTAGTTGGCGAGGTGCAGGTCCACAGGATTGCCGAGATGCGTCGCGGAACCCGCGATGACCTGACTCGGTGTAACCGAGCCGCTCAGACTCTCGGGTCCCTCGAAGACGATGAGGCTACCGTCGCTCGCGTAGTCCGCCGACTCGCTTTCGTCGAGCGCGCCGACATCGCTGACGACAAGCGCATGCTTGTCGAAGTCGTAAAGGATGCCCCGATAGCTCGTGTGCGCCGCATGCGGCGTGCTCGAGGTGAACGTGCGGTCGGGCGCGGAGCGATTGACATACGCGCTGTCGGCGACGTCGTCGTAAACGGCCACCGAGCCGTTGGTACGGGCCGCATAGAGGCGATCGTATACGCCGTCGTACGCGAGGCCCCACACGCTCGTCCCACTTCCCGCGCCCAGCGTGAAGAGCGGGAGTGCCTCGGGGCCCGCCGTCTCAGCAAAGACCTTGATGTTCCCGGCGCCGTAGTCCGCAACCGCGAGCAAGCCACGATTCATGCTCACGACGTCGCGCGCGGATTCGATGGATGCCGTTCCGATCTCGCGATCGCGCTGCGGATCGAAGCCACCTCCGCCCTGCTCGGTGCGCCTGTATATGTCGGTGAACACGCGGATGCCGGCGTCGTCGCCGACTTGCACGAAGTAGCCATCTGAGCACTCCCCGCGCACGAAGGTCGCGCCCCGATTGGCGCCGCTCGTGAACGTGACGCTCTCTGCGAGCGAGAGGTCGGCCATGTTGCGGCGGTCGATCGCGCCTGTGTTGCCGCTGCCATTGTGGATCACATAGAGCGCGTCGCTCACGGGCACGGGAGCCGGCGGCGTGAGCCCGCCATCTGCGTCACCGGGGGAGCCGCTGTCCCGCCCTCCCCCAGTAGAGCCACCGCCGCCGTCTCGGTTCCCAGGGTTCATCTCGCCGCCCGCATCCAACGGGTTGGGTTCGACATCCGTTCCGGTGCCCGCGTCGCGCTCCGCTCCCACGCCGGGATCCTCGTCCGAGTCGCCGTCGCCCACGCTCGGTACGTCCGCTTCCCGCTCCACGAGCAGAAGCACGCTGAAGTGGTTCACGGTCACCGTGGCCGTCTTGGCGCTGGTCACCTTGGCCTTGCCCAGGAAATCCCACTCCTTGTCGTTCTCGTCCTCGAGCCAGATCACGACCAGCTTCTCGGGGTTGCTCGCCTTGTTGATAGGCAAGGTGACTTCCACATCCTTGAGGAACTTGGTCCCGTGCGGTGTGAGAACATAGGGCGCGGACGCAACCTTGTCGGTGTTGGGGATGGTCTGGACCAGCTCGCGCGCCTTCTCGTCCGGCGCTCGCTGCAACCCGAGCTCCACGTCCACGGCGACCGCGCCGGCGGGCACGCTGATCTTCGCCCCGGTCTTGAGCTCGAGCACCGTCTCCTTGTCAGGGGTCGCCACCGCGCTGACGTACGCTCCCTTTCCGGCGCCGTCGTCGATCTCGAAGCTGCCCTCCCCTTCGGAGCGCTCGCCGTCCGAGCCGCAGCCCGTAACCAGCAGTGGAGTACACGTCGTCAGATAGGACACCAAGAGCCACGAACGGAAACGCATTTTGCGCAAAGCGAACCCTCCCCCGACCAGAAATTCCTGCCCTGGATCGTCTCGCATCGCCGGGAAGCGAGTCCATGAGGATTTCCCTGAGCACGCGCGAACGCGCGCCCCGCGGAGTGAGCGCATCGACGATGCTGTAGGTGAAGCGAGCCAGTCGCCCTCGCCGGGCCCGCGCTGGCTAGGGCGTGAACGTCTGACTGCAGCCGCCCTCGCCGTTCAAGTGTCCCTGCGTGGCGAGCTGGGCGC
>JBIQKA010000050.1:0-32416 GCA_044507075.1 Myxococcales bacterium
GCCCGGCTCGTCGTTCTTGCCGACGCGCACCAGGAACTTGGCGTTGCAGTCCGGGCACGGAATGCCCACCGGCTTCTGCCACGACCTGAAGTCGCACTTGATGCTCTCGACGTTGTAGTTGCTGCAGCCGTAGAACACACGCCCGCGGCCCTTGCTCTTGATCTCGATGATGTCGCCCGTGGTGCACTTGGGGCACTTCACGCCGAGCGGCATCGGGCGCGTCCCCTTGCACTTGGGGTACGCCGAGCAACCGAGGAAGAACCCGTTGCGGCCCCAGCGCTTCATCATCTTGGAGCCACACTCGTTGCACTCGTAGTCGGTCATCGTGGGCTTGCGGCTGTCTGCCTCCTCCCCGCTCAGGCCGAGGTCGCGCGTGTACTTGCAGTCCGGGTAGTCGGTGCAGCCAATGAAGGGCCCGTTCTTGCCCCAGCGCTTGACCAAAACCTTGCCGCACTCCGGACACGGCTCCTCGAGCGGCTCGGGATCCGGCCACCACTTGCCCTTGTGCTCGAGAGCCTTTTCGATCTGGCTGGTGAGCCGCTGGTGAAAGGGCTTGAGCACGTCGAGCCGGCGCATGCGCGCCTCTGCGATGGCGTCGAGATCCTCCTCGAGCTTGCGCGTGAAGCTGATGTCCGCGAGATCGAAGCGATCCTCCACCAGCTTCTCGATCACGAGCTTGCCGAGTTCGCTCGCCACCAGCTTGTTGTCGACCTTCACCACGTAGTCGCGCGCGAGCACCTTGCTCAAGATCTCCGCGTACGTGCTGGGTCGGCCAATGCCCTCCTCCTCGAGCTTCTTTACGAGGCTCGCTTCGTTGAAGTAGGGGGGCGGCTCGGTCTGTTTGTGCGTGCTCACCACGCCGGGCGGATCCACCAGCGCGAGCGCCTCGTTCTCCTCGAGCGGCGGCAGCGTGTTGTCTTCGTCCGTCGGGGCGGCGTCCTCCTCACCGGCGAGCTGGGTCTCGCCCGCGCCGTAGACCTTCCGCCAACCGGCCTCACGCAGGACGCTGCCGCTGACACGCAGCCCATAGGCGCGGCCATCGACCTTGCCCTCGATCTCCACGCTGGTCTGGTCGTACACGGCGGGCGTCATCTGGCTCGCCACGAAGCGATCCCAGATCAACTTGTAGAGCTTGAGCTGCTCGTCCTTGAGGTATTCGCCCACCGCCTCCGGGGGCAGATCCAGGCGCGTGGGACGGATGGCTTCGTGCGCGTCCTGCACGTTCTGCTGGTTCTTGCTCTTGAAGACATTCGGCTCGCTCGGCAAAAAGCCCTTGCCGTAGCCTTTCTCGATCAGGGTGCGCACCTCGCCGATGGCGTCGTCCGAGACGCGCACGCTGTCGGTACGCATGTAGGTGATGAGACCGACCAGCTCGGCCTCCTTGCCCTTGCCGATCGAGACGCCTTCGTAGAGGCCCTGGGCCACGCGCATGGTGCGCTTGGGCTGCATGCCGAGGCGCGTGGAGGCGTCCTGCTGCAGCTTCGAGGTGGTGTAGGGAGCGGGGGCCTTGCGCTTGGACTGACGCTTGGTGATGCCCGAGACGCGGAAGGTGGCGCGCTTGAGATCGTTGACGTAGCGCTGCGCCTCGAGCTCGGTGGTTGCACAGGGGCGTGAGCTCACCTTCTCGAGCTTTTGCCCGTTGACCGAGTCGAGCAGGGCCGTGAAGTTGCGCTCGGCCTTGCCCTTGAGCGCCGCGTCGACCAGCCAGTAGCTGGTCGGGATGAAGGCGTCGATCTCGCGCTGTCGGTCGACGATCAGGCGCAGCGCCGGGGTCTGGACGCGGCCCGCCGAGAGCCCAAAGGCCAGCTTGCGCCACAGGAGGTTCGAGAGCGGATAGCCACCGATGCGGTCGAGCACGCGCCGGGTGCGCTGGGCCTCGTACAGGTTCTCATCGATGTCTCGTGGGTGCGATAGCCCCTCGTACACGCCCTTCTTGGTGATCTCGTTGAAAAGGACGCGCCGCGTCGTGCGCTCCGGCTCCGCTGCCTTGACCTCCTGCAGGATGTGGGCGGCGATGGCCTCGCCCTCGCGATCCGGGTCCATGGCGAGCAGGACCTGGTCCACCTTCTTGGCCTTCTCGCGGATGGCCTTGACGATCTCGCCCTTGCCCTTTTCTTCGATAATCTCGTAGGTCTCCTCGAAGTCCTTATCGACGTCGACGCCGCCACGCTTGGGCAGGTCTTTGATGTGGCCCTTCGAAGCCATCACCTCGTAGTCTTTTCCGAGGTACTTCTGGATGGTCTTCGCCTTGGCCGGGGACTCGACGATGACTAGCGACTTGGCCATCTCGGCGGGGTCCTTTCAACGGGGGTCGGTGCGCATATAGCGACCACTCCCTACCTCTTGGATGACCCGAGAAAGCAAAAGCATCAAGATGGCCCGCTGAACCCGGGGCGCCGGAAGTCCGACAGCCTCACACAGCTCATCAGCGTCTCGAGGACCCTGCTCCAGGCCCCGCACGAGCGCTGCTTCGTCTTCATCAAGCCACTGTAATTCTTCGACTCTCTGGGGCCTCCTCGATCTCTTCGACAAACGTTCAGGCCGAGCTTGTGCCGGCCTCGGAGCCGCTAGCGATAGGACATCCCCAACGCTTCTGCAAATCCCCGCCCCCCGTGCGAGCAGCTCGACGCATCCCTCTCCTCGAACAATTCCGGGCATATAGGGGACTGCCAATACGGGACGCCCGAGCCGGGTCGCGTGGGCCGATGTGGACAGCGCGCCAGACGCGAGCGGCGCCTGGGTGACCACCACGACCTGCGCCAAGGCCGCAACGAGACGATTTCGTTCCAGGAACAAGCTGCGGTACCCGGGCGCATCGCCGCTCACCTCGCTCAAGAGCGCGCCGCGCTCACAGATCCGCTCGAACAGGGCCATGTTGCGCTGCGGGTACGGACGGTCGAGTCCGGTGGGCAGCACGGCCAGGGTGATCCCCTTCCCTTCGAGCGCCCCCAGGTGCGCCTCGGTGTCGATGCCACGGGCTCCACCCGAGACGACGATCCAGCCTCGCTCGGCGAGCTCGCGCGCCAGGCTGCGGGTGAAGTCGCGGCCGAAGGCGTCGCTGCGACGGGTGCCGACGATCGCGACGATCGGTTGCTCCCAGCTGGGGAGCGTGCCCCGGACCACGAGGCGGGTCGGAGGATCCTTGAGGTCGGAGAGGCGCGCGGGCCACGCCGAATGTTCGGGCAGGAGCAGGGTTTGGTCCGGAAGCGAGCGCGAGATCATCGAGCACCTATCGGACATCCTCGAAAAAGGTTGCGAGGCCGCGTTCGGAAAGCGCTGCGGAAAACTTGGCCCGCCGAGGAGGCAATGCGACGCCCGGGACATGACCATCGAGCGCTCGTTCTTGTGGGGCTCTGCCGTCTGCGTGATCCTCCTGGTCGGCTTCGGCGTCTGGCTCGGGGGGCGCCTACGGCGGCTCTCCGAGCGGCGTGCGGGCAAGCTCCACAACGCGCGCGGGCAGGCAGGCGAGCTGCGCGCGGTGGAGCTGCTGCGATCGCGTGGCTACCGCGTTCGAGCGCGCCACGTCTCGCGCAGCTATCGCCTCGAGGTGGACGAGGGGGGCGAGGAGGTCCAGCTGATCGCGGACTTCATCGTGGAGCGTGACGGGCAGCGCTGGGTGGCGGAGGTCAAGACGGGCAAGCACGCTCCGCGGGTGGGTCACGCGGACACGCGGCGGCAGATGCTCGAGTATCAGCTCGCGTTCGGCACCCCCGGCGTGCTGTTGGTGGAGCCCGAGGCCGGGCGCGTGCGCGTGGTGAACTTTCCGTTCGCCGCACACCGGCAAGGAGCCACGCGCTCGCCGGTGAAGGCGCTCGCGTACGGGCTAGCAAGCGCGGCCCTCTTGCTCGCGGCGTGGTGGACCTGGACGCGCTGATCCCCGTGGACGATCAGGGCGCCGCGGTCGGCGCGGCCCCAGGGGCCACCCCGGGTGGCACCGCGATGCCCGCCGCTGGCGCACTCGCCGACCCAGGAACAGCTCCCGGCGGCGCCGCGTCGGCCGTCGGCTTGGGAGCGGCGCCGGACGGCACCGCGGCGCTCGCTGACGCTGGCGGGATCCCGGACGAGCCAGAGGTGCCCGGCAGGGGGGTCACCACGGGGATCGCCGGATTCGCCTTCGCCGGCGGGACGCCCGCGTCCCCTGCGGCTAGCGCCGCGACAGCCTGGGCCGCCGCCTTGGCCTCCGCCGCCTGCAGGATGGGCAAGCAGGGAGCTGCGTTGCTCGCCGGCAGCAGGGTGCCATCCGCCTTCGGGATCACGGCGGTGCCGTCGGGCATGTAGTAGCCATTGCACTCGTCGTTGTACTTGGGAATGGCGGTCGCAACTGGACGCTTGACCGAGCCGCGAATCCTGCCCTCCTCGACCGTCACGAAGATCGGCTGGTCGAGCTTGAACACGTAGCCGCCTCGCTTGATCGAGATGGCGTGCTTCTCGCCGTCGTGCTCGAGGTTCATGAAGAAGCTCATGGGCGAGTGGCCCTCCCGCCTGTGCGGTCGGTGATTGATCACGAACGAGAACAGGCGCACCGCGATGTGGTTGTGCAAGCGATGACAACCGTGCGAGTGCCGCCGCATGATGCTCATGTAGTCGACCGAGCCGTGCGAGCGGATGCCCTCGTCCCCGGTGATGCGGATGCTGCCATCGGAGCGACGCACGAAGGGACGATGGTAGGCCACCACGAGCCCGTAGGCCGACGCGTAGCTCGGCCCTGTCTCGTGGTAGTTCGGCTCCCACTTGCTCTCGCCGGGCTTGCGGCGCTGGCGTCGCTTGAGCAGCTCGCGCGGAGGCGTGGTGCTCGGGGGCAGCCACACGGGCGCGGAGACGATGTCCTCCCAGATCACCTCCCCGAACTCGGACCCCTTGTACCTCCACCACACGGTGCCGTCGATCAGCTCGCTCCGCCAACCACCGATGGTGGTGCCGAAGGTCGCGATCGGGAACACCTGATCGAGATAGTTCACCAGGATGGTCATGCGAGGACGCTTGGAGACCGGTTGCGGCTTCTCCTTGCCGTTCTCGTCGAAAAGGAACTCGTACCACACGTCGCCGCGATCGATGGAGACACGCAGATCCATGTTCGGGGAGTGGTACTCGGGGCGAGGTGGCCCCGGGATCGCTACGTAATGGTGTCCGTCGCGCTCGAGCTTGCCGAGCTTGGCCAAGAAGGCGCTTGTGCTCGCGGGATCCTTGAGGCCGAACCCCTCGATCACGGCGTTGCGCAGCTGCTCCTCGAGGTTGGGCACCTCGTGTATCTTCCCATCTGCGCCCCGGTAGGTGATGGGCGATCCATCGGCCTTCTTCGCGCTGCCGTCCTCCATCGCGCCAAACGCGTGCATCGCGCGCTCGGTGAGCACCCGGATCACCGTCTCGTGCTCCACGGCCTCGGTGTCCATGCGCAACGCCTCGAGCGTGTCGCGCCCCATCGCGCCCCAGCTGTACACGCGGTGACGGCGCTCGAATTCGGCGAGCGCTTCGTGGGTAGGCCAGTCGAACGCGCCCTTGGTCCACTTGCCCTTGCCCTTGAAGTACCCCTCGCACAGGAGGCGCTCCTGGGCGGTCTTGATGGCCTCGAAGTCGTCGTGATAGCGCAGGTAGTACTTGATCTGAGGCTTGTCCTTGTCCTGCACCTCCGCGAGCTTGAGCAGCGCCTCGGGATCCGTGAGGTTGTGCTCCTCCAGCAGCTTCTGCACGCGATTGCGCGACACGAGGTAGCGGGTGCGGGTCACCAACGCTTTCTCTGGCCCCTCATAGGAGACCACGCCGTTGAAGTCATTGATGGCGGTCAGATCGAGGTGCTTGGAGCACTCGAGCCCGTGCGCCCAAAGCAAGCGCTTCTGAAGCACGGCCAGCGTGGGCATGATGCCGTAGAGCTCGAGGTACTTGTCCTTGCGCGCGCGCTCGCCGAACGCGTCATCGGGGAACTCTCCGCGCGCCAGGGCGAGATAGGTCTCCCGAAAGCCGTGGATCAAGCGCTTGTTGATCTCGGGCGCGACCCCGGCGTCGTTCGGCGAAGGCTCCGAGGGATTGCTGAACAACACCGGAGTCCAACCCTCCCCGAGGTCGAGGAACACGTACTCGCCGGCGTCGGGCCCCTGGGCATCGACCTGGCCCGAGCGCTCTCCATTGCGCCAGAGGTCGACGGGCTCGAGCAGCTCACGCGGCGGAGGCTCCGTGGGCACGAGCGCCGGCCTTTGGCCCTTCGGCTCGGCCGCGGCCACCTCGGCCGCGGGCTTCTCGGACGTCGGCGCGTCGGCGCCCTCCTCTTGCGCCGCATCTTCGCAGGCCACGAGGCTCGACACACACAGCGCGAGCGCGATCACGCGACGCACACGCCCGTTCTTCGTGGACTTCCAGTCTCGGAGAAACGTTGTTGTAGACACCTCGGTCACCCTTCGGCATAGCCACACGTGCGCTGGCCTTGCCCTCTCACGTCCAGCGCGAGGCAGTGCGAGCTCCATGCCAAGACATGCAGGAGATCGCGTGGAGGCGATCCCTCTCGCGGGATCTTCGCTGAAGCCCTGCATAACATTCGGCGACCCACTCGTCACCTTATCCCGTCCCCTCCTTGCCCGCTGAAATCCGCGGCCATTCGACCACATCAGGCGCGTCCGCAGGGACACACGATCGCCGCCGCGCGAAGTCGGCGGATTGACTGTCCTAAGTCATGCACGCTGGCCTCACCGTCGACGCATGCTAGAGCCTTTCGCGATGGCGTCGGAGCCCAAGCCACCCAGCGCGCCCAGGACGGCTGGCCTCGAGCCGGCCCCGGAAGCTTGCGCCGTGCTCATGCATCGCTCCGACTACCGACTCGTCCGGACGCTGCTCGGCATCCAGCATCGCAAGGAGACCGGCACGCTGCGCGTGGAGGCCGAGGGGGTCGTGACCATCGTGCGCATCCGCGACGGTCATCCCGTCTTCGTGGAGGGCGGCTTGCCGGCAGATAGCCTCGGCCGGCTCCTCGTACAGCGCGGCCAGATCTCGGAATCGACGCTGGCGATGATCGAAGAGCAGCGCATGCTGCTGCAGGGGCGAATGCGCTTCGGGGAAGTCGCGTGCCGCCTGGGTGTGCTCGAGTCCGAGATGCTCGACGATGCCCTGCGCGATCAGGTCCGCGACAAGCTCCAACGCTGCCTGCACTGGGAGCGCAATCAACACACGTTCGTGACGGAAGATCATGGGGTGCAGGCGCTGCCCGGCCGAGCGCTCGAGGTGGAGCCGCTCTTGCTGGGGGGAGTGGCGCGCCATTTCTCGGGCGAGCGCGTCCAGGATGTCCTCTCGCCGCTTTGGCGCGAGGCGGTGCGGCTGCGCTCCGATCGTGAGCACATCAGCGATCGCTTCGGCTTCGGGCAGTTCGAGCAAGCCATGCTGGATCAGATCCTGATCGGGGCCAGCGTCGGGCACGTCATGGCCGGCCCTGCGGCGCAGAACCCGCGCGTAGGGCACGTGCTCGTGGCGCTCGCGCTCTGCGATCAGGTGGAGGTCCCGGAGCTCGATGCGCCCGACGAGAGCGGCCCCTTCGTCATCGAGGATCTGGCGCGCACTCCGCGCCGCAGCCTCCGCGTGAGCGACACCACGGGCGACACCTCGGTCAGCGACTCCATCCGCCCCCCCGCGGGTGCCGCGGAGGACGCGGTGGCCTTGCCCGGCAAGGAGAAGCTCCTGGCCGACAGCGCGTTCCTCCAGGGCAAGGAGCTACTTCGTGCCGGAGAATACGGAGCTGCGGCCGATGCGTTCCGCGAGGCCTCGAACCTGCGTCCGAGTGCGCTCGAGTACGCGCTCTTCGCGGCTTGGTCTGCGTACCTCTCCACCGGACGCGCGGGCAAGTGGCGAGACATGCTCTCCGAGCTCTGTTCGCGCACCTTGGCGCAGGATCGGCATCTCGCCTTTGCACATCACGTGAAAGGGCAGCTGGCCCTGGAGAGCAAAGACCTCGACACTGCGAAGAGTTCCTTGCTGCGCGCGCTCGAACTCGATCCGCAAGACGACGAAGCAAAGCGTCTGCTCGATCGCATGAAGAACTGAGCAGCGAAGGATTCCGGGAGACCCGCGCCGGGGCGCTCGGCGCGCAGCGCAGGCGCGGGAGCGCTCTCCGTGTTCGAATGCGCAGAGAGACCGTCCTCGGCGTGTCTGTGGGCGGCACGCCCTCCGTGTGGGAAGTTGCGCCTCAGGCAAGCGCGCAGATCGCGGTTAAGCCAAAAAATGGGCGCCAAAACCGACCGCTGCGAGTGTAGCTTGCTCGCATGGCTGCTCGAACTTGCACGACCCCTGCTCGCTTCGCCACGGGCATCGCCCTCTCTCTCCTGCTCGCCTGCTCCGGCGGGGGACGCTCGCCCGATCGCGAGATCAACGGCGGAACCTCCGACGGCGGCAGACTCCATGATGCAGGGAGTCTCGGCGACGGCGGCGTCGATGGCGACGCGGCCGCCGTCGCGCCGCTGGTCATCACGCCGGCGATGCCCACCCTGGAGGTGAGTGGAAGCGACGCCACCCTGCAGCTCACGGCGACGCTCGCGGGCATGCCGCTTCAGGCCGTCACCTGGAGCAGCGACAACACGCGGCTCGGCTATGTGGATGGCCACGGCGTGTTCCATTCCAAGGGCCTCGTCGCGGGCACGACGACCATCACGGCGACCTTCCGCGGTCAGGGCGGCATCGTCCACGAAGGGACCACGGTGCTCCGGGTCGTCTCCAACGTCGAGCACACCCAGGATGGCGTCACGGCAGAGCAGAAGACCACGCTCGAGACGGGCACGCCCACGACCGACGCGAGCTTCGTTTGGCTCTACCCCTACGACAAGACGGTGTTCCCACGCGGCTTGCCCGGCCCCTTCCTGCAGTTCGGGGGTGGTGCGGCGGACGCGCTGCGCATCGTGGCCAAGGTCGGTGACCTCACCTTCAAGGGCTTTTACGCGGCGAAGACCCCCGCCAGCATCGAGCTGCCCGCCGAGATCTGGGACGCGGTCACCAACTCCTCCGATGGAACCACGGAGGTGACCGTGGAGGTGACCAAGCTGGTGGGCGCCGATCTGGTGGGCCCCATCTCGCAGACGTGGCGCATCGCCGCAGGCGACCTGAAGGGCATCATCTACTACAACACCTATAACTCGCCGCTCGCCAACAACAACGGCGCGGTCATGCGCATCCGCCCTGGTAGCGAAGCGGAGGTCATGATCGGCGCCAACGGTACGGGCATCACCGGCGGCTGCACCGTGTGTCACTCGGTCAGCGCGCAGGGCAATGTGCTCGCGGCCGGGCGTAACTGGGGCGGAAGCGGCAACGACGACGGTAACCCGCAGGACTCGAAGACCTTTGATCTCTTGCAGGACGGGACCACGCCCGAGCGCAGCACCAACAATGACGGTCGGCTGTTCCCGTTTGCGGGCCTCACCCCGGACGGCAGCATGCTGGTGAGTAACGCCGTGCCCAACGAGGGCAGCCCCATCCGTGGCCTCCAGGGAGAGAGCCCGAGCAGGCTCTTTCTCACCGCCACCGGCATGATGATCGACGCCCCCACCCTGACCGATCAGGTCAAGTACGCGCTGACCCCCGTGTTCTCGCCGGACGGCAAGCTGTTCGCATTCAGCTCCTATGACGGCGACGACAAGGCCAACAAACTCAAAGTCATGAGCGTGAACCTGAACGCTCAGCCGCCCGTGTTCGGCGCGCCGCGCGAGGTGGCGTCGACGAGCGAGGGCATCGTCGGCTGGCCGAGCTTCTTTCCGGACGGTAAGGGTTTGATGTTCCACCAGGGCGAGCGCTTCGACACCAACACCCACGGCGGTGGTAAGTCGTACGCCGAGCTACGCCTCGCGGACGTCACGACCAACACGGTGAACCCGCTGCGCACGCTCAACGGCTGGCTCAACGCGACCGAAACCTATCTGCCGTACCCGAACCAGGTCAGCAACAACGAGCCGGATCCCGAGACCGGGCTGAACTACGAACCGTCGGTGCTGCCGGTGCCCGTCGGCGGCTACTATTGGGTGCTGTTCACCAGCCGACGTGCCTACGGTCACACGCTGGCCCCCGGCGGTACCGTTTCGGGATCCGGAAATAAGTGGGGCCGCCTCGTGAACGAGGCCGAGGTGCCGAGCCCGCGCAAGAAGCTCTGGGTGGCCGCCATCGATCTCGACTACAGCGGCAAGGAAGACCCGAGCCACCCGGCGTTCTACCTCCCCGGCCAGGAGCTCGAGGCCGGCAACATGCGCGCCTACGCCACGCTCGCTCCGTGCAAGCAGGAGGGTGACTCATGCAGCTCGGGCGCCGACTGCTGCGAGGGCTTCTGCCGGCAGATCGACGCAAGCGGGGAATTCGGCGACGTCGAGTACACGTGCGTGCCGCCCGTCGCGGGCTGCTCGAACATCGACGAGTCCTGCCAGAGCGACGCCGATTGCTGCGGCTATACGCGCGGCGACACCTGCATCAACAACCGCTGCGCCGCGCCGTTCATCGACCTGCAGTGAGGGTCCCCGCGGCGGGCCGGGACCTGGTCACCTGACCAGCCGCCGGCGCGCGATGCCGGCGTTCCTCTGTGCGGGACCGTGCGCGGAGATCGGTGTGCTTTCATGCCTCTCAGACCTACTTGGGAGGCTTTTTTGTACCCGCCTGCGCCGCCAGCTAATGTGAGCAGCGGAGGGTCCCAGATGGAGCGCACGGTGCCAGACCTCAAGCCCGCGGTGATGAAGAAGCCCGTTCTGCTGGTCGCCGCGGAGTCCATCGTGCTGGCCAACGGGATGCAGGAGACCGTGGCGGACGTGCTCCGCGAGCGGGCCCTCGAGCACTACAGTGAGGGGCTACGCCAGTATCTGTCCATTCGACTCGGCTCGATTGGCAAGGCGCAGAGGGCCTACGCCGATCTCACCGCGCGCAGCGAGCAGTGGAGTTCGGCGGCGCTCAACAGCCCGCCCGGTCCGCGCGCCCACCTCTACAAGCTCGCGCGCGACGTGGCCCAAAACCACCGCATCGGCAGCTCCTTGAACAACGGTGGCATCACCTGGTTCGCTCCGCCGGAGGACGCCCCCGAGAGCTACGTGCAAGCGTTGAACAAGCTGCGGCGCGAGCTCTCGAGCGAAGACGCGGAGCTGCTCGAGCTGAGGTACGCCCGCGAGCTCTCTCCGGAGGACGTGGCGCACGTGGTGGGGCGCAACGTCGAGGACGTGGTGACGGACCTCGAGCGCGCAGCCTCCCGGGCGGCCGGTTTCCTCGGCAGTTCACCGCCGAGCCGCCTCGGCGGTCTGCGTGGTGCGCTGCAGGAAGCCTTCGCGTTGGCGCCGTGCGAACCCGTGGTGGCCGCGCGCTCCGATCGCAGTCGCCGCGGGTTGGCCGAGGGCACCATCATCGGCGAGCGCTACGAGATCCAGCAGCGGGTGGGCGACGGATCCTTCGGCGACGTGTACCGCGCGCTCGACACCGACGTGCCGGGCCACGTGGTGGCGCTGAAGATCCTGCACAAGCCCGCCAAGGGCGAGGAAGCCCGCAAGACCGCGCTGCGCGAGCTGCGTCTGATCGCCTCCGTATTCCACCCCTCGGTGGTGGACTTCAAAGATCACGGCTGGCACCAGGAGCGCCTCTGGTTCGTGATGCCCTGGTACGAGGGAGAGACGCTCGAGGAGCGCATCAAGCGAGAGCCGCTGAGCCGGGAAGAGGCGCGCGAGATCTTCATGCCGCTCGCGCAGGCCCTCACCACCATGCACGCGGCCGGCATTCGCCACCAGGACATCAAGCCCGACAACATCTTCCTCGCGCGCATCGGCGAGGCGCTCGCCGAGCGCCAGCGCATCCTGCCTGTGCTGATCGACCTCGGCGTCGCCGCCAAGGAGGCCGAGATGATCGTCGCCGGCACGCCGCTCTATTTTGCGCCCGAGATCGCCGCGCAGTACGCCGGCAAGGACGAGCGCCCGCCGATCAGCGCCAAGGCAGACGTCTTCTCGCTCGCGCTCTCTCTGCGCAACGCGCTGGAGCCCAAGACCCAGGAGCAGGTGCCAGGGACGGCGGTCGAGGCGTTCATCGCCCACCGCGCGGATCATCCACCCACCGGCCCGAGCGCGCGCGATCTGAGGTTCCTCGAGCCCCACTTCGAGCGCTGGCTCGCCAAGGACCCCAGCGAACGGCCCACCGCCGAGCAGTTCGCCGAAGAGCTCGTCGTCCTCACGCGTCCCGAGCGCTCGCGCGAGCGGCGGCGCGCCGTGATGCGCTGGGCGGCGCCGATTGCCCTGGGTTCGCTGGTCGGGCTCTCGTCGATCACGTACGTGTACCTGAAGAAGCGCGAAGAGGCGCAGGCAGCCCAGCTGCGCGCCGAGGTGACCCAGGACCAGCTGGGCAAGGAGAGCGCGCGCCGGATCAAGCTCGAAGAGAGCTTTCAACTGAGCGAGTTGACGCGCCAGCAGGTCGAAGACCGCTTGCTCGCGCGCGACCGCGAGGTGAGCCACCTGGGCGCGCAGCTCGCGCGCGTACGCCGTGAGCACTCCGAAACCGTGGGGCGCCTGCAGAGCGTGGCCGCAGAGCTCGAGGGGTCGCGCCGTTCCCTGCAGAGCGAGCAATCCCGGGTGTCCACACTCGAGGGGCAGCTGTTCAGCTCCGAGCAGCAGCGCGCGTTCGTGGAATCCGAGCTCCGCGAGACCCGCTCGCGGATGGGGGCGGCCGAAGCCGAACTCGATGAGCTGCGTGTGCGCGCGCGCACGCTCCTGAGCGAATTGGATAAGGCACGCCAGGAGGCCCATAGCCAAGATGGGCGCGTGAGCAGCCTGGAACGGGCGCTTGCCCACGCGCGCAGCGAGCAGGAGCGGGTCAGCGAGGACCTGGCGGCGGAGCGTCGCAAGGTACGAGAGCTCGAGGCCCGGGTCAGCGCCCCCCACATGAACGCACCTGCGAGCCCCGAGGAAGCGCCGACGTTGTGAGGGCGCCGCGCCCAGGCGAGCAAATTTTTCGCGCCCGCGAGGCGAACAGACTCGCTAGCATGCGCACACGTTCTTAGAGTCATAGCAGTGTCCACCTCGCGAACCCACGCCGTCATCCTCGGCGCCAGCATCGGCGGAATCTGCGCCGCAGAGGCGCTCGCTCCCCATTTCGAGCGCGTCACGCTGTTGGAGAAGGACGTCTTGCCCACGACCCCGGAGGGTCGTCGCGGGGTACCGCAGGGCAATCAGCCCCACGCGCTGCAGATGCGGGGCCGCAAGGAGCTCGGCGCGATGTTCCCGGGCCTGATGAGCGAGCTCAAGGCCCATGGCGCGTTCGAGTTCGATCCATCGAACCAGATCGCCCGCCTCACTCCCGACGGCTGGGCCCCCCGCTACGACGATATCGGCGCCACGGCGTTCGCAGGCAGCCGCCCGTTGCTCGAATTTTTGCTCCGCAAGCTCTTGCTCGCGCAGCGCCCCAACGTGCGCATCATCCAGGGCGTGCGCGCCATTGATCTGGTCCACGAAAAGCGCGGGGACGAGATTTGGATCACCGGGGTGCGCACGGACGCAAGTGACGCCGCGTTGAAGACGCTGAGCGCCGACCTGGTGGTCGACAGCACAGGCCGCGGCACCAAGACGCCGAAGTGGCTCCGTCAGATCGGCCTCCCGGAGCCCGAGGAGATCCGCGTCGACGCCAAGTGCAGCTACACCACGCGCCACTACCAGGCTCCGCCAGAGGCCAAGAACTGGTGGTGGCGCACCCTGATCATCGATCACACCCCGCCGCATCAAGCGCGCGGCTTGTCGCTGGTCACGGTGGAGAACGGGCGCTGGATCGTCACGGCGGTCGGCACCAACGGCGATCACGCGCCGACCGACGAAGCCGGCTGGCTCGCCTACGTGAAGAGCCTACCCTCCCCCGTGGCCTACGAGCTCTTGTCGCGCGCCAAGCCGCTGACCGATATCGTACAAAATCGAACCACCGTGAACTGGTGGAAGCAGATGCATCGCTACCCGGGCAAGCTCAATGGCCTCTTGCTCTTCGGGGACGCGGTGTGCGGTTACAACCCGAGCTACGGACAGGGCATGACCGCGTCGGCGCTCGCCTCGCAGTCGCTGTCCAAGAGCCTCCAAGAGCACCGGGGCCCAGTCGACCGGCACTTTTTGCGCCGCTACTACAAGGCCCAAGCCGAATTCCTCGAGGAGGGCTGGGCGCTCTCCACGACGATGGATCTTCGCTGGCCGAAGGCCGAGGGAAAGCGCCCGCTCTTCTATGGCGTGACCCGCTTCGTGACGCGCTTGATGGAGCAGGTGGTGATCCACGATCGCAACATGGTGCGGGTGGTGATCCCGCTTGCGGACTTCGGCGCCAAGCGATGGTCGATCGTGACGCCGAGCTTCGTGGCGCGCTTCATGTGGGGCCTCCTGCGGCACATCGTGCGGCGTCCGCGACTCGCCACGGAGATCGACCTCTACACGCACGACACCGTCTCCGCGCCGAGCGAGGATGAGAGCGTCGCGGCGGAGTGATCAGCCCGGCGTCTGCGCGGCGCGCTCATAGGCGAAGCACGAGAGCACCGGCAGCGGGGGATATTTCTTGAGCTGGGGATCTCGGGCAGCAGCGGTGCACATGAAGAAGCGCGAGCCCCGTCCGCTCTCGACGACGCGGACGTGCCGACAGGCTGCGCAAAGGCCCACGCGATCCATGGATTCGAGACTACCATGGGGCCCATGGCCGACCGGCACCTGGTGTTCGTCTATGGGACCTTGATGGAGGGCGAACACCATCACGACGAGCTGCGGGGCGCCGAGTTCCTGGGCGCGCGGCGCACGAGCCCGCACTACGAGCTCGTTCAGATCGACTACTTCCCCGCCATGCTGGAGGGCGGAAGCACCAGCGTGCTCGGGGAGCTCTACCGCGTGGACGACGCGATCTTGGCCCGCCTGGACACGCTCGAAGAGGTCCCCCACTACTACCTGCGCAAGGCCATCGTGTTGAGCGATCGAACCGAGGCGCAGACCTACGTCATGCCGCGTGATCGGGCGCAGGGGCACGTCGCGTTGCCGAGCGGCTCCTTCCGCGACCGCAAGCCGTAGCGCCCTCGAGGCAGGCCGCAGCTCAGTTGTGAACCTGCTTGCGGAAGACGACGCCGAGGTCGTTGCCCGGCAGGTCGGTGACCTGCTCGACGAGCAGTCCACGGGCCATGCCGAGAGCCGCGATGGCCTCGAGGTCACGCAGCCCCCAGTCGGGGTTTTTCTGCCGCAAGAAGGCGTCGAGGCGCGCGTTGCTCTCACAGTCGAAGCCGCCGTTCTGCTTGAACGGCCCGTAGATGAACAACACGCCGTCCGGCCGCAGGTGCCTGCGTGCACCGTCGAACAGCCCTTCACAGACCGACCAGGATGTGACGTGGATGAGGTTGATCGCGATCACGGCGTCGAGCACGCCGTTGCCCCAGCTCCGCTTGCGGACCTCGAGCAGCAGCGGTTCGCGCACATTGTTGAGCTGAGACTCACGTCGGTAGCTCTCGATGCTGGCGATGGAGACCTGGTCGTAGTCGCTCGGCTGCCAAACCAGGTTCGGGAAGGCCCGCGCAAAGTGCATCACGTGCTGCCCCGTGCCGCTGCCGATCTCGAGCGCCATGCCGTAGTCGGGCAACACCCGCCGCAGGATCTCCATGATGGGCCGCTTGTTGCGGTCTGCCTGAGGAGCGTGCTGCTTGGTCGAGAGGCCGATCGTGCGTGCCGCGAACATGTCAGTAGCCTTCCTCGTCGATGCTGGCGGGACGGACCGCGAGCTTTCGCGATCAACTCGTGTGGCGCGCGCTCACGCCAAGCGAGCCAGGATGCGCACACGGGTCTGTCCGCGCCGCTCCTCATGGCGTGACTAGCAGGAGAACCAGCGCGCTCCAATCTCTCTTCGATTGGCCGGTGGGGCGGCTTACGTCGTTTTTTCGAACGCTTGCGCACGAAACGCGACCGCGCTCTCGCGGCGCCGAGCGCGCGCCCAACGCCAGGCGAGGCCGAGGCCTCTGTGCCCCCTCTGCAGACCGGTCAGCCGTCGAGGCGGACGCCCCCGGCCGCGCCCGAGTACATGGCGACGTCCGGTGTGCTGCGACGGACGGGTAGGCGCTCCAGCGCGGCCTGCGCGATCCGGTGCTGGGTCGTGCGCAACTTCACCCGGGGCCGCACGCTGCGCATCATTTCCACGGCATGATCCAGGTCCCGCGCGATGCCCCGGGCCACCAACAGTACGGCCATCGCCATCGCGGAGCGTCCGTGCCCCGCGGCACAGTGCACGTAGATGTTGCCGTCGAAGTGGACCACCCGCTCGATCCCCGAGACCAACGCCTCCACGCTGGGCACCGAGGCATCCAACGCGGGCACGCAGACGTAGGTCCGCCCCGAACGCACCTCGATCGGCTCGACGAACTCGGCGGTCATGTCGAGCACGAGACCCACGCGCGGAGGGAGCTCCCAGTGCTGGACCCGCCGCCCGAGGTAGAGCCCGCGGGAGATCTCGTGCCAGGGCTCTTCGCGGCCGAGCACGCGCACCAGGTACCAGGCACACTCGGCGGCGCTGAAATAGGGCATGAGGAGCAGCGCGTGCGGCCAATAGAGCGTCCCATCCGCCTGCTTCCCGAGCACCGCCGGCCCTGCCACCAGATAGCCGTAGGCCACGATCACCAGGCTGAACGTAGGCCAGACCAGGATCCACGTGAGACCTCCCACGAATCCGGTCAGCGCAGCGAAGACCGCGGCTACGCACAAAAACAGCACCGCCATCGCGAGGTGCATCGTCAGCGCCGGATAGATCCGGGTGAGCTGGCGTAGCTGCGCGCGCGCGATGGTGGATAGCCGCTCCATGACCCAGGGAGCCATGAAGTCATCGATGGCAGATCCGCGCAAGAGCCCGCTTGCGCCAAACTGGCCTCGCACCACACATCGTACCAATCGGTATGAACACTGACTCGGCTCCCCGCCGGCCGGACGCGGGGGCCAGATGTGTTAGGAAACGGCCCGTGGCGAACCTCGAGCCGCAGTTTCATGGCACGCCGCGTTTCCGCATCGTGTCGCGCATCGGCGTCGGCACGGTCGGTGAGATCTACAAAGCGCTCGATGAGACCCGCGGCAGTTTCGTGGCCCTGCGAACGCTGCGCAGCGCCTCTCTCGGGGGCGAGGCCCTGCGCCGTGAATTTCGGGCGCTCCGCAACGTGCGTCACCCGAGTCTCGTGAGCCTCGGCGAGCTCGACTGCGTCGACGGCCTGTGGTTCTACACGATGGAGTTCGTGGAGGGCGCGTCGCTGCTCGACTACGTTCGTCCGCGAGCCAAGGCAGGGAGCACCCCGCACCCAGGCGTCGGCGGCATGCCCGGTGAGCTCTCAGACGTGCGCCTGCGCAGCGTGCTCAGCCAGCTCGTGCGCGGCATCCATGCGCTGCACCAGGCAGGCCGCGTCCACGGCAACCTCGAGCCCGATCACATCCGGGTGACGCCGCAGGGCCGCCTCGTGCTGCTGGAATGCGAGCTCTCTGGCTCGCGCGACAGCACCGACTCGGACCAGCATTGGTTGAGCTCCCTCCCCTTCGTGGCCCCGGAGCGGCTCGAAGACGCGCGGCCGAGCCCCGCCACCGACTGGTACAGCCTGGGCGCCGTGCTCTACCAAGCGCTCTCCGGGGTTCCCCCGTTTCAGACGAGCGGCGCCGACCTGGTGGAGCAGAAGCAGACCGTGGCGCCCAAGCTGCCTGTCGGCATCAAGGCCCCCGAGGACCTGTGCGCGCTGTGCGAGGACCTGCTGGCGATCGATCCGGACGCCCGCCCCGACACCGATGAGATCCGACAGCGCCTGAACATCGGCAACGAGACCGAGGGGCGCATCTCCCAGACCTTCTCGCTGATCGGAGACGCACCGCCGTTCGTGGGCCGCAAGCGCGAGTTGAGCCTGCTCGTGGAGGCCTTCGAGCGCACGCGGCATGGCGCGGTCTCCGCGCTCTGTCTCTACGGTGAGCCTGGGGTCGGCAAGCGTACGCTGGCCGCGCAGCTCGTGCGCAAGCTCCGCAATGACTACCCACACCTGGTCCATCTCTCCGGGCGCTGCGAGCAGGAGGGGCCGCGCGCCTACCGAGGCGTATCCGGCGTGATCGACGCGCTGAGCCGCTATCTCGCGACCCAGGACGCGAGCTCGATCGCCACGCTGCTGCCCGCCGACGCGGGGCTGCTCGCACGGCTGTTCCCGGCGATGTTGCGCGTGGCCCTGCCCGAGCCGACCGCGCGCAGTCCACAGGAGCCACCGGCCGTCCGGCGCGCAGCGCTGCGGGTGCTTCGTTCGCTCTTGCAGGACCTGTCCAAGCGCCACCCGATGCTGATCGTGATCGACGACATGCAATGGGCGGACGTGGACGCCCTGAGCCTGCTCGAGGAGTTGATCCGCCCCCCCGATCCGCCCGACTTACTGCTGCTCTTGATCGTCAGCGGTGAGCTGCGCGACGCGGAGCCGCCCCTCCGCCAGTGGCTCACCCGCTACGAACAGCACGTGACGCTGATGCGTCTGCGGGAGCTGGGCGAAGGCGCGGCCCGAGAGCTCGCCGAGCGCCTGCTCGAGTCCGGCGGCGTGAGCGATCCCGGGCTCGCCCGCGCCCTGGCCACGAGCGGCGGCGGTCATCCCTTGCGCGTAGACGCGCTCGCGCGCCACCTCCTGCTCACGAAGGCCCCGACGCCAGCGGAGCTGAGCTTGACCGATCTCATGTGGTCGCGCGTCGAACACCTGCCGCTCGACGCGCGTCAGCTGCTGATCACGCTGTGCCACGCGCGCACCTCGCTCCCCGCCGAGGTGGCAGGAGAAGCGGCCGGGCTCGCCGCCGACAGCGTCGGTCGCTACATGGCGGTCTTGCGGGTGGCAAACCTCGCGCGCAGCGTGCGCGAGAGCGATGGGGAGCGTCATGGACCGAGCCACGCCGTGTTGCGTCAGGCGGTCGTGGCGCGCGCGGACGTCGATCATGCGCGGATCCACCGCCAGCTAGCGATGGCGCTCGCCAGCTGGTCGAAGGCCCCACCCGACGTGCTCGCCACGCACCTGCGGGACTCCGGAAACCCTGCGCACGCGGCGCGCGCCGCCGCGCGCGCCGCCGATCGTGCGCGGGATCTGCTCGCGTTCGACGCGGCGGTGCACCTCTATCAGGAGGCGCTCGCGTATCCGAACGTGGAGGCCGATGAAGAGCGGCGCTTGCGCGTAGAGCTCGCCCACGCGTACGCCTGCGCGGGCCAAAGCTCCCATGCCGCGCGCGCGTACATGGAGGCCGCGCGGTACGTCAATCCGGCCGACGCGCTGGAGCTCGAGCGCCGCGCGGCGCACCAACTGCTACGCACGGGCAACATCACCGAAGGGCTCGAGGCGGTCACCAGCGTGCTCGATCGGCTCGGCGTGCGGCTCCCCACTTCCGTCGCCGCGGGCGTGTTCTCGCTGTGGTGGCGGAGGCTCAGGCTCAAGATGCGCGGCATTCGGTTCGTCGAGCGCGACGCCAGTCAGATCCCCCCCAACGATCTGGTGCGCGCCGACATCCTCGGCTCCCTGGCGCGCGCGCTCGGCATGATCGACTCGGTGCGCGGCGCGGACGCCCAGACGCGCCACCTCTTGCTCGCGCTGGAGCTCGGTGATCCGGTGCGGCTCGCGCGGGCGCTCGCGCTCGAAGGCATCTACCAGGCGGTCACCGCGGGCGACGCCCAGGAGGACGCCTGGCTCAAGCCCCTGGAGCGCGCCGAGGCGCTGGCGGAGAAGGTCGGCGATCCCCAGGCGCACGGCCTGGCGCTCTCGGTCCGCTCGAGCGCCACCTTCCTGCGCGGCGCGTTCCGGGAGAACGTGCGGGTCTCGACCGAAGCCGAGCACGTCCTGAGCACGGAGTGCACCGACGTGGACTGGGAGCTCGGCAATGCTCGCATGTTCCGCGCGGTCTCCCAGTTCTATCTGGGTGAGCTCAAGACCAACTTCGAGCGGGTCGCCGAGCACCTGCGCGAAGCGCGCGAGCGCGGGGACCACTACACGTACACGAACATGCGCATCGCCGTGGCCCACATCCCGTACTTGATGGCCAACGAGCCGGTCCAGGCTGCGCTGGTGCTCGACGAGGCGCTCGCCAACTGGTCTCCGCTCAACTTCCACATCCAGCACCTGTTTCACCTGACCGGCATCGCGCAGACCGAGATCTACGCCCGCACGGGCCGGCCCTACACGCGTGTCATGGCGTCCTGGCCAGCGCTCACCAAGTCCCTCCTGCCGCGGATCCCCCTGGTTTCGCATCTCGTACGCCACGTGCGCGCGCGCGCCGCCATCTCCCAGGCGCGCGTAGAGCGCAGCGAACGCGAGCTGTTGCTGCGCGACGCCGCCGACTCGGGCGCCAAGCTGGCCAGCTCACGCGCCGCCTACGCGGCCGGTTGGGGCCACGCTGCGCGGGCCGGGGTCGATGCGTCGCGCGGCGACCTGGAGCGCGCCGTGCAAAGCCTGGAGCTCGCGGAGGCCGCGTTCTACGAGAGCGACATGACGCTCTACGCGGCGGCCACGCGCTATCAGCTCGGCCGGCTGCTCGGCGGCGACCGCGGCAAGGAGCTGCGCGCGCGCGCCGAGGATTGGTTCGAAGCCCAAGGGGTGCGGCGGCCCGTCGCGTTCGTGGGGATGCTGCTCCCCGGCTTCGACGATCTGCCGGGCCGCTCACCGGGAACTGGCCGGCGCTGAAACCTCAGCCGTCGCCCTTGGCGAGCGCGGCCCTCTCGACGAGATCGGTGGGCGCTCCCATGGCCGCGTAGCCTTTGTCGACGTACAGCGTGTGACCCGTGATCCCGGAGGCGAGATCGCTGGCCAAGAACGCCGCCGCCGCGCCCACCTCGCGCCCCGTGAGCGGTTCGGGAAGCGGCGTGTGCTGCCGACAGTAGTCGATCATCGCGCCAATGAACCCGATCGCGCTCGCGGCGCGCGATGCGTAGGGCCCCGCCGAGATCACGTTCACGCGGTGTCCCCACTTGCGACCGGCCTCGTAGGCGAGTACCCGGGTGTCGCTCTCGAGCGCGGCCTTGGCGGACGACATGCCGCCCCCATACCCGGGGATCACGCGATCGGCCGCCAGGTAGCTGAGCGCCAGAAACGAGCCGCGCGGGCGCATGATGGGCCCAAAGCGCTGCACCATGGAGACATAGGAGTAGGCGCTCACGCTGCTCGCGCTGAGATATCCCGCACGCGTCGTCTCGAGCAGCGGCCGCTTCACCTCGGGGCCGTTCGCGAGGCTGTGCACCACGATGTCGACGCAGGGCGCCCCGAAGTCCGCCTGCATCCGCGCCACCAGCCCGTCGAGGCTCACGTCGCCGAGGTCCCGGTAGCGCTTGTTCTCACGCAGCTCCGCCGGCAGCTGATCTTCGCTATCGAACTCGGCGTCCAGGGGGTAGATGCGCTCGAATTCGAGTGCCCCATCCCGGGACGCGAACTTCATCGACTCCGCCATCTTGCCGCGCCGGAGGAGGGTCTCGAAGATGCCCAACGTGGGGGGCCAGGTGCCGACACACACGCTCGCTCCGGCTTCCGCCAAGGCCTTGGCGATCGCGAAGCCGAACCCGCCATCGTCCGCGACGCCCGCGACGAACGCCCGCTTTCCCTTGAGATCAATGCTCAGCATCCCGGCTTCGTTTCGCGCGGAGCGGCGCTTGTCAAGGGGGCGAACGCCTCAGCCAAGGATGGTCTTTGCTGCCAGCCCCGCGCGTGATAATCGGAGGACGGGCGGGGCGGATATCCGATGAACGAGAACGGCAGTCGACGGGTCAGCAACGTGCTTCCCTTTCGGCGGATCGCACGGTCACGGCGCGAAGGGCGCCCTCGCGGACCTGTCGCGAGCGTTCGCGAACCGGCCCCCTCAAAGCGGCTCGAGAGCCCTGGGGCGTCGAGCGCCCTTGCGCAGCCCGGCCGCTCGCGCGTGCCGCGCCCGCTCGAGAAAATCACCTACGCGGGGCTGGAGTTCGTGGGTCGCCTGCAGCAGCGCGCGACCAGAGACCGCGTCCGCGTGGTCCGCAACGTTCCCTATCTGGGCTCGGGCATGCGCTCCCATCACCTCGACGTGTATGTGCCGCTCGAAAAGCAGGGCCCCCTGCCGGTGGTGCTGTACGTGCACGGGGGCGTGTTCGTGGGCTGCTCCAAGGAGACGCACTTCTTCATCGGACACCGCTTCGCCAACGCGGGCTTCGTGCTCTTCAACGTGAACTACCGGCTCGCTCCGCGGCACAAGTTCCCGGCCGCTCTGGAAGACGTTTCCGAGGCGCTGCGTTGGGTGCACGACAACGCCGCCCGCTTCGGCGGCGACCCGGGGCGGCTGGTGCTGGCAGGGGAGTCGGCAGGCGCGAACCTGGTGACCTCGCTGGCCGTGGCCTGCGCTTCGCCGAGACCCGAGCCGTGGGCCCGCGCGCTCTTCGACGCCGGCGTCGCGCCCAAGGCCGTGATCGCAGCTTGCGGCATCCTCCATGTGTCACAGGCCTCGCGCCTCGGCGCCAAACCGCATCTCGGCCCCATTGCACGCCGCGTGCTCAGTCTGCTGCCGCACGCCTACGTCGACCTGCGCCGGCCCTGGAGCGCGGGCGAACTCGACTTGTTGGACCCGCTACGGATCTTCGAGAGCGAGCACAGCTTCTTGCGCCCGCTGCCCGGATTCTTCTTGCCGGTGGGCACCGAAGACCCGCTGATCGACGACACGCGACGCATGGCTGAGGCGCTGACCCGGCGCGCAATCCCCCACGAGGTTCGCTACTACTCGGGCGAGCTTCATGCCTTTCACTTCATGTTCTGGCGCAGGGCGAGTCGTCGCTGTTGGGCCGAGACCTTTCGGTTCATCGACCGTCAACTCCGGCCCCCGCTCACCGGCGACGCTCCCGTTTGAACCGCCTGCGAGGGCGTGTCAGAGCGGAACCATGTTTCGGATCCGGAAGTCCATCGACATCGACTTCGCGCACCACGTGCGGGGCCACCTCGGGCCCTGCATCAACCTCCACGGGCACACGTGGAAGTTCGAGGTCGTGGTGGGCGCACAGGAGCTCTGTCCGCAGGGCTTCGTGGTGGACTTCGGTCAACTGAAGCGGGAGGTGCTCACCCCCTGTCATGCGCTGCTCGATCACGCGCTCGCGATCGGCCGCGCAACCTTCGCCGAGATCGAGCCCGAGCTGCGGGAAACAGGGCGCAAGCTGCTGCTCTCGCGGGGCCCTGCGCACTGCGAAGAAGCAGCGCCGAGCGAGCTCCACCTGCACGGCGCCCAGAGCGCGTTCCCGGGCGGCATGAAGGTGGCCGTCTTCCCCTTTAGCCCGACCAGCGAGCGCATCGCCCGTTGGCTATTCGAGCTCGCCCAGAGCCGCCTCGACGATCAGCGCGTGCAAGTGCTCTTGGCTCGGGTCTACGAGACGTTGCACCCGGTCGAGTCGGTGGCCGAGTACGCGCCCTGAGCGCGACGCGCCTGGCCCAAGGTCCGTCGTCGTGCGGCCTCGCACGACACCGGGGTCTCCGGCCGAAACCGGGTGGTCAGCGCGCGCCGCAGGGGGCGCTCAGTTCCGTCCGGTGGGCAGCCCGGCAGGCAGGTTGCACAAGAACCCGATGAACTGGTTCGCGGGGTTCTTGCACTGCTCGGCGCTCGGAAGGTTGAAACCACCCGTACCGCTGCCGGAGCCGTTGCCGCTCCCAGTCCCGGTGCCGGTGCCGCCGCCGAGGCCCCCGCCGCACAGCAGGCTGCCAAGGAAGTTGTTGGGTTCGAGGTTGCGGCAATCGACACCGAGCAGGTCGCCCAGACCACCCGTTCCGCCGGTGCCCGTGCCGCCGCCGCCCAGGCCGTTCCCCAAGACGCCGCACAGGAGCGCGGTAAACTCATCCGCCGGACGCAAGCACTGCAGGCCCGGGATGCTGGTGCCCAAGCCGCTCCCGCCACCCGCCAAGCCGCAGATGAGCTTGGTGATGTCGTCCTTGGGATTCTTGCAGTCGAGGCCGGGAATCTGAGGGGTGTTGCCGTTGTCAGTGCCCTGACCGCCGCCGCCGAGCAGGTTGCAGATCTCCTTGAGGAAAGCGTCGTCGGGGTTGTTGCAGAAGGGCAAGGTGCTCCCCTGCATGTCGTCGTCCTGCTCGTCGTCGTCGTCCTGAGCGTCGCCGTCGCCGTCGCCAGCGTCGCCGTCGCCGGCATCGCCGTCACCCTTGACGCCATCATCGTCGTCGTCATCGTCGTTATCGAAGACGTCGTCATCGCCATCGCCCTGGCTGTCGAGAGGAGCGAGTGCGCCTTCGTCGACCGTATGGTGCTTGAAGCAGCCCCCGAGCGAAAGGGCAGCCACACAAACCAGATAAGCTCGAACGCTGCGCAACATGTTCATCCTCCGGCACTCAGGCCCTGCGACTTCAACTCTCATGCACCCTGCGTAGGGCGGAGACCCTACGTGCAACCCCCGGCACTCGCCAAGGACCAACGAGACACACGATGTGCTCTCGATCGATGCCTAGGGAGTCGCGGCCCACACGACCCATTACGAAGAAATAAAAATGAGACATCAACATTTCTGCCTCCCGAGCAGCCAGCCGGAAGGGGTCTGCTAAGGAACCGGCCAGCCCCCGGATCCTCCCGGGGCAGCAAGACCATGGATTCGAAGTACCTCAGCGACCTCAATCGGGATGTTCCCCTGGCTCGCCCGGGCGAGTTTGCCCCCCTTTCCGTGGGCCCGCTCACCGTTTGGCCGCCCGTCGTGCTCGCGCCCATGGCTGGCGTCACCAACTACCCCTTCCGCACCCTGGCCCGTCGCTTCGGTGCCGGCCTGTACGTGAGTGAGATGATCACCGCCCGTCCGCTCGCGGAGGGGCGCGACAAGACGCGCCGCCTCGCCGACTTCGGGCCCGAGGAGACCACGCGCAGTCTGCAGGTATACGGTGTGGATCCCTACTTCGTGGGCGAGGCCGTGAAGTGGCTGGTCAGCGAAGGGCGGGTGGACCACCTGGACATGAATTTTGGCTGTCCGGTGCCGAAGGTCACCCGCAAGGGGGGCGGTGCCGCCATCCCGCTCAAGCCCAAGTTGCTGCGCAACATCGTGGGCGCCGCCGTGCGCAATGCGGGCAAGGTCCCTGTCACCATCAAGTTCCGCAAGGGCACCGACGCAGACCACCTGACCTTTCTGGAGTCGGGGCGCGTGGCCGAGGGGGAAGGCTGCGCGGCGGTCGGATTGCACGCGCGCACCGCCGCCGAGCTCTACGATGGGCACGCAGACTGGTCGGCGATCGCGAGGCTGAAAGAGGCCGTGCGCTCCATCCCGGTCTTGGGCAACGGCGACATCTGGGAGGCCCACGACGCCCTACGGATGATGCGCAGCACGGGCTGCGACGGAGTCATCGTCGGCCGCGGATGCCTGGGGCGCCCCTGGCTGTTTCGGGATCTCGCGGACGTGTTCGACGGTCGCGACCCACAGAATCCGCCGGACCTCGGGGAAGTGGTGCGCATCATGCTGGAGCATGCGCGCTTGCTCGCCGGGTGGCTGGGCGAGGCGGCCGCGATGCGCATGTTCCGCAAGCACAGCACCTGGTACACCAAGGGCTTTCGCAGTAGCGCCGAGCTGCGCGCCCGCCTCGTCCACGTGAACACACTGCAGGAGCTCGAGGACGTCTTGGGCCAGGCCGACGCCCAGGCGCCCTTCCCACCCCAGGCCATGCGCGTGCCCAGGGGCAAAGCTGCGGGCCGTCAACGCGTGCAGCTGCCAGAGGGATACCTCGACGACCTCGACAACGACCGCCCCCCCACCGAAGAGGTGAGCGAGGCAGAAGACGATCCGGGGGGCGGCTAATTTGCTCCGAAACCCGTGATTTGGTGACGAATCTCCGCTAGCGTCGGTCGCAAATGCGGATCCATCATCTGAACTGCGGAAGCATGTGCCCGCACGGGAGGCGCCTCTTCGAGGGCCAGGGCGGACTGCTCGAGGCCGGCAACGTGGTCTGTCACTGTTTGCTCATCGAGAGCGTGGAGGGTCTGGTCTTGGTGGACGCCGGGCTCTCCACACGCGATCTCGCCCCTCGATACAGCCGCATTCCCCGGAGCCTGCGCGCGCTCATGCGCCCCGTGCTCGACCCGAGCCAGTCGGCTCTGCACCAGCTGCGCGCGCTCGGCTACGACCCGCGCGACGTGCGTCACATCGTCGCCACCCACCTGGACTTCGATCACGCGGGCGGCATCTCGGACTTCCCCGAAGCCACGATCCACGTGTTCGCGGATGAGCTCGCCGCCGTGCGCAACCCGGACTGGCGAGAAAAGCAGCGCTACCTCCGACATTGCTTTGCCCACAACCCACGCTTTCAGGAGCACGCGCTCTTGGGCGAGAGCTTCCACGGTTTCGAGTCGGTGCGCGCGCTCAGCATGCGCGAGACCGACATCCTGCTCATCCCGGTGCGAGGACACACGCGCGGCCACGTCGCGGTGGCGGTGCGAGACGGCGATCGCCACCTGGTGCACTGCGGCGATGCCTACTTCCATCGGCATGAGATGAACGAGCCGCCGAGCTGTCCGCTCGGCTTCGAGCTATTTCAGCGCCTGGTCGCGCACGATGACCCGCTACGCCGAAAGAACCAGGCACGTCTGCGCGCGCTCAAACACGAAAACCCCGCCGCGCTGTCCCTGTTCAGCGCCCACGACCCGGAGGAGCTTGCGCGCTTTCGCGACCCAAGGACCGCGCATCACCCGGCTGGGCTCACGGAGGTGGCCCCATGAAGCGCGCGCTCGTGGCGACGACCCTCTTGCTCTTCTCCGGGCACCTGTTGCTCTGCTCCTGTGAAGAGAGCCCCGCACAGCGCGCGTCAGTCCACGACGCCGGCAACGACGCGGGCCTGCCCCCACCTCTCCTCGACGGAGCGGTTATCCCCGACGCAAACGCGTCCGATGCCGCGGCGGACGCCGCAACGGACGCGCAGGTCGAGGCGTGCGACGCGCTGCCCATCCCCAGCGACTGCCCCGCGACCACGGGCAACGCTCTGCCGGAAGAGCTGCGTTGCACCGGCCTGTATACCGACTTCGCGGCGCGCCAGGTCGCATGTGGCGTCCACGCGTATGCCCCAGCCTATGCGCTGTGGAGCGACGACGCGGACAAGCAACGTTACCTTTGGCTTCCCCCCGGCACGCAGATCGACGTGAGCAACCCCGATGCCTTTGTGTTCCCCGAGGGCACGCGGCTGTGGAAGGAGTTTCGCATCGTCGACGGGGACCACAAGCGACTCGGCGAGACCCGACTCATCGTCAAACGCAAGGAGTTCTGGTCCGCCACGACCTACGTCTGGTCGCCTGACGGAAAGACCGCGATCCAGACCAACACGGGCGTCGCGAACCTGGACGGAACCGGACACACCGTCCCCACGCGCGATCAGTGTCGGCAATGCCACGTCGGACGCGCCGACTTCGTGCTCGGGTTCGATCCCATCCTGCTGGGCCCCGGCGCGAGCGGTCTCACGATGCGAGCGATGCATGAGCAAGACCTGTTGACCGTCGGCTCCGCCGGCAGCGCGGCCGTGCCCTCCGGCTTGCTGCAGGCCGTCGCGCCAGGAGACGCTGTCGAGCAAGCGGCGCTCGGATACTTGCACGTGAACTGCGGCATCAGCTGCCACAGTCAAGAGCCCTTCGCCGAGGGAAGGATGAACGGGCTCGACCTGAGGCTCGAACACGGCGAGTACGCCGAGGTGCCCAGCACGGACGCGTTTCGCAGCGCGATCAACCAGGCCTACGACGCCAAAGCGCAGCTCCCCACGCCCGTGCCGCCCGGTGGCTACCTGCGGGTGCGCCCCACCGATGCCACGCGCAGCCTGGTGCTCGCGCGCATGAAGGTGCGGGGCCCCGAGCAGATGCCGCGCATCGGGACCAACGTCGTGGACGCGCTGGGCGTGATGGCGGTCGAGGCCTGGATCGAGCAGATGACCCCGGAGCGCGGCTACCCCGCCCCCTTGCCCTAACGCGTCCGGGCGAGCGCGCTCACTTGGCGACCAACTTCATGAGCTTGGAGCGACTCACGACCAAGTAGACCTCGCCCTCTGCGCCTTCCACGATGGCAGCCACGGACGTAACGCCCGCGGCCATCGGAAAGCACGCCTCGTCCGTCCCCTCGCACGCGCGCAGCAAGGTGGCGACCGGCGACATCTGCTGGCCGCAGCGGTAGAGCGCGCCCAGGCGCTTGCCCTCGAAGTCACCGAACAAATAGGCGCCGCGCAGCTTCTCGATCGCTTTGCCGCGGTACACCACGCCGCCGATCACCGACTTGTAGTCGAAGAAGGGGCTCTTGCTGCCACCGCGTCGATCGATGCTCAGGATGGGAGGCGTGTGCTGCGAGCCCGCGCGCAAGCTACGGCCCTTGCAGGTGGCGTCGTTGCCTTCGAACGCTGCCCACCCGAAGTTGAGGCCGGTCGCGCCCTTCGGCGCGATGTTGATCTCCTCGAACGCGCTCTGCCCGACGTCGCCGATGTAGAGATCCCCGGTGTGGCTGTCGAACCCGAAGCGGAATGGATTGCGCAGTCCGTAGTGGAGCACCCGCGCGTCGCCCTCGGCGGCGAACGGGTTGCCCGCGGCCGCGTACGGAGCGGCCTTCGTGGGGTCGAGGCGCAGGATCTTGCCGTACAGCGAGTCCAGCGCCTGGGGCATGCCCGGCCGGTCGTCGTTGCAGCTGCCGCCGCCGTCTCCGGTGCCCACGTACAGCAATCCATCGGGGCCGAAGAGCACAGTGCCACCGTTGTGGTTGGAGCTAGAAGCGGGCACGTCGACGATCTCCGTGCGCGTGTCCGTGTCCGCCTTGTAAGGGTCTGCGGCCTGTCGCTTGTAACGGAAGACCACGTCGTGGGCGCCGTAGGTCCCCGTGGTCGGCGTGACCATCACGTAAAAGAGGCCGCTCGTCGCGTAGTCGGGTGGGAACGCGATCGACAATAGACCGCGCTCGTCCCACTGGCTGCCGAGGCTGACGATGGACGATAGGTCGAGGAACACCGTGGGCGTCGTGCTGCCCGCCTTCAGGACCTTCACCACCCCACCCTGCTCGACCAAGTACCAGTCCGCGCTGCCCTTGGGCTGGGCGGCGTGTACGAGGTTGTTCAGGCCGCTCGCCACGGGCTCGAGGCCGAGCCCGCTCAAATCAGGAGCTTTGGCGGCACTGCAAGTGGGTTGCTCGACCTTCGGTCCGCCCCCGTCGGGCCCCAGCCCAGAGTCTCCATCTCCGTCGCCGTCGCCATCCCCACCACCGCCGCCGTCGCCATCACCAGGCCCGGGTTGATCACCATCTCCCTGCTGGCTTCCGTCAGGACAAGGGCATGCCTCAGCGTCGTCATGGCCGCCGCCGCCACCGCCGCTATCGCCATCACCACCGTTGGTCCCGCGCCCGGGGTCAGCACCGCGCTCGCTGTCGTTGCAGCTGGCGCCGCAGTTGCTGGCGTCCTTCTTCTTGTCATCGCCGCCGCACGCGAGCAGCAGCGTCAACGTGAGAGCGAGTTTCGTCCCAGGCCAAGTCCTCATCATGGCCCGGACTCTAATCCAATCGAAGCCCCCGAGAAACCTGCTCGCTCTGCCTAGCGTGAAGCGTCCGCGGATTTCTACGGGGCCCTTCGACGCGTGAGCGCGCGCACCACGGCCTCCGCGAACATGGTGAATCCGCCCGAGATCCCGAAGCTATACGCCCAGGCGGCGGGCGCCTTGGGCCCGCCGCCTGCATCCAGGATGAGGCCGAACACCATCGGGCCGACGAAGGCGCCCAGAAAACCGACGGTGGTGTGCACGGCCATGCCGAGCCCGCGCTCTGCGAGCGGGACCTGCGCCATCACGCCCGAGGTCAGGGTGGCCGAGTCGGCACCCATCAGCGCGCCGCACAGCAGCACCGCGAGGCACGCGCCTGCGGGCGGCAAGAGGTCCACCCAGGCGAGCATGGCGAACGACAGCGAGGAGGCGACCATCACCGATCCAACCCAACGCGTCCGCCCCACGCGCTCCGCGAAGCCCACCCCCAGCACGCTGGCGGGCACGGTGAGCACGTTGGCAAGCCCGAGCACCGTGGCCGGCGCCCACCAAAACGGCGCCTCGAATCCGCGTGCGGCTTGCGAGAAGCTGAGGAAGGCCACGCCCCAGCTACGGAGCGTAAAGAGCTCCCAAGTATGCAGCCCGTAGCACCCGATGAGTCCCACGGCGGCCCGGTTGCGCAGGATGGGCGTAGGATTCGGGAAGAGCCGCACGGGAACGGAGCCGCGCGCGCCCTCCTGCTCGCGGACCGATGCGGTCTTATCGAGCGGGGAGAGGCCCAGGACCAAGCCGAGCGCGAAGAGGGGGCCGAGCGCCGTGCACCAGAGCGCCACCGTCGCCCCTGCCCACGCGGCGATCGCCTCGCAAGCTGCGTAGGAGAGGCTCGTGCCGAGCGCGAAAGAGCCCATGTAGTAGCCCACGTAACGCGCTTGCTTGGAGGACGATGCGCGGTCGGTGAGCACCCGCAGGCCCGGCATGAACGAGCCCGCGGTGGCCGCGCCGCTGAGCACCCGGGCGCCGAGCGCCCACCAGAAAGCCCCCTGCGAGGCCGCAAAGGCCGCCGCGGTCGCTCCGCCGAGCGCGCACGAGATCAGCACGATGCGCCGGGCGTCCATGCGATCGGTGAGCGCGGTGAGGACCGGGGACACGAGCACGTAGCCGGCGTAGAAGCCCGCGTTCACGAACGTCGCGTCCTTCGTGCTCAGCTGCCACTCCACGAACAGCCGCGGCATCAACGCGGGGAAGCTCGCGAACGACGCGAGTGAGAGCGCACATGCGCTGCACATGAGCAGGGCGAGAAGCGGATCTCGCGCGGGCCGACTCCCTACGCGCATCGAGTGGGCGCGATTCTGCCAGGCTGCACACCGCCGTGCCAGCCTGGCGCCCCCTCAGCGGCTCAGCGCACGCTCGTTCACTTGAACGCGCGCGAGAACAGCTCGCGAACTTGCCCCTCCGTCTCGCCGAGGCGCTCGCGCGAACCGTCGAGGTGATAGGACAGGATGAGATGATCGAGCCCGCCCACCAGCATGCGCAAGGTCACTTCATCGGGGGCCTTCGAAATCAGACCACGCTCGTGCGCGGCCTTGAGTTGCTCGTTGAGCTGTTCGAGGAAAGCGGACAGGTGTTGACGGCGGCGAACGCGCGGCTCGCCCCCCGCTGCCATCACCTGGTAGCTCACCACCGGAAAGCGCGCAGCAACTCGGACATAGGCCAACATCCACAACGTGGCCCTCTCGAAGGGGTCTTCGACCCCCTGGGTCAATCCCTCAACTTCGCCGTTGATCTCGTTCACCATCTCATCGAGCAAGGCGAGCAAGATGTCTTCCTTGGATGTGAAGAACTCGTAGAACGAGCGCCGTGACATCCCTGCCGCCTTCAGGATGTCTGCAACCGTGGAGGTTGCGTACCCGAGCGCAACGAACGTCTCGCCGGCTGCCAAAATGAGGCGCCGACGTTGCCGCTCCTGCTGGGCCTTACGTCGCTCTTGGACCGTGGTGGTTGCGACTTCGGACATGCTGAAACTATGGCAGCACCGGGGCCGTGTTTCGAGGAACGGAAACACATTGCACCGCGCGTGTCTCGCTTACATGCAAGCGTACTGTGTTGAGCACGATCCTGCTGCGTCGCTGATTTGCAGAGAAATCCGCCCTCATTTGTGGTCATGCTCTGCTTTTCGCGGCACACCAATGGCGCGCTGAGCCAAGCTCGTCCGCCGCGGATATCCGAGATTTCAGGCGTCTCATCTGTCGAGCGCTGCTCCTCGGCGGTGAGACATCTCGCGCTCCACGTGAATTCCCAGATTGGGATCTTACGCACGTAACGCTGGTGTCTACGCACGCGCGCGGCCGCGTAGAAAACTGCGCGACGCGTAGATCGCAGACGTCCCCACCTTCGCGTCGCGTAGCTTCCGGCATCTAGCCAGAACGAAAAAAGGCGCTCTCCCTGGGAGAGCGCCCCGCGCGAGTCCGCCGCGTCTCAGCCGGCTCAGCCAAACGGAGTGGGGTCAAACTCCTCGTGCTTGGCCTCGCGCTTGGCCTCCTCATCGGCGGCCGCCATGGCGGCCTTCTGCGCGTTGATGTTGGGCCAAACCTTGAATGTCCCGTCCGAGATCACCTTGAGCACGGTCTTCGGGAAGCCCGCCGTGTCGACCTCGCCTGGGCCCTTGGCCCCCGAGAACAGCGCGTTGAGGTCCTTGTACGACTTCCACTTCTCCGGGAGGTCATCCTCATCGTAGATGGCGTTGGTGGGACACTCCGGCTCGCAAGCGCCGCAGTGAATGCACTCGTCCGGGTTGATCACAAGGCAGTTCTCGCCCTCGTAGAAACAGTCCACGGGACACACGGCCACGCAATCCGTGTACTTGCACTTGATGCACGCTTCTCCGACGACGTAGGCCATTCGCTCTCTACTCTTTCGCCTGGGTCCTTGGCGCCCAGGAACTTCCGTTTTTTGCGTGTTTAGGGCCGAAAGAAGGGCCTGTCAATTTGATGCTTGATCAGGCGGGTATGCCCCCG
>JBIQKA010000050.1:32516-34520 GCA_044507075.1 Myxococcales bacterium
CCCCCGCGTGCGAGCGCCATGCGCACATCGCACGACCCGCGGTCACAGCCCGGCGAGCCTGCGTCTTGACAGCCAAATATCCGGTCGACCCAGTATGATGAGGACACCGTAAGCCCAGCCACGGAGCCAAATATCTCGTGAAGTTGATTCGCCTCGTGGTCAGCGACCTACACCTCGGCACCGGCGTCCCCGAGGGCAAGCTCAATCCGCTCGAAGACTTCTTTTACGACGATCGCTTCGCTGAGCTCCTCGAGCACTACGAACGCCGCTGCGGCGAGCACACGCAGATCGAGCTGATCTTGAATGGCGATATCTTCGACCTCTTGAAGGTCCAGATCGCGGGCCAGTGGCCCACCGAGATCACCGCCGAGGTGGCCGAGCAGAAGCTGCGCCTGTGCCTCGACGGTCATCCCAGGTTCGTCGCGGCCCTGCGCTCGTTCCTGTCGAAGCCCCAGCGCAGGCTCGTCTATCTGCCAGGTAACCACGACCTCGACATGTGGTTTCCTGCCCCCCAGGAGCTGTTTCGCCGCTACGTGGCCCCCGGCGAGGCCGCCGAGCGGGTCCGGTTCATCACCGCCAGCGACACCTATCATCTGCCGGAGGGCATTCAGATCCGGCACGGGCACCAGCTCGAACACATCCACCGCGTGGACTACCGCCGGATGACCCGCAAGCGAAAGGACGGGACCGAGATCTTGGACTTGCCCTGGGGGAGCTTGTGGATCCTCGAGGTCCTCAACCCTGCCAAGCTGATCAAGCAGCACATCGACCGCGTCCAGCCCTTCACGCGCTTCATCCTGGGCGGGCTCTTGTTCGAGCCCCGCTTCACGGTGGCGTTTCTGCTCCGCTGCGCCGGTCACTGGCTGCGCCACCGCATCTTCACGGTGCGGGCCTGGATGGAGCGCATCCGCCGTCTGCCCACGGCCTTCGTCGAAGAGATCGTCAATATCGGGGACTACGACACCCAGGCCACGCATGCCCTATCCAAGGTCCGTGGAGTGCACACCTTGATCGTGGGACATAGCCACGCGCCGCGCGTGCGCGCGTTGAGCTCGGGCAAACTCCTGGTGAATACTGGAACCTGGATGGACATGATCAACCTCGATCTGCGCTACCTCGGGCAGGCAAGCGGCCTGACCTATGCGATCATCGAGTACAACGACGCCGGCAAGGCCCAGACCTCGCTGATGCGCTGGCACGGCTCACCGCCGCCCATGGAACGCGTGCCTTACGCGGATTGAGAGGCCCCTTGCCCAGTCGCTTCTCCGCTCGCGTGCCCGAGGGCGCGCCTCGACCTTCTCGCGGAAACATCCACTGGCCCACGGTCGCGCTCTTCTTCGGCTTCATCATCCTCACGTTCGCGCAGAGCTTCTTGCTCAGGGCGCCCTTACCCAAGCACGTGAGCTACAGCGACTTCATCAAGCTCGTCGACGAAGACAAGCTCGCCGAGGCGGAGGTGCGCGAGCACGAGATCGTCGGCAAGCTGAGGACCCAGGACGAAGCGGCCAAGTCGGACCGCGTGATCACCCAGCGCATCCCGGGCCACGATCCGCGCGCGCTGCTCGACGAACTCCTGCAGAGAGGCGTGGTGCTCAAGGGCCACACGGAGGAGACCTCCTGGTGGGAGTCGCCGTTTCTGGGGTGGCTCTTGCCGATCGGCCTCTTGTTCGCGCTCTGGACCTGGGCCCAGCGCCGACTGCAAAAGCGCGGGGGGCCGCTGAGCTTCGGGAAGTCACGGGTGAAGATCTACGATCGCAGCGCGACCGAGCGCGTCACGTTCGACGACGTGGCGGGCGTGGAGGAGGCCGAAGGGGAGCTGTTCGAGGTGGTGGACTTCCTCAGTCAGCCCCAGAAGTACCAGGTGCTCGGCGCCCGCATCCCCAAGGGCGTACTCTTGCTCGGCCCGCCCGGCACGGGCAAGACCCTGCTCGCCAAGGCCGTGGCCGGCCAGGCCCGCGTGGCCTTCTTCAGCATCTCGGGCTCCGAGTTCGTGGAGATGTTCGT
>JBIQKA010000240.1:0-5045 GCA_044507075.1 Myxococcales bacterium
ATCTTCCTTGCTGAGCGGATAGAGGACCAGGAAGTACACGCACGCTCCGTCCGCGTAGCTATGGGAGATGTGGCCCATCGAAAAGCCCGAGCCCGCGTGCGTGCGCGCGGCCTGGGCCATCGCCGAAACGACTTGCGCGTGCCCGGCCTCGAGCTTGGACCAGGTAAAGGCGGTCTCCATGGTGTCGATGGCGAAGCCGTGATCGAGCAGGAAGTCGCGCAGGTAGGGCGCGCGAAAGCGATCCCGCTTCCAGGATTCCCCTGGCTTTTTCCCCAGCGGCAGCCCGCCATGCCTCAGCCCCACGGCCTGCGCGCGCAGCATGTCGGCCTCGATGCGCACCGCCTCGTCCCCCTCCATGCTGAACAGCAAGAGACAGCGCTGCTTACCGTAGCCGAGCCCGCGCACGCCTCGCATGAAGTGCGTGGTGAGGTCGAAGCCGCGCGTCGGGTCCTTGCGCAGGAGCATCGAGAGCTCGGTCTCGCGCGCGTCGGAGAGGCGCATCATGCTCATCGACAGCCCCGTGGACTGCAGGGTGCGCATGGCCCGGACCCCCGAGGCAAAGTCGCGGAACAACATGCCACGCACGTCGTGCAGCGCGGGCTTTCTGCGGATGCGCACGGTGGCCTCGACGATGACCCCGAGCGTCCCCTCCGAGCCGAGCACGAGCTCCTTGAGATCGGGCCCGGTGGCTGTCCTCGGCACCGGCAAGGTGCGGAGCTCTCCACGCGGGGTCATCACCCTGGCGCTCACCAGCAAGGCGTCGATCCCGCCGTAGCCGTCGGATTGCTGGCCCGAAGAGCGCGCGGCGATCCAGCCGCCCAGAGTGGAGTGCTCGAAGGACTGCGGGAAATGCCCCAGCGTGTAGCCACGGGCGTTGAGCTCGGCCTCGAGACTGGGGCCGTCGATGCCGGCCTCGAAGGTGGCCGTGAGGCTCTCCTCGTCGAACGAAAGCAGACGGCACAGGCGCGTGGTGTCCAGGCTCAGCACCCCGCGTTTGTCTGGCGGGCACAGGGGCGCCACCCCGCCCACCACGCTGCTGCCCCCGCCAAAAGGCACGACGCCGAGCGCGTGCTCCCTGGCCAGGCGCAGGACGGCCTCCACCTGGGCTACGTTCTCCGGGTAGAGCACCGCGTCGGGCCCTCGGCCAAGTTTGCCCGAGCGCAGTCGAAGCAGGTCGGGCAGGCTGCGGCCCGCCGCGTGTTGCACGCGTTCGATCAGGCTGGTCCGGACCTGGTCTGGGCCGAGGGCGGCGCGCAGCTCCAGGAGGAGCCCGGGCTCGAGCCGCGGAGGCGAGAGCTCGACCTCCGCGATCGCCACCGGCCCCCTCTGCGCGCCCTGGGCCACGCCCAATTCACGCGCCAGGGTCGCCACGACGGCCTGCTGCTGGCTGTCGGAGAGCGCGACCGAGTCCCGTACGCGACCCCAGCCGTTCCAGCGAAGCTCTGAGCGATTTACCGGCATCCAGACAGCTTACGCCCGCTTTGGGCCGGGGGCATGGCCCCGATCGGTGCCCGTCCCTCCCCCGAGGCGCACGAAGACACGGGCGCAACACGCAAACTCAGGCTATCCCGGGGCCGCCGGTCGCTTGACCATACCCGGGAAGTGCGGGATGTAGGCGGCCGGTTTGGTCCTGTTTTGCTCGCGGGCGGACCCGCGCGCCTAGGCTCCGGCTATTGCGGCCGAGGAGTGTCTGAGTGGAAAGGCTCCCTGTCTACGCCATCGCCACGGGTCTGTTGGCCCTGGTCGTCGCCATCGGCTTGTACTTCCGCGTGAAATCCGCCCCCGAGGGCAACGCGGCCATGCAGCGCATCGCCCGCTACATCCGCGAAGGTGCGATGGCGTTCTTGGTCCGCGAGTACAAGGTGCTCGCTGTCTACGCGGTCGTGGTATCCGGTGCGCTGTTCTTCGCCTTCAGCGGCAAGGGCCTGGGCATGCAATCGGCGGCCTCGTTCCTTGCGGGCGCGTTCCTTTCGCTCCTGGCGGGGTTCTTCGGCATGAAGGCCGCGACCTACGGGAACGTGCGCACCACCGAAGCCGCCCGCGCGAGCGGCATGCCTGCCGCGCTGGTGATGGCCCTCGACGGAGGCGCCGTGATGGGCCTGTGCGTCGCGGGCTTGGGCCTGATCGGCCTGGGCGGCCTGTACGCGCTCTTCCGTGATCACGAGGCGCACGCCCTCAGCACGGTGATCCACTCCTTCGCCGTGGGCGCCTCCTCCATCGCGCTCTTCGCGCGCATCGGCGGCGGCATCTACACCAAGGCGGCCGACGTGGGCGCCGACATCGTCGGCAAGGTCGAGGCCAACATCCCCGAGGACGACCCGCGCAACCCGGGCGTGATCGCCGACAACGTGGGCGACAACGTGGGCGACATCGCGGGCATGGGCGCCGACATCTACGAGAGCTACGTGGCCGCGATGGTGGCCGCGATGGCGCTCGGCCTCACGCTCCCGGTGGAGCAGCTGCAGGCGCTCGCGCCCACGCTCGGCGAAGCCGAGCTGCGCACGGTCGCGGTGGGCCTGCCCATCCTGCTCTCCACGATGGGTCTCGCCGTGTCCATCCTCGGCATCTTCGTCACGCGCGCGCTGAACAAGCTGCCGCCCGCCAAGGTGCTGCGCCTCGCGCTCTTGCTGCCGCCCTTCCTCACCGTGGGCGCGGGCTTCTTCGCGCTCGCCCCGTTCGGCGTGGCCAACTCCGCGCTGATCGCGCTCGGCGCCGGCGCGGCTGGCGGCGCCATCGTGGGTCTGATCACGGACTACTACACGTCCATGGGCCCCATCAACAAGATCGCCCAGGCCTCGCTGACGGGCCCCGGCACCAACGTCATTCGCGGCCTCGCGGTGGGCCTCGAGAGCTGCGCCATCCCGCTGCTCACGCTGTGCATCGTGGGCTGGGCAGGTAACCACGTGCTCGGCCTCTACGGCATCGCGCTCGCCGCGGTGGGCATGCTCGCCGGCACCGCCATCGTGATGACCGTCGACGCCTACGGCCCGATCGCCGACAACGGCGGCGGCATCTCTGAGATGAGCGGCCTGGGCCCCGATGTCCGCAAGATCACCGACGAGCTCGACGCGGTGGGCAACACCACCGCCGCCGTGGGCAAGGGCTTTGCCATCGGTTCGGCCGTGCTCACGGTGGTGGCCCTGTTCGCCGCCTTCAATATGGAGGTCAACGCCAGCCGCGCGGCCGAGGGCCTCGGCCCGCTCGAGCTGAACCTGATCGACGCCGACGTCCTGATGGGCATCCTGTTCGGCTCCATCCTGCCCTGCCTGGTGGGCGCCAGCACCATGACCGCGGTGGGGAACGCCGCGGGCGCCATCGTCGAGGAGATCCGCCGCCAGTTCCGCGAGATCCCCGGCCTGCTCGAGGGCAAGGAGGGCGCCGAGCCCCAGCCCGCGCGCATCGTGGACCTCGCCACCAGCGCTGCCATCGCCCAGATGATCGTGCCCGGTGCGATCGCCGTGGTGGCCCCCGTGCTCATCGGCTTCATCTTCGGCGCTAAGGTGCTGGCGGGGGCGCTCGCGGGCGCGCTCGCCGTGGGCGCCACGCTCTCGCTGCTCATGGCCAACGCGGGCGGCGCCTGGGACAACGCCAAGAAGTTCATCGAGAAGGGCGGCCTGCCCAACAACAAGAAGGGCTCCGACGCCCACAAGGCAGCCGTGGTGGGCGACACCGTGGGCGACCCTTTCAAGGACACCTCGGGCCCCGGCGTGTCTATCCTGATCAAGGTGATGGCCGTCGTGTCCCTGCTGATCGCCCCGCTCATCACCTGAGCTGAATCCCACCCGAAGCACACGACGAGGACGCCCCCGGGTGTCCTCGTCCGCGGTTAATGCCCCTTCTCTTCGCGGCCCATGCTTGCGCGAAGGCTCCCGCGTGGCCATCGTGCGCTCCTGATGTCGACCTCCGGCTCCGCGTTGCGCACCACCGATGGCCCCCGTCCACCCGCGCTGATCGTGGGCGTGCAACTGTCGGACGTCTCGGACGAGGCCTTCCAGGCGTCGCTCAAGGAGCTCGCGCGCCTGGCCGACACGCTCGGGCTCACGGTGGTGGGCACGGTGACCCAGCGCAGGAGCACGCTCGCCGCGGCGGCCGTCGTGGGCGGCGGCAAGCTCCGCCAGATCGCGGCCTACACCGGCGGCCAGGGCTTCGTTCCGGCCTATGCCCCGCCTGGGAAGCGCAAGGACCCCGACGAAGCGCAAGAGCGCGCGCAGGCCCGCGCGGAGGATGCGCTCGCGCGCGAGCCCGATGACATCGAAGACGACGACGCGCCCGACGAAGGGGGCCCCGCCCCGCGCGAGAAGGCCGAGTTCGTGCTGGTGGACCACGACCTCACGCCGTCCCAGATGCGCAACCTCGAGAAGGCCACCGGCGCCGAGGTGCTCGATCGCTCGATGGTCATCCTCTCCATCTTCCAGCGCCACGCGCGCACGCGCGAAGCCCGCATGCAAGTCGAGATCGCGCGCCTGAACTACATGGCGCCGCGTATGCGCGAGGCCAGCGCGGGCCAGGACCGGCAGCGCGGCGGCATCGGCGGTCGCGGCGCGGGCGAGTCCGCGCTCGAGCTCGATCGCAGGCGCGTGCGGGATCGTATCGCGGAGCTCAAGCGCGAGCTCGAGAACGTGAAGCGCGAGGCTGACACCCGCCGCAGCCGCCGTACGCAGACCGCATCGCAGACCGTCGCGCTGGTGGGCTACACGAACGCCGGCAAGTCCTCGCTCATGCGCGCGCTCACGGGCGACGAGGTGTACGTGGCCGATCAGCTGTTCGCGACGCTCGACACCACGGTGCGCGCGCTCAAGCCCGAGACGCGTCCGCGCATCCTCGTCTCGGACACGGTCGGATTCATCAAGAAGCTGCCGCACGATCTCGTGGCCTCGTTCCGCTCGACGCTCGAGGAGGCCCGGGACGCGAGCCTGCTCCTGCACCTGGTCGACGGATCGGACCCGGCGTTTCGCGACCAGTACCAGGTCACGCGGCAGGTGCTCGCCGAGATCGACGCGGGCGACAACCCTTCCCTGCTCGTGCTCAACAAGGCCGACAAGCTC
>JBIQKA010000241.1:0-5038 GCA_044507075.1 Myxococcales bacterium
TGCTCCCTCCGTTCTGCTCAGCAAGATCCCGTCGGGTTTCGGACCATTCCGGGGCATCCGCCCATCCGCCGGCAGCATGATGCAACTATATGGCATTCGCGATCGGCGTCCAAAGAGAGAACAAGAAACCATGTTCAGTCGCCCACACAGGATGCCTGTAGCCTCTCCGACGCACACGTTTCCGAACGTACGCGCGTGTGGGAGAAAAGCCGATGATTTCGTCGCGCGCGCGCGCCGGCCCTGTGCGGATCGGCCTCGCGCAACTTAATGCGACCCGGTTTGTCGCACCCCGATCGCTTTGCCAGGGTGTGAATTCAGAGGGCGTAGGTTGCCGCACAACAAGCGTGTTCGTGCAGTCGAAAGCGCCTGATTGGATTACAGAACAGGGTTGGCCCGGCACTTGCTCATCCCACCGTCATGGCCAAGCGCGGTATCTCCCACTCCGATCTCGACCAGGCTCCTGTGACCCACGCCCGCCTTCAGCGACGACGTGCCATGCGCCTCCTCCGTCGCGGCGAGGAACGCAAGGCCCTCCAACTCCTGCGTGAGTGCGCTGCGTTGGAACCCGTCGGCTCCTCCTATTGCTGGCTCGCAGACATCTTGCTGAAGGCTGGCCGTGAGCGGGAAGCCCTCGACGCCCTGAGGCAGGCTCTGTACTGCTTCCGCTACGATCGCTCTCGCGGCCGCGCGTGCGCCGTGGCCCAGTGGATCCTGCGCGTCGATCCTTCGGACGACGCCGCACGCAAGGTGCAGACACGGGCGCTTCGCAGCCCCGAGCATCGCGCCGCCTGAACGAGAAGGAGTTCGCTGGGCTTGCCAAGGCAGCTTGGCTCGCTGCCCCAGCGCGCGTCCTACGTTCCGGAGCTCAGGGGACGGCAGAGCCGGCGGGGAGCTCGCCGATAGCGATCCGCGCACGCCGCAACGCCAGGTCGTAGGCGCGCTGTGCGCGAGGATCGACCCTGGGATCCACGATGCCCCAACGGACCATGCGCTCGAGCGCGCTCTTGTGGGTGTCGAGCATGGCGTAGGTGCGTTCCGAGCACGTGTAACTGGGGACGGCCGTGTCGAGCGGACGTGCGCCAATGGCGCGGCTACAGCGCACCAACGCGAGATCGGCGGTGGCGAGGGCGTCTAGCAGACGACCGCTCGCCTCGTAGGCGCGCGCGAGCTGGTGGGAGACGACCGGCTCCTCGAGCAGCACGGGCTTGGCGCTGCGCAAGGCCGCCACGGCCAAGAGCGGATAACCCTCTTCAAGGTAGGCGTCGATCAGCGCGATCACGGCGCGCTTGTCGCCTGGGTCCGCCCCGAACGCATCCTCGAGCGCAGCGAGGTGCGTGACCCACTGCTTGGCCGACTCGACAGGAGCCGGCGCATGGGCGCGCAGGCCGAGCCATGTCAGCCCGACCAGCACCATCGCCACTACGTTGACGCGTATCTCCACGGACCACGCCTCTCCTGCTCATGCGCACGCGCGCGTCGGCTTCTGAAGCCTGTTTCCCGAGCATATCGATCTCCCCGTGCCCTGAAAACAGCGGTCTGCATGAAACTGCCAACACAATGTCAGTTCCGCCACATGTAGACTGCAAAGCAGCAGTGTCAGTGTCCCCGATCACGCTGGCCAGGGGCGTCATGCGCCCGGACGCGGCACAACGATCAGCCTGCGGCGCCGTCACGCAGCGCGTCAAAGCGCGTCGGAGCCGATGAGAACAAGACGGCGCCGATGGTGCGCAGCAGGTTCGCGCTGTTGACGGGCTTAGAAACCACAGCGTCTACCAACTTCGCCAACGCGGGCTCGATGAACTGTCCGGACAAGAACACCACGCGCGCGCGGGGAGCGAGCGCGCGGATGTGTGGAACGAACTCTTCGCCGGCGCCGCCTGGCATGGCGCGATCGAGCAGGATCACCTCGATCTCGGGACAGCTCGCGAGCGCGCACAGCGCACTCTGGCCACACGTAGCTTCGTGCACGGTGAGTCCAGCGCTGGACAAGACCTGAGCGAGCGCCGCGCGCACGGCTTCGTCGTCGTCCACCAACAGCACATGCGCGCCTTGGGGCAGCTCCTCCTCACTGGGCAAAGTGGGCGAGACCGCCGACGAAGCTGCGCTCGAAAGCGGTAAAGTCACGGTGAATTGCGCCCCCGGCCCATCCAGGGGGCTCAGCGCGAGCAGCCCACCGTGGGCGCGCACGGTGCCAAAGCTCGTGGCGAGCCCGAGTCCCGTCCCCTTGCCCGCCGGCTTCGTGGTGAAGAACGGTTCGAAGATCCGCGAGCGCACTGCTTCCGGAACGCCCATGCCGTTGTCGCGCACGTCGATGCACACCGCCTCCGCGATCGAGCCCTGCGTCGCATGCACGGGCGCAGCGCGACGCACGCGAATCGCGATCAGCCCTTCCTTTCGCCCCGCTTCCACGATCGCGTCCCGCGCGTTCAAGACGAGGTTCACCACGACCTGCTCGAGCTGCATCGCGCTCCCCTCGACGTGGAGCTCGCGCGCGTCCGCGTCCACCTCGAGCGAAATGCGAATGTGGGGCTCGAGCGCGCGTCCGCCTATCCCGACGGCAGCCTCGACGATGGTTGCGACGTTGCAGACTTTTTGGCACAAGCTGCGGCTTTGCCCCGCGTACGTCATCAACTGACGCACCAACTCCGACGCGCGCATGGCGGCGTGCAGCGCCTGACGCACGAGCTCGGCCCGTGTATGCGGCAGCCAATCCACGGCGAGCTCCAGGGTGGGGAGGATGGCCGCCAGCATGTTGTTGAAGTTGTGCGCGATGCCAGCCGTGAGACTCCCCACGGCCTCCATCTTCTGGGACTGACGAAGCTGCTCCTCGAGCTCGCGGATGCGCGTGACGTCGATACAACCGCCGATGACGCACAGCGGCCCGCCATCATCCCCCACCTGCATCCGGCCTAGCGAGAGCACCCAACGCACCGTTCCGTCGGGCCGCACGACCCGGTAGGTGCTGGACGAAGTAAGCCTCTCGATATCCCTCGAGAGCTCGCCGCTACGACGGCTGGACTCCCTGTCCTCCGGGTGCACGCACACGTTGTAGTAGTCCTCGAGGTTGAGGGCCTGTCTCCCGTGGATGGCGCGCATGTGATCGTCCCAGGTGATCTCGTCGGTCGCGAGATTCCAGGTCCAGACACCGAGCCCCGTGGCCTCCACGGCGAGCCTCAGCTTCTCTTCGCTCTCACGCAAGGCGCGCTCACGCGCCTTCTCTTCGGTCACGTCGACTGCGGCCAGGCACACGCCGACGGAGCCATCGGGCTCCTGGATCGGAGCCACGTAGGTCACGTAGCTGGCCGGGCTGCCGTTCGGCCCCACGGATTCGACCGGGTACGAGGTGGTCTTCCCCGTGGCGCGTGCGCGTTCGATCACCTCCAGGGCGCGTGGCAGATCGGCGGGCCCGATGAAGTCGCGGATGTGCCGGCCCACCGCGTCCGCGGCGCTCAACCCGGGCTGATAGCGGTTGAGGTAGCGGATGTGCAGGTTGGGATCGACGTTCACCAAGAACGCTGGCACCGCGCGCAAGGCGGAGTCGAGGAAGGCGGTGGCGGCCTCGCTGGCGGACAGCTTGGCCTCGAGCTCGCGCACACGCTGCTCGAGTTCCAGGACGACTCGAGCCTGGTCGGGACCTGCCATGAAACTTGCGGTGGGTATATCCCAGACCGGGAAAGCCCCGCAAGGCGGCGGCTCACCTCATTGAGGCGAGCCTCACCGAAAATAGCGCCGAAAACGGCCCGGCCGCGACAGGGAGCAAGGCTCGCTCCTCGCGACCGAGCCAACCGCTCAGGCGCGGGCGCTGGCCGAAGCGGAGGAACGCTTCTTGCCGTTCTTCGGGAGCAGCGCGTCAGCGAGCTCCGCTGCGCGGGAGGTCGACTCCCACGTGAAGCTCTTCTCGGTGCGACCGAAGTGACCGTAGGCCGCCGTGGGGCGATAGATCGGGCGCAGCAACCTGAGCTCCTCGATCAGCGCGGCCGGACGGAAATCGAACAGGGACTCCACGACCTTGGCGATCCGGGTATCTTCCACGACGCCAGTGCCGAAGGTGGTCACGTACACGCCCACGGGCTTGGCCACGCCGATGGCGTAGGCCACCTGGACCTCACAACGACGCGCGAGCTTGGCGGCCACGATGTTCTTGGCCACGTAACGCGCGTAGTAGCAGGCGCTGCGGTCCACCTTGGACGGGTCCTTGCCGCTGAACGCGCCACCACCGTGGCGACCCATGCCGCCGTAGGTGTCGACGATGATCTTGCGGCCGGTGAGACCCGCGTCGGCGAAGGGCCCCCCGAGCACGAAGCGGCCAGTCGGGTTGATCCAGAACTTGGTCTTCTTGTCGATCAAACGCTCGGGGATCGTGGGCAGTACGACCTCCTCGATGATCTCTTCCTTGAGACGCCTGTGCTTCACGTCCTCGGAGTGCTGCGAGGAGACCACGACGGCGTCCACGCGCAGGGGCTTCTGGTTCTCGTCGTACTCCACCGTGACCTGGGTCTTGCCGTCGGGGCGCAGGTACGGGAGCTTGCCGTTCTTGCGAACCTCCGTGAGCCGCCTGGCCAGCTTGTGCGCGTAGCTGATGGGTGCCGGCATGAGCTCGGGGGTCTCATCCACTGCGAAACCGAACATCAGGCCCTGATCGCCTGCGCCCTGCTCCTTGTACATGCCCTCGCCCTGGGTCACGCCCTGCGAGATGTCCGGCGACTGCGCCTCGATGGCAGTGAGCACCGCGCACGAGCCAGCGTCGAAGCCCATGTCCGAACTGGTGTAGCCGATGTCGCGGATGGCCGAGCGGGCGATGTCCGAGAAGTTCACCTTCGCCTTGGTGGTGATCTCACCTGCCAGCACCACGAAGCCGGTCTTGACCAGCGTCTCGCAGGCGACGCGCGCGCGAGGATCCTGCGCCAGGACCGCGTCGAGCACGGCATCGGAGATGTTGTCGCAGATCTTGTCCGGGTGACCCTCGGTCACCGACTCAGAGGTAAACAGGTAGCCCATAGTTGTTCATGCTTTTAGACGCATGAAGGCATAACGTCAA
>JBIQKA010000051.1:0-17212 GCA_044507075.1 Myxococcales bacterium
CCGCTACCACCCGGCCGTGGTGGCGCAGTTCGCGAGCACGCTCGCGGTGCTGAGCGACAACCGTTTCATCTTGGGCCTCGGCGTCGGCGAGAACCTCAACGAGCACGTGGTGGGCAGAGCGTATCCTCCGCCCGCGACCCGACAGGCCATGCTGGGCGAAGCCGTCGACGTGATCCAGCTGCTGTGGGAGGGCAAGGAAGTGTCCCATCGCGGCGAGTACTTCACGCTGGATCGCGCGCGCCTGTGGGACCGGCCGAATCAGCCGCTCAGGCTCGCGGTGGCGGCGGGCGGACCGAAGGCCGCGGAGCTCGCGGCGCAGAAGGGCGCAGGACTCTTCACCTCCGGGCCCAGCAAAGATCTGCTGATCGCCTGGTCGCTCGCGGGGGGCCGCGGCCCGTGCTTCGCGGAGGTAATGCTGTGTTGGGCGGCCACGGAGGCGGAGGCCGTGCGCATCGCGCACGAGCGCGCGCGCTTTGGGGTCACGGGTTGGAAGGTGATGGCGGAGCTCCCCACCACCGCCAGCTTCGAGGCCGCCACGCAGTTCGTGCGCCCCGAGGACGTGGCCAAGACCGTCGCGTGCGGACCGGATCCGGAGCGCCATCTACAGGCCATCCAGAAGTACCTGGACGCCGGGTTCGACCATCTGACCCTACTCGCAGTGGGGCCCGATCAAGACGGCTTTTTGGACTTTTGGCGTAAGGAGCTCGCGCCTCGCGTGCAGAAATTCAAGACCTAAGAGCTCGCCGAGCGCGCGCCTAGCTTCTCGCCGTGAGTGCGCGAGGCACGGCGCAGACGTGGCGCCCTTGGGGCGAGCCGCGTGCGCTTGGCTCCGAAGTCGCTCAGCGCGCGTCCGGACGCAGCGCCGGGGAAGCGCAGGCCCTGGTTCGACACCGAAGCAGGTGTCAAACTCCGCAAAGAGCCGCCTCAAGTCCCTACCCTGTGCGACATCCCCCCAACGCAAGTATTTCGATCCGCCTGCTCTGGCCCTTTGGACGCATCATCGCGCTGCATCCAGGGGGCATGGCGATGCTGACGGAGGCGGGCCTCGGGGTCCGGGAATTCAGCGATCCGGACACGCGTGTCCCCCACGATGCCGCGATGCATCTGCTGGCCCGGGCGGTCGAAATATGCGGCGACCCGGCGCTGGGCATGAAGGCGGCTGACCAGTTCGGGCCCAGCGACCTGGGCGTCTTGGAGTACGCCGGCAGCACTTGCGCCACGCTGCGCGACGCCGCCCACGCGGCAGTTCGCTACCTGCGCTTGATGAACGATTCAGCCGACACCCGGCTCGTCGAGTCCGGCGAGCTCGCGGTGTGGGAATTCCGCATCGCGGACGGAGTCGTCCAACCCCCCGCGGCCAACGACTTCGAGCTGTCGGTGTACACGAGCCTGGCGCGCCGCTACACAGGCCACGACGAAGATCCTCTCGAGGTTCACTTCATCCACCCGGTGGCCACGAGCGAAGCAGATTACCAGCGCGTGTTCCGCTGTCCGATTCGCTTCGGCATGCCGTTCAACGCCGTCGTGTTCCCGCGCAGCTATCTGGACACGCCGCTGGTCAACGCGAACCCGGCGATGCACGCCACCTACGCCGCCCACGTCAACGAACTGCTCGAACATTCCCAAAAGCAGACGGGCGTCGCCGGCCGCGTGCGCGCGCTGGTGCTCGCGAACCTGTCGCGGGGTGAAACTAGCCTGTCCTGGGTGGCGAAGGAGCTCGCGATGAGCGGCCCCACCCTGCGCCGGCGCCTCGAGGAAGAGGGCACCGGACACCGGGAGATCGTCGACGAAGTTCGGCGGGAGCTCGCCTCGCGCTACCTCGAGGACCGAACCTTGCCGATCAGCGAGGTGGCTTTCCTTTTGGGCTTCACGAACGCGGCCAGCTTCAACAAGGCCTTCCGTCGCTGGCACGGGCAAAACCCTGCCGAGTTCCGGAAACAGCGATCCTGAGCACGCACTCCCGGGTTTGAGCGATTCGGCAAAGAACTTGAGCACTGGATTCCGGGGCCTCCCCGTATGGTCGCCGAGGTCTTCCAGGTGGTCGCTTCCGCCACCCCTTGGTGTCCCCGCTTTCACTTCGAGGTTGTCCCATGAGCATGCGCGCACTTGCTTGGTCCATCGGTCTTCTCTCCCTCACGATAAACTTGGCCGCCTGCGGCGATGACCCGGCGGCTGGTACGCCAAATGGCCCGGGCCGCAGCGCCGGCGACGACTCCGGCGACGGAGACGACGACGACGGTACAGGCGACGGCGACCGCGACGAGGACGACGATCGTGGTGGCGACGGCGACTCAGGCGACGGCGACTCAGGCGACGGCGACTCGGGCGACGGCGACTCGGGCGACGGCGACGGGGATGGCCCCCTGAACAACGAGCTCCCCACGGGCACGCCCGACGACAACGACTGGAGCTACGTCTCCATGGCCAACACCACCTGCCGCGATGGTTCTCCGGCTGGTTACTTCTACCGCAAGGGCACCGAGAACAACCTGGTCATCTACTTGAACGGCGGCGGCGCCTGCGCGGACAAGTTCTTCTGCAACTTGAACCCGGTCAACGTCAACTACGACTTCCCGATCGAGTCCTTGATCCACGGTCTGCCGGAGCTGCTCGTGGGCATCGAGGGCGCCGAGAACCTGGCCCTGCGCGGCAAGCAGAAGGCGCCTGAGGAGGGCATCTTCAAGCGCGCCGACGCCGCGAACCCGGTCGCCAAGTGGAGCATGATCTACATTCCGTACTGCACGGGCGACATCCACTCGGGCACACGCACCGACGTCATGATCGAGGGCCTCGACAAGCCCCAGCAGTTCACCGGACGCTTGAACTACGAGAAGATGCTCGACAGCTTCGGACCCACGTTCAAGAACTCGGAAAAAGTCTTGCTCACCGGCTCGAGCGCTGGTGGCTTCGGCACCCTGTTCAACGCCGACTACACCATCGAGTGGTTCAAGAAGGCGGGAGACAAGGCCAAGGTCTACGCGGTCACAGACTCCGGCATCCCCTTCCAGGACTCCTTCATGGCAACCTGCCTCCAGAAGCGCTGGCGTGAGACCTGGGGCCTCGACGCCATCCTGCCCAAGGACTGCACCGATTGCTTCAACAGCGACGGCGGCGGCCTCGTGAAGGGTTACGGCAACTACCTCTTCCACAACAAGTACAAGGGCCGCATGCTCGGCGGCATGATCTCAAGCGTCGGCGACGAGATCATCCGCGCCTTCTTCGCCCCCGGCGAGAACGAGTGCACGGTCGATCCCATGGGGAACACCATCGAGCAGGCGATCGCGAACGGCGGCGCCTACTCGGTCGATAAGTTCACCATGGGCCTCGAGGACGTCATCACCAACGTGACCAAGCGCGGCACCGTCGGCGTCTATACGCTGGAGGGGGGCAAGCACATGCACCTGTGGCGCCCCGAGTTCTACGCGAAGAACGGCAACGAGCTGAGCATCGCCGAGTGGCTCGCCAAGGTCCTCGACGACCAGGCGAACGAGCAGGGGTCGCTGTTCAACTGAACGCGCCCGCCCGACTCACTTCGGGTGAATGCGCTTGAACTTCGTCCCCTTCACCTTGGCCCCCGCCATCAAGCCCTCATCGTTGAAGGCGAAGCCGGCCACGTCGCCCTGCTGGCGGATGGAGCTGGCGGAGGCGCCGGCGCTTTGGTCGATCATGGTGACGCCGGCCTCGGCCTCCACCGCAAACTTGTTCTCCTTCATGAACTTGTTCACGGCGTCATTCGTGAAGAACACGAACACCAGGTCGCCCTCCTCGTATCCTGCCTGAAGGCCGACGGATCCGCCGCGCATCTTGTAGTAGGCGACGTTCTTGCCGCCCCTGCGCAGCGCTCCTTCTCCCCATTGGCCCCCGCCCACGAGGCCGACCTTCTTGACGTCCGGCACCACCAGCACCGCCTTGGCGTCGTTGAGCACCTCCGGGGCCACCTCCACGTGCGTGCGAAAGCGCTGCAACGTGGTCTCCACCTCCTGGTCGAGCTCGGCCTTCGTGTCTTCGGCGTGACCCGAAGCCGCAAAGCTCAGTGACAATGCTGCCAACACCCCGACGGCCAACTTCATGATGCGCGCGCTCATATTCCACCTCGCATGGATCTCGCCCTCCTTTCCAGTGACCGCCCGACGGCGAATGGAAAGGGCCGGCGCAGCGCGCGTCCGGTGAGCGAAGCTCGCACGCGGACACGAGAACTCACGCCGCGGCGGCGGCGCGCGCTAATTGGTCGCGGGCGCGGGCGTGGCCTGGGACACACTGCCCTCCACCTCGGCGCGCGGCGCGACCTGCTCACCCAAGAAGACCCGCAGCAAGGCGGGCAGCAGGCATAGCCCGAGCAGCGTGCTCGACACCATGCCACCGATCACCGCCGTCGCCAGCGGCCGCTGCACCTCGCTGCCCGCAGAGGTCGAGATCGCCATCGGGAGAAAGCCGATCGAGGCCACGGTCGCCGTGAGCAGCATGGGCCGCAAGACGGTCACCGCGCCCTTCAGCAAGGGCTCGTCGTCATTGGCCTCGATGCGCCGCCGCACCTCGCTGGCCATCACCACCCCGTTCAGCACGGCGATGCCGCACAGCGCGATGAACCCCACCGCGGCCGGGATGCTGAAGGGCATCTCGCGGGCCTTGAGCGCGATGACTCCCCCGATCAGCGCGAACGGCACGCCCGAGAAAACGGCCCCCGCGTAGCGCACGTTGCCGAAGGCCATGAACAACATCCCGAAGATGATCGCCAACGCGAGCGGCAAGACCACGGCCAAGCGTGCGCTCGCGCGCTCGAAGTTCTGAAATTGACCGCCCCAGGTGAGGCTGTAGCCCGGAGGGAGCTTGATCATCTGGCTCACCTTCGCCTGGGCCTCCTCCACGAAGCTCACCAGATCGCGCCCGCGGATGTTCACGTCGACTCGCAAGCGCCGCTTCATGCCCTGTCTGCTGATCTGCGCAGGCCCATCCTCCTCCGTGATCTTCGCGACCTGCGAGAGCGGCACCAGCTGCCCCTCGTGACCACCGATGGGCAAGCGCCCGAAGTCCTCGGGCCGCTGGCTCACGGGGGGCACCATGACGCGCAGATCGAAGCGCCGCTGCCCCTCGAAAACGTATCCCACGTGCTTGCCCTGGCGCGTGGCGACCACCGCGGAGAGCACGTCGTCGGTGGGGATCCCGTAGCGCGCGAGGCGCGCCCGATCCGCGCGGATCTGCAGCATGGGCAGCCCCAACGTGCGCTCGACGCGCACGTCGCCCGCTCCCTCGATGCCGTTGAGCGTGCGCACCATACGACGCCCGAGATCGGTGAGCACCTCGAGATCCTCGCCATAGATCTGGATGGCGACGTCGGCGGGCGAGCCCGAGACCATCTCGTTGGTGCGATCTTCGATCGGCTGGGAGATCGCCACGAAGGTCGCGGGGACCTCACTCTCGATGGCCTTCTTGACCTTCTCCCCGAGCGAGTCCAGGTCGTGCGCGGTGGTCCACTCCTCCTTGGGCTTGAGCTTCACGAGTAGATCCGTGTTGTCCATGCCCACCGGGTCCACGGCCACCTCCGCGCGCCCGGTCATCGCGAGCGTGGTCTCCACCTCGGGGAAGCGGTGCAGCACCTGCTCGACGGCCAGGTCGAGATCCCTCGCCGCGCTGAACCCGGTGCTCGGAATGCGCCGGATCGCGACCACCATGTCTCCCTCGTCGATGCGCGGCACGAAGTCCGCGCCGAGCGACCCGCCCACGGGGATCGTGAGCAGGAGCAGCGCGCAGGCCACGCCGATCAGCGCCCCGCGCTTCTGGACCGCAAACTTGACGAGGCGTGTGTACGGGGCGTCGAGCCGGTCGAGCCAGCTCGCGTGATGTCCCCCCTCCTTGAGGAGCAGCGCAGCCCCTGCCGGGAAGGTGAACAGCGAGAAGATCACCGAACCGAACAGGGCGAGCGCCATCGTCGTGGCCATGGGCCGGAACATCTTGCCCTCGGTGCCCTCGAGCGTGAGCAGCGGCACGTACACCAGCATGATGATCAGCACTGAGAACAGCACCGGTCGGGTCACCTGCTTGAGGCTGTCGCGGATCACCGCGTGGCGATTCTGGGCGTTCACGTGATCAAAGGCGAGCTTCGCGATCACGGCCTCGGCCATCACGATCGGCCCGTCGACCAAGAGCCCGAAGTCGATCGCGCCGAGGGACATCAGGCTGCCCGTGACGTCGAGATAAAGCATCCCGTACAGGGCCAGCAGCATGGACACCGGGATGCCCAGGGTCACGAGCAGGCTGGCGCGCCACGAGCCCAGGAAGATCAGCACCACCACGCCCACGAGCAGCGCGCCCTCGGCCAGGTTGCGCCCCACCGTCTTCAGCGTGCGCTCGATGAAGCTCGCGCGATCGTAGACGGTCTCGATGCGCATCCCCTCCGGGAGCTTCTCTCGGATCTCCTCGATCTTCTCCTTCACCGCGTTCACGACGTCGCGCGAGTTCTGGCCGATCAGCATCATCACCGTACCGGTGACGGCCTCCGTCTTGCCGTCGCGCGTGACCACGCCCTGCGGGAGCGCCGTGCCTACCTTGGCCTCGCCGAGCCGGCGCACCTGGATCGGGGTCCCGTCGGCGTCCGTGTCCACCACCACCTCGAGGATGTCGGCTTCGGTCCGAAGCTGGCCTTCCCCGCGGATGACGAGCTGTTCACTGCCGCTCTCGATCCAGCCTCCACCGACGGTCGCGTTGTTGCGCTCGAGGGCCGTGATCACCTGCCCCAGCGTGAGTCGATGGGCCGCGAGCTTTCCCGGATCGATCACGACCTGATACTCCTTGGCCGCGCCGCCCTGGGCGTTCACCTCGATCACGCCCGGCACGCTGCGCAGCTCGGGCGTCAGCTCCCAGGTCAACATCGTGCGCAACTCCATCGGGGAGTGACGGTCGCTCTCGAGCACGAACTGGTAGATCTCACCGAGGCCCGTCGACACCGGCGCGAGCTGCGGCTTGCCGTACGCGGGCGGAATGTCCGCCTCGATCTCGCGCAACCGCTCGGAGACCATCTGCCGCGCGAACCAGACGTTCATGCTCTCCTTGAACACCACGGTCACGGCGCTCAGGCCGTTGCGCGTCACCGATCGCAGCTCGTCCAGCTCGGGCAACCCGTTCAGCCCCATCTCCACCGGGAAGGTGACGAAGCGCTCCATCTCCTCGGCGGAGAGGCCGGGTGCTTCCGTCAGCACCAGCACCTGCACGTTGGTCACGTCCGGCACCGCGTCGATTGGTAAGCGCGGCACCAAAAATAGCCCGACGACGCACAGAGCTCCGGTAATCACCGCGACGAGCGCCGCTCGACGGGTGGCGAAGTCAACGATATTCTCCAGCACGAGGTCCCCTTTAGCGCTCGAGTTCGCTCTTCAGCACGAAGGCGCCGTCCGTCACGATGACGTCGCCCTCCACCAATCCGCGCGTGATCTCCACCTGCTCCCCCACGCTCGGGCCGAGCTCGACCGTACGGGCGACGTAGGTCTTGGGCCCGCTCGTGACGAACACCGCGGGTTCGCCCTCGACGCGCGTCACCGCGCGGCGCGGGATGTGGATCGCCTGGCGACGGTCGCCCTGGGTCGAGAGACGAGCGTGCACGAACTGCCCCGGCCGCAGTAGGCGATCCGGGTTCTGCACCTCGATACGCACGGGAGCTGCGCGCGTGACCATGTCGATCGTGGCGTCCACGTAGCTTACGGCTCCCTTGAAGACGCGCCCCGGGTGCATCTCGGACATGATCTCCACCTCGTCGCCCACCGCGACATGCGCGAGATCGCGCTCGAACACGTCGAGCTGAATCCACAGCTTGCTCAGGTCGGCGATGCGCAGGATGGGCTGGGTGGGATCGACCACCTGTCCGAGCACCGCGTAACGCTCCACGACCTCACCCGCGATGGGAGCCCTCAGCGTGATGCGGCGCGGCGCGTTGCCTTTGTCGAGCGAGCTCAGATCGGCGCTCGTCAGCCCCATCGCGAGCAGCCGCTGCTCGGCCCCCTTCACCTCGGCACGGAGCGCCTTCGCCTCCGCCTTGGCCCGCTCGACGATCAGCGCACTCGACAGCTGTTTTTCGCCGAGCTCAGTCTGGCGTAGCTCGTGGTTTTCGGCGGCGATCAGGTTGGCGCGCGCAGAGAGCAAGGTCGCCATGGCTTCACCGAGCCGATTGCTTTCGATCTCCACCAGCGGCTCGCCCTCACGCACCTTGTCGCCAATCGACACGTGCATGCGCGTAATGCGGCCGTCGATGCGGCCCCCCACGTCGGCCATCGCGTCGGCGTCGAAGGTCGCCGAGCCGACCAGCGAGAGGCTCGGCGCGAGCGAGCTGCGCGCGACCTTGGCGGTCACCAGCCGCCCGCGCTTCTCGAGCTCCGGCGAGAGCTTCACTTGCCGGGCCGGGGCGCTCGGTTGCTGCGCGTTCGCGGTGCTCGGCGTCGAAGTGCCTGCGTTGCTCCCGTGTGCGTCGATCCCGAGCCCGACCGCGAGCCCCCCCAGCACTCCCGCGACGACTCCGATGTAATTCTTCTTCACGGTGTCACCTCATCTTGCGCGGGCGTGGACGTTCGCCCCCCATAGGCCTCGGCGAGCCCGCCCACGGCTCGTTCCAACGCGATGCGCGAGAGCCAGGCGTCGCGCAGCGAGCTCACGCGGCGCGCGCGCAGCTCGAACGCGCTACGCCGTGCGGTGAGCAGATAGAAATAGTCGACAGCGCCTGCTTCCAACATCTCGTTGGTCATCGCGAGCGCGCTGTCTGCGGCGCGGCTCGCCTGCCCTTCGATGGCCTGAAACTCAGCCAGCGCAGCCTGGAGGGTCTGATAGGCCAAGGCCGCCTGGCGTGCGATCGCGTGCTCCGTGAGCTCGCGCTCGACGGCGAGCGCCGCCGCCTCTCCCTTGGCCACGGCGCGCGCGCCCTGGTTCTTCCAAATGACGGGCAGCTCGAAGCTCAACGAACCGCCGACGGTGCTGTTCGTGTTCTGGTTGCCCTGCGCTTCGCCCTCCGCTCCGAGCATCATCGGGCCTATCGCCTCCCTGCGCAGGCGCAGATCCGAGTGCTTCAAGCGCTCGATGCCCTTCTCGAGCACGGCCATCTCGCGTCTGTGAACGAGCGCGCGCTTCACGGCCGCCTCGACCGACATGCCCTCGGGGATCGTGGGCAACTCGAGCGGCGTCACCTCCACCCGTTCATGGGGAGGAAGATCCAGCATCTGCCGCAGCGCAGTCTGCGCCTCGAGCGCGGCCCGCTGAGCGCGCGCCGTGTCCGCTTCGGCGATCCCGTATTCGCGCTCGGCCAGCGCCACGTCGAGTCGCGTGGCGGCGTTGGCGTCGAAGCGCGCCCGCACCCGCTTGAGCACGTCCAGGGCGTTCTCTGCGCTCTCCTCGGCCACCCGCATCGCCTCCGCGCCCGTGGCCGCCAGCACGAAAGCCTGCCGCGTCTCCGCGCGCACCTCATTGCGCGCCACCTCGAGGCTCGCCTGTGCTTGTGCGATCACCGAGTTGGCTTCTTTGCTCCAGGCGCGGCGCTTGCCCGAGACGTCGAAGGGGATCCCCACCAGCACCCCGTACGTGGCGGCGGGCGCGTCGGGCTTGCCGATCATCGCCCGCAGATTGACCACGGGGTTGAGCACCACCGGCACCTTGGCGTAGGTGCGGTACTTCCGGGCCGCCTCGAGCTGCGCCACCGCGCTGCGAATGCGCGGCGAAGACGAGAGCGCCCGCTGCTCGACCTCCTCGAAGGTGAGTACGCGATTGGGTTGAGCGCGCACGACGACCCCTCCGCCGTAACCCTGGGCAACCGTCATCAAGAGCATGGACAGCGCCGGTACGGCCATCCGTACACCAACCCTCATGGACCTCCTCGCGCGGACCTCGGCCCGCCAATGGTGCGCCAGGCTAAGCAGCTAACGTGCCTGCTCTGGTTGCAGCCAGGAGCTCAAGGATTGCCCCATTTTGCAACATAGGGCAATCCCAGGATTGCAGGCTTATTCACGAAGATTAGGAATTTTTCCCAGTGGGGGAGGGAATTTTGACCTCCCGGCGCCAAGGGCGGCGCCTGAGGATCACCGACTCGGGGGCTCGCCGCCCCCTGGGCCCCGCGCCGGGTCCACACACGCTCTGCTACGCCGTCCGGGGCGGCGCATCCGCCTGGGTAGGAGCTCATCCCGCGCTGTGGGGTGATAGACGACGTCCGGGCGCAGCGGGCAGCTCGACGCGCGCCTCAGGCAACCTTCGCCGTGGGGTCAGCGGCAGAGATACGGATCGTCGGTCGGGGTGGCGACGGCCCTACACGGCGGGATGGTCAAACCCAGGGTGCAAACGCTGAGGCTCTTGCTGCCGCAATAGGAGTCGACGCCGGTCCCCGTACGGTCGGTCTTGTCGTAGCCCGACTCCGAGCAAGCCAGATCGCACAGCGCGGGTGCCAGCGCTTGTCCGCTCTTGGCCTCCTCCTGACCCGAGCAGTCGTAGTCGAACGACAGCTTGCCATCGGGCCGCGTGTAGGCCTCCCCGAAGTAGGCAGTCTGCTTGGGGTGCACGAAGACGTTTTGGTCGGCGCAGTCCCCACCCCGCTCGACCCAGTTGGGCCCAGGCTTGACGCAGGCACTCTGGTTCTTCGACGAGTTACCGTAGGTATCGCCGTCCATGTCCTCGTACCAGACCTTGGGCACGCAGGGCGTGGCCGCATCCTCCTCCGGGGCATCCCCGGCGTCCTCTTCAACCGGCCCCGCTGCATCGCGGTCGGTCGGTTCGCCCGCGTCGGGATCGGGGAGTTCGTCGCCGCCATCGCCAGCGTCCAAGCCGCCGTCGAAGAGGCCGCTGTCGAAGTCGCCCGCGTCATCAGAGACAGCGCCCCCTTCCGGGCCAGCCGCGTCGTGCACCTGGGCCGGCTCGGCATCCATGCTGGGTGGGCCGGCTTCCAACGGGGGCGGCGGCCAGGCGTCGGCCGCCCCTGCATCCTCGAAGCCGTGCGCTGCATCACCATCTACGTGGCTGGCGTCGGTGGCCTGCTCGTCGCTCGGGATCTCGCCCAAGAGGAGCGTGCAGCCCCCCGCGCTCAGGCTGACCGAGCCGAGCAGGACGAGGTTCACCAGGCGCGAGCGGAGGGGGGGCCGACGTTCCGGGCGACTGCGTGCGTGCACAACAAGAGCCGTATCAGGCCGAGGGTCAATTTGCCAATTGTACCGCCAGGACCACGCCGGCGGCACGAATCGCAAAATTTCCGCGATTTTTCTCCGGCTGTCGTCCAATCCCGACAACTCAACGTCGGCAATTTCCGACGTTTTCCTGCGTAAATTCCGCGTTTTTAGGCATTTCACCCCATTGAGAGCCGGCCCCCTCGTGACTAACTAAAAGAACATCGAAGAGCGATTTCAGCTCGGCAACGAAACGTTCGCCGACGTCAGGAGGGAAACCATGAACTTCACCAAAGCTAGTCTCGCGCTTGGGGTCGGCCTGCTCATGGGTGCCTGCGCGGGGGCGCAGAAGCCGGCACAGATCAACGTCGCAAACCTCGACTGCAAAGGCGTCAGCGCTGGCGCAACCGAGCAACTCGCCAACGTGACGAAGGTCGAGACGCTCTATCGCACCGAGTTCCGTGCGCGCGCCATCCAGCCGAGGTTCATCTCCGGCGCCGCGCTCCACGTGCCCGCGCAGCCCGGGGTCAGCGCGGCCTACCTCGAGCGCGCGCTCTCCTGCCACGCGGCACAGACGGCCAGCCACGACGGTCGCCCGGACCCGCTGCGCGTCGCCGGCGTGGAGCAGGTCCAGGTGCGCGAGACGGGCGCGATGATGCGCGTCGCGATCACGTCGCGTGACACCGAAGCCGCCAAGCAGATCGTGAAGCAGGCCGAGGCGCTGCAGAACGCGCGCGGCGAGGTGAGCGTCCAGCAGCTCTCCGCCGTGCTCGGACCGCGCGGCGCGTTCTGATCGCAGCGTAGCCTTCGCACCGCGTGCGCCCTGTGCGCGCAAGCTCCCCCTTGCGGCACCAGCTCGCTCATCCACACCACGACGATCGTCGGCGCCTCTGCAAGCCCACGTGGGGCGCCATCGATGTTGTTTCGCCTTCACTCGGCGCAGCCGATGACGGCGCAAGCGCATGCGATGATTGACGTCCAGTGCGAGCAGCGGATTACACCCGACGCATTTGAACTTGTGCGAGCACCTGGGGAACGCGCGCGCGAAGTGTCGTTTTTCCTTTGATCGCGCGCTTCTAAGGATTTTCTAAGCACCCGTGCGGAGCGTTGAAAGGCGCTCGGGGTTCGTCCCTAAGATGGCCCAGGTCATCATGCAGGCAGCGGCCCAGCACGATTCGTTCGTCCCCCGTTATCGTCCCCTGCTCGAGTTGGGGCGGGGCGGCATGGCGCGCGTCTACCTGGCGGAGAGCATGGCGTCGGGGCTCCGCAAGCTCGTGGTGCTCAAGGTGCTCAACCAGGAGCTCGCGTCGGACCCGGAGATGCGCGATGCCTTCATCCGCGAGGCGGAGATCTCGGCGCGGCTGAATCACCCGGGCATCGTCAACGTGTACGAGGTGTTCGAGCAGGGCAGCACTGCGGTGATGGTCATGCAGCACCTGGATGGCATGGCGCTGTCGGAGATCACGAGCCGCCTCTCGGGCAAGGTCCCGCTGAAGCTGCACTTGCACGTCCTGTGTCAGCTCCTCGACGCCCTGCACTACTTTCATGAGCTCAAGACCGCGAGCGGGGTCTCGCTCGACTGCGTGCACCGCGACGTCTCCCCGCACAACGTGATGGTGCTGCACGAAGGCGGGGTCAAGGTCGTGGACTTCGGCATCGCCAAGGTCCGCAGCCAGTCCGAAAATCACACGCGCACCGGCGTGATCAAGGGCAAGGTCTCCTACATGCCACCCGAGCAGCTCTTGTCGTGCGCGACGGTGGATCGCCGGGCCGACATCTACTCGGTCGGCGTGATGCTCTGGGAGGCGGTGGCCTGCCGGCGCATGTGGCGCGGCATGGACTCGATGGCCCGCATGCGCGCCATCGTGCGCGGCGAGATCCCGAGCATCCGGGAGGCCGCGCCGGGCGTCTCCGACGCGCTCGCGAAGATCATCGAGCGCGCGCTCGCGCCGACGCCCGAAGGGCGCTTCGCGACGGCCGAGGAGATGCAGATCGAGCTCGAACAGGTCGCGCACACCGAGGGTGGCTATTCGCTGCCCCGTGAGCTCGCCGCGTTCATGCGCGAAAACTTCGGTGACGAGCGACGCGAGCGGCAGCGCGCGATCGAAAAGGCGATCGAAGAGCCCGAGGTCTCGGGACTCCAAACCTCGTGGAGCACGGCGGCCTCGGTGAGCGGCGTTGCAGAGAGGGCCGCCCTCCACGACGCTCCCGCGATGCTCGTCGCGCCCGAGAACGACGTGGCGCTTTCGCCCGAACATCCGCGCAGGCGCGCCCTGCGCGCTCTCGTGGTCGGAGGAGCATGCATCATCGCGCTCGGCCTCGCGCTGTGGTCCCCGAAGGCCCCACCCGAAAACGGGGGTGAGGCGCGAGGGAGCGTGAGCGTCCCTCCGATAGAGTCTTCCGGTGCGCCCGCGACGCAGGCGCTTCCGCCAAAGCCCGCCGCCAAGCTGAAGACGCAAGAGGCGAAGTCGGCGCAGCCGCGGTCGGCCGAGCATGACGCAGCGGTGGCGCTCGGCGCAGACGAGCAAGACGCGCGAACCGTTTCTGCCCGCCCACGAAGACAGCCTGCGCGCGCGCCCAATCCTCCGCGCGCCAAGCCCAACGACGAGGCGGCTTCAGCGCCCGCGCTGCCGGCGGCGACGAAACCCGAGCCGCCCGCCGACTGTGACCCTCCCTATCGTCTCGATCCTGGCGGCGTGAAGGTCTTCAAGCCGCAGTGTTTCTAGCTCCGCTTTCCAACGCGCGCGCCTCTTCACTGCGCCACACCTGGGGGTAGCATGATTTGCAATCGTCTCTTTGGACTCACAGCCGCCATCGCGCTTCTCAGCCTCGCCGCTTGCGACAACGCAGACGGTGGGACGGCCCCTCGCGGTCAGCAAGATCGCGACGCCTCGGCGCACGAAGACGCCGGCAGCGTCGACATGAACGAAATGGACGCCAGCATGGCCGGCGATGGCGATGGTGACGGCGACGACGACGGCGGCCCCGCTGGCGATGGCGATGGCGATGGCGACGGCGGTACCCCGGGCGATGGTGGTCACGACGAAAGCATGGACGCGGGCGACGAACCCGACGCCCAGGTCGACGCCGCTGCGGACGACTCGGGCTCCGAGGAGCCAGACGCTTCCGACGAAGACGCTGGATCCGATGCGTCCACCGACGCCCCCTTGCTGCCCGCCCTGGCTGCACACTACCCGTTCGACGAGAACGCCAGCGCGGTGGCGGCGGACGCGGTGGGCACGTTCGCCAACGCCGAGCTCAAGAACGGCGCCGGCTGGACGGATGGCGTTCATGGGAGCGCGCTCAGCCTGGCAGGCGGCCCCGGAGGCGAGGAGCACCAATACGCCGCGTTGCCCGTGGACATCCTCGAGACCTGCGACGACATCACGGTGGCGCTCTGGATGAAGCTCGGCGCCGTGACCTTCTGGTCCCGCCTCCTCGAGATCGACGGCCTCGTCGACGGCTTCGTGTACTTCACGCCAAGCCAAGACGTGGGCGGCAAGCCGCACCTGTACTTCAACGTCTTCCATCCGAACGTGACCGGCGACGACAACCAGGGCGTGAGCGCTCCGTATCCGGCGGAGACCACACTGGTCGACGAGTGGCACCACGTGGCCTTCACGCTGACGGCCGGCACCGGGCGCCTCTACTTCGACGGGGTCGAGATCGGCTCGAACCCGATGGCCACCAAGCCCTCCGACATCAGCTTCACGGATGGAGCGCACGCCTGGATCGGCCGCTCCATGTTCCCCACGGACGCCTATCTAAACGCCGCGGTCGACGACCTGCGCATCTCCTGCACCGCCTACACCGCGGCGCAGATCGCGAAGCTCGCCGAGTGAACCCGCCCTGGCCGCCGCCGGCTCTCTCTGACTGCATGGAGCGATCCTTGACCCTGACCCGCGCAGTGCAAGACCATCTCCCCCCTCCCCTCCGCGCGCTGCTCGGCGCCTGCGTGCTGCTCGGCGGCTGCTCGCTGTCGATGCCCACGAGCGAAGACTTCTTTCGCGCCGACGTGCTCCCCCAGGACGAAGGCGGAATGGACGCCGGCGACGGCGCGCGCACCGACGCCTCGTCCAGCCCTCCTCCCGCGGACGGCGGCGCCGATGCGAACTTCGACGCCGGGGTCAGCGCGGATGCCGGAAGCGACGCGGACGTCAACGTAGTAGATGACGCCGGGACGGATGCGGGCGAGGAGCCTGCCTTCGATCCCACGCAGGGCCTGGTGCTGCACTACCGGTTCAACGAGTCCACGGGCAACACCGTGCACGACTTCGCGGGCGACAACGACGCGCTTGTCGTGGGCACCCCCGCTGGTCACACCCAGTGGGTCGCGGCAGGCCGCGTGGGCGGCGCCTTGGATCTCGCGGGCGGTTCCACGCCCGATGCCGGCACGGGGCACTACGTCGAGCTTCCGCAGGGGGTCTTGCTCGGGCTCGAGCAATGCTCCATCTCGCTGTGGCTCAATCGCTCCGGCGGGCCCATGTGGCAGCGCGTGTTCGACCTCGGCAGCGGGCAGCCGGTCTGGCTCTTCTTCACGCCGTACGGTGGAACGGCGTTGCCGGTCGTGGCCGGTCGCACGCCCGCGCTGATCTTCGTGGACTTCGTGGCCATCGACGGTGCGCCCGAGGGCGAGGGCCTGTTGAAGATCACCAAGCCGATCCCGGTGAGCACCTGGGTGCACTTCGTGCTCACCTGGAGCGGCCAAGAAGTGAAGGCCTACCTCGATGGCAAGCTGGTCGCGTCCGCGGTCACCCACGGCGGCGTCACCCCGAGCGACCTCGGCAACACGGGCCAGAACTATCTTGGACGCTCCCAGTTCGAAACCGACCCGTACTTCGACGGTTTGATCGACGAGTTCCGGATCTACGACCGGGTGCTCAGCGCGAACGAGGTAGCGGAACTCCATGCCTTGCAGTGAACGGGGGAGCGCCATGAACAATCGAAGCTGCCTGCACGGCCTTGCCTTGCTGATGTTGGGTCTCTTGCTCGTGTTGCCGCGGCCCGCGGCGGCGAGCACGGAGTCGTGCACCCGGGCGCACGCCGCGGGTCAGCGCGAGGAGAACGCGGGCCACCTCAAGGAGGCGCTCGCCTCGTTCCAGGAGTGCGCCTCCGACGCGGAGTGCCCGCTGCCGATCCGCAACGAGTGCACGCAGCTCTACACCACGGTCGAAGGGAGGTTGCCGACGATCGTGTTCTCCATCGTGGACGCGCACGGAAACGACCTGGTCGACGTCAAGACCTCGTCGGGCGACACGCTGATCGCGAGCAGCCTCGACGGGAGGCCTGTGGCCGTCAACCCGGGCTTGCACGCGTTTCGCTTCGAGCTGCCCTCGGGCGAGGTGCTGACCAAGTCGATCGTGGTGAGGCAGGGCGAAAAGGACCGCATCGTGGCGCTCAAGCTTCCGCGCAGCGACTTCGGGTCCACAGAAGCGACAGATGACAGCAGCGAACGGGCCACGCTCGAGACCGCGGCGTCGAACCCAAGTCTGAAGGTGCCCCTCGGATCGTGGATCGCCTACGGCGTGGGCGTCGCCGCGCTCGGCACATGGGGCACCTTTGCCCTGCTCGGACGCAACGGCGAGAAAGGTCTCGAGCAGTGCGCCCCCGACTGCACCTCCAGCATGCAGGGCGACTACGACGCGATGAAGCGAGACTATCTGATCGCCGACGTGTCCCTCGGCGTCGCGGGCGCAGCCGCTGTCGCGGGCACGGTCATCCTACTGACCATGGGACGGCGCGGGAAGACGTCCTCGGACGGCGCGCCAAAGATGGCCACGCGCCGGCCTCGTCCGCTGTCCCTCGCGCCCGCCCTGGGCCGTGCCAGCTGGGGTCTCACGCTGGCGGGGCACTATTGAGTCCCCGGCTCGGAGTCACGCGCGCATTCGCCATCCTGCTCCTCGTGGGCGTGAGCGGCTGCTTCGGCAGCGACGGATCCGATCCGTGTGCTCCGCGCAAGTCTGCAAAGCGCTGCATGCCGGATGCGGGGAGCGCCAAAGATGCGGGCGGATCCGCCCCGGACGGACAGGTCATCGATCGCGACGCGGACGCACGACCCGACCGCGACCACGATGCGTCCGTGGGCGAAGATCGGG
>JBIQKA010000051.1:17312-22924 GCA_044507075.1 Myxococcales bacterium
GACGCGGACGCACGACCCGACCGCGACCACGATGCGTCCGTGGGCGAAGATCGGGACGCGGCGATGGACAGCGCCGTGCAGTGGCCCGAGGACGCCGCCGCACCTGAACCGGACGCCGCGCCGCTTCCCGAGCCCCAGGTCCTCGCGCTCGAGGGGGACCTCGGCGTGCACGATCCGACGATCATCCAGGCAGACGGTGAGTACTTCATCTTCTCGACGGGCGCGGGCGTGCAGGTCAAGCGTTCGCCCGACCTCCTCACCTGGACCCACGCAGGGAGCGTGTTCGAGACCAACCCCGCGTGGATCGCAGAGGAGGTCCCCGGAGCCACCCACCTGTGGGCGCCGGACATCGCGCACTTCGGAGGCCAGTACCACCTCTATTACTCCGCCTCCACCTTCGGCAGCCGCAACTCCTGCATCGGTCACGCGACGGCGAGCGATCTCTCCACCTTGAACTTCGTCGATCATGGGCCGGTCATCTGCACCGAAGAGACAGACGACTACAACGCCATCGACCCGGGGGTCGTGCTGGACGACGGCGGCACGGCCTGGCTCAGCTTTGGGAGCTTCTGGACCGGCATCAAGCTGATCCGTCTGGGCGCCGACGGTGCGCGGGACGGTTCGGAGCTCCATGCGCTCGCCTCCCGCGATGCCGTGGGCGCCATCGAAGCGCCCTATCTCGTCCGGCGAGGCGACTACTACTACCTCTTCGTCTCCTTCGATCTCTGCTGCCGCGGCACGGCGAGCACCTATCGCATCATGGTCGGCCGCTCCAGCGACGTGAAAGGCCCGTACGTGGACCAGACTGGAAAGCCGATGCTCTCCTCGGGAGGCGGCACCCAGGTCGTGCTCGGCAACCAGCGCTGGCGGGGCCCGGGCCACAACGCCGTCCTCACCGATGGTGAAGCGCAGTACCTCGTCTATCACGCATACGACGCGAGCCATAACGGGGCGGCGACCCTGCGCATCGTCGAGCTCCTGTGGGATGGCGCCGGCTGGCCGATCCCAGCGGGACCGTGAATTGCTGCAGAGAGCCTACGCGTACCTCAAGCCCAGGCGCAGGACGGGGCAGAGCCGATAGGCGTCGCTCCAGGGCGCGCCAATCTTGCCTTGCCCCCCGAAGGCGACGATAGTTACGCCGTCGTTTTGGCGTTACCTGGCGAATATTCCTGGCTCCCTCGGATTGATCGGGATCAAGTCTGGAGCACGGCGCCGAAGAACCAGCTCGCCGCCGCCTGGCAGTGCGCCTTGATCGCCCTGGCGCTCGCGATCCCGGCCGTCGAACGGGCGGTGGGCGTCCCGGTCGAGGTCTCGGCGACGCTCGTTGGCTCCTACGGCCTACGCTCCCTTGTGCAGGCCTTCTTCGAGCACCGCTTGCGAGAACACCCGCGGCTCGCGAGCGGCAAGCTGCTCTTCGAGGTGATCCACGGCGTCGCCGTGGTGGTGGGGCTGGTGATCGCGAGCGGCGACCCGATGACGCCGCTGTGGGCCCTGGGCGTAGCCTACGCGGCGCTCGATGGATCGGACTTCGAGTTCCCTCCGCTCGTCAGCTACGCGGCGCTGCACTCGCTCGCCCCGCTCGTGAGTATCCCGTTCTTCCTCGCCGCGGGGCAGCCGGCGCACGTAGCGGTGTTCGCGCCGATGTTCTTCGCCCTGGTGAACTTCGTTTCGTACCACTACACGGCCTCGCGCAAGGGGGTCGTGCGCCTGGCCTTCCGGGAGCGCGACGGGCTCCGCGAACAGCTCGCCGCGCAGCGCGCGTCGATCGAGCGCGAGCGCATCATGACGCGGCTGGTCGACTCGCTCGGCACGCGGCTGGAGTCGGCGGAAGTACACCTCCCGGCGCTGCGCGCTGGGACTGCGGGCCAGGCCCAAAAGCTGGCTCATCGGGAGATCGCGCACGCCGCCCGCCAGGGACTCACAGAGCTGCGCTCCCTGCTCTCGGGGCTCGACGCGGAGCCGGGGGCCCGCGCCCCGGTCGCGGCAGACCCGCCGCGGCCCCACGAACCGGTGTACCGTCATTGGCTCCCGCGCTTTCAGAAGGAGATGACCTGGGACGGCACACCTGCAGACTTGGTGTCTGCGATCATCCTCTGCCTGCTCCTCGCCGGGGCGCTCGCCATCCCTCAGTGCGCCGCCGTATTCGGCCTGCGCCGCAGCATCGCGGTGCCAGTGGTGCTGCTGTTTCCGCTGTGGCTGTCGGCGAACTTGATCCTCTTGCTTCGGAACCCGAAGTTGCCGATGACGCGACGGCGGCTGTTCGGCTTGCTCTTACTCGGAGTCACGATCACCTGCACTCTTCCGCTCGCCAGCGGGGACCCGACTTCGCCCCTCTGGGCACTCGCCGTCATGTACGCTGCGTTCAACAGCACCAACTTCGAGATCCAGGCGAGCTACGGCGCCCTCGCCTCCCACGTCGTCGGACCACTGCTGACGATCCCGTTCTTCGTGATCTTGGGGGCAGAGCCGAGCGCTGCGGTCGCGGGTCCACTGTTGTTCTCGGTCGTGTCGTTCGTGATGTTTCACTTCGGCGCCCTGCGCGCGAAGACCGTGCGGGAGGCGCGCACCGAGCGCGAAGACCTCAAAACGCAGATCGTGCACGAGCGCAGCGTGCGCTACCGCGAGCGCATCGCGCGCGACTTGCACGACTCGGTGGGGGCCCAGCTGTCGCTGGCGGCCATCTACGCCGATCTCCTCGAGCAACGTCGCGACGATCCTGACGCCGTGCGGACCTTGTCCGACGCCATGGCGGAGGCGGCCGAACAGAGCCTGTCGGACCTACGAGAGCTGATCGAGGGGCTCTCCCGGGAGGGCTCGACGCTCTCGGATCTGGCCGCGTTGCTGCGCAGACGCTGCGCGACCCTCGCCAGCGCCACGCGCATCGACATCCAGGTGCGCGACGAAGCGAACCATGAGACGCGGCTCAGCCCCGCCGCCAGGTACGCCCTCTTGCGCATTGCGCAGGAGGCGCTCTGCAACACGGTCCGCCACACCCAGGCCCGCACGGTCGAGCTCGAGTTCGTAGCCACAGGCCAGCACGCGCGGCTGCGCATCGCCGACGATGGACAGGGCTTTGACCAGGCAGCCCCTTCCCGAGGCCGCGGCCTCCACAACATGCGCAGGCGCGCCGAGGAGCTGGGGGGCAAGCTGCACGTCGAGACGAGCGAAAGCGGCACCACGATCGAAGCGCATGTGCCGGCCTCGTGAGACGAGCGGCACGCGGCGTGAACTCACGGAGCCGGGGTCAAGCACGGCGTGAACGGGCGGCTGCTCTTGCGTCGCGCGTTGAGCGGTGGTGCGTTGTTCACGCTTGGGCATGGGAGAGCCCTCGCCCCTGCAAGCGCCGTGCAAGCGCTGCGTACACCCTGGAAGCTGCGCCCTGCCCGCGCAAAAATCCAGCGCTTTGCCAGTCGGGCGTTCCCGGCGCCCGCACCTCTCGCCCCGGCACACCATGAAAAACGTGTCGCACCATGCCGGCCAAGCGTGCGAGCGCGGGCGAGTCGCCTTGACCACCTTCCCGCACTAACGTATCCACAGATTCGGATTTACGGATGTACAGATGGAACTGGGCAACTACGCCGAGGCGCTGAGCCTGCTGGGAGACGAAAACCGGCTGCGCCTGTGTGCGCTGCTCGCCGAGCGGGAGTTGTGCGTCTCGGAGCTGGTCCGGGTCACCGGCATGGGTCAATCCCGCGTCTCCACGCACCTGGCCAGGCTGCGCGATGCGGGCCTGTTGCGGCATCGGCGCAACGGCACGCAGGCGTTTTACGGGCTGGCGCGCGACGGACTGACCCAGACCGTGCGCGGCCTCCTGCACGAGGTCTCGACCTCGTCGGACCGCACCTTGCGTGCCGACCGCGAGCGGCTCGCGGCGCTCGATGCCGAACGAAACGAGGGCTTGCCCGAGTCGGCGATCCTCGAGCTCGATCGCGATTACTCGCCCGGCCGCACCTGGCAGTCGCTCGCGCTCGGCGCGGCCGCGCTGCTGCGGCTCGGGGACGTGCTCGACGTGGGCTGCGGAGATGGCACGGTGGCCAGCGTGCTCGCGCCCTACTGCCGCACGCTCACCTGCATCGACACCGACGAGCGCGTCGTGCAGGGGGCGCGCGACCGCCTGGCGAGTCACGGCCACGCTCGGGTCCGGGTCGCGGACGTGCACGCGTTGCCCTTCCGTGAGGCGAGCTTCGACGACGTGCTGCTCTTTCACACGCTCACCTACGCCGAGCATCCTGAGCGCGCGCTCGCCGAGTGCGCCCGGGTGCTGCGCCCGGGTGGGCGCGTGGTCGTCTTGGGCCTGGACCATCACGAGGAATACGAGATCACCGCCGCCTACGGGCTCCTTCATCCCGGCTTTTCTGCCCCCAAGCTGCGCGCCCTCTTGGAGGACGCTGGGCTTCACGTCTCGCGGGCCGAGATCGCCTGCAAGGAGGCCCGCAAACCCCATCTTCGCGTCGTGCTCGCCGAGGCCGAAAAGCCCGGTCACGCGACGGCGACGAGTTCTTCTCCTGCTCGCGCGCCCGAGGGTGCGCTTCGACCATCCGCTCGCGCGCCCGAGGGCGCGCTTCGACAACGCGCGCGCCGCGTAAGCAAGTGAGCCCCATGTCCCAGGAACATCCGATCAAGAAGCTATTGCGGGAACGCATCCTCATCATCGACGGCGCGATGGGCACGACCATCCGCACCTACAACATGAGGGAAGCGGACATCCGCGGCGATCGCTTCAAGGATGCCAAAAAGGATCTGCTGAACAACGGCGACCTCTTCTCGCTCACGCAGCCGGACATGATCTGCGACATCCACCGGCGCTTCCTGGAGGCCGGCGCGGACATCATCGAGACCAACACCTTCGGCGCCACGGGCATCACGCAGAGCGAGTTCTTCGTCGACGACCCGCGCGAGCACGGAGGCCGCAAGGATCCGGCGTTCTATCAGCAGATCATCGAGACGCCCTTCCTCAACGAGCTGGCCTGGGAGATCAACGAGCAGTCGGCGCGCCAGTGTCGCACCTGGGCCGACCGCGTGGCCAACCGCGACGGAAGGCCGCGCTTCGTGGCGGGCGCGATCGGCCCCTTGACGGTGTCGCTCTCCAACTCGCCCGACGCCGACGATCCTGGCTTTCGCGTGTGCACCTTCGATCAGGTGAAGTTCGCGTACACCCAGCAGGTCGAGGCGCTGATCGCCGGCGGCGTCGACCTGCTCTTGGTCGAGACGATCTTCGACTCCCTCAACGCGAAGGCCGCCCTGGTGGCCATCCAGGAGGTCTTCCGCGCCCAGAAGAAGGAGCTGCCGATCATGATCTCGGCGGCGGTCGGCCGCGGCGGCGAGACCATGATCTCCGCGCAGACCATCGAGGCCTACTGGAACGCCGTCAAGCACGTCGCGCCGCTCTCGGTGGGGCTCAACTGCTCCCTCGGCCCGGATCTCATGTATCCGTTCCTCTCCGAGCTCTCCGAGAAGGCCACGGTCGCGGTCTCGGCGTATCCCAACGCGGGCCTGCCCAATCCGCTCTCTCCCACCGGCTTCGATCTCGAGCCCCCGGACATGGCGAAGTTCCTCGGCGACTTCGCCGCCGCCGGCACCCTCAACATCGCGGGCGGCTGCTGCGGCAACAC
>JBIQKA010000051.1:23024-34372 GCA_044507075.1 Myxococcales bacterium
TTCACGCAGCAGCAGGGCGTCTACATGATGATCGGCGAGCGCACCAACGTCGCCGGTTCGCCCAAGTTCGCAAACCTCATCAAGGCCGGCAACTACGAGAGCGCAGTCAGCATCGCCCGGCAGCAGGTCGAAAACGGCGCCAACGTCATCGACGTCTGCATGGACGAGGGCATGATCGACGGCGTCGCGGCGATGACGCGCTTCTTGCTCCTGCTCGCGAGCGAGCCAGAGGTGGCCGCCGTGCCCATCATGGTCGACTCCTCCAAGTGGGAGGTCATCGAAGCTGGGCTCAAGTGCCTGCAGGGCAAGGGCATCGTCAACTCCATCTCCCTGAAGGAGGGCGAAGAAGCTTTCCGCGAGCGCGCGCGCCACATCCTGCGCTACGGCGCGGCGACCGTGGTGATGGCCTTCGACGAACAGGGCCAGGCCGCCACCTACGAGGACAAGATCCGCATCTGCGCGCGCGCCTACCGCATCCTGGTGGACGAGGTGGGCTTTCCGCCCGAAGACATCATCTTCGACCCCAACATCCTGACCGTCGCCACCGGCATGGAGGAGCACAACAACTACGCGGTCGACTTCATCGAAGCCACGCGCTGGATCAAGCAGAACCTCCCGCATGCCAAGGTCAGCGGCGGCGTCTCGAACATCTCCTTCAGCTTCCGCGGCAACAACAAGGTGCGCGAGGCGATGCACTCGGCCTTCCTGTACCACGCGATCGGCGCGGGCATGGACATGGGCATCGTCAACGCCGGCATGCTCGAGGTGTACGAGGAGATCGAGCCCAAGCTGAAGGAGCTCGTGGAGGACGTGCTCCTCAACCGCCGTCCCGACGCGACCGAGCGCCTGGTCGAATACGGCGAGGAGCTCAAGGCCCGCAGCAAGAGCGACAAGCAGGGCGCCGACGCGAAGGAGGCCGAGTGGCGCAACGGCTCGGTCGAGGCGCGCCTCTCGCACGCGCTGGTCAAGGGCATCGACACCTACATCGTAGAGGACACCGAGGAGGCGCGACAGAAGTTCGGAAAGCCCCTCGCGGTCATCGAGGGGCCGCTCATGGACGGCATGGGCGTGGTGGGCGACCTGTTCGGGGCGGGCAAGATGTTCCTGCCCCAGGTCGTGAAGTCGGCGCGCGTGATGAAGAAGTCGGTGGCCTACCTGACCCCCTTCATGGAGGCGGAGAAGGCGGCGGCGAGCGCGGCCGGCGAAGAGGTGCGCACGCAGGGCAAGATCGTGCTCGCGACGGTCAAGGGCGATGTCCACGACATCGGCAAGAACATCGTCGGCGTGGTGCTCGCGTGCAACAACTACGAGGTCATCGACATGGGCGTGATGGTGCCCTGCGAGAAGATCCTCGAGCGCGCCAAAGAGGTGAAGGCGGACATCATCGGGCTGAGCGGGCTGATCACGCCCTCGCTCGACGAGATGGTGCACGTGGCGCGTGAGATGCAGCGCCAGGATATGAAGATCCCGCTCTTGATCGGCGGCGCGACCACGAGCCGCGCCCACACCGCCGTGAAGATCGCGCCCAACTACCGTGAGCCCGTCGTCCACGTGCTGGACGCGAGCCGCGCCGTGCCGGTGAGCACGAGCCTGCTCAGCGCCGACAAGGAGAAGCTCGTCGCGCAGGTCCGGGCGGAGTACGACAAGCTGCGCAAGCGCCACGCCGCGCCCGCGCGCACCCTGCCCTCCCTCGCAGATGCCCGATCGCGCAAGACCAGCATCGAATGGAACCAGAGCGACCTCCCGCGCCCCGAGCGACCCGGGCTGCACGTGCTCGAGGACTTCCCGCTCGCCACGCTCCGGGAGTACATCGACTGGAGCCCGCTCTTTCACACCTGGGAGCTCAAGGGCATCTACCCGCGGATCTTCGAGCACGAGGTCTACGGCGAGCAGGCGAAGAGCCTGTTCGCGGACGCGCAGAAGCTGCTCGACAGGATCATCGACGAGAAGCTCCTGCGGGCGCGCGCCGTGTACGGCCTCTTCCCCGCCAACGCGGTGGGAGACGACGTCGAGGTCTACACGGACGAGGATCGACGCGCGGTGCGTGAACGCTTCTGCTTCCTGCGCCAGCAGCGAGACAAGGACGACGGGCCATGCCGCTCGCTGAGCGACTTCATCGCGCCCAAGGAGAGCGGGCTGGCCGACCACATGGGGGCGTTCGCCGTCACGGCGGGCCTCGGCAGCCAGGAGCTGGCCATGCGCTTCAAGGCCGAGAACGACGACTACAACGCGATCATGACCGAGGCGCTCGCCGATCGCCTGGCCGAGGCGTTCGCCGAGTACCTCCACCAGCGCGTGCGCGTCGAGTGGGGCTACGGCAAGGAAGAGAAGCTCACACGCGAGGAGCTGATCGCCGAGAAGTACCGCGGCATCCGCCCGGCCGCGGGATACCCCGCCTGCCCGGACCACACCGAGAAGGGCACGCTGTGGAGGCTGCTCGATGTGGAGGCGAAGGCGGGCATCAAGCTCACCGAGTCGTACGCGATGTGGCCGGGCGCCAGCGTGAGCGGCCTGTACTTCGCCCACCCGAAGTCACACTACTTCACGCTCGGCAAGATCGACCGCGACCAGGTGGCCGACTACGCCGCGCGCAAGGGCATGACCCAAGCGGAAGTCGAGCGCTGGCTGACGCCCAACCTCAATTACGATCCTTGAGCGTCCCTACGCGCGCGCAGTTCTGCTCTCGTCGCGCACGTCCCTGACCGAAGGAACGCCCTTGATCTTCTCGCAGATGCGGCGTTGTTCGTGCGTGTCCTCCACCTGACCGCTCAGCGTGACGATTCCGTCGAGCACAGTCACCTGGAGACTGCTCGGCTGCCCGATCCCCGCTTCACTGAGCATCGCGTGCACGTCTGCCCGGATCTGCTCGTCGGTCTGCCCTCGACCGCTGGGCGCGTAGCTGCGCCACTCTGGGTTGCGCGTGTCCGCGGTGTTCCCGGACGTCGCGCGGGGGCTCGTGTTCTCGATGGGTTTGTCCGCCATGATCTCAGAGAGGCTGCAAGCGCGGTGCCACGCGGACTTTCAGCGAGGCCAGACGCCCCGCGTGCGGATAGGCACGTCGGTTGCAGCACTAGCGAGGGATCGTGACGGGGTAGCGGCTCTCTCTGCGGGATGTTCGCGGCTCTGTCGCCGGACCGCCCACACGAAGGAGAGAGACGATGACGATCGACCTGTTGAAAGATCGCGGCACGCCGCTCGATCAGCAGCGCTTTACCTGGCGCGAGCTAGTCCAACCCCCTTTCAGCAAGCTGGACGACGACGCGTTCACGCGGGTGCGCGTGATCTTGATGAACGGCATCGAGTCCGAGGCGCTCCGCTTCGGGCACGCCGCCGCGCGCATGAACCGCGAGCTTCAGCTCCCGCTCGCCAAGGTGAGGCGCGTCGAGCAGCACCAGCAGACCATGGTCAACTGGCTCAACCCCGGCGATCAAACCCCGCTCGAGACCACCATCGGCTTCGAGCAGGTGGCCATCGAGATCACCGCCGCGGTGGCGTTGCACGAGCCCGACCCTTACCTCGCGCAGGTCTATCGCTTTGGGTTGCTCGAGGACTTCGATCACATGTACCGCTACTCGGCCCTGATGGACCGCGTGGAGGGCAAGGACGCCAACACGCTCCTTCAGAGCTACACGGACATCCTGCCCGGGCGGCCCACCGAGGTTCAGCATCGCGCGCCCGAGGACGAACTCCGCACCCCCTATGAGCGCAGCTCGGCCCCGCTGATCACCAAGCTGCACGCCACCACGCTGATGGCGGCCGAGCACCAGACCCACGACTACTACATGAACATCGGCCCGACCTACCCGGATCCCCTGGGACGCCAGCTCTATGCGGAGATCGCCTCGATCGAGGAGCAGCACGTCACCCAGTACGAGTCGATCATCGATCCGTCCGAGACCTGGCTCGAGAAGTGGCTGCTACACGAGGCGACCGAGGTCTACAACTACTACGGATGCGTGGAGAGCGAGAAGAACCCGCGCGTGAAGAAGATCTGGGAGCGCTTCCTCGATTACGAGCTCGGCCATGTCCGGTACGTGGCCGACCTGCTCGAGAACTACGAGAAGCGCGACGCGGCCTCGATCCTCTCCTCCAAATTACCAGCCCCCATCGCGTACGAGAGTCACCGCGACTTCGTGCGCGAGACGCTGCGCTCGGAGGCAAGCCTCACCGCGCGGGGCGCGAACTTCGTCCCGCGAGACGAGGAGCGCCCGAACGATCCCTCGGTGCTTTACCGCACGCAGTTGAACTCCGATGGGTCGCCCACGGAGGAGATCGCGTCGGGCTACGCCTGGGCGCCGGGCACCGAGCTCGCCCGCAAGGCCCAACGAACGTCCCCCCAATCCGTCCAAAGCCGAAGCCTCTCGTGAACAGGAGTAGTCATGTCCACCCACGCAGACATCGGGATGAATCGAACAGGAATCTCCACCTCCCCGCGCTTGAGCTCCGAGATGGTCAAGGGCATGGAAGAGTTCAACCCCGCGATCAACGATGAAGCGGGTAACGCCTCCGTCGTGCGGAAGCTTTACGCGAAGAAGTCCGATCCGATCGGGCACGTGCCGCCGCCTACGAGCGTCAAGGGCATGGCCAAGTCGGCGGTGCAAGCCTTGAAGGGTGAGGCCCCCTCGCTGTTCATCGACAAGCTAGGGGAACGCCTCGGCTTCGAGCGGACGGGCGTTCGCCTGTATCAGGGCATCCTCAGCAAATACGATGTGTACGGCGGATTCCCTGGCGGGCCGAGCCGCCCGGAGCTTCAGGGCATCCACGACGACGAGTTCGCGCACTTTCAGCTGTTGCAAGAGGCTGCCACCGAGCTCGGCGCGGATCCGACCGTGCTCACTCCGTCTGCGGACCTGCACGCCACCATGACCAACGGCGTGCTCGCCGCGGTCGCCGACCCCCGCACCACCCTCCCCCAGTGCCTCGAAGCCGCCCTCTTGGCGGAGCTGGCAGACAACGATTGCTGGCGCGCGCTGCTCGAGCTCGCCGAGCAGGCCGGCCAACAGCAGCTGGCAGAGCGCTTCACCAGCGCGCTCCTCGACGAAGACAGACACTTGAACCTCGTGCGGACCTGGCTCGCGGCGGCCCAAGGCCGCAACGCGTAGGATGCCTCACGAGCGCAGCGTGGCGGCCTCTGCTTCGGGCGCGACCGGCCGCCTCGGCGCAGGCGCGCGCTGCGCGAGCTGCGCGAGCTCGCCACTCGGCGGCTGCCACGTGCTCGCCTCCTCGCAAAGCGCGAGCGCACCGAGCAGCTCCTCGGCGTCCGCGAAGCGCGCCGGAGGATCCTTCTCCAGACAACGGAGGACGACGCGCTCGACCTCCTTGGGGATGTGGCGCGGCAAGAGCGGCACCGGCTCCGACATGTGCTTGTACAACAGCATGCTGACGTTGGCGGCGTCGAAGGGCGGACGCCCGGTGAGCGCGAAGTAGAACACGGCGCCGAGCGAGTAGACGTCCGAGCGCGCGTCAGTGGGGCGACCGCGCGCGCCCTCGGGGGAAATGTAGAGGGGCGTGCCGATGATGGCGCCGGTGGCCGTCACGTGCCCCTCGTTCCCGCGCTGCTTGGCGATCCCGAAGTCGAGCAGCTTGACGAAGTCGGCCTGAAGACCATCGCTGGTGATGAACAGGTTCTCCGGCTTCAGATCGCGGTGTTGGATGCCCTTGCGGTGCGCCTCGGCGAGGGCACGCGCAGCCTGCTTGATGAGGTGCACGGCGCGCGCCGGCACGAGCGCCCCTTCACGCGCCACGAGCTCGGCCAGGTCGCACCCCTCGAGCAGCTCCATCGCGTAATAGCAGATGCCGTCTTCCGTCACGCCGAAGTCGAAGACGCGGATGGTGTTGGGGTGCGAGAGCTGGCTCGTGGCCTCCACCTCGCGCTCGAAGCGCGCCACCGAGTCGGCAGAGTGATCGCCCAGCTTGAGCAACTTGACCGCGACCGAGCGCTTGAGCCCGTGATGGTAAGCGGCCCACACCTCGCCCATCCCCCCCTTGCCGATCTGACGCTCCAGGCGGTAGCGCCCCACGCTACGGCTCTCGAAGATGCGCCGCCGCATCGACCAGGCCAGGTGGCTCGCGAAGCACGCGAAGGCGGCCAACACCGCAACGTTCGCGCAGTTGAGGAAGTAGGTCGCGCGGATCGCGGGGTCGGCCCAGTCGCGCGCGTTCTCGGCGCTCAGGAAGATGCCCACGATGGCCATCACGGGATAGGCGCTGGCGATGCTGATCACCTGGATGATCGCACGCCGCCAGGGCTGGGCGTAGAACGCCGCCTGAGCGACCATCACGATCAGCGTGCCCGCGAAGTACGGGCTATCGATGCCGCCGATCATGAGCGTCATCGTGGCCACCGCGTAGCTGCTCACGCCGAAGATCATCAGGCTCAGCGCCGCGAGCGCGCGCGGGCTGGGCGGCGGGCGCATGTACAGGCGCGCCATGGCCAGGCTCGGCAACACCATGGCGCAGGCCCGGATCGTCAAGAGCTCCCAGAGCGTGCCCGGCTGGATATAGGCATCGGACCAGACGTCGATCGCCGCGAACGCGACCCACATGCCGAAGCCGAGCCGAGCTCCCCGGCGCAGGCGCAGCACGTTGGCCTGGTGCTCCTGGCGCTCCACGGCGGCCATGCATTCCGAGACGGATAGCTCAGAGGCTGCGGCAGAACGCAGCCCGCTCTGCTGGGGATCCCCTGACACGGGGCGAACTATAGAGCAGCGGGTCAGGCCAAACAATCCCGGCTCAGCGCCCCGTCATCCGCGGCTTTGGCGTGGGCTCACGGCCAGCGGCGGAGATTGCCCCGGGGGGCTGCCCCCAGGGTCGCGCGCGAAGCCGCGGATGCCCGCAACGGCGGCGGCGCGGCCTTGGCTTCCGTGTCGGGTTGCGTCGGGAAGGCGCCGCTCGATTTCACTCCCGCCCGCATCCGGAGACGCTCCCACTCCCGCTCCTCGTTCTCGAGGGCGCGCTGGGCCCGAGCGAGGAGCTGGTTCCACTCGTCCTCTTCGGCCTGGAGGCGCCGCTTGGCCTCCTCGAGCTTCTGACGCCATTGGCGGTCTTCGAAGCTGTCAACGACATTGTGCGTGGCGTTGTACGACATCGGAGCCTCCAGCTTGGTCGGCCGGCGACGCGCGAAGGCGCGCGCATCACGGCGGTCCCATCCATTTGTTCTACGCCGTCGCGGCGGCGCGTGATCGTGTTTCGCGGCACGCATCGGGCACTTTGTTGGGTCGAGCGTGAGCCAGCTACCACGCGCCGTCGCGCTCGCACACGTGACCTCGAGTGCGCCCATGGGCACCGCGGTTGGCATCGAGCAACGCGCACCGAGAAGCTGCGCGTCAGCGTAGCAGCGTGCGCACCAGCTCCGCTCGGGAGGTCACGTGCAGCTTGCGGTAGATGGACTCGAGCTGATTGCCGACGGTCTTCTTGCTCACTCCGCGCCGACGGGCGATCTCGTCGTTGCTGGCTCCTTCGCACAGGAGCTGGACCACGGCCTGCTCCGCTGCGGTCAAGGACGAAGGCAGCTTCGGCGCAGCGAGGGGGATCGCGAGCAACGCCACGTCAGGCCCCAGCAACTCCGCATAGGTCCCCGCGGGCAGGGGCAGCGCGCTGTCAGTCGTCTTCTTGCTCATCCACAAACTCCGTCGGCGCGGGCATCGAGTGCCGAGAGCCGAGGGTGCGCACCAGCTCCACGCGACTTTCGAACTTCAGCTTGAGCATCGCACGCGCCAAGTGCGACGAGGCCGTTCCCTCGGGAATGCCGAGATGATAGCCGATGAGCTTGTTGCTGTAGCCGCGCGCGGCGAGCGCCGCGACGCGACGCTCCATGCTGCTGAGGCCCCGCGGGTCGCGCACGCCTTCGGGGTTTCGGTGCGCGAGCATGAAGCGCTTGCCGTCCGCGTCGAAGTGCTCCACCAGCGACCAGCGTCCGTCGACGAGGCCCTGCCAGACAGCGAGCGCCGCCTCGTCCCTGCCCCCGGCCTGGGTGCGGGCCCGATCAATTTCGCGAGCCATGCACGCGAGCGCCTCGCGCGCGGACGCATCCTTGGCATCGCCTTCGGCGTCGAGCACACGGAAAGACGCGTCGAGCACCGCGCCGTGCTCGGGAAGCTCGACTCCCGGGGCGCTCTTCGTCAGGCGCCTGCGCAACCTGAAACCCGCCTTGATGTGGGCCGAGATCATCTGGAACATGACACGTTCGGAGGCGCTGAACTTGCGCTCATCCGGGAGGCCCGCGGCGAGGACGGTGGCGCCGAGTCCGTCGATGTTATTGCTGCGGAGGTGGAAGACCTCTTGCACGCCCGAGGCGCCCAACGTGTACATCCATCTGGGCCCCAGCCTCTCGGCCTCGGAGACCAACAGGACGTCGGCGGGCTCGAGCATCCCGTTCGTTACCACACGAGCGTACAGACGAGCCTGGACCCGATCGAGCAGACCGGCGGTGCCCGCCCGGTGACGCTCGAGCAGGGCCGCCATCGTGCGCATCTTCGTGAAAGCATCCTCGCTCGCCCCCACCTGGACCGGCGAGTGGATGCGGGGGCCGCGCTCGTCCAGGGTGACGTGGTAGCCAATGATGCCCACGGGCCGAACGAGCGGGAACGCCGCCTCCGCGAGCCCCTGAAGCCAAGCCTCTTCACTGCCACCAAGGTCGTAGCAAGCCTCGACCACCGCGATCGGATCGCGCCGTTTACCCACCTGGGAAATTTAGCATAGCCCCAAGACGGGAACACCTTTGTGGTGTTGACAAGCTCCGTCTTAGGCCTCTCGCGACGCCCAAGAAATTCCCTATGGAGGGTCGGTGCCCCGCGAGATGACCCTTAACAGACGTCGGGTGGGCTCGAAGGAGAGCCACGACTTCAGGAGGGGTGCATGGTCCGCAGGTCTCTGTGGGGGATCTTGGTTTTGCTTTGGACGGGTGTGATGTGGAGTCCTGCAAGTGCGGGGGCCCAAGGAGAGATCTCCACGATCTACCTCCGGGAAGGGGGGAAGGTGCGCGGGGAGATCGTGATCGACATCCCCGGCCGCCCGCTGACGGTGCAGGTCGGCGGCCAGACACTGGAGCTCGCGCGGGAGAGCATCGAACGCATCGAGGCGGAAACCGCAGCCCCCGCACCGGCGGCCGCTCCGGTTGCCGCCGCGCCCGCCCCCGCTCCTGCTCCCATGGTGGCCGCGACCCCACCGGCGCAGGCCACACCGGAGAAAACGGTGCTCACCGTGGACCGGCGTGGACGCGCCGAGATCGACCCCAACTGGTCGCCCGAAGTGAAGAGCCTGGTCCTGCACCGCAACGAGACTACGCGTGAACTTGCAAGCAAGGGCTACACGGGGCCGATCGTCCTGGCCGCCGCCGGAGCCGGCGTCTATCTGTTCACGGCGATCGCCAGCCGCGTGGCCTTCAACTCCTTCGAGGATTGTCTCAACGAAGAGGTGCAGTCGCTTGGCGATCTCGACGAATGCAAGGATAGGTCCGTGCCGATCGCGCGCGCGGGGTACTTCTTGGGCACTGGCCTGGTGGTCGGCGGCAGCATCTTCTTTTGGACCCGCTGGGCGCGCAGGCACAGGCTGCAGATGGACCTCAATCGGATCGACATGGACCTGCGGCAGCTCAACGTCGTGCCGCTGGCGGCTCGCGATCGCAACGGCTGGGTTGGCGGCGCCGCGCTGCGCGCGACCTTCTGAGGGCGTCACGTCGCCTCGGCCGAGCCGGCGCTCTCAATCCTTACGGACCAGCTCGGTCGTCGCTTGAGCCCGATACGGGTCGAAGACCTGTCGGCTCCGGCGGCGCGCGTTGAACAGAGCGAGCTCTCGCGCGCCGAACGCGGCTTGGCCCGTATACTGCGCGCGCACGAAGGCCTGCAGGATCTCCCGACCTTCGGCGCCCTTCTCGTCGTCCGCCATCTCGTCCCAGACCGCGAACGTGCGCGCCCTGCGATCTCGCATGCTGAGCCTGGGATCGAAGCGAATCGCCGTGAGCTGACGAAGGAGCACGCGCCGGTCGGCGCGGTCGCTCAGCGCCTCACGGAACGCACGCGTGGCGTCGAAGAACGCGCGACGCTCGGAGAGGTAAGGATCGTTGCCGGCCGCCGCCTCGGCGCGCGCCGTCAGGTCGAACGTCCCCGCGAACAAGGAGAGGCGACCGTAGCGATTGCGCATGGTGACCGCGCCGTTCGCAGCGATCTTCGCGTCGAATCCCCGGCCCCGGTACACGTAGCCGCCGTCGGGAGCGCGCTGCAAGATGGCCGGGACCACGACGCGCCCATCGTCCCCTTGGGCGTCGGGCCTTCGCTCCGTTGGCGGGATGGCAGCCGCTGGTTCGGCGAGCCCCTGCGTGGGCACGAAATGAGCTGCGCAGAGCCCCGCTATCATGCCGCCCAAAACGGCACTTTTTCCGCGCTCGACTCGCGCCGCGCGCCGCACGCTTTGGATGACTGCCATACGACTTGCTCCGGCCTTCGCGCGCGCTCCGCGGCGCACTCCTCTTCCCCGCGGTTCTACGTAGGCACCTTTCCGTGCAGCGAAAGTCAATCTCCGTACTTCACCGTGCAGCCGTAGACCGGAGTCTCGGCCAAGGCAACGGCGCGCCCCGCCTTGAGGTCCGCGAGCGCGTTGACCGTGTACGGCACGAGCTCGCCCGGCTTCTTGTCGGACGGCCGCGGGCGCGCGTCGTCGGGCACCCCCATCGGCGCGTTGTCGAGCCCACCTCGGTACACGAGGATGCCCGCCGGATCGATCACAAACATGTGCGGCGTCTTCTCGGCGCCGTAGGCCTTGCCGACCTGACCGGCCTCGTCGAGCAGAACCGGGTTGGTCATGCGGTACTCGGCCTTGGCGTCGAGGTTTCTCTGCTTGCCGTGACCCTGCTTGCCGGGCGCATTGGAGTTGATGGACAGCCAGACCAGCTCGGGGCCCGCGTGTTGCGACGCCATGTTCTTGAGCGGGCCAGCGCTGTGGGCATGTTTGACGAAGGGACAGTCGGGGTTGAACCACTCGAGGACGACCGTCTTGCCACGCAAGTCGCTCAACCGAACGGTCTTGCCATCGGTGTCAGGGAGCGAGAAGTCAGGCGCGGGTTTGCCGAGCTCGGCTTTTTCTGCGGGGGCGAGCACCGGGGGCGTTGCCGCGGGCGCCTGTCCCGTCGCCGGGCTTTCACGCGCCGCCTTGGGAGCGCTTTTTCGTTCCTCACTGGGAGCGCCGTCGCACGCACCGATCACGGCGCTCAGCGCGAACACGCAGACGAGGCGCGGCGCTCTCTCACGCCCCAGGACTGCTCGCAAACAAAACCCACGGCTTCGCTGATGCATAGGACCCTCCTGTGGAGCAGGCGCCCCTCGCCCGCCAACCGAGAGGCGACTCTAGCAACT
>JBIQKA010000052.1:0-6844 GCA_044507075.1 Myxococcales bacterium
GTCCGCGAAGGCGGCAAGACCGTTGGTGCCGGCGTCGTCACCAAGATCATCGAGTGATCCAGATGGCCCAGACCACGAAAATCCGCATCCGCCTCAAGGCCTACGATCACCGCCTGCTCGACCAGTCGGCAGGGGAGATCGTCGAGACTGCACGTCGCACCGGCGCGCGCGTGGCGGGACCCATCCCGCTTCCCACGCGCATCAACAAGTACACGGTGCTGCGCGGGCCCCACGTCGACAAGAAGTCGCGCGAGCAGTTCGAGATCCGCACCCACAAGCGGCTCCTCGACATCCTCGAGCCCACTCAACAAACCCTCGACGCATTGATGAAGCTCGACCTTTCGGCGGGCGTGGACGTCGAAATCAAGTCGTAATGCGCGAGGTCCCGGCGCGGCCCAGGCCGCGTTCGGTGCCTACGGCACTCGGTTCGGAGACGAGAGAATGCCCAAGGTCAAGGTTTACAACTTGCGTCGCGAAGAGTCCGGAGAGATCGATCTCGCCGACGACGTCTTCGCCACGGAGGTCAACGAGGCGCTCCTTTACGACATCGTGAAGGCGCAGCTTGCCAGTCGTCGCGCCGGCACGGCCAAGACGAAGGGCCGCGCGGAAGTTCGCGGCTCGTCGCGCAAGCTCTACAAGCAGAAGGGTACGGGTCGCTCGCGACACGGCTCGATCCGCGCGCCTGTGTACGTGGGCGGCGGTAAGGCCCACGGTCCCACGCCCCACTCCTATGCTTACCGCCCCACGCGTAAGATGCGTCTCGGTGCTCTCAAGAGCGCCCTCTCGCTCAAGCTTGCCGAAGGTCAGCTGATCGTCGTGAGCGACCTCCAGCTCGCGGAGATCAAGACCAAGGGCTTGGCCACGGTGCTCGATGCGCTGAAGGTCTCCACGAGCTCCTTGCTCGTCGACACCAACGCCAACGAGAACCTCAAGCTCTCCGCGCGCAACCTCGAGAATCACCAGTACCTTCCGCCGGAAGGTGTCAACGTTTACGACCTCCTTCGCTTCGAGCACCTCGTGCTCACGAAGGATGCAGCGGCAGCGCTGGAGAAGCGCTGCGTAGACGGCCGTGATTTCACGACCGAGCAAAACGCTGGGAACGGCTGAGGACGGTCATGCAGATCGAGAACATCATCAAGCGCCCGCTGCTCCTGACGGAGAAGGGCAACCTGCTGCGCGAGACGGCGCACACCTATCTGTTCGAGGTGGACCGTCGCGCGAACAAGATCCAAATCCGGGAGGCCGTCGAGCGCCTCTTCAAAGTCACGGTGACCGATGTGCGCACGTTGAACGTGCGTGGCCGCATGCGCCGCATGGGCCGCGGGTACGCCAAGACCAAGAACTGGAAGAAGGCGATCGTGGCCATCAAGGAAGGCGACACGATTGAGTTCTTCGAGGGAGCCTGATCGTCATGGCCATCAAAGCATTCAAGCCCCGCTCGCCCGCTCGTCGCTTCTACGAAGTCGCCGACTTCAAGGCGCTGGACGGCAAAGACAAGGTCGTCAAGAAGCTCACCGAGCACCAGTCGACCACGGCCGGCCGCAATAGCCACGGGCGCATCACCTCGCGCTTCCGGGGCGGCGGCCACAAGCAGCACTACCGCATCATCGACTTCAAGCGTAACAAGATCGGTGTGCCCGCCAAGGTCGCCTCGCTCCAGTACGATCCGAACCGTACGGCGCGCATCGCCCTGCTCAACTACCTCGACGGAGAGAAGGCGTACATCCTGGCGCCCGACGGTCTCGCGGTGGGCGACACCATCGTCTCTTCGCGCAACGCCGACATCAAGCCCGGCAACGCGATGCCCCTTCGCTTCATGCCGATCGGCACCATGGTGCACAACCTGGAGCTGAAAATCGGCAAGGGCGCCCAGCTCGTCCGCTCGGCCGGCACGGCCGCCCAGCTGATGGCCAAGGACGGCGATTACGCCCAAGTTCGCCTGCCCTCGGGCGAAGTGAGGCTCGTCCACCTGAACTGCCGCGCCACCATCGGCCAGGTCTCGAACCTGGAACACTCCAAGGTCTCGCGCGGCAAGGCGGGCCGCTCGCGTTGGCTCGGTCGTCGGCCGCACAACCGCGGCGTGACCATGAACCCGGTCGACCACCCCATGGGTGGTGGTGAAGGCCGCACCTCGGGTGGCCGCCACCCGTGCTCGCCCTGGGGCCAACTCGCCAAGGGCCAGAAGACCCGACACAACAAGCGCACGGACAGGTTCATCGTCAAGCGCCGTGGTTCGAAGTGATCTCGGAGAGATAGATGGCACGCTCAGTCAAAAAGGGACCCTTCATCGACCACCACCTGATGGAAAAGGTGGAGTCGACCCAAAAGTCCGGCGATCGCAAGCTGATCAAGACCTGGTCGCGGCGCTCCACGATCACGCCCGAGTTCATCGGGCTGACCTTCGCGGTCCACAACGGCCGCAAATTCGTGACGGTTTTCGTCACGGAGAACATGGTCGGGCACAAGCTCGGTGAGTTTGCCCCGACCCGTACCTTCCACGGGCACGCGGCCGACAAGAAGGCGAAGCCCAAGGGCAACCCCTCCACCGGCAAGCGCTGATCGCTCACTTGATCCCTGAGGGACACGTGCTAGATCCGGCGCCTTCCCGCGTGGTTGGGGGATGACCCCAGATTCGCGCAGGAAGCGTCAGTCTCGCGCAAGCATCCGCTTGGACCTTGGCTGATAGACAAAACGGGAAAAGTCCATGGAATCGACAGCGAAAGCACGCTTTCAGCGCATTTCCATCCGCAAGGCGCGGATGGTCTGCGACTTGGTCCGCGGCAAGAACGCGGCAGTGGCCCTCGACGAGCTGCGCTTCACGAAGAAGGCGGCCTCGCCGCTCGTGGCCAAGCTCATCGACAGCGCCATCGCGAACGCGAAGGTCAAGGACCAAAGCGTCGACCTCGATGACCTCTACATCAAGACGATCCACGCGGACAAAGCGGGCGACCGGCACATGCGGCGCTGGCGTCCTCGTGCCCATGGACGCGCCACGCGAGTCGCCAAGGGATTGAGCCACATCACCGTCGTCCTCGACTCGCGAAAGGAAGCCTGAAACATGGGTCAGAAAACACACCCCCATGGATTCCGTTTGGGCGTGAACCGCTCTTGGGCATCCAAGTGGTACGAAGACAAGAACTACGCGCTCTGGCTCCACGAGGACCAGAAGCTCCGCAAGGCGATCAAGAAGAAGTTCGCCCACGCGGGCATCGCGGCCATCGACATCGAGCGCGCTGCCAGCAAGGCGAAGGTGATCATCCACACCTCCCGCCCCGGCATCATCATCGGTAAGCGTGGCGCTGGCGTCGACCAGCTCAAGGGCGAGCTCCAGAAGCTCACCCAGAACGAGCTGTTCATCGACATCCAGGAGATCCGCAAGGCCGAGACCAACGCCCAGCTCGTCGCCGAGAACATCGCGACCCAGCTCGAGCGTCGCGTGGCCTTCCGGCGCGCCATGAAGAAGGCGCTGCAGACCGCCATGAAGTTCGGTGCCAAGGGCGTCCGCGTGCGCACCTCGGGTCGGCTCGGTGGCGCCGAGATCGCCCGCACCGAGAGCTACCGCGAAGGTCGCGTGCCGCTCCACACCCTGCGTGCCGACATCGAGCTCGGCGAGGCCACGGCCTTCACGACCTACGGCACCATCGGCGTGAAGTGCTGGATCTTCAAGGGTGAAATCCTCCCACAGCGCCGCCGCCAGAAGCTGCCGGCCCAGGCTCGTTGAAGAAGGCGGAGTTTTTCCATGCTTTCCCCGAAACGCACCAAGTTCCGTAAGCAGTCGAAGGGCAAGAACCGCGGCCTTTCGTACTCGGCGTCGAAGGTTGACTTCGGCGACTTCGGCCTGCAGGCGCTCGAGCCTGGCCGCGTCACGGCGCGCCAGATCGAAGCCGCTCGTATGGCCATCCAGCGAGCCACCAAGCGCCAGGGCAAGCTGCACATCCGCATCTTCCCCGACAAGCCCGTCACCAAGAAGCCCCTCGAGACTCGTATGGGTCACGGTAAGGGCAGCGTGGAAGAGTGGGTGGCCGTCGTGAAGCCCGGCCGCATGATGTACGAGCTCGAGGGCGTGAGCGAAGACATGGCGCGCGAGGCGTTCAAGCTCGCCGGCATCAAGCTGCCTCTGCCCACCAGGTTCATGAAGCGGGAGGAGCAGCTGTGAAAGCCGCCGAATCACGTAAGCAGATCCGCGAACTGGGCAACGACGAGCTCCAGGCCAAGGTCCAGGAGCTCAAGGGCGAGCTGTTCAAGGCGCGCATCCAGAACCACACCAATCAGTTGGATTCCACGGCCAAGCTCCGCACGCTGCGCCGCGAGATCGCTCGCATCAACACCGTGTTGACGCAGCGCAAGGCCGACGAGGCAAAGTCATGAGCGAGCAGACGAATCAACCGGCCGCCGAGCAAACGCACGGCTTCAAGCGCCACCTGACCGGCCGCGTGGTGAACGACACCAACAAGCCCGGTCGCATGCAGAAGACCGTCGTGGTCGAGGTGGTCACCCGCTACCGCGATCCGGTCTACGGCAAGTACGTGAAGAATCGTAAGCGCTTCCACGCGCACGACGAGAACAACGAGTACCGCACCTCCGATCTCATCGAGATCCGTGAGAGTCGTCCGCTGTCCCGCACCAAGCGCTGGGTCGCCGTGCGCCTGCTCGAACGTCCTGAGGAGGTCTAACCGTGATCCAGACCGAAACCAACCTGGACGTTGCCGACAACAGCGGAGCCCGCCGTGTGCAGTGCATCCGCGTGCTCGGCGGTTCGCAGCGCCGCTACGCCGGCCTGGGGGACATTATCGTGGTGGCCGTGCAAGAGGCCCTCCCCAACGCCAAGGTGAAGAAGGGCGAAGTGGCGAAGGCAGTCGTGGTCCGTACGGCCCGCGAGTACCAGCGTCCGGACGGCACCTACATCAAGTTTGACACGAACAGCGCCGTGTTGATCAACGCTCAGAACGAGCCGATCGGGACGCGCATCTTCGGGCCAGTCGCACGCGAGCTGCGCAGCAAGAAGTTCATGAAGATCATTTCGCTCGCACCTGAGGTGGTGTGATGGCCAGCAAGATCAAGAGGGGCGACAAGGTCGTCGTGATCTCGGGCGCGCACAAGGGAACCGTGGGGACCGTCAGCAAGGTCATCCCCGAGTTCAGCCAGGTCGTCGTCGAGGGTGTGAACCGCGTGAAGCGGCACATGAAGCCGACTCCGCGCATGCCCGAGGGCGGCATCGTAGAAAAGGATCGCCCCATCCACGTCTCCAACGTGGCCTTGGTGGATCCCAAGACCGAGAAGGCGACGCGCGTGCGTTTCCAAATCGACGAAAATGGCAAGAAGAGCCGCGTCGCGGTCAAGAGCGGCAGCGTGATCGTCGACGCCGTCAACAAGAAGAGCGACGCGCAAGCTGCGGGCTGAGCCCAGGCTATCACCCGTAGATAAGGATTGAGCAATGGCTGAGTACATTCCGCGGCTAAAGACGCACTACTCCGAAAAGGTCGTGCCCGCGCTCAAGAAGCAGTTCTCCTACAAGAGCTCGATGGAGATCCCGCGCCTCGAGAAGATCGTGGTCAACATGGGGCTCGGCAGCGCTGTGCAGAACAGCAAGCTCATCGAGTCGGCGGTGGCCGAGCTCAGCATGATCGCCGGTCAGAAGCCGGTCGTGACGCGCGCCAAGAAGTCCATCGCGAGCTTCAAGCTGCGCGAGGGTCAATCGATCGGCGCGATGGTCACGCTGCGCAGGGATCGCATGTGGGAGTTCTTCGACCGCCTGGTGAGCTTCGGTCTGCCGCGCGTTCGTGACTTCCGTGGCGTCAGCGCCAAGGCCTTCGATGGTCGCGGTAACTACACCCTCGGCATCCGGGAGCAGATCGTCTTCCCCGAGATCGAGTACGACAAGGTCTCCACCATCCACGGCATGAACGTGTCGTTCGTCACCACCGCCAAGAACGATGAGCAGGGCCGCGCTCTGCTGACCGAACTCGGCATGCCGTTCCGCAAGTAAGAAGAGAGAGCAAGATGACGTCCGATCCCATCTCAGACATGCTCGCCCGCATCCGGAATGCCCAGCTCGCTCGCCTCGAGCGCGCGGAGATTCCGCTCTCCAAGCTCAAGCTTCACCTGGCCGAGGTGCTCAAGCGTGAAGGTTACGTGTCCGACGTGCGCACTGAAGAGGGCGTGCAGGGCAAGCTCGTGGTCGTGCTCAAGTACGGCGCGGGCCACCAGGGTGCGATCGCCGGCATGCGCCGTCGCAGCCGCCCCGGCCGCCGCCTGTACATCGGCCACAAAGAACTGCCCAAGGTCATGAACGGCCTCGGCATCGGCATTCTCTCGACCTCGCGCGGCATCATGACGGACAAGGACGCCCGTCGTGAGCAGATCGGCGGCGAGTTCCTGTGTGAGGTTTGGTGATGGAAACCCAAGAGACCCAGCGCCAGTCGCGCGTCGGTAAGCGCCCGGTGGCCCTGCCCAAGGGCGTGGAGGTTACCATCGACGCGAGCTCGGTGAAGATCAAGGGCCCGAAGGGCACGCTCGCCCGCAAGCTGCCCCCGCTGGTCGCCCTCCAGCAGGACGGGGAGCAGCTGGTGGTCAACATCGTCCCCAATGCCGGCACCGAGGGGCCCAAGTTCCAGGGCCTCACCCGCGCGCTGGTGGCGAACATGGTGCAGGGCGTGGACAAGGGCTACGTGCAGGCGCTCGACCTGCACGGCGTCGGCTACCGCGCAGAGCTCAAGGGCAAGGAGCTCACCTTGTCCCTCGGCCTGTCCCACCAGGTGAAATACCCGCTGCCCGCGTCGGTGAACGCGAAGGTCGAGATCCTCGACGAAGGCGGCACCAAGCGTCCGCGCATTCACCTCGACTC
>JBIQKA010000052.1:6944-34220 GCA_044507075.1 Myxococcales bacterium
AGGTCGAGATCCTCGACGAAGGCGGCACCAAGCGTCCGCGCATTCACCTCGACTCGTGTGACAAGGAGATGCTCGGCCAGGTGGCCGCGCGCATTCGCTCCTTCCGTCCGCCGGAGCCCTACAAGGGCAAGGGCGTTCGTTACGTGGGCGAGAAGATCAAGATGAAGGCTGGCAAGGCCGGTAAGACGGGTGCGAAGGGCAAGTAGTCGAGCGGGCGCAAAGGTTTGATCGCGCGCGCAAGTGTGCGCACCAGCCATCGCCGGCTTCGCCGGCGCGCCCCTCTCCCTAGGTTGTCATCGGCTCGCGAAAGATTGAAGGACACCATGGCTCAGACGAAAGAAGAAGGTCGCGCACGCCGCAAGCGTCGCATTCGCAAGAAGGTCTCTGGGGACGCGCAGCGTCCGCGCCTGAGCGTGTTTCGCAGCACGAACCACATCTACGCGCAGGCCATCGACGACAGCACGGCGACTACGCTGGCGACCGTCTCGACCCTCAGCAAGGACCTCAAGGGGGCCGAGGGCACCAAGACCGACGATGCCAAGGCTGTCGGCGCTGCCATCGCCAAGACGCTCAAGGACAAGGGCATCGAATCCGTGGTGTTTGATCGCAACGGCTATCTGTATCACGGTCGCGTGAAGGCGCTGGCCGAGGGGGCTCGCGAAGCGGGCCTCAAGTTCTAATCGGTCGGTCAGGAGAACTCTTCAATGGCGTACATTGATCCCAATCAGCTCGAGGACCTCAAGGAGCGCGTGGTTCACATCAACCGCGTGGCCAAGGTGGTGAAGGGCGGCCGTCGGTTCGGCTTCAGCGCGCTCATCGTCGTCGGCGACGGCCACGGTCACGTGGGCGTGGGCCTTGGCAAGGCCAACGAGGTGCCCGACTCGATCCGCAAGGGCAACGACCAGGCGCGCAAGGCGCTGCACAAGGTCCCGCTCGTGAACGGCTCCATCACCCACGAGGTGATCGGCCGTCACGGCTCGGCCCGCGTGATCCTCAAGCCTGCGAGCCCTGGTACGGGCGTGATCGCCGGCGGCGCGGTGCGCGCCGTCGTCGAGGCCGCGGGCATTCGCGACGTGCTGTCGAAGATCATCGGCACCACCAACGCTCACAACGTCGTGCACGCCACGCTCGACGCTATGCGCCGCCTCGAGAGCGCGGACGACGTGGCCCGTCGCCGCGGTGTGAACGTCGAGCAGGTGCTCACCGGCAACGCCGGCTGAGTTTTCTTTCGCTCGCGCGCTCGAGAGCGCGCTTCGACAGTAGATTTCATCTCAGAACAGGAATCTGGCTATGAAGCCCAAACTCAAAGTGACGCAAATCCGGAGCGGTGCCGGCCGCATCCCCAACCAGCGCAAGGTGCTGGCTGGGCTCGGTCTGCGCGGCCCACACAGCACGGTGACGGTGGATAACACCCCGTCCTTCCGCGGCATGGTCAAGAAGGTGTTGCACCTTGTCACGGTGGAGGAGAGCGATGGCTGAGTCACAAGAGAAGCGGGCTCCCATCCTGTCGCGCCTGCGCGCTCCGGAAGGGGCGGTCAAGGGCAAGCACCGCGTCGGTCGTGGTATCGGCTCCGGCTGGGGCAAGACCTCGGGCAAGGGGCAGAAGGGTCAGAAGGCCCGCGGCACCATGAAGCGCTTGGGCTTCCAGGGTGGCCAGATGCCGCTCCAGCGTCGTCTGCCGAAGATCGGTTTCAACAACATCTTCGCGACCCGCTATGCCCCGGTGAACGTCGCCGATCTCGAGATCTTCGCGGCTGGCACGCTCGTCGACGAGGCCGCGCTGCGCGCGTCGCGCGTCGTGCGCGGCAAGTGGGATGGTGTGAAGGTGCTCGCGATGGGCGACCTCACCAAGGCGATCAAGCTCAAGGTCGACGCCATCAGCGCGGCGGCCAAGGAGAAGGTCGAGAAGGCCGGCGGCAGCGTGGAGCTCATTCCGCGCCGCGAGCCGGGACCCCGTAAGGAAGGCTGAGCAAGTCGCGCGGGCACCGTCGCCCGCGCGCAGTGCGTAGAGGCGGCCCGCTCCGGCTGCGCGCACCGTCGAAGCGGGCGGTTCCGCCCGTGAGCTGGACTGGGAGTCCGCCCGCGCAAGGGCGCGAGCGACACGAAGGGTGGATCAGTTGAGCATCTTCGCCAATATCGGCAAGGTACCCGAGCTGCGGCGCCGCATTTTCTTCACCGTGGGGATGCTCGCGGTGTACCGCATCGGCATTTTCGTCACGACGCCCGGCGTGGACCGCAACGTGATGAAGTCGATCATGGCGGACCAGAGCGCGAGCTTCTTGGGCATGTTCAACATGTTCTCGGGCGGCGCGCTCGAGCAGCTCTCGATCTTCGCGCTGGGCATCATGCCCTACGTGTCGGCGAGCATCATCCTGCAGCTCATGACGGTGGTCGTGAAGCCGCTGGAGGAGCTGCGCAAGGAGGGCGAGGCCGGCCAGCGCAAGATCAACCAGTACACGCGCTACGGAACGGTCCTGATCAGCGTGGTGCAGAGCGTCGGTCTCTCCATGTACTTCGAGAGCCTCAATGGCTCCACGCAGTACGGCGACGTGGTGCGCGAGCCGGGTTGGGGCTTCCGCCTCATGACCATGGTCTCGCTGACCACCGGCACCTCCTTCATCATGTGGCTCGGCGAGCAGATCACCGAGCGCGGCATCGGCAACGGTACCTCGCTGATCATCTTCGCCGGCATCGTCGCGGATCTGCCCAGCGCGCTGTTTCAAACCTTCTCGCTGCTCAAGACCAGCGAGAGCCTGCAGCCGGTCGACTTGCTTCTGGTGGTGGGCATCTGCGTGGCCATCGTGTGGATCATCTGCCGGGTCGAGCGCGCCCAGCGCCGCATTCCGATCCACTACGCGCGCCGCATGGTGGGCCGCAAGATGTACGGCGGCCAGACCTCGCACCTGCCGCTGCGCGTGAACATGGCGGGCGTCATCGCTCCCATCTTCGCCTCTTCTCTTCTGCTGTTCCCCTCCACCCTGCAGCGCCTGAGCCTGCCGGGCATGGAGTGGGTCAACAACGCGCTGCAGCCCGGTAGCTGGGGCTACCTGGTCGTGTTCGTGTTGATGATCATCTTCTTCTCCTTCTTCTACACGTCGGTGACCTTCCAGCCCGTGGAGGTGGCCGACAACCTGAAGAAGCAGAACGCCTTCATTCCCGGTATCCGACCTGGCAAGAGCACGGCCGACTACATCGATCGCATCGCCATGCGCCTCACGGCCGGCGGTGCCATCTACGTGGCCCTGGTCTGCACCATCCCGTCACTCTTGCAGTCGTACTTCCACGTGCCGTTCTACTTCGGTGGCACGTCGATCATGATCGTCGTGGGCGTGGCGCTCGACACGGTGCAGCAGGTGGAGTCCTACCTGATTACGCGCCACTACGAAGGTCTCACCGGCCCACGTGGCCCGCGCATTCGAGCGCGAGCCGAGGCAGCGCGCGGCGCGGCGCGCGAGCAGAGTAGGGGGTAATTGTGGACCTGGTCTTGTTTGGGCCGCCCGGAGCGGGCAAGGGTACGCAGGCCAAGCGCCTGGTGGAATTGCTCAAGATTCCACAGGTTTCGACCGGCGATATGATGCGCGCCGAGCGTGCGGCGGGCACCGAACTCGGCAAGCGCTTCGACAGCTACATGTCCCAGGGCCTGTTGGTCCCGGACGAGCTGGTGCTCGAGCTGATCGAGCAGCGCATCTCGCAGCCCGACTGCAAAAACGGTGCGATTTTCGATGGTTATCCGCGCACGGTCGCCCAGGCCGAGGCCTTCGACACCATGCTGGCGAAGCTGGGGCGCAAGATCGACAAGGTGATCTCCATCGAAGTCCCCCTCGAGGAGATGGTGGAGCGCGCCGTGGGTCGACGTATCCACGAAGAGACTGGACGCATCTACCATCTGCGCTATGATCCGCCCCCCCAAGGTCTCGAGGGGAAATTGGTGCAGCGGAAGGACGACACCGAAGAGGTCGTCCGGAAGCGCTTCACCGAATACAACGACAAGACCCGTCCGGTGCTCGGCTATTACGAGGCACGGGGTCTCGTCGGTGCAGTCAATGGGGTCGGCACGCTCGACGAGGTGACCGCCCGTATCCGCGCAACCCTGAACGTATAGGGCTGCAATTGCAGAGGATCGCACGCCCGCTGAGGTGGGCGGGGAGCAGTACGGAGAAGATTACGCAGAGTGTCGGCTGGCAGAGAGATTGAAGGCACGGTAGAGCTGGCCCTTCCGAAGGGGCTCTACCGAGTCCGCTGCGATGATGGAAGCACCATCGTGGCATCGCTCGGCGGCGTCGCTCGACAGGTTACGGTCAAGATCATCCCCGGGGATCGGGTGCTGGTGGAAGTCTCAGCGTTCGATCCGACTCGAGCTCGCATCAGGGGCCGCGTCTAGGGGAGCACCCGCTGGGGGCGTGATCGAGACCCGCAAGATGGAACCGATAGAGGCACGATCATGAAGGTACGCCCAAGCGTCAAGAAGGTCTGTGACAAGTGCAAGGTGATCCGCCGCAAGGGTGTGCTTCGGGTTATCTGCGAGAATCCGCGCCACAAGCAGCGGCAGGGTTGAGGGAGAACTGAGACATGGCCCGTATTGCAGGCGTTGACCTTCCTCCGCGCAAGCACGTCACGATCGCGCTTCGCTACATCTACGGAATTGGCCCCGCGAAGGCCAAGGCCATCTGCGCCGCCACCGGCATTCCGGAGAACCGGAAGACCGAGGAGCTGACCGAGACGGATGTGAAGCGCATTCGTGAGTACCTCGATGCCAACGTGCGCGTCGAGGGCGATCTCCGCCGCGACATCGCGATGGACATCAAGCGCCAGATGGACCTCGGCACCTACCGTGGCCTGCGTCACCGCCGCGGCCTGCCGGTCCGTGGCCAGCGCACCAAGACCAACTCGCGCACTCGCAAGGGTCCGCGTCGAGGCGCCACCCGCCGTTGAGACGGGCCGCCGCTGATTTGAAGGGCACCAAACACGCGTTGGGGCCTCAAGGCATTTGGGCGCAGGGCGCCGATTGAAAGCGAGCGGGTGCGGGCACCCGCTTCGACGAGTGAGAGCAAGGTAGACGATGGCAAATCCGAAAGCCGCCAAGAAGAAGGTCAAGAAGAACGTCGCGACTGGCATCGCGCACATTCAGTCGACCTTCAACAACACGATCGTGACCGTCACGGACATCCAAGGGAACGTGGTGGCCTGGTCGAGTTCGGGTTCGAGCAACTTCAAGGGCTCGCGCAAGAGCACGCCCTTCGCCGCGCAGATCGCCGCCGAGAACGCAGCGCGCAAGGCGCAGGAGCACGGCATGCGCTCGCTTGCCATCTTCGTGAACGGCCCGGGTGCAGGTCGTGAGTCCGCGCTCCGCGCGTTCCAGATCGTCGGCATGAAGATCACGCTCATCCGTGATGTCACGCCCATCCCCCACAATGGCTGCCGTCCGCCCAAGCGTCGCCGCGTCTGAGTGTAGAAGGAAGATCCCATGGCTCGTTATATCGGACCCGTTTGCCGTCTCTGCCGCCGCGAAGGCACCAAGCTCTTCCTCAAGGGCGACCGCTGCTTCACTGACAAGTGCGCGGTGGACCGTCGTCCCTACCCGCCTGGCCAGCACGGCCAGCGCCGCACCAAGTTCACCGAGTACGGCATCCGTCTGCGCGAGAAGCAGAAGGTGGCCCGCATCTACGGAATCCTGGAGCGCCAGTTCCGGAAGTACTTCAAGGAAGCCGATCGCACCAAGGGCGTGACCGGTGAAAACCTGCTCTCGATCCTCGAGCGCCGGTTGGACAATGTCTGCTTCCGCCTTGGCTTTGCGGCCACGCGCGCCGAGGCCCGCCACCTGGTCCGCCACAAGCACGTGGCCGTCAACGGCCGCACCGTGAACATCCCCTCCTTCCGCGTGAGGCCGGGTGACAAGGTCGAGGTCCGGGAGGCCAGCCGCAAGATGGTTCGCGTGACCAGCGCATTGGATGCGGCCGAGAAGCGCGGCATCCCCAGCTGGCTCGAGCTGAACCGCGGCGAGTTCGCGGGCGCGGTCAAGTCGATGCCGGTGCGCGAAGAGATCACGCTGCCCATCCAGGAGCAGCTGATCGTCGAGTTCTACTCGCGCTAAGTGGCCGGCCCCTGGTTGGGCGGCGTAGGGTGGGGCCCCTGGTGTGAGCGCACCGAAAGCCCAAGGCTTTCTTGTTTCCAATCCCTTGCTTGCGCGCGGGCCCCTATTATAGCCCGCCCGCTTCGACCCCACTGGGGTCCCAGGAGAGCACATGAGTACCTCGCAGATGGTCGCCCGCAACTGGCGAGACCTGATCCGACCCAAGTCCCTTTCGGTGGAGCAAGAGACGCTCACGCCGACCTATGGTCGTTTCGTGTGCGAGCCCCTCGAGCGCGGCTTCGGCATCACGCTGGGTAATTCCCTGCGTCGCGTCCTCCTGTCGTCGCTGCAGGGTGCAGCCATCACCGCCGTCAAGATCGATGGCGCGCTGCACGAGTTCACCTCGGTCCCGGACGTCGTCGAGGACGTGACCACCATCGTGCTCAACCTCAAGGAGGTTGTGGTGCGTGCCCACAGCCCGCGTACGCACACCGTGCGTATCGAGAAGGACGGGCCCTGTGAGGTCAAGGCCGGTGACATCCAGACCGGCGACCAGATCGAAGTGCTCAACCCGGACCACACCATCTGCACGGTGTCCAAGGGCGGCCGCTTCTCGGCGGAGCTCACCATCACGGTGGGCCGCGGTTACGTGCCGTCCGAGCGCACCAAGCAGCCCGGTCAGCCCATCGGCACCATCGCCATCGACGCGCTCTACTCGCCTCTGCGCAAGGTCAACTACACGGTGACCAACGCGCGCGTCGGGCAGATGACGGACTACGACAAGCTCACCCTCGAGGTGTGGACCGACGGCTCCGTCAAGCCGCAGGACGCGGTGGCCTACGCCGCCAAGATCCTGAAGGACCAGCTCACCATCTTCATCAACTTCGAAGAGGAGCCCGAGGCGACCACTTCGGTGAAGGAAGAGGATGAGCCGCTCAACGAGAACCTGTTCCGCTCGGTGGAGGAGCTCGAGCTCTCGGTCCGCTCGGCCAACTGCCTGCAGAACGCCAACATCCACCTCATCGGTGAGCTCGTGCAGCGCACCGAGAGCGAGATGCTGAAGACGAAGAACTTCGGCCGCAAGTCCTTGAAGGAGATCAAGGAGATCCTGGCGGACATGGGGCTCTCGCTCGGCATGCGCATCGACAACTGGCCGCAGATGCTGGAGCGTTGGAAGCAGCAGCAGTCCGCCGGCTGATTTGGTAGAGCTCGCCGAGGCGGGCAGAGTTTAGGGCGGCGGGAGCCGCGTCGAAGCGCGTGAATTCGCGCGCGAGCAAACAAAAGGTCTAGGTATCATGCGTCATCTCAAGGCAGGCCGGAAGTTTGGCCGTAACACCAGCCATCGTCGCGCGATGTTCCGCAATCTTGCGGCCAACTTGGTGCTCCATGAGCGCATCGAGACCACGGACGCCAAGGCCAAGGAGCTCCGCCGCATCGCGGAGCGCCTGGTCACGCGCGCCACGCGCCTCGGCGACGGCCTCACGCAGGACGTCTCGACGCTCGGCGACGCGGAGAAGCAGGCCTTGCTGGCCCGCCGCATGCACGCCCAGCGCCTGGTCGCCCGCTTCTTGCCGCGCAACATGGTGAAGCAGACGCCCGAGGGCGAGCAGGTGGAGGTCGACCTCGTGTACAAGCTGTTCCACGAGATCGCTCCCCGCTACATGGAGCGCGTCAAGGCCGGCAAGGGCGGCGGCTACACCCGCATCGTCAAGGTGGGTCCCCGTCGCGGCGACAACGCGCCGATCAGCATCATCGAGTTCGTCTGAGCCGTTGACGCTACGCTGCTGAGCGAGACGGGCATCCTGCGAGGGGTGCCCGTTTTTGCGTGGGGGAAGTCGCGGGTCGCTGGCGCGCTAGGCGCGGCGACTCGGACTGCATCAGCAGGGGCAATCGTAATAGGGCAGCTTGAGCAGCACCCGAGGCTTGCCTGTGAAGTCCGTGATGCCCCAGGTGTCCGCGCCGATCGCGCTGCGCGCGATGATCTCGGGGGCGCCATCGCCGTCGAGATCGGCCACGGCCTCCACGTGCTCGAGGCGCCCTTTGTCGCTGGCGAAGCCGAGCTTTCCGCCGCGCTCCATGTCGAACAGGGCGCGCACGACGGGGGCGCTGCACCCGCTGATGGCCTCGGCCGCGACGAGCTGATGTTTGCCCGCCGAGAAGCGCGTGAGCGTGAGGTCGCTGAGCGCCAGGGCGCGTTCGTTCTTGGGCAAGGCGCGCACGGAGGGCAACTTGGCGAAGCGCTCCGAGAGCGCGCTACCTTCCACCGGTAGCTCACTCTGCTCGTACACCGTGATGGGGCCCGCGCCCGGCACCGCCACGAGCGGATCCTTCACGCAGCGCGATTCGAGTTCGATAGCCCAGAAGCCGTGGGGGTCGAGTTCGTGGATCTGACTCGCCAGGTCGTCGGTGCTGGGCTTGGGGAACCTAGGATCTTCACCGCGCCAGATCCCGACTTGCCCGAAGTGCGCGTAACCCACGTGCGCGATGCGCACAGCCTTGGCCCTGGTGGTGCACGCGCTGGTTGGGCCCACGAGCTGCACGTCCCCTGCGAGGAAGGCCTGCGCATCGCCGGGCGCGCTCGCGACTGACGCGGTCTCCACCAGGGCGGCGGGCATGGCCGCGTGCACCGATACGCGCTCGCCACGCGGCGTGGCATCGGATGCGCGCCCGACGATCACCAACAGGGGACCGTCCAGAATGTCGACCACCATGCGCGCGCTGATCGAAGGAGGCTCGGTGAGCTCGGAGCCCAGCATTTCCTCGCGCACGATGCGCAGGCTTCCGTCCTCGTATGCGAACGTGAACGCCTTGTCGCCGCGGTCTTCGTAGTTGCCGCTGCGAAAGAACTGGCTGCCGAGGGCGGACGCGGTCGCGCTCTGTAGCGAGACGTTCTTGAGCTCAAACCTCACCTGCATGGGCTTTTCGAACATGCGCTTGCGATCCTCGAGCCAGCCCGCGCGCGCGAAGTTGCGGGTGCGCGGGCCCGAGCGCTTCACGCCCGTGAAGTGCTCGGCGTAGAGGCGCTCGTACGCGCTGAAGTCTCCCTTGTTCTGGGCCGCCTCCCACGAGCTCAAGAGGAGCCGCGCGTCTTGCTCCAGCCGCTTGCGCGCCGCGGACTCGCCCGATGCCGCGCGCGCTCGGCTGCCGGCGTCGACGCCACGGGGCGAGCCGCTCTCGGCGGTCGCCGGACGGAGGGCGGGCTCCTGCTTCTGGGCCTCCTCACCGCGGCAGCTCACGAGCAGGAGACTCCACAGGATTGCTGCGAGGTTGAGCTTGAGACCCTCGATCGCAAATCGGCGGTTCATGCCGGATCCTACGTCGTTTCCACAGCGCGCGCAGGCCTGGCTGCGCGAGAAGGGGGCTCAGGGATCCGTGCTGGGCGCGGTGAGGGGCTGCTCGCCCTCGGGCTCGACAGGTGCTTCGGGGGGCTGGGCCGGGTTCGCGTTGCGTCGGAGCAGCATGAAGCCCGCGCATGCCAGCAAGAAGGTGGCGATCATGCCGAGCCAGCGTCGCTGACGCTGTTCGCGTGCGGCGCGCTCCCCGCTGAGCTCGTCGAGCGCGGCTTCGGCCGGGGCAAAGCTGGGATCAAGCTCCAGCGCGCGCTCGAAGCTCTTGAGGTCGAGCACACCCTGGGCGAGGCGGAGCTCGCCCTCGAGGTAACTGATGCGTGCGCGCAGTCGGTGCTCGTCGCTGCCGCTCGGGTCGAGTCGCAAGGCACGGCGATAGAGCGTCAGGGCGGTTTCCACCTGGTGGCCTTCGAGCGCGTGATCGGCGAGCTGCGCGAACAGCGGCGCCGCACGTTGAGCGTCGGCGGCGCTGGGGGTGGTGCGCAGGGCGCCGTCGAGCGCAGCGCGCGCGAGCGCGTGGTCTTCGCGGTCGAGGGCGCTCTTGGCGCGCGCCAGCTCGGCCTCGAAGGCGCGATGCTTGGGCTCATCGTGCAGGCGGTAGAGCTCGGAGAGGAGACGCTGGTGGCCCCAGTTGGGATCGGCTTCCTTGCCAGTGGCGTTCAGGTAGCGCTCACGGATCTGCCAGATCGCGTTGCGCCCGAAGCGCTGCACGGCCGCGCGCGCGGCGGCTTGCACCTCGCTGCGCTCATCCGTGACGTACGAGACCACGACCGGCATCGCCTCGAAGTTCAGGGTGTCGCCGTAGGCTCGCAGGATGGCGGACAGGAGCACCACGTCGTCCTGCTGGACCGCGCGCCCCGGGGACGTGATGGACAGGGCCGCGAGGCTCTCCTGGCAGAACGCGCGCACCGACGGCTTGACGTGGTTTTGGTGGCGGATCAGCGCGGGGATCAGAAGGACGCTCAGACGCTCGCGGACGCGGCGGCCCTCGTAGCGGAAGAGCTTGGGCTCGAGGGAGAGCAGCCGGGAGACGATCAGCTCGGAGGCTTCGGGGGACTTTTGGGCTTCGAGCGCGCGCAGGAAGGCAAGCAGCTCGCCGCCGAGCACCATGGCAGGCGCGCGGCTCTTTTCCAGGGCGGGCAGCACGCCCTGGGCGAGATCCACGGGGGCGTCCGGCGCGCTCACTCCCTGGATTTTGCGGAAGGCGCTCCAGGCCGCGAGGACGCCCTCGCGGTCGAGGGGCTGCTGGGAGAGGGCGCTGAGGCGGGCGGCGATGGCCGGGAGCGCGTCGGGGCCGAGCGTGCTGAGCGACTCGAAGGCGGTGCGCCGCGTGGCCGGCTCGGGGCTAGCCAGGCTGCGGGCCAGGGAGCTGAGCTCAAGGGTGGTGGTGGCGGTGGCCGAGCCGGCGAAGAGGGCCGAGACGGGAGTGTCCTCCGCCCGGGCCGGGCCGGGCAGGGCGACGCTGAGTCCCAGCAGGCAGCCCAGGAGCAGGGCCCGTGCCTGTGTCCCGGGGCCGGCGCGCCAGCGCGCCGGCCTCATGGGACAATCCTGAAGTCAGCGAACTCCCCGGTATAACTCCGCCAGCGAGTCTCCGTTTTTTCGACCCGGGCCGTGGCGGGCCCATGTTGGGCCCAGGACAGGAAGTCCTTGACCTGGTCCTCCTCACCCTCGACCACGCACTCCACGCCCATGTCGTGGCGGTTCTTGACCCAGCCGGTGAGCCCGAGACGCTTGGCTTCGCGCTGCGCGGAGGCCCGATAGTAGACCCCCTGGACCCGGCCGCGGACGATCAGATGTAAGCGCTTTTGCCCCATCGTTCTCTCCGTTCTCTACTCGGGTGCGATCCAGGGAGCAACTTTGGCGCATTGGGGGGGCAGGGGACGGAGTATTCAAGCTCAGTTGGCGCTCGGGCGCATTCGTGCGCTAACTAACCTTGAATACTCCGCCCCCTGGCCCCCCCCCGCTCGTTGCGGGAGTGCGGGGCGCGGGTTAGGTTAGGCGGCCTCGCTCCTATCTTCGGAGCGAGCAGGAGATCCCGATGAAGTCCGAAATCCATCCTGATTACAAGGAGGCCACCATCACGTGCGCGTGTGGTTCGGCCGTCACGACCCACTCTACGGCCGGCAGCTTCTCCGTGGACATCTGCAGCCAGTGCCACCCGTTCTTCACGGGTAAGCAGCGCATCGCGGACACCGCTGGCCGCGTCGAGCGCTTCCGTCGCAAGTACGGGAAGGCCTAGCCGGCTTCGATCGTTCCCAAGCGAAACGTGCCCTGCCCGTGCGAACAACCGTGCGCACACGTTCGGGCAAGGGCGCGTCGCCCGTTAAAAGGGTTGTGGAACCGCTGCGTCGAAACCGAGGCGAGATGAGCGAGCCAGCAAAGCCGTACATTGGAGGTCAGGCCGTGATCGAGGGCGTGATGATGCGCGCCCCCAAGTGCCTGACGGTGGCGGTGCGTCGCCCGGACGGGTCCATCGTGGTCCGTGAGGGCCCCCTGCGTGCCAAGCTGCTCAACGGTCCGCTCAGCAAGATCCCCGGCGTGCGCGGCGTGATCATGCTCGTCGAGTCGCTGTCGCTCGGCTACGGCGCGCTGCGCTTTTCGGCCGAGCAGCAGATGACCGAAGAGGAGCGCGCCCAAGCGGACGCCGGCGGGGGCACCGCCTTGATCTCGGTGGCGCTCGCACTCGGGCTCTTCATCCTCTTGCCCCAGGGCATGACCACGGGGCTCGCCAAGCTGGTCGGGGCCGAGTGGGATCTGCAGTCGCCTGCGTTCCACGCCATCACGGGCGCTTTCAAGCTGCTCGTGTTCACGGCGTATCTCACCCTGATCAGCCGCTTCGAAGAGGTGCGCCGCGTATTTCAGTACCACGGAGCCGAGCACAAGACGATCTTCGCCTACGAAGCGGGCCTCCCGCTCACCGTGGAGAACGTGCGCGCCCAGTCCACGTTGCACCCGCGCTGCGGTACCACCTTCCTGGTGATCGTGATCGGCGTCTCCATCCTCCTGGGCGCCACCGCCACGCCGCTCCTGTTGCCGAACGCGCAGGGCACCATCGGCTGGATCCTCACCTTCCTCCTGCGCATCGCGCTCTTGCCCTTCGTGGCCGCCATCTCTTACGAGCTGCAGCGCTTCTCGGCGCGCTACTGCACCACGGGCCCCCTGCGCGTGCTGCTCTATCCAGGCTTTCTGTTCCAGAAGATCACCACGCGCGAACCCGACGACAAGCAGCTCGAGATCGCCATCGCGGCCATGGAGGTGGCGCGCGTGGGCGAGGAGAACGCCGCCCAAGATGCCGCGAAGAGCGAACCGTCGACGCCCGATCGCGTGCACGTGTTTCCCTCCTTCGATGGCTTGGCGGATGCCGTGGGGCGTGGCCTCGCCCCGCAGATGGCCGAGTGAGTCTGATGCTGCCCATTCGCAAGCTCGAGTCCCTCAAGGCCCGCTTCGCGGAGCTCGAAGAGCTCCTGTGTCAGCCGCACGTGCTTTCCGACGCCAAGAAGTACACCGAGCTCAACCGCGAGCGCGCGGACTTGAACGAGCTCGTGCAGACCTTCTCCCGCTACCAGGCTGCCGAGAAGCAGCTCGAGGACGACCGCGCCGCGCTCGCGGACCCGGAGCTGCGTGAGCTGGCCGAACTCGAGATCCCTGAGCTCGAGCAGCAGCTCGGGGAGCTCGCGCAGCAGCTCAACCTGCTGCTCCTGCCGAGCGATCCGAACGACGCGCGCAACACGGTGCTCGAGATCCGGGCCGGCACCGGCGGCGAGGAGGCCGCGCTGTTCGCCGCCGACCTGTTCCGCATGTACTCGCGCTACGCGGAGACCCGGCGCTGGAAGGTCGAGGTGCTGTCGATGAGCGAGGCCGCCGCGGGGGGGCTCAAAGAGATCGTGGCCCTGATCAGCGGAGAGCGGGTGTATTCGCAGCTACGCTTCGAGGCCGGCGTCCACCGCGTGCAGCGCGTGCCCGCCACCGAGGCCCAGGGCCGCATTCACACGTCCACGGCCACCGTCGCCGTGTTGCCCGAGGCCGAGGAGGTCGACGTCGAGATCCGCGAGGAAGACCTCGAGATTCAGAGCACGCACTCGGGCGGCCCGGGCGGTCAGCACGTGAACACCACCAACTCCGCGGTGCAGCTCTTCCACAAGCCCTCGGGCATCATGATCAAGTGTCAGGAGGAGCGCTCGCAGCACAAGAACAAGGCGCGCGCGCTCAAGATCCTTCGCTCCAAGCTGCTCTCCGCGGCCCAGGAGGCGCACGACAAGGCGATCGCGGATGAGCGCCGCGGGATGGTTGGCTCGGGCGAGCGCTCCGAGAAGATCCGAACCTACAACTACCCGCAGAATCGTGTGACGGATCACCGCATTGGCCTCACGCTGCACCAGCTAGACGCGATTGTTCAGGGGGACGTAGAACCCCTCTTCACCGCACTTCGGCAGCACCATCAGGCGGCCCTGCTGGAGGCCCAGCAGAATAAGAGCTAAAGAACCCCCCTAGAAGATGCAGGCTCGTACCCAGCGCCGAGACGGAGAGGTGAGTCGTTACTCCGAGGCCTACGTGCCCACCGAGTACGGCGACATGCGCGTCATCGTCTACCACGAGGCGGGCACGCACCACGAACACGCAGCCATCGTCTACGGCGACGTGCGGGGCAAGGACACAACGCTGGTGCGCGTGCACAGCGAGTGCTTCACCGGCGAGGTCTTGCACTCGCTCAAGTGCGACTGTCGCGAGCAGCTCGACTACGCGCTGCGCGCGATCGTGACCGAGGGCGCGGGCGCCGTCGTGTACCTGCGCCAGGAGGGGCGCGGCATCGGGCTCGGCAACAAGATCCGCGCCTACGCGCTGCAGATGGAGCGCGGGGCGGACACCGTCGACGCCAACCGTATGCTCGGCTTCGAGGATGACCTGCGCGCTTACTACGCCGCGGCGGCCATATTTCGCGATCTGGGCATTCACTCGTTGCGGCTCTTGACGAACAACCCCGCCAAGGTGGAGGCCCTAGAGAAGGAGGGCCTCACGGTGGAGCGCGTCCCGGTGAACATCGAGCCCGGCCGCCACAACAGGGACTACATCTACACCAAGCGCCTGCGCATGGGTCACTTGCCCTGACGCACAGGGCGCTGCGCCGATGAACAAAGGCGCCGGCTCCCTTGCGAGAACCGGCGCCTTCGAGGTGTGCAAGTTAAGCCGGTAGAGGCGAGCACCTGGGGGGGGGAAGAGCACTGCGTCGTGCTTGCGCCTACCGTGTGTGACCTCCTCTCTGTGTATGGGATTTTTCGGCCGAGCAGAAGCCTGATCTGCATCGAGCGTTGGGCGCTTCACAGCTGTGGGCCGCGCCTACCGGATCACCCCGGCTTTCTGTGGCCCAAACCACGAACCCATCTGGAATTTGCGCCTCGGCGGGACTGTTCTTGGGAGCGAGCTGGGTTGGGGAGCACGGGCATCTCGCGATGAGGGCCCGGGGGTCGCTTCTCCAGCGTGTCCTTCCAACACACAACGCGGCTCAGCTTGCTGACCGAGCGCCTGCAGCTCAGCTACGCGCATCTCCGGGCCCAGAAGCACGACTACGTACTCCCTGCGCTGGGCGTCGGCGTGGGCCTCGCCGCGCTCGCGGGCGGCATGACCATGACCGTGGCGGGGTCGATGCGGACCGGCTCTTGTGGATCCGAGGTCGAGTGCAGGGATACCGACAACACGGTCCTACGCGGGTTCGGTTTGGCGTCCGTGGCCCTCGGCACCTTCCTGGTCCTGGTGAGCCCGCCGATGCTCGTGGTCCGGGCGATCCGCCGCGCGCGGCTCAAGAAGATCGAGCGGCAACTCGCCTGGTTGAGCAGTCACGCCGCACTGGCACCCGCGTTGGGCACGCGCAGACAGCTGGGCTTTTCGGCGCGGCTTCGCTTCTAACGCGCCTTCGCTTCTGACTTCGTCACTGCACCGGGCCGCGCCCCTGGGTGCTCTCGGCTTCGATCTGCCCGAGCACCGTCGCCACATACCCCGTGAGCCGCTTGACCCGTTCGCCCACGTCCAGCGTCTCCAGGATGTCCTGCCGGGCGGCCGGGTCCGCCAGCAGGCGGTCGGCCAAGGTATCGGCCACTTGTTGGGGCGGATCGTCGGGCTGCACGCCGAGGCTGAAGTCCGGGTGCTGGCGCCGCACCAGGGCCGCCACCAGGGAAGCGGTGGAGAGCAGGGTGGTCATGGCATCACGTGTGACGCGGTCGTGGCCCCGCTTGCCCTCGAGGGCTTCGATCTGAGCGCGGCGAAAGAGCTTGTCGCCCTTGGGGAGCTCGCGCAGGCGGGCCCGAAACAGGCCCCGCAACACCAGGTTGTAGCGGCCGTCGGGGAGCTCCTCGTACTTTTCGATCTTCCCGATCGTGCAGATCTCGTGCACGGGCGGGCTGCCGTCGTAGTCTGCCTCATAGCCCGGTTTGAGCAGCGCGATGGCCATCACCATGCGATCGGACTCGATACAGGAGCGCATCAGCGCGCGATAGCGCGGCTCGAAGATGTGCAAGGGGAGCTGGGTGCCCGGGAAGAACACCACGTTGGGCAAAGGAAAAACGGGGATCTCGGCCAGCCAGTCGAGTGGCAGGTGGGTGCTCGATGAAGACATGACCGCGCTCGTTTCGAAACTCTCAGGGGCGAGGACCATAGCCTTCGGGCTAGTGTTGGGTCAAACCGGCCTCACTGTGCTCAGGCGCGCGGTCGGCGAAGTCGGAGGCGAGCAGCCTCCGGGGTGATTTTGAACGCAACCGGTGGCCGCTGCGGACGATAGGGGAGACATGGCGCTTGCCCTTCGGACCCAGGCTGCCAAAAGGGGAACGCGTCCGTCGTTGGGAGGATCCTGTGAGCTCATCGATTCGTCCGCCAGGGGGGGCTGTGCCCGGAGCGGGGTCCGTTGGTCCCGCCGAGGGCGCCCAGGGGGGCCTCGGCCCCGAGCAGGTCGAGCGCAGTAAGGGAGCGGCCGCCAGCAGCGCCGCGACCGCAAGCGACGCCGTGCAAGCGGGGCAGAGCGCGCAGGCCGGTGAGGTCGCGGGTTCTCCGAGCGCGACGTGGATTCGTCGGCTGGAGGCCGGTGAGATCACGCGCGCGGAGGCGATCGAGGGGCTGGTGTCCCAGGCTGTGGAGCGACACGGGGGAGCCAAGTTGAGTGTGACGCGGCGGATGGAGCTCGAGGGCGTGCTGCGGTCGGCGCTGCTCCAAGATCCTGTGCTCGGGCGCCTGCTCGGGGATCCATGAGCAGCGGGGCCGCGCGTTCGTTGGTGTGCGTGATCGCGGGGCTCGCGTGCGTGCTGACGGGCGCAGCCCGCGCGCGCGCTCAGGCGCTGCCGGTCTACGTCATCGCGCGCGCAGCAGACCCTGCGTTGGAGCTGGAGGCGCTCGAGATCGCGGCCCTGTCGCGGGCGGCCCTGTCGGAGGCGCAGGGCTTCGATTGGCAAACGCCGGACGTGCGCGTGCGGGGCGAACAGGCCGAGGCGCGCCTCGCGCGCAAGCGCGCGTTGCTCGCGCTGCGCCGCGGACGGCAAGCCTACCTGAAGCTCGAGTTCGAGACCGCGATCTCGACCCTGCTGGGCGGGATGGTGGAGTGGGGCGGCGCGAGCCCGGTGCTCGACAGCCCCGAGCCCGTAGCAGAGACCTTGATGTACCTGGGGGCTTCGTACGTACTCGCGGACAACCTGCCGCGCGCGCGCGAAATCTTCACGCGCTACCACGTGCAGTTCGGGTCGATCGCGCCCGACTCTGCCCTGTTCAATCCCGCGATCATGGAGCAGTGGCACGCCGCGGGTGCGGCCCTGCGCCAGCGCCCGGCCGGCGCGATCGATGTCCGCGTGAGCCCGGCGAGCGCCGAGATCACGGTCGACGGCCTCCCGCGCGGCAGGGGCAGCATGCGCGTGAGCGAGCTTTCGCCCGGGCGTCACTGGTTGCGTGTCTCGGGGTTGGGGGCACCGGGCATCTTTCGAGAGGTCCACGTCGAGTCGGGGCGCGCGGGCGTCGAGGATGTCGGGGAGGTCGCCGACAGCGCGATGTTGCTCGACCTGTTCGAGCACGCCTCGAGCGCGAAGGGAGCGCGCGCGCTCGCGCGGGAGCTCGGCGTGCGCGCGCTCGGCGTGATCGAGGTGCGGCGCGCGGACAGGTCGGGCGAGCTTGCCCTCGAGCTGCGCAGCTTCGAGGGCGCAAGCGGGCGGGAGCAGGCGCAGTTCAAGCGCGTGATCGGCGGCGACTTCGTGGAGCGCTCGCGCGCCGTACGCGGGCTCGTGGCGGCCTGGCTCGACGCGGTGCTCAGTGGTTCGACGCGGCCCTCGGTCGCGCGGTCGGCGGAGGCGCCCGCGCCCTCGGTCGACGCACGTGTGACCGGCGCCGCGGGGCCCCTCGCCACGCGCGGCGACCGCGAGGCGAGCCCCGCCTGGTACCGTCGCTGGTGGGTCTGGGCAATCGCAGGGGGCGCGGTGGCCGCGGGCGCGATCACCGCAGCGTTGGTGGTGAGCCAGCGCGAGGATGCTCCCTCCGCCATGGGCACCGATCGCGGCACGTTGGTGTTGGAGTTCTAGAGCTCCCCAGCGCGCCTCTGCGCTCCGTCAGCGTTCGCGGAAATCGGTGGCGGAGAGGTCGTGCCGGCGCAACAGGTCGTGGAAGTCGGTGCGGTTGCGTCCGGCGAGCTTGGCGGCCGCGCTCACGTTTCCGCCAGCGCGCCGCAACGCCTCCTCGAGGTACGCGCGATCGAAGGCCTCGCGCGCTGCCCGCATCGGGGGCAGCTCCTTGTCGCGCGCGATGAGCTCGGGCACCTCGGCGCCCGCGACCGGCACTTCGCGTGCCTTCGCGGCGCGCGCGGGCAGCACCGTCATCAGGTGGTGCGGACGCAACACCCCGTCGAGCGTGAGCAGGGCGGCTCCCTCGATGACATTGGCCAGCTCTCGCACGTTGCCGGGCCAGTCGTGCTCGAGCAGCACGTGGAGCGCCTCGTGGCTCAAGTGCGGCGTCTTGAGCCCGTGGTGGGCCGCGGCGCGCGTGAGGAACAACTCGGCGAGCAGCGGCAGGTCCTCCTTGCGCTCACGCAGCGGGGGCAGCGTGATCGGCACCACGTGCAGGCGGTAGAAGAGATCGTCACGGAAGCGCCCGGCCGCGATGTCCGCGCGCAGATCACGGTTGGTGGCCGCCACGATGCGCACGTCGGCGTCCTGGGGCTCCACCGCGCCCACCGGAAGGTACGAGCGCTCTTGCAGGACCCGCAGCAGCTTGACCTGCACGGAGGGCGGGGCATCGCCGATCTCGTCGAGAAACAGCGTACCGCCGCGGGCCGCCGCGAACAGACCCTCCTTGTCCTTGAGCGCGCCGGTGAACGAGCCCCGCTTGTGCCCGAAGAGCTCGCTCTCGAGCAGGTCGGCTGGCAGCGCCCCACAGTTGATGCCCACGAACGGCGCGCCGCGGCGCGCCGAGAGCGCATGCAGGCTGCGCGCCGCCACCTCCTTCCCAGTTCCTGATTCCCCGAACAGCAGGATGGTCGCGTCGCTTCCGGCCACCCGCGCGATGATGTCCCGTACCCCGCTGATCGCCGCGCTGGTGCCGAACAGCTGCTCCTCTCGCTCGCGCTTGCCCACCAGCCTGCGCAGGCCGGCGACCTCGCGACGCAAGCGCACGCGCTCCACCGCATGGCCCAGCTTCTCGATCAGCTCGTGGTCATCGAAGGGCTTGGTGAGAAAGCCGTAGGCGCCCGCGCGCATCGCCTCCACCGCGACCTCGATGCTGCCGTGCGCGGTGAGCACCACCACGGGCAGGTCGAGCGAGCGCTTCTGGATCTCGCGCAACAGATCGAGGCCGTCCTCGTTCCTCAGGCGCAGGTCGAGGATGATCGCGTCTACGACTTCGCGCTCCAGCACCTCGAGGGCGCCGCGGCTCGCGTACTCCGCGCTCACGCGGAAGCCGTGATGCTCGAGGCGCAGGGTGATGAGCTCGCAGAGGTCTTCTTCGTCATCTACGACGAGGATGTGCGGACGCGCTTGTTCGTTGTCTTTCATCATACTCGCTCGATGTCGATGCCTAGGGAGGCTGAATTCTTGTGCGCCAGGTCGCGCGAGGCCAGGAGAGGGATCCACAAGTCGAAGCGGCTGCCCTCGGGCCCCGACTCGGTCAGCGTGAGATCGCCCCGGTGAGCACGTGCCACCTCGCGCGCCAGCGCGAGGCCGATCCCCACTCCCAGGGCTCGGTCGGCTCCCACCACCGCTTCCGTAACAAACGGCTCGAAAATGCTGTCGCGAATATCGCTGGGCACGCCGGGCCCCTGATCCACCACCGTGAAGCGCGCGATGAGACCCGAATGGGGGGGGGTGGCCGGCTCCACCGTGCGCTCCACCCGGACCAGACCGCCCGTGCGGCAGACCGAGACTGCGTTGCGGATCAAGTTCGCCAGCGCGCGTTCGAGCAGCACCGGGTCGATGCTGCACAGGGGCGCTTCGCCCGCCGCGGCGTGCTCGATCACCACGCCGCGCGCCGTGGCGTCCGCGCGCTCGTCCTTGAGTGCGGCCTGGAGCACCTGGTCGACCGAGGCGAGATCGCGCACGCGCAGGGGGCTGCCCGCGCGCAACCGCGACAGATCGAGCAGGGTGGTGACCATGCGGATCTCGCGCTCGCAGGCGCCCCGCGCGATCTTCACGACGCGCGCCTTCCGCTCGTCGAGCGGGCCGAGCGCGCCGTCCTGCAAGAGCGCCAGCGCCTCGCGGATCTTCGAGAGCGGGGTGCGGAGCTCGTGGGAGACCGAGGCCAAAAAGCCCTGCTTCAACGCCTCGAGCTGCCCGAGTTGTTGCCGCATGCGCTCGAGTCGCTCGGCGAGCGCCACGATCTCGAGCGGGCCTTCCACGTGGACCGCCCCCCCGAAGTCGCCCTTCCCGACCCGCGCCGCGAGCTGCGAGAAGTGCTCGAGCGGATCGTTCACCACGCGCGCCATGCGGCGCGCGACGATCACCGCGACCACGCATGACGCGAGCATGAGCGGGAGCCCGACCCAAGTGGCTGCGACCGCGATCGCGCGCGCCGTGCCGTCCTTTTCTCGTACGGCGAGGTGCAGCTCCTCCAGCCGGGCGACCCAGAAGTTGGTCATCCTCTCGTCGAGCTCGCTGCGCTCCGTCTGGATATCTTGTGTGAGCAAGTTCGTGCAGGGATTGCCGGCCAGAACGCGGGTGCCCAGCCGAAGATAGCCTTCCACCGTGGCGGCGAGCGGCGTGCTGCGCCCGAGCTTGTCGTGCGCTCCGGTCAGCGCCGCGAACCGCTGCTCGAGCCGCGCCTGCACGCGCTGGGCAGGTTCACCGTGGGCGCAAGCGAGCTGGCCATGGCGCATCTCGACGTCGAGCTCCCAGGCGGCACGGTGCAGGCGACCTTCGTCTTGCAACGAGGCGAGCTCCGACTCGCGGAGCGTGGTCAACACGACGCTGATGCGGAACAGGGCCGAGAGCACGAGCACCAAGGCGATCGCCAGGATGGCGACAGGCCCCCAATGGGAGATGAGCAGACGTGTAAAGAGCGTCATGCGAGCGTCTGAAGGGGCGCTGGACTCATTGAAGACCTGCTGAGGCTGCACGTTTCGTTCCGGCGGGGCCGTGCTCATGTTCTGCGCAAGATAGCCGTTCTCGGACGCGGCGGGTGTCGGAGGGTGCCGACGTGTCGGGGGGGCCCGTCGGGGCGGGCCGACAAAATCACCGCTCGATCCGCCAGAACATGCATGAAAACACGCAAACTAGGGCCGGTTTTCGCTGGCACGAAGCCTGTATGGGAGTGGCCGGGAACGATGCCCGCGAGCGGAGCCCAAGGGCTTGGTCGGCGAGACGCAGCTTTCGCTTTCTGCTCGAGGACTTGCCCGCCTGACGGGCCAACGCACGAAGGAACGTCGAGGAAGTCCCCCATGCTTGTCTGTTGGAAGCGACATGTCGTCGGAGAGAGCCGACACCCCGAGAAAGGAAATCGGGCGTGGGGCCGGCTTCTGCGGGCGCACGGCGCCGTCCGGCGCGCGCTCGTCTTCTCGTGCGTACTGTGGGGGGCGAGCTTCATGTGCGTCGGCTGCGGTGAGCACCCCGAGCGGCTCCTGATGGGCCGTTGGCGGGAGTCGGGCTGGGAGTACGAGAAGCTCGCAGGCAAGCCCGCCGTGACCACCAAGTGGATCGACGGCATCGATCTGCCCGCGTTCTCCCCGCGTCGCATCGTGCATCACGAGGCGGAGTACTGGGACTTCTCGCCCAACGGAAGCTTGCTGATCAAAAAGTTGGATGGAACGTCTGCGCTCGCGCGTTGGCGTCTGAAAGGGCGCGGACACGTGCTGACCGTGCGCGCCCCGCAAGCGGAGTTCGAGGTCTACGACGTGAAGCAACTCGACCGGCGCGAGATGGTCCTCAACTACGACGTGGGGATGGAGGTGCGCGGCATCGCGCGGCTGACCTTCCAACGGGTCGAGGACGCAGAGCTCGCCGCGGTGTTGCATCCGCTGCGCAAGCCGCGTGGAGCGCTGAGGTCGCCATGATCTTGCTGCGCAACGAAAAGCCTCGACATCGCCGCGACGATCTCGCGCTCGGCATCCTGACCGCGATCAACGCTGGTTTGGTCAACGTGTGCTGCGTGATGGCTTTCTTCGCCTTCGGCTCCAATGTCACCGGGCACGTCGCGGTGTTCGCCGAAGAGATCGCCAAGGGGCACTGGTATCAGGTGACCGTCGTGGTGGGCTGGATGCTGGCCTTCCTCGGGGGCGCGTTCCTCGCCAAGTTCTCGGCCGCGCTGACCGACCAGGCCCAGCAGCGCCCTTGGCTCGGCCAGGTCGCCGCGCTCGTGGCGCAGATCGCGGCGCTCGCCGGGGTCGCCTATTACGGCGAAAACCACTACGGAGAGACGCTGTTCGAGAGCGAGATGCTGGTCGGCGTGCTCCTGTTCGCCATGGGCCTGCAGAACGGCAGCGTCGCGAGCGCCTCGGGCGGTATGGTCAAGACCAGCCACGTCACCGGGCTGTTCACCGATCTCGGCATCGAACTCGCGCTCGTCTTGCGCAAGCGCTACCGCGGCGACTCCATGCTGCGGCTCAAGCTCCTGCTCCACGTGGGCATCCTGTTCGGCTACATCGTCGGCGGGCTCGTGGGCGGGATCCTCTTCCTGCGGGTCGGCTTCTCCACCTTCTATCTCGGCTGCTTGCTGCTCGCGCTGCTGCTCGCCCACGATCTCGCCGTGCTCGATCGTGCCCGGACGGCTCAGCTCGCGCGCTCCCGCGCGCGCCTGCTCGGGCGGATGGGCTCCAAGTTGCCGCTCGCGGGCGCCGCCGAAGCAGAGCGCGATCCCAGCTGAGCGCCCGGCGTTGTGCGCTGCGCACGCGGCGCCCGTTGCGCCCTTTCGGGCACAGTTCAGTGCAAGAGGCCGCTTTGTTTGCGGTCGCGCAGGGCCTCGTACACCTCGGGCCCAAAGCGACGAGCGAGCTCATTCTGAGAAATGGCGCGCTCCACCAGCAAGACCACGACCTGCTCGATCACCTCGTAGCGCACGGCCAGGCGGAAGTAGTCCTCCGGGCTCACATCGCCCGTACGTTCCAGCGCCTCACGGACCAGCAACTCCTCCTCCTTGAGCAGAGAGAGGTTGCTCCCGTAACCGTCGGTCTCCGCCTGCACGACGGCCTCGAGCGCGATGCCGATGGGGTTGAAGCTCAAGAAACAGCGCTCGAACTCGAGCCGACAGGCGCTGAACTCGTCGCTCTCCCAGTGCCAACGGCTGGGGCCGAGCTGTCTCCGTACAACCTCGCCGAAGTAGGCCCCGGCCGCCGGCGCGACCAGGCCCAGGATCTCCTCCTGCGAGACGCCGTGGGCCCCGCGCAGGTAGTGATCGAGGATCGGGAGCGTGTCCGGCGTGTAATCGAGCTCGATGCCCAACGTCCGGTGGACGAAGCGAACGCACGAATCCGCCAGGTCGAGGACGACCGAGGGAGCGTCGGTATCATCGGTTGCTTCGTTCGCCATGGTCGTCCCCAGCATAGCGCAGCGAGCCGAAGGTCGCGCATAATGGCGGCCGGGGCCGGGGGCCCGGGAGGCGCATGGGTAGCGAGCAGGGGGAACGGCGGGGAGCAGGGGACGAGGAAGCCTACCAGGGCGTGCTCGGGCGGACCCGCGCGGAGACGGTCCAGGTGTGGATGCCGGGCGGCCGGGTGCGCGCCTTGCCTGTCTACGTGGGCATCGACGCCGCTGCGGACCCCGGGCTCGTGGGCCTTGCGCGGGCAGGGGCGCTCCATCACGTGGCCGAAGGGGTCACCCTGGCCATCCCTTACCTGTTCCACGATCCAGGCGCGCGGATCTTTGTGCTCGTGGTGCCCGAGGTGTTGCGCCATCGTGCGCTCGCGCTGCGGGCGGAGTGGATGGCGCGGCTCGCGGACGACCGCGAGCACGCGGTGCCTGCCTACGCGCGTGAGCTGGAGGTCGTGTTCGGGGCAGCCGGCCTGTCGGCCAGGCTGGACGGGGCCCCGGCGGGGGATCCTGCGGCCGACATGGAGGCTTGGCTCGGCTCTCGCGAGGAGGCATTGCGGGAGCGGGAGCGGGAGCTCGCGCGGCGAGAGCGCTTGCTGCAGGCGCGGGAAGCGGCCCGAGAGGCGCCATCGGGGACTGTGCAGGATGCCGAACTCGAGGAGGTCCACGACGATGACGGCGCGCTTTCCTACGAGCGCGCGGTGGTGCAGGCCGAGCTCGAGCTGCGCGACGAGGGCGCGATCGTCGAGGAGGAGGAGCTCGAGGCCGTGGGGGGGGCCTATCCGGGCGACGACGTGAACGTCGTCGATGAGGCCAGCGATCAGGTCGAGGAAGTCGAAGACATCGAGTCCGAGGCCGTGGCCTCCGCCGAGGACGAGTTCAGCGATGATGAGCTCGAGGGCATCGCGGGCAGCGGGCCGGCCGTGCCCGCGCTCGTGATCGACGAACGACCGCCCTTCGACAGCGTGGCGCCGCCGGGGCTGGCCTCGCCGCCCGAGGCCTTCGTAAACGACTCCGAGCTCTCCCTGTTGTTGACCGCCAACGCAGGTCACGTCTGGCTGTTCGTGCGCGGCCGACCGCCTTCGATGCGCGAGGGCGCCGAGATCGAGCTCTTGCTCCAGATCGATCCCGGAGCCGATGTGCTCGTGCCGCTCGTCACGCTGGTGTTCGACGCCGCGGGGGCTCCCGAGGTGCGGCGCGGTGTGATCGACTACATGGATCCCGATCAGCGCGAGGCTTTGCGCGCGCTCGGTCGCAAGTTCGCGGTGCAGCTCGTGTCCTGGTCCCCCGACGGAAGCCTCGATCACTGGGCGACCCTGCAAGCGCCGCGCGAGAGCAACGCGCGCGCCGTCCTGACCGCGGTCGAGGAGCGCCCGGAGCTCAGCCCGGCGCGCTTCCGCGGCGCTGGCGAGCGCCTGCTCGCGGCGCCGCCGCCCTGGCGTGACCTCACCCATCCCTTTCAGCCGGAGAGCGACGTCGAGCCGCCGCTCACGGCCACCGAGGCCGCGGTGTTGCTGGACGAGCTCTCCGAGTGGCTCGAGCCCCAACGCCGCAAGCGCGTGCGGCTCTCGCTGTGTGTGCCCGACGAGGTGGTCGACGCGCGCACGGTGCAGAGCCTCTGCTACGCGCTCGACTGGGGCCTCGCGTTACCAACTCCGCTGGTCGAGCGCGCGCTCGCGCTCGGCGTCGCGGCCGACGAGGCCTCGCTGCTTCTGCGGCGCATCGCGGGCCTCACGCGCACCTCGCGCGAGGCCGAGCACGGCGGCCTCGAAGCGGGGGTGCTCCACCGCCTGTGGAGCGAGGCGCTCGAGCAGGCGGCTCGGCTCGGGGTCGAACTCTCCGAAGACGCCCTCGAAGCGGCGAAGCTGCACGGTGGCGAACGCGCACAACAGCACGTTGACGCGCTGGCCCCCAGCCACGACACGAGTCTCGATCCCGAGCGCGAACAGCTCACGGCGGAGCAGCCCGACCCAAGCGCCTTGACCCAGCTGATCTTGCGGGGCGGCTACCGCGATCTCATCGAGGTCTGTCGGGCGAGCGAGCGCCTCGGCCCCGAGGACGCCGCGGCGCTCTTCGTGCAGCTCGCGCGCCGCGCGGATTCGGTCGCGGTCGATGCCCTCACCTCGATGCTCACTTTGGCAGAGCCCCTGCGTGTGCGTGCAGGTGCGGCCCTGGCCCTGGCCGAGCGCCGCGCGGCCTCCGCGATCGACGAGCTAGCCCAGCGCGTAGCCCACGAGGGCGAGCACGATTGGCCCGTTTTCGCGCGCGCGCTGGGGCGATTTGGCCCGGGCAGCTTCCGGGCAATTGCACGCGCGCTCACCGAACAGGAGGCCTCCGAGGAGCGCGCGGAGCTCGTTCTCGCACACCTTGCGTTACACGGCGCGCGCTCCCAGGTTCGTGCGAAAACCCGCGGAGAAGACGCGAGAGAGGCTGAGCTCGCGGCGCGCGCGCTGCGCCTCGCGAGCGAGCTAAAGGATGGAAAAAACCCAGGTCTGGGCCTTGAGGGGCCAGGCGCGTTGACAGTATTCTCCGAGTTATTCGATCGCAGCCCACGCCACGCCGTATGATGGTGTAGTAGGCGTCGACAGAGCTACGCGGGTAGCCTAAGAAGGGAGCACCCAAGCACCAATGCGTCTCGCTATCTTCAGTGACGTACACGCGAACATCGAAGCCCTCTCGGCCGTGATGGAACGCGTGCGTCATGAGGGCGTCGACAAGTTCTTCTGCCTCGGCGACGTCGTGGGCTACGGAGCGAGCCCCAACGAGTGCTGTGACGTCGTCAGACGTGTGGCCGAGGTCACGATCCTCGGCAACCACGACGCCGCCGTCGCTGGCCGCATGGACTACTCGTATTACTACGAGGCTGCCCGCCACGCGCTCGATACCCACGCGGGTTTGCTGACGCGCGAGAACATGGCCTGGCTCAAGACGCTGCCCTACAAGCATCGCGTCGAGGGGACCGGCGTGGACCTCTGCCATGGCTCTCCGCTGCGACTCGAGGAGTTCGAGTACATCTTCGCGCCCGAGCAGGCGCGTGAGTGCCTCGCCATCTGGGAAGAGCTCAACCACATCACGCTCATCGGCCACTCACACCTATGCAAGGTGTTCGCGCTCCGTCCCAACATGGTGCGCGAGCTCAACCCGCAGACCTTCCGGCTCGAAGACGACACCAAGTACATCGTGAGCGTGGGCTCGGTGGGGCAGCCGCGCGACTACGACAACCGCGCGAGCTTCACCATCTACGACAGCGAAGAGAAGATCTTCGAGTTCCATCGGGTGGAGTACGACATCGAAGCCGCGGCCAACCGCATCTTCGCCGGCAGCCTCGAGCGCAATTTCGGACACCGTCTCTTCATCGGCGTGTGAAGGGGCCGTCCTCTCGGCCCCGCGCGCCGGCGCGTGCGCTCAGGCAGGGCTGAGCCGCGCGGTGAGGCTCCGTGGCTTCGTGATCAGCTGCGCCTGGACGGGGATGCTGCCTCCGTCTGTCTTGCCGTCGCCATCGCCATCGCCGTCCCCGCCGGATTCGTCGCCACCGTCCCATGAGCCCGCGCCAGAACCGCTGTCCCCGCTATCGCCGCTGGCGGCGTCGCCGATGTCGACGACAGCAGCATCCGACGGGGGCGGGTTGGCGGCCGCGTCGGGCTCGCTGCCCGTGCTCGCGTCGTTTTCGCCGGGATTCAGGGTGCCCCCGTCGTGACTGCCCAAGACCGAGCCGTCTTCGTCGCCTGCGGCCGCCTCCGCGTCTCGGGTCGGGTCGATGTCGGGCGTTTCCGTGCCCGCGTCCATCGTCGGCTCGCCGCCCGTGCCCGCGTCCATCGTCGGGTCGCCGCCCCTGCCCGCGTCCCTCGTCCGGTCGCCGCCCGCGCCCGCGTCGGGGGCTCCCTTCCCCGCC
>JBIQKA010000242.1:0-4991 GCA_044507075.1 Myxococcales bacterium
CCCATCTTGCCGGGCGTCACGCTCATCACGAAGCCGGACAGAAACACCAGGCCGCTGAGTCGGGCCGGGACCTGCACACCAAGAACGCGCAGGTAGTACTGCCAGCGCAGAAAGCGAAGGCCGTAATTCCCGAGCACCAGGGCGAGGGCGACCGACAGCGAAGACCAGACGAAACGGGACAGACTCGCGCCCAGGGAGCGGAGATCGCTGGCCAGGCCGAGGACCGCGAACACCGCCACGGCGAACAACAACGTCACGACCGCGCGGCGCCCGAGCCCGGGGGGAGTCGTCTCCTGGGTGGTCACTGCCTCGCGCGGCACGGCGCGGAAGTTGGCATGATTGTTCGCACGATGCCAAGCTCGCCCCCATATGGCGTCGCTGGAACGACGGGATTTTCGTCACACCAAGATTGTCTGCACGATCGGCCCTGCGACCGACAGCTCCCGCATGATTCAAAGGCTCGCGCAGAGCGGGATGAACATCGCGCGCCTGAACATGTCGCACGGGACGCACAAATCCGCCCTGATGATCGTGCGGCGCATCCAGAGCCTCAACCGCTCACTCAACCATCCGGTCTCGATCCTGCTCGACACCATGGGTCCCGAGATTCGTACTGGTGAGCTCAAGACCAACATCGACCTCAAGGTCGGCGAGATCTTCTCCTTCACCGTGCTCACCAGCGAGAACCCGGAGGAGAAGAGCGTCCACGTCAACTACGGGGACATGGTCAAGGATCTGAAGGCCGGCAGCAGGGTCACGGTCGACAACGGTCTGATCAACCTCGAGGTGCTCGACATCACGGAGGGTCGCCTGCGCTGCAAGGTGCTCGACGGAGGCACGCTCGGCTCGCGCAAGCACATCAACCTGCCCGGCGTGCGCGTGAACCTGCCCTCCATTACCGAGAAGGATCGCAAGGACATCGAGTTCGCGATCGAGCACGACCTGGACTTCATCGCGCTCTCCTTCGTGCGCTCCCCGCAGGACGTGCTCGACGCGCGCGAGATCATCCACTCCAAGGGCGGCCACGCGCGCATCATCGCCAAGATCGAGAACCAGGAGGGCGTCGACAACTTCGACCAGATCCTGGAGGTGGCCGACGGCATCATGGTGGCGCGCGGCGACCTGGGCGTGGAGGTCGACATCGAGGAGCTCCCGCGCATCCAGCGCATGATCGTCAGAAAGTGCGCGCTCGCCGGCAAGCCCGTGATCGTGGCCACCCACTTGCTCGAATCCATGATCGACAGCCCCACGCCCACGCGTGCCGAGGTCACAGACGTGGCCAACGCCGTGTACGAGCAGGCCGACGCGATCATGCTCAGCGGCGAGACCGCCACCGGCAAGTTCCCCGAACGCTGCGTGCAGATGCTCGATCGCATCGCGCGCCGCGTGGAGAAAGAGCCTGGGTACAACGTCATCGCCGAGAAGAAGCCCCAGAGCATCCGCGATGAGCTCGCGCGCAGCGCCTGCCGCCTGGCGGACTCGCTGAACTCGCCGGCCATCGTGGTGATGACAAGGCGCGGCATGTTGGGCCAGATGGTGGCGAGCTACCGCCCCAAGAAGGCCATCATCTACGCGTTCACCAACATGAGCACGACCCGTCGCAAGCTTTGGCTCACGCGCTCCGTGGTGCCCTTCAAGATGGACTTCTCGAGCGATCCCGAAAAGACCATCCGCGCGGCATTCGAGCGCCTGCGCCAGCGCAACCGCGTGCTCCCGGGCGACCCCATCGTGGTCGTGACCGACGTGGCAGCTGGCGGCGAGAGCGTCTCGAGCATCCAGATCCGCGTCTTTCACTGAGCGCGGCCCCTACTCCGACCACGTTGCTACTGGGCAGGCTTCGTGGCCTGCGCGCTCGAGCGCGCCTCGATGCGCGCGATCCACGCGGCCACGTTCGGCGGCGCGTTCAGCCCCAAGAGCGGTAGAAACTGCACGAACGGCGTGTACGCCAGATCCGCGAGCGTGTAGCGCTCGTCGACCAGGTACTGCTTACCCGCGAGCTGCGCGTCCATGACGGCGAGGTGCTTGGCCACGCTCTCGATGGCCTTCTCCTGGCTCTGCATGTCCCAGCGCTCGCGCGGTAGGAACCGGCGCGGAAAGATCACGCTGCGGGTCTGGGCGCCAAACTCCACGTCGCACAGCTTGATGTGCATGGTCACCAGGGCACGGCTCCTCGCGCTCGCGGGCAAGAGCTGCGGCTCGGGGAAGACCGCTTCGAGATAATCCATGATGGCGCTCGATTCGTAGAGCACGAAGTCATCGTCCACCAAAACCGGCACACGCCCGTACGGGTTCAGCGCGCGATGGGTCTCCCCCTTGTGCTCGGCCTTGGTCATGTCGACCAGCATCTCGTCGATGGAGACCCCCTTCTCGATGAGCTGCATGCGGATGCGGCGTGAGAACGTGGAGAGGGGATGGTGATAGAGCTTCATGGCAGGAGCGTACCCCACTTGGCCACGAACGCGCGATGGACGGCCGGCGCCTGCGACTCCTCGGCAAAGAGCTGCTGCGGCCGGTAGCCGCTGTGCAAGGAGCACACGGTGATCTCACGCTCCCGGGCGGTGAAGCGCACGCGCCAATCCTTGAGCGCGAGGAGGTAGGCGGGGGCGTCGCGCGGCTCGTCGCGCTTGGGCTCGAGCTTGCGGATGCGGCGATAGGCGTGCGGCGTCGGACCGAGGCGCAGCGCCTCCTCGATGCGCTCGCGCAGGAGGAGGCCGTGCTCATGCTGGAGAAACCCGAGTTGCTCCTCCGCGAGGGGAGCGAACCGCACGCGGAAGTCTCGAATCGGGTCCGAAGGTCGCTCTCCCTGCACGGGCTCCTCGCTCAGCCAGCCGTGGTTGGCCTCCGGGATGGCGTCTGAGTAGGGCACGTAAGGTTTGAGATCGAGGATGGGTGTTCCGTCGAGCAGGTCGACCCCGCGCACGCGCACGGTCAGGTGTGCGACCTCGAGCAGCCGGACGGCGCTGAGCCCGATCGGGTTGGGTCGGTAAGGCGCGCGCGTCGCGAACACCCCGCGTTTCACGGGGCTGCGGGGAGGCTGCACCTTGGGGCGGTACCCCCCCGCGTTGCGGTCGAACCAGAACACGAGCCAAATGTGGTCGAAGCGATCGAGATCGCTGAGCGCGTCTTCGTAGCCATGGCCCGGAAACAGCTCCACCCTGCCTTCGACGTCGGGCGCGGCCCGGGCCTGTCTCGGCGCCTCCACGCGCTCGGTAAAGGGGGAGCGGAAGACCCCGATCGGCCCCAGGGTGATCGTCTGGCCGTCCCATTGCGCCGTCTTGTAGGCCACCTTGCTCACGCTCTCCGCGGCGGGCGGCTCGCTCTGTGGCCGGTCCCGAACACGCCGCGATCCCCGCGTTACCACCCGGAAAATCTGGCGGCAAGGGGCCGCCCGTACTACCCATGCAAGGCCGGCGCGCGAGGCCGGGGCGTGGGACCGACCGAAAAAGGCTCGTTGGCGGGTGAAACCCACCTGCTCCGACCCGCGGGGTAAGGACGATGGCAGACGAGGGAGAACGCAAAGGCCGTTTGGGTTCGCTCTGGGAGAACCTCGCCAAGGGCGCGCAAAACGCGCTCGAGTTGGCGCGCGTTGGTCGCCTCTCGCAGGAGGTCCACGCCCCGTACACCGTGGTGCGCCGCGAACGCGTGTACAAGCTGCGTCGCTACGAGCGCAACCGTGCCGTGCCCTCGCTCCAGCAGCCGATTTTGCTGGTTCCGCCGCTCATGCTGACCGCGGAGATCTACGACATCGATCCTGACAGCAGCACGGTGACCCTGCTGACCAACGCGGGCATCGACGTGTGGCTGATCGACTTCGGTATCCCGGAGCAAGAAGAGGGCGGGCTCGAGCGAACGCTCGACGATCACGTGCAGGCTGTGAGCCACGCCATCGATCATGTGCGGGCAGCCACCGGCGTCGATGTGCACCTGGCGGGCTACAGCCAGGGGGGGATGTTCTGCTACCAGACGGCCGCTTACCGGCGCAGCCAGGGCATCAAGAGTCTCATCACCTTCGGCAGTCCGGTCGACGTGCACCGCAACTTGATCATGGGCGGCGAGGCCGCAGGCCGCGTGATCGACACGTTGAGCGGCGTGGTGCGCACGGGTCTCTCGGCCATGGACGCCCTACCCGGCACCTTCTCGAGCCGCGGGTTTCGCATCCTGAGCGCCGGCAAGGAGCTCAAGCACATCCTGAGCTTCGTGGGCAAGCTGCACGATCGCGAGGCGATCATGCGCGGGGAGTCGAGCCGCAAATACCTGCACGGCGAGGGCTTCGTGGCCTGGCCGGGCCCTGCGCTGCGCAGCTTCTACGAGCAGTTCGTGGTGCAAAACCGCATGAGCCAGGGCGGCTTCGTGATCGACGGTCGCACCTTGACGCTGGCCGACATCACCTGCCCCATCCTGTACTTCTACGGAGACCGCGACGAGTTCGCGCGGCCCCCCTCGGTGCGCGCCATCCGCGACGCCGCCCCGCTCGCCGAGAGCTACGAGGTGAACATGCGCACGGGCCATTTCGGGCTCGTGGTCGGCTCGTTGTCGGTCAAGCACACCTGGCCCACGGTGATCGACTGGATCCGCTGGCAGGAGGGCAAGGGGCTCCGCCCCGCCCATCTGCGCGCGGCGGGCGAAGCCGAAGCCAAACCCGAGGCCATCGAGGACGTCATCGAAGCGAATTTCGAGGACGTGGAGTACAACGCGCGGCTCCTGTTCGACACCGCCAAGGACACCGCCTCCTTCGTGCGACGCCGCGTGGGCGATGTCTCGAGCACCCTGGGCGCCATGTTCGACAACCTGCGCTACCAGGTGCCACGCCTCGCGCGCCTCGAGCGCATCGATTCGGACACGCGCGTGAGCGCGGGCCTCGCGCTGGCCGAGCAGGCCTCGCGCGCGGGCGAGCAAACCTTCTTCCTGTGGAAGAGCCGCGCGCACACCTACGCAGACTCCGATCGGCGCGTGAACGCCATCGTGCGCGGGCTCATCGCGTGCGGCGTCAA
>JBIQKA010000243.1:0-4959 GCA_044507075.1 Myxococcales bacterium
GCCTCGGGCGCCTCGGCCGCGGGCAGCTCCTCGACGATGCCGTAGAGCGTGTCGCGCTCGACGGGGATCCGCCCGGCCTCGCGGATCAGGCGGATCAACTCGGCGCGCGTCATGCCCATCGGCACGTCCGAGCCCGCGGCGTGATAGATGGTCTCGTGCACGATGGTGCCGTCGAGATCATCGGCGCCGAAGCGCAGCGCGAGCTGGGCCACATCGAGCCCCATCGAGACCCAGTAGGCCTTCACGTGAGCGATGTTGTCGAGCAGGAGTCGACTCACCGCCAGGGTCTTGAGATCGTCGAACGCGGTGGGCTCGGGCAAGCGCTCGAGGCCATTGTTCTCGTTGTGGAAGGCCAGCGGGATGAAGCACTGAAAGCCCGACGTCTCGTCCTGCAGCGCGCGCAGCTGCAGGAGGTGATCGACGCGATGCTCGAAGGTCTCGATGTGCCCATACAGCATGGTGGTGTTGGTGTGAATGCCGAGGCTGTGCGCCACCCGGTGCACCTCGAGGTATTCCTCGGCTGAGCACTTGCCCTGCGCGATTCGGCGCCGCACGTCGGGGTGGAAGATCTCCGCGCCGCCGCCGGGCATGCTGTCGAGCCCCGCTTTGCGCAGGCGCTCGAGCACCTCGCGGTAGGTCAGCCCGCGCTTCTCGGCGAAGTAGTGGATCTCCACGCCCGTGAAGCACTTGAGGTGGATCCCCGGACGCACCCGCTTCCAACCCGCGAGCAACTCCTCGAACCACTCCAGGGAGAGGTTCGGGTTGAGCCCGTTCACCATGTGGAGCTCGGTCAGCTTGGGATCGGGGAAATCACGCAGCTGGGCCCAAGCCTTTTCGTGGCTCGTGGTGTGCGCGCCCGGCATGCCCTCTTCGAGCTTCTGGAAGGCGCAAAACCGGCAGCTCGCCTCGCACACGTTGGTGGCCTCGAACCGCATGTTCACGTTGAAGAACGTGCGATCTCCGTGCAGCCGCTCGCGCACCACGTTCGCGAGCTGCCCGACCCGCAGGAGGTCCTTGGTCATGAACAGCTCCATGCCGTCGTCGGCATCGAGCCGCTCGCCCGCCCTCACCTTCTCTTCGATCCGACCGAGCTTGTCCATGCTCGCTCCTACTCTTTGCCGGGCGCGCTGGGGCCACGCGCGGTCTGCATTTGAATGTCCGTGCCCCACCGTCGCGTGAGCTGGGTGTCGAGGCCGAGGTGATCGCACAGTCGCCCCACCACAGTGTCGAGCAAAGAGAGGACGCCCTGGGGGCGCCCGTAAAACGAGGGCGACGCCGGCATGATCAGCGCACCCGCGCGAGCCAGCTCCAGCATGTTCTTGAGGTGAATCTCGGAGTACGGCGTCTCGCGCGGGACCACGATCAGCCGCTTCTGCTCCTTGAGCACCACGTCGGCGGCCCGCGTGAGCAGGTTGTCGCTGATGCCGTGCGCGATGCGCGCGACCGTGGACATGGAAGCCGGGACGATCACCATGGCGTCGGGGGCGGAGGAACCGCTGGCGAACGGCGCGCCGTAGTCGCGGCCATCGAAGACCGGAAAGCCGAGATCGCGCACGTTGCCCTCACACTCGTGGGCCCACACTTCCTCAGCGGTGCTGGAGAGCACCACGCTGACAGACAGCGCGCCGCGCTGGACCTCCCCCTCGAGCACCTCGAGCAAGCGCTTCGCGTACGGCGCACCCGAGGCGCCGCTGATGCCCACCACGATGCGCGCGGGGCGTTGCGCGCGCTGCATTGCGTCGTCGCGTGGCGAGCCGAGCGTCACGTCACTTCACCATCCGGACGAGCGAGGCGATGCCGAGCGTGAGGTCCTCACCGGAGACCTCGGAGAAGCCCGCGTCGCGCCCGAGCTGCTCGAACTCGGAGCGGGCGAAGAAGCCCTTCATGGAGCGCGCCAGATACGCGTAGGCCTCGCGATCACCCGAGACCAAAAAGCCCACGCCGGGCAGCACGAAGCGCGCGTACACCGCGTGGAAGAGCTTCATTACCAGGGTCGAGGGGCGATAGAACTCGAGCACCACGAACACGCCGCCGGGCTTGAGCACGCGGTACGCCTCGGCGATGCCCGCGCGCGGGTCGGACAGGTTTCGCATGCCGAACGCGCAGGTCATGCCCGCGAGGACCCCGCTCTGAATGGGCAACCGCATGGCGTCCCCCACGGTGACCGGGACGCGTGGCGAGAGCTTTTTGCGCCCGCGAACCAGCATCTCCCGGGCGAAGTCCGCCGCCAGCATGGGTCGACCGGGGAAGCGCGCCTCCATGGCCCGGGCCAAGTCGAGCGTGCCTGCACACGAATCGAGCAGCGGCCCCGCAGGCAGCTTCTCCGCCAGGAGCGCGAGGGCCCGCCGCCGCCAGCGGCGGTCGATGCCCGCCGAGAGCAGACGATTGAGCAGGTCGTAGGTGGGGGAGATGCGATCGAACATCGAGCGCACGGCCACTGCGTGTTGGTTCGACTCTGCCCCTCGGGCACCGACTTCTGCGATCAGGTTGGCCACGCGTCGCTCCGCTGTGCACGCGGGCGCTCTCGCCCGCTTCGAACGCCGAAGGCTCGGCCGTGTGTGTCACGAGCCTACCATTTGAAGCGTTCAAAATTTTTTGAAACATACGCCGCCCTCACCCGGGGGACAAGGCAGCCCGCGCGCACCAGAGCTTCTGGTCAAATTGCGCGGGTTTGTGCTAGGTGCTTTCGCTTGCGCGCCCGGCTGCGCGCCGCGTACCCCGGAGGTTCCGAACGATGTCCATCCGTCCCACCCGCGCCCCCCTCCGTGCGCTCTCCCTGGCCGTGGGCTTGGGGCTCGGCCTGCTGTCCTCGAGCGGAGTTCGCGCGCTCGACGAGGACGATCCCGAGGCCGGCGAGGTGGGGACGGCAGAGCCCAAACCTGCCCCAAACACCTGGGGCGTCAGTGGCTCGGGGGCCGCCTCCACCGAGACCCCCGAGTGGGGCAACGACGCCGTGAAGCTCGCGCGGGACCGAGGTGAGTCCGATCACGAGGCCGTGGTCGGCCGCGTGGGATTCGGCTTGCTCGGGCTGGCTGAGCTTCCGGTGGGCGTCAACACAGGAAACACCCGCTCCGTCGATCCCGTGCTCACCGCGCCCATCATCGGCAGCCGCTATTGGTTCACGGACCGCTTCGGAATCGAGGGGGGACTCGGCTTCATGTTCCGCGGCGGCAGCGTGGAGGACTCGGCGGGCAACAAGGGGGACGTGAGCAGCCGTGCGTTCGCCCTCTCCGCCGGTCTGCCGATCGCGCTGTTGTGGGGCAAACACTACAACCTGCTCGCGATCCCCTATGTGGGCCTCGGATTCAGCAAGGCCACGGATGGCCGCGGGGACGCGGTCACCGCCAACGACGTGTTCGGCAAAGGTTTCCTGTTCGAGACAGGCGTGCGAGCGGGGGTGGAGATCCAGCTCGGCGCCATCGGACTCGAGGGTTTCGCGCTGCAGCTCACGGGAGCCCTGCGGCTTCGGATCGAGAAAACCAGCGCCAACATCCCGATCCCGAGTGACAACGAGAACACGCCCCCCACTTCCTACGACGTGGACAGCACGAGCGTGGTGTTCGCGACCTCGCAGGGCAGCACCCTCGGCTCCTCGATCGCGGGCGCGATCGCGGCAATCTACTACTTCTAGCCGCCGAGAACCCGGCGTCCAGGAAACGCGGCGTCCGTGGGCTCTCGGGACAGCGACATGGTAGCTTAGCCGGCCCGTCTGCAAGGTTGGTCCATGTCCGAAGCTGCCCGCGAACATCCATACGCCCCGTTCATCCAGCGCGTCTCCAAACCCTCGCGCTACCTGGGTGGCGAGCACGGAGAGGTCGTCAAGGACTGGCAGGCTGCCGAGTGCCGCCTGTGTCTCGCCTTCCCGGACGTCTACGACGTGGGCATGAGCCATCTGGGCTTCAAGATCCTGTACTCGATCGTGAACGGCCATCCCAAGCTGCTGGCCGAGCGCTGCTACGCGCCCTGGGGCGACATGGAGCAGGAGCTGCGCGCCCGCGACGAGCCGCTGCGCTCGCTCGAGACCTTCCACGCATTGCGCGAGTTCGACGTGGTGGGCTTCTCGCTGCAGTTCGAGCTCGCCTTCTCCAACATCCTGTTGATGCTCGATCTGGGCGGCATCCCACTGCGCTCGAGCGCGCGCGCAGAGGACGACCCGTTGATCATCGCAGGCGGCCCCAACGCCACGCACCCCGAGCCGCTGGCCGCCTTCATCGATGCCTTCGTGATCGGCGACGGCGAAGAGAAGACGCCCGAGGTGATGCTCACCTGGAGCACGCTCAAGCGCGCTGGCGTCCCTCGCGCCGAGCGCCTCAGGCAGCTGGCCAAGCTCGGCGGCGTGTATGTGCCCTCTCTCTACGAGGTGGCGCAGGACCCGGAGAGCCAGCTCCTCTACGTGGCCGCGCAGTCGGATTCGGACCTCCCCTTGCCGGTGAAGCGCGCCTTCTTGCCCAAGATCAGCAAGTACCCCTTCCCCTCCGATGGCCCGGTCGCCAACACCGAGACCGTGTTCGACCGCGTCTCGGTGGAGATCGCGCGCGGCTGCACCGAGGGCTGCCGCTTCTGCCAGGCGGGCATGATCTACCGGCCAGTGCGCGAGCGCGATCCCCAGGAGATCGTCGACACCATCCTCAAGGCCGTCCGTGACGGCGGCTACGACGAAGCTTCCCTGACCAGCCTCTCGACGGCGGACTACAGCGCCATCTCGCCGCTCGTGCGCCAGGTGATGTCCAAGCTGGAGAAGGAGCGCGTCTCGCTCTCCGTATCCTCGCTGCGCGCGTACGGCCTCACCGAGGAGCTGCTCGACGAGATCCAAAAGGTGCGCGCGACCGGCCTCACCTTCGCCCCCGAGGCAGGCTCGCAGCGCATGCGGGACGTGGTGAACAAGAACGTCACCGAGGAGCAGCTGATGGAGACCGCCGAGCGCGTGTTCTCGCGCGGTTGGTCCAAGATGAAGCTCTA
>JBIQKA010000244.1:0-4882 GCA_044507075.1 Myxococcales bacterium
ACGCAAAGCCACGGGCGCGGCCCGTCTCGCGATCGACCACCAGGTGCACGTCACTCACCTCGCCCACCCCTTCGAACGTCGAACGCACGTCGTCTGCCGTCGCGCTGAACGGCAAGTTTCCCACATACAGTCGCTGACCCATGTTGCTCTATCTCTTCCAGCTCCCTGGCACCTTCGTGCCCAATCCCATATCCACCCCTCGAACCGGAGCCCTGGTCGAAGCGGGCGGTTCCGCCCGCGAGCAAAACCGCGAGAGGCGCGCGACGAGCATTTCGTTACCTGAGTGTCCTTCCGTCCCGTCGCGTCCACGCGTCGCGTTGCTGCGTACCGAGTCTCGAAGCTGAAGCACGACGGCAGATGTCGAAGCGCGCAGGTCCACGCGCGAGCAGAACAATGGGCCGGGGCGAGCAGAGCGGAGAGAGCATGGTGTCCGTCACAAAACGAAGCGTGAACACTTGCTAGAATAAGCGGGTACTATCCCCTTGCAAACCGGAAATTCCGGCCTCCACGGCGGCCTCGAGGGTGAGCGAAGCGCGGTAACCCAGCTTTTTCAGCAACTTCTCGCGGCTATAATGTTGGCCAAAACGGGCACTTGCGGCCAGCCACTGAAAGCCCGGAGAGGCACGGCTTCGAACCACCTCGGACCAACTGGCACGTACGAAACCACAGCTTCTGTGGAGGGCCGCGGCGTAGACCTGCGCCAGCTCGCCGAGGGTGAGCTCGGCGTCCACCACGTGCAGGGCGCCTCCCAGGGGACCGTGATCGAGCACCCTCAGGACGACCTCGACCACCCCTTGCGCAAAGGCCAGGGAGACCCGGCGGTCGAGCCGGGCGCCAGGGACCAACGGGATGCCTGCATGGTCGCGTAACGCCTCCAGGAAGCCGCGCGAAATCACCGTGTCACCGGCACCCACGATGGCCGGGGGCCGCAACAGGGAATACGGGACCCCGGAGCGCTCCAGCGCGACCTCGGCGAGCGCCTTGCTGCGCATGTAGGCGAGGCCGCCGAGTCGGGCCAGCCGCGGGGTGCGCTCATCGCGGTCCTCGCCGAGGACGAGCACACCGTAGACCGCCACCGAGCTCAGGTGTACGAAGTGGCGCACCGAGTGAGCGCGAGCCCACGCCGCCAGGTGAGCCGTCCCGGCGACGTTCACCTCGCGCATGGCGCGCGCGCCCGCCGAGGGCTCCACGATGCCCGCGGCGTGGACCACTGCATCGACGTCGAGCGCGAGCCGAGACAGCTCCTCCACGTGCGTGAGATCGACGCGAATTTCGCCGTCCTCCGCGGCGCGTCCAAAGACGGCGCCGATCACCTCGTGGCCCGCGCCCTTGAGGCCACGAACCAGGTGTGTACCGGAGAACCCATCCGCTCCGCTCACCAAGACACGCATGGTGGGCAAGTATCGTATCTGTTCGCGCAGAGGGCACGCACCTTCAAGCTCGACCTCCCAAACGGGCGCCCCGCGGCAAACGCACCTGCGGCCCCCCGTTGCGCGTCTTTGCCCAACGCACGCAGTCGCTTGATTCAAGCGTTGGAAAACCGTTTACACTCGGCGACACATGCTCAACTTCAGCGCAGACCCAGAGCTCGCCGAAAAGCAGATGCGGGCCATCATCTTTTACCTCACGACCTTCGGGTACATCGATGGCGAGTTCGACGCGGCCGAAAAGAGCTTCGTGCGCGACTACATCGAAAAGCTGGTCGCCCACCGCGTCAAGACCGGCGCCGCCAAGCTGGCCCCTGACGTGCAGCACGAGCTGACCACCAAGTTCACGGCGCACTTCCACGAGGTCTTCGAGGGCATCGACACCGAGGTGAAGGAGCTGTTCACGGAGGCGGTCGCGCGCGACGAGGACCACGACAAGTTCGTCCACGGCAAGCTGAAGCTGCGCTGCTTCGAGATCTTCCAGGGCTTCGACAAGCAGAGCCAGGAAGTTCTGATGGAGACCATCGACCACCTGATCATGGCGGACGGCGAAGCGCACCCGGCGGAGGTGAAATTCCGCGCCGAGCTGAGCTCGTTGCTGGAGGCCGAGCTCGACGTGGAGCTGGTGGAGGAGAACAGGCGGCGCAGCGTGTCGATCATGGCGCCGCGGGTGCTCGACTCGGAGCGCAAGGTGCACCCCTTCTTCGAGCAGTTCGAGCACCACTACTCGCGCGATCCCGAGACCAGGAAGCGGCAGATCGAGGCCGACCGCGAGGTGGTCGACCGCGCCGTGGCGGCGCTCGAGGCCGCGCGCGCGAAGGGCACAGGCAAGCTCGTCGGCAAGCAGCACGTGGACGAGTTCGTCAACGACGCTCCCTTTTTGGACGGGCACATCCAGGTCTGTCCCACGCCGCCGAACAAGCGCTTCGAGCTCACCGTACTGGGCGATCTCCACGGCTGCTACAGCTGCCTCAAGGCCGCCATCATGCAGTCCAAGTTCTTCGACAAGGTGGCCGCCTACCGCGCCGATCCCACGTCAGTCCCGGAGCCCAAGCTGGTCCTGCTCGGCGACTACATCGATCGCGGCATCTTCAGCCTGAACGGCGTGCTGCGCTCGGTGCTCTTGCTCTATCTCACCGCCCCCGAGCACGTGGTCGTGCTGCGCGGCAACCACGAGTACTTCGTGGAGTTCAAGGGCAACATCTACGGCGGGGTGAAGCCCTCGGAGGCCATCGACACGCTCAAGCCCCATGTCGATGTGGACGTCTTCCGTGAATACATCCGGCTCTTCGAGGCCCTGCCCACCTCGCTGCTGTTCGGGCGCACTCTGTTCGTGCACGGCGGTATCCCGCGCGACCACCTGTTCAAGGAGCGCTACAAGGATCTGTCGAGCCTCAACGACCCAGACATCCGCTTCCAGATGATGTGGAGCGATCCGTCGAGCGCCGACGTCATCCCCGCGGAGCTGCAGGACCAGTCCGCGCGCTTCGCCTTCGGGCGCTTCCAGGCCCAACGCTTCCTGCAGCGCATCGGCTGCGAGGCCCTCATCCGCGGCCATGAGAAGGTGAACCAGGGTTTCGTCCGCGTGTACGACGAAGCGAACTTCCTGCTCTGCACGCTCTTCTCTTCGGGCGGCAAGGACAACGACGACCTGCCTTCGAACTCGAGCTATCGCCAGGTCACGCCCATGGCGCTCACCATGACCTGCGAGGGCGGCGTCACCCACATCACGCCCTGGGAGATCGACTACAAGAGCTACAACGATCCCGAGCGCAACGGCTTTTTCCAGCGTCCTCCCGAGCTGCGCTTCGGCGGCTGAGCGCGCGCGTCCGAGGTTTTGGGTTGAGAGAGCGCGGGCCATCGCTCATGTTCGGCCGCGATGGTGAAACGTCGTAGCCGCGCCCCGAAGATCCCCGAAACGCTCAACCAGAGCCGTAGCCACCAAGAGGTGGCGAAGGCGGAGGCCCACGTGCGCGGCCTCCTGCGCTACTTGGGCGAGGACCCGAAGCGCGAGGGATTGCTCGACACCCCAGCGCGGGTGGTACGCGCGCTGGGCGAGCACTTCAGCGGCTACGCCATGGATCCCGCCGAGTACCTCAAGAGGACCTTCGAAGAGGTCGATGGCTACGACGAGCTCGTGCTGGTGAGTGACATCGAGGTGTTCAGCCACTGCGAGCATCACATGGTGCCCTTCGTGGGCAAGGCGCACGTGGCCTACATCCCCAACGGCCGCGTGGTGGGCCTGAGCAAGATCGCGCGCGTGGTCGACGTGTTCGCCAAGCGCCTGCAGGTCCAGGAGAAGCTCACCAAGCAGATTGCGGACGCCATGCAGCTCCACCTCGAGCCCCAGGGCGTGGCGGTCATCATGCAGTGCCAGCACTTCTGCATGTGCTACCGCGGGGTGCGCAAGCCGGGCTCCTGGACCACCACCAGCAAGCTGCACGGACTGTTCCTGATCGACTCCGCGGCGCGCATGGAGCTTCTGACGCTGATCGGCCTCAAGCGTCAGATTGGATCGCAAGGAGCGTGAGCGTGGAGCCAAAAGACGGCAACGTGGCCGCCGTGGACATTGGCACCAATTCGGTGCGACTTCTGATCACGGATGCCGAGGGACGCGAGCTCGAGCGCCACATGCAAGTGACCCGGCTCGGACAGGGCGTGGACGTCACCGGGTCGTTGCACGAGGACGCCATCGCCCGCACGGTGGGCGTGCTCACGCGCTACGGGGAGCTGGTGCGTAAGCACGGGGTGGCGCGCGAGAAAATCCGGGCCGCGGCCACCAGCGCCGCGCGCGACGCCAAGAACAGTCGGTTCTTCTTCGACGCGGCCGAAGCGGCGCTCGGGGCGCGCCCGGAGCTGCTCCCGGGCGAAGACGAGGCGCGCTTTTCGTTTCTGGGAGCAACGACGGGCCTCGATCCCGACGCGGGACCTTATCTGGTCGTGGATATCGGCGGAGGCTCCACCGAGTTCGTGTTGGGAAGTCACGCGCCCGAGCAGCTGATCTCGGTGGACATGGGCTGCGTGCGCATGACCGAGCGCCACCTCAAGAGCGATCCACCGAGCGCAAGCGAGCTCTCGGCGTGCGCCGACGACGTACGCCGCGTGCTCGAGAAGGTGAGCGCCGCCATCGACCTCTCGCGCATGCGGCGCATGGTGGGGCTCGCGGGCACCGTCACCTCGCTCGGCGCGCAGGCCTTGGGGTTGACCCGCTACGATCCCAAGGCGACCCACCACATGGTGCTCACGCGCGCGGCCGCACAGGAGGCCTACGAGCGTCTGGCCGGCGCCACGGTGCAAGAGCGCCGGAGCATGCTCATCGAGCCCAAGCGCGCCGAGGTGATCGTGGGCGGCGCCGTGGTGTTGCTCGGGATCCTGGACGCCTTCGAAATCGCGGAGCTCATGGTGTCCGAGACGGACATCCTGGACGGGCTCGCCGCCTCGCTGCGGTGAAAGGG
>JBIQKA010000053.1:0-33383 GCA_044507075.1 Myxococcales bacterium
TCAAGATCGGCTTCTGCCCGGTGATCATCAGCATGGGCATGCCCCCGAGCAGCGCGTACGCGGCGCCCGTCACGAGGTTGGTCGCGCCCGGCCCCAACGTGCTCAGACACACCCCGGGCCGGCCCGTCAATCGCCCGTAGGTCGCCGCCATGAACGCGGCGGTCTGCTCGTGCCGCGTGACCACGAACTGGATGCTCGACTTGCGCAGCTCCTCGAGCAGGTCGAGGCTCTCTTCGCCCGGGACGCCGAAGACGTACTCAACGCCCTCGTGTTCAAGGGCCCGCACCATCGCTGCGGCCCCCGACTGCTTGCTCTGCGTCATGCCCATCCCCCTCATCCCTCGGCGGATGCGGTCGTCATCGCGCCATGGGCAAGCATGGCACATGGACGGCCCACGAGAGACGTTCAGGGTTAACCCTGCTCACCAGCTTCGGCATCCCGTATTAGGGTGCGCGCTTCGAAACAACCCCGACGCATTGCTCTTCGTCACGCAGGGCGGCACCACCAACCCGCGCGCCGTGGGCGTGCGGTACGACGGGGCGCTCGGCCGCTGGACGATCTTCAACGAGAACAACACCGCGATGCCGGCCAACGCCAAATTCAACGTGCGCGTCGCCACCCCCGGCGACGCCTCGTTCGTGCACAACACCAACGCGTTCAATGTGCTGTTCAACTGGACGTACCTCAATCATCCGCTGTTGAACAATCAACCCGACGCCCAGTTCTTCATCACGCACAACGCAAACCCTAGCAACGGGGCAGTCGGCCCGAGCGTCACAAGCCCATTGGCAGCGTCGTGGGACGCGGCGAGCGGCAAGTGGACGGTCGTCACGCAGGATCTCGGCGGAATGCCGTGGGGAGCATCCTTCAACATCCTCGTGCGCCCTTGAACGGACGGCGCGGCGAACGCGCCACCTTCGCCGCGCCTTACGGGGAAGCCGCACCACATTGGGGATCGCCGAGCGCATCCAACAGGTCTTGCCAGGCCTGGTAGCTCGCCGTTCCTGAGACCAACCGCTCTCCCCCCGGGTGCTTCCGGGTGCCCTCTCCCGCGGGCACGTGCAGGAGGTCGTCACCGAGCGCGCGATACGCGGCCCGCAACCGTGCAGCGTCCAGGGTGCGGTCCCTGTCGAGCACGAACTTCGAGTCCTGGGCCAATCCCTTGGGTCGGTGACACGTGCGACAAACATCGAGCCTGGCCTGCACGGCCTCGACCCTCTCCTTCAAGCAAGCGGGCACCGCCTCCTCGACCGGCGCCCCAGCGTCCGTGGCGGGCTCGTCAGGGTCGTCGTCCTCCGAGGACGCATCCTCCGAGGACTCCTCGCGCCCCGCGTCGTTGCGAACGCCCTGGGACTTCCAGCCGTGATAGGGCCCGGCCGGCTCGCCCTGGGCGAAGCAGCCGGTCCAGGCCGAGAGGGCCCACAGGGCGAGCGCCGGCCAGGCCGCGGCTCGGCCCCTCCATCGCGCCATGTGTCGTTCTTGCTGCCCCTCCACGGGGGCATGTCGGCATTTCGTCTTCAAGGGCCCCAGATGTCATTGACACAATAACACGACATCTGTATCGGTGTCTCAACAACTGCGCATCTCGAGGGGCAAACACCGGCATGCTCGTGCGACTCAAGGAATTCCCGCAGCCCTCGGCGCAAAGCACGGCGGCGCATGGCCCGGATCTCCCATGGATGCGCGTGGGGGGCCTTAGCTTGGCAGTGGCAGAGGGAGGGTGAAGAGTATGGCGAACTACAATCAGCGGCTTGGGCTGTGGGCCTGTGTGGGACTCGGCTTCCTCTCCGCGTGCGGAGCCAACGGCAACAATGGCCGGCCAGGCTCGGACAAGGACCTGACCGTCGATGAAGACCCCGAGTCGACGGGCGATGGGGACGCCCGCGCAAAGCCCAACGGCGGCGATGGCGACAATTCCGACGACGTGCATGGCGACGGCGACGCGGAGGGTCCTCCGCCTTTGCTGGGAGATACCCGCGGCGGCCACGTCTGGGCGTCGTTCTGCAAGGATCAGCCGGATGACGCACCGCTACCGGTCGACCCGCGCAGGCTGGTGGTGCCCGGAGCCAACGAGGGCAAGGCCGTGCTCTTCAACGCGTACTGGGTTGACTGCCACGAAGGGGCGAGCGCGGAGGACGCGCCGCCGCTCGATTGTGGCGAGTATCGCAAGCGGGTGGCGCGCGCCGAGGCGAACATGGACGGCGGCCGCATGGTGTTCTTCGGCGGCGATCAGACCGATGCCATTCTGACCTTCTCGGCCGCGAGCTACAACGATCTGTGGCGCAAGTGGGGCTTCAAGGAGCGTCCCAAGGACTTCGACGAGATCGCGGCCGAGCGCTGGGGCATGCCGCTCGGACCCAAGCGCAATCCCTATCCGCTCGCGGGCGAGGATCCAAACAAGACCCAGGGCGGCTCGGGACAGCTTCCGGTCGCGCTCACCCAGCTGCGCGATGCGGACGGGATCTACACCGGTAAGATCGGCATGAACTGCCACTGGTGTCACAGCGGAAAGGTCGGTGAGGAGTCCGACGGTCCGGGGCTCGGCGCGCTGTACGGCAGCGGCAACCCGCTCGTCGAGATCGGCTCGATGTTCGGCGACTACTTCCCGAACTTCCCGATCGCCGCCAACAAGGTGCGCGGGACCGGCGACATCCTCCTGTATCCCGCGATCGCCGCGCTCGATCTCGACCGCGCGGGCCACTACAACGGCTCGCTCATCTCGGCGCCCTCGCAGGGCTCGGTCGACTACCCTGCCTGGTGGAATATGGGCCACCGCACGCGTCGCTTCCACGACGGAAGCTTCGCCATGGACAACGCGCGCCCGGTGATGGGCTTCTTCATGCCCATCATGACCCAGTCGCACATGCTCGATATCTTCTACGGGCGTGAGTGGATCGAGGAGCACGATCAAGACGTGAACCTCTGGGCCGAAGCGATGACCTCGCCCGCCTACCCGGGTCCGATCGACGAGGAGCTCGCGGAGGAGGGGGCCGTGCTCTTTCACACCAAGAACCTGTGGGCCCATCGCGACGCGCCGGCGCCCGAGGGCGGAAACGGCTCGTGTGCCTCGTGTCACGGCGTCTATTCGCCGCGCTTCGCGGCCGATCCCGACTTCCTCGACCAGCCGGAGCTCGAGGGCATCGCCGCATACATCGCGCCGCTCGAGGTGATCGGCACCGATCCCGCACGCGCCCTCTCGCTCAACGAGGGGCTCAAGCAAACCCTGAGCTACTCGTGGTGGGGCTACGGCACGCCCGAGGAGCCGGGCAAGTGCTTCGGGGTGCCCGAGACGCACGGTTATCTCGCGCCTCCGCTCTACGGCATCTGGGCGAGCGGTCCCTACCTTCACAACGGCTCGGTGCCGACGGTGTGGGAGGTCCTCAAGCCCTCGGATCGGCCTGCGCTCTGGCGCCGCTGGTCGCGCCTGGTTCCCTCGGAGTGGCCGACCGGCGCCGCGGGCTTCGACACGGACCTCAAGCGCGCATACGACCACGAGAAGCTCGGCTGGAAGTACGACGTGCTCGAGTGCGGGAAGGCGGGAACCGTGCTGGATTGCACGCCCGAGCCACCCGAGACGAGCTCCGCGGGCAACCTGTGGTTCACCTGGAACCTGGAGCTCGCGCCGATGGAGTGGGAGCAGCTCGAGGAGCGCAAGATCTACAACACGTACAAGTACTCGCAGAGCAACCAGGGCCACGAGTTCGGCGACGCCCTCAGCGACGCAGAGCGCATGGCGATCATCGAGTTCCTGAAGACGCTCTGACTCAGGCCTGACCGGGGCGGGAAGGCCAACCCTCAGCCTTCGGCCCAGGGCGTGCGCTCGAGGACATGGCGCCGCCGCCGACTGTTTCCTTCAGATCTTCCATGCCACGCGCCCCCTCCTCCGCCGTCTCTGCGAGATCGGACGCGGGAGGTCGCGCGGAAGGGCTCACAGGTTCACACGCAACCCGACGCCGATCAGGTCCGCCTCCATCGCGTAGTCACCGTTTCCGACCGGCTCCGGCGCACCCACTGGATCGCCCGGATCGGCCTGATACGGCGGCCTCAGCGGGTTCTGCGGGTACACGACGCTATCTCTTACCTTGACGTTCGCCATGAACAGGTGCGCGTAGAGCACATCGATGTAGACGTCGTCGGACCACTGGTAGCTCGCGCCGAGCGCCAACAGGGCCTTCTTGCTGTCGAGCGTGAGCGGGGTCAGCGTACGGCTCGCGAAGGCGCTCTGCTCCAGGATGACGCCCGCGCGCAGGGTGAGCGGGCTGTCGTCGAGCTGGTATTCGGCGCCGAGCCGCAGGCTCCACACATCCTTCATCTGCCGCGGCATGCTGATCGGACCGACCGCGTAGGTAGGCAGGCCCACCGCGTTCTCGATCCGGATGTCGTGGGGCTTGATGCGGAAGTCTTGCTGTCGGCTCCAGCCCTCGTAGGTCAGGCCGATCTCGGCCCGTAGTTGCTCGTTCGGCCGCAGCTCGACGCCGAGCCGCGCGATCATCGGCATCGAGAGCCGAATGTCGGCCTTATCGCCCTCGATCCGGGCGCACTGGGGGTTGTCGCGGCGCGCTTGCTCGGAGCTGCACTCGTCCGCGGAACCGAACATGGGCGCATTGGGGAGCTTGGCCTTCAGCTTCGCGGTGCCCTGGATGTCGTAGAACAACAGCAGCGATCCGCCGACGCGGAACATGCCGTGCTCGTAGATGAGCCCGAACATCGGAGTCGCCGTGATGGCCATGCCGAGGTGCACCACCGCGGGCGCTTCGTAGTCTGCTTGCTCGGGCTGCTGGCAAAGGATGCCGTAGTCGCAGGAGCTGAGATACACACCCGCGTGAAAGCGCGAGGCGATCACGTGTAAGCCCGCGCCGATCGAGAGCCCCTTGATGCCGCTGTAGGCCGCACCGAGGGCCAGGTGCGCGATGGCGCTGCCCTGCATGGAGATCAGCGAGTGTCGGGTCGGAGAGAGACGAGGCAGGCCGTCGGGTCCGAGGCCCGCCGTCTCGGGCCAGCGCAGCATGACCGCGTTGGGCGCCATGAGGCCGATGCCGAAGCTGAAGTCCGCGAGGCCGAAGCTGTCCACCAGCGCGAGCGTGGGGATCGGCAGCGGCATCGGGTCGGCGTCCACCCTGGGCGACGGGCCGTCGATATCGTCACGGGTGACGCGCCGAAAGCTCGCGCGAAACAGCGAGAGCGTGCCGTCCATGAACACGTGCTTGCGGCCGGCGTAGGCGAGGCCCGCAGGGTTGTACCAGAGGCTCTGCCCGTCGTCGGCGCCGGCCACGAACGAGCCACCACGACCAAGGGCGCGCGTCCCACGATCGGTGAGATAGAGTCCGCCCGCGTGGGCGCGCTCAGGCAGCGCGAAGGCAAGCGCCAGCGCGATCAAGAGGGCGCTGAGCGCGCGTCTCATCGCAGCTCCCTCGACTGCACGATGGCGAACAGGCGCTCGAGGCCGTGGCGCTCGCTTTTGAGAAAGAGCGCCGCCTCTTGGAGCATGGCCCGCAGATCGTCGCGCGAGAGCGAGCCGCCACCTCGCCCGGAGGGCGCCGCGCGATTGACGGCCACGATGGTCTCGAGGATGACGTCGAGCGGCGTCTCCCCGCTTTGTCGGTGCGGCTTCGCGAGGCGCGCGAGGAGGCTCGCGAGCGTGCTCTTGTGGTTTTCCCCTTCGGGCGCGATGTCCTGCAGCGAGCGCAGGAGCGTGAGCGCTCGCTCGAGCGCGGCAGGTTCGAACTGGAGCTCGCCCCCCTTGCCATCGGCCACCTCGCTCGCGTTCGTGGCGAGCGCGCGGGCGGAGAACGCCATCAGCGGCCCGAGGTTCTCCGTGTCCTCGAGCAGCTGTAGGAGGTCCGCGGTGCCGAGCAACATCGCCGGGAAGGTGTCCCCTCCCGCCGGCTCGGTGGTGAGATAGGCGGCCAGATCGAACACCTTGCCGGCGGGGTCCGGCTCGAGTTCGCGCAGGCGGTCGAGCAGGCGGAGCACGGCCGCGCTCAGGGGTTGTCCGAGTGAACCCGCGAGGCGTGGCGCGAGGCCAAAGGCCCAATCGCGGACCTGATGACAACTCGCAGAGGACTGGGACGAAGCTTCGCACGCGGCCTGCTCTTCCCGGTACTGAGCGAGCCTTCGACGCAGGAAGGTCACTGACTCCGAGAGGATGGCGCGACCGCGCGGGCTCTTGAAGCGCCACTGCCCGGGGCCGTCTCGCGTGATGTCGAAGAACACATCGACGATGCGGCTGCGCGCGTCGCGCCAAGGACGCAGACGATCCGCGAGCGGGCCCTCGAAGCGCGCGTCGATCGCGTTGAGCGCGTCGAGCACCAGGTAGATCGGGGAGACCTCGTCGATCGGCTCGCCAGTATTGGTCGCGGTGCTCGAGCGACCATCCCGGTAGCGCAGCGGGTGCGCGCGGCAGTCATGGTCGCGGCAGCTCCGGCGCGGCTGGAGCAAGTTGAAGAGGGTCTCGGCCAAGACACGGACGCCGTCCTTGCCGCTCGGGAGCTTGATTTCGCTGAGGGCATGCGTGAGATCGCGCAAGCGGCTCATCAAGCGCGCGTCGACCAGGGCCTCGGCGACCAGCTCTTCGTAGCTGACGAGGTTGGACTGAAACGAGAACAGGGGGCTGTTCTCCTTGCAACTCAGCGGCGAGGTTCCCTCTTCGCAGGCGCGCGTGGTGGCATCGGTCGCGCGCGACGACCAGTGAAGGTGCGCGAGGGAGATGATGTCGCCGTACAGATCGAGGTGGCTTTGCCCCTCGCCAGCGCTCGGATCCATGGCGGAGAGAAAGGGGGCGAGCGCGCTGTAGTAGCTCTCGCCGGAAATGGGGTCCTCGAGCTCCCAGGCGGTGATCGTGTCCTGATGGAGCTCGACGATCAGGAGATTGTCGCGAGAGGGAGTGAGGTCGAGCAGGTCCGCCTGATAAGGCACGTAGGGGCTGAACACCATGCGCGCGATGCCCTCGGGCTTGGGCGGCGCCACGCTGAGGCCGCGGATCTGCGTCTGGCGCTCCATCAGCTGGTCCTGGGTCAACCCGAGGAGCGGGAGGAGCGTGCCCATCGTCTCCTGCAGATCCGGGTTCTGCAGCTTCAGCTCGGCCGTGCCGAGGATCGTGCGCGCGAAGAACTCCACGATGCTCCGCTCGTTGAGCAAGCCGCACTCCTCGTAGGGCCCCAGCATCTGCCCGAGCATGAGGCCCATGGTCCCATTGAGCGCAGCCCTCGTGTTGCTCCCGGCGGGCTCGTAGAGGTTGAGTTGCGCGCCATCTTTGTTGCACCACTTGGCGGGCACGTGCAGGTCGTGGATCAACGCAATCGTGCGCTGGAACAGGGACTGGTTGGAGCGGCCGTCGCTGCCGACACGCAGATCGGGCCTGGTGCGGTCCACCCAATCCGCGTAGCCAGGCGTCGGCGTGTCGGTGCAGCGCCAGGTCGGCGTTTGGCCGTGGCGACACAGTCCGCCGTCGCAGTCACAGGAGCAGGATCCTTGGTCCCAGCTACACAGGCCGACCCCGCCCGCGTCGCTACAGCTCGCGCCGTCTGCGGGTTTGTCGGCGGGACAGCCGCGGATGCCGCGGTGATGGGGCGAAGGATGGCGCGCGTGCGGGACGCAGTCCGGGGCCGGGTCGTTCGCGCCCAGCAGGGGGGCGGGCGGATTCGGACACGGGTAGTTGACGTTGACGCGGTGAGCGGCCACCGCTTCGGCGACCGAACCGCACACACCCGCTGGGCTCTCGGCCTTCGCCACCACGCACGCGAGCCCGCTCGGACAAGGGTTGTCCAGGTCACACGCTCGCCCGCAGGCCGCACCGGAGCAGGATTGGCTCAGCTTGCCTGAAACCATCTTCGGGTCGATCCCCAGGGCAGCGAGCTCCTCCCGACTTCCGAGCGGGTAATTCACGCGATCGCGGTAGCGCATGAAGTTGCCGATCAGCGGGCCCGCCTGCGCGGTGCCGTCTTCGCCGAGCGCGCGCAGCATCGCCTCGAGCAGTTCGGGCCGCTCGGTGACGCGCAGCGCCCAGCGAAGCAAGCCATCCCAGAAGTCGTGGGGCTTCTCGAACATCGCATCGGGGTACGCATCGGAGCGCTCCTTGATGTAGAGCACCGCCTCGATCAATCCCGCGAGCGGGCGCTCGTGATCGCGCACGAGTTGCTGGAAGACCTCCAGGAACTCATCCGTCTGCCGAAAGGGCAAGACGCTCGAGAGGGCATGGACGAAGTCGAAGAGCGGCCCCTTGTCGGTGTCGGGTCCCTCGAACTCGAGCTGGGCCTTGCCCCACGTTTGGTTGCGCGCTCCGTAGTCACCGAGCAGCGCGTTCATGCCGTAGGCGAAGTCGAAGAGCGGCGCGTGCCCGCCTTCTCCGCGCGTGAGCAGGGGCACCGCCTCGCGCAACAGGCCCGCGAGCAGCGTGCGGTCCACGTCGATCGACGCGTAGATCGGCTCGCCGGCCGCCGAGGTCGCGCGGCCCGAGGCGTCGCGCGTCGCGGGCCGCGCGTCGCTGGGATCGAACGTGGCGTAGGGCGATGCGGGCGCGTCGTCGCTCAGGACGAAGCGCCCTCGCGCGTCGATGTCTGCGAGACCGTCGCCATCCAGGTCCTGAAACGGCGGACCGAAGCCGGCGGCGTCCGCCCGGGGCTGCGCGACCCCGCGGGCGTCGCGGCGCGTCATGTGGAGCGGACCCGAGCTGCCCGCGAACACGTCCCTTTGGCTCAGCAAGAGCTCCATGGCGACCGCGAGCGTGCCGGGATGCAGCGGGTCGGGCGCAGCCCGCTCGGCAGTGGCCAGGTCGAGCGCGCCCGCGCGGAGCAGATCTTCATAGACCCCGCGCGCGGGGCCCCCCGGCGCGATCGAGGCGAGCGTGGATCGAACGACCTCGTCGAGCTTCGGATAGCTCAACAGCGCGCGCGACAAGGCGAGCTCGAGGTGCGCGGGACGGTAGCCCTCGCGCGCCGAGATGCGCTCGAGCGCCCCGAGCGCGTCGGCGCCCGCGCCGTCCCTGGGATCGACGAGCTGCGTGAGCAGGGTCGCGACCGCGCGTGTCGCCTCGGGTAGCGGCTCGGGTGGATCGTAGAGGGGCACCATGTTGGCGAGGAAATCGCGCACCTCGTCCGGGCGATAGACCGCCTCGTCGAAGGTCGCGTCCAGCGCCTCGACGAGGCGGGCGCGACGGGCCACCAGGGCCTGATAGCGGGCGTAGGCGCGCTGCTCGTCCTCGCCCGCGGGTGCGGACGGCGCCTCCCCCGAGGCCTCCTTACCGTCGCAGCCCGCGGAGAAGCCGGCGCCGGTGAGATCGTTCGGGAACGACTGCGCGGCGAGGTTCATGCAGAGGACGCGGAACACCTCGGCCCCCACGCTCCCGTGCGGACGCGCCGGGAGCTCGGAGAACTCGAACAGGCAGCCCGCGGTGAGCGCGCAGCTCAGCAGGCAAGCGATGTACGAGCCAAGGTGTTTGCCATTCATCGAAGACCAAGAGGATGGCGAGCCGTTCAGTCTTCCCAGATCACTCGCTGCTGGGCCTGATACCAGCGAGGTAAGTGGGGTTCATAGCGTTGCTCGATCACGTTACGACGAATCTTCATCGTCGGGGTGAGAAGACCGTTGTCCGTGGTCCAGGGGTCCTTCACGACCACCGCGCCCTTGAGCTGCTCGTGCGGGTCGAGCGTCGCGTTGATCTGGTTCACCAGCTCACCGAGCTCGTCCCCGAGCGCCTCGCGCGGGGCCGCGCGCGCCTCTTCCGACAAGAGGAGGAGCGCCATGGTCGCCGCCTGATTGGCTCCGCAGACGCAGGCCGCCTCGACCTTGGGGTGCGCGACCAAGCGATTCTCGATCGGCACGGGAGCGACATACTTTCCCTTGCTGGTCTTGAATAGGTCCTTCACGCGGCCGGTGATGCGGATACGACCTTCCTCATCGATCTCGCCCATGTCGCCCGTCTTGAAGAAGCCGTCGGGCGTGTAGCACGCGGCGGTCAACTCGGGCTCCTTGTAGTAGCCGAGCATTTGCGCGGGACTCTTGACCAGGATCTCGCCGCCTTCTCCGATGCGGCACTCGACCCCTGCGTTCACCTGCCCCACGTAGCCGGGGCGCTCCGACTCGGGCCGCGTGAAGTGCGAGTACGCCATGTTCTCGCTCATCCCGTACGCCTCGAGCAGTTGCAGGCCGAGCCCGCGGTACCAGCTGATCGTCTCGGGCGGAAGCGGCGCGGCACCGGTGAAGGCGAGCCGCACGCTGTCGAGCCCCATCTGCTCGAGGATCTTTCGCTTGAACCTACGGCCGAGGAACGGGATACGGAAGAAGAACTCCTGGCGCTTCTTCGGCAGCTTCTCGGCCACGGCGTTCTCGAACTTGGTCCACAGCCGAGGCACCGAGAAGAAGATGGTGGGGCGCGCCCGCCGCAGGTCCGCGACGAAGGTGTCGAGCGACTCGGCGAAGAACACCTGAAAGCCGTGATAGGTGGACTGGTTCTGCACGACCAGGCGCTCTGCCACGTGCGCCAGGGGCAGATACGAGATCATGCGATCGTCGATGCCGACCGAAATGACGTCGTCCATCAGCGTGCCGACGATATTGAAGGAGCGAAAGCTCTGCATGACGCCCTTCGGCAGGCCCGTGCTGCCCGACGTGTAGACGATGGTCGCGAGATCATCGAGCGGGCGATCCGGCTCGCCGGTGAGCGGCTCGGTGCGCGCGACGATCTCCTCCCAAGGCGTCCCCTCGGTTTCGGGCGCGAGCGGCAGCGTGATCACCGGCATCTCCGCGGGGACGCCGGGCTTCATCGCCGCCCAGCCGTCGAGCTTGCCCACGAACAACAAACGCGAGTCACTGTGCTCGAGGGTGTAGCGGACCGTCTCCGCGTTGAGGGTCGGATAGAGCGGCACGGTGACGTGACCGGCCATCCAGATCGCCCAGTCGGCCATGATCCAGTGGGCCGAGTTCTTGCCCAAGAGCGCGATCTGAGTGCACGGCGGGAGATCGAGGGAGCGGAGGTGCGCGGCCATGCTGCGCACCTCCCGCATGATCTCTCGCCACGTGTGGTTGATCACGCGTCCAGCTCCGACGGGCTGAACGAAGTGGATGGCGTCAGGCCGCGTGCGCTCCCAGTGATAGAGGCACGCGAGCGGCGTGCGGTCGTCGCGATTCATCATAGGCACCGCACTCTACCCACTTGATACAATGAGTCAACACATGTCTTACGCGTATCACACTCAGCCCCATTGCGTGCAACGATCTCACGCGCGAGAGCCGCCTGCCTGCCATCACACCGCGGCGTCGATCGTCGGCGGATGCGTTGGCTCGCCATGGGGCGAGAGCACCTTCAGCAGGATCTGCTCGATCGCTTCCAAGAACGCCTCGCCGGAGATTTGGCGCGTAGGCGCGACGACCTGCGAAAAGTAAGCTCCAATCAACATGTTGCTGAGCACGCAGTAGGTCGCTGCGCTGCTCGCGTGCACCTCGTGCCCCCATTGCTCCAGGCAGAGCGCAGCCAGATCCGCCGCGCGCACCGCCTGGCCCCCGAGGGTGGCGAGCTGCCCGATCTCGGGGCGCTCGCGGATGAGCAAGCTCACCAGCGGACGTCGGGGCTCGGCCGCCGAGAGCGCGGCGCGCAACGCGGCGCTGAGGGCCCGCGCGAAGGGGCGTTCGAAGCCGGCCCGCAGCTCGCGCTCGAGGATCCCCATGTAGCGGTCCGCCTCACGCTCGACCACGGCCGCGATCAACGCCTCCTTGTTCGGAAAGTACTCGTAAAGTGAGCCGATCCCGACCCCCGCGACCTCCGCCACCTCCTTGGTGGTGAAACCGTGGTAGCCGTGCTTGAGCAGCACGCGCACGGCGGCCTCGAGGATCGCCGCGACGGTGACCTGCGAGCGGGCCTGGCGAGGCCGCCTTCGTGTGTGCAGGAAGGCAGATGCCTGGCTGGGTGAATGAGACAAAGACATCGGTTTTGTGTCATTACCTCAGAAGAGCAGGCGGTGCAATAGGCAACCAAGAGGCCGCCCTGCTCCCCTGGGCAGCGTTCCCGCCTCGGATTGAGCGGCCTCGGGAGGCGCCGAAATCTCCGAACAATTCAGGCATTTTTTGCGGATCCCGGGCGCCGACTCGGATATCGGCTCGCGGCCCAATCCTTCGTTGACGAAAACCTCGTCAGAGCCAATCGTAAGATCATGAGCGTTTCACGTGATCAACTCGAGGCCAGTCTCGAAAAGGTGCGGGCCCGCGTGCGTGATCCCCGCGAGGGACTCTACGGCCCCTCTTCGCTGATTTGGCGCGTGAACCGCGAGCAGCTCTTGTTCATGGCTGGCGCGCGCGCGGCGCTGCTCCAAGAGGCGCATCCGTTCGTGGCGCACGGCGTCGATCAACACTCGAAGACCAAGACCGATCCCGTGGGCCGCTTCGTCCGTACGTTCAAGCACGTCCACGGCATGGTCTTCGGTGACCTCGAGAGCGCGAACACCTCCGCGCGACGGGTGCACAAGTACCACACCGCGATCCACGGCGAGATCGGCGAAGACACCGGCGCCCACCGCAAGGGCACGCGCTACGAGGCGAACAACGAACAAGCGCTGCTGTGGGTGCACGCGACCGTGTGGGAGTCGTCCATCCTGGCATACGAGCTGCTCTTTTACCCGCTGAGTCAGGGGGAGAAGGAGCGCTACTATCAGGAGACCAAGCTCTTCGCGTACATGTTCGGCATTCCGGACGAGATCCTGCCGCCCACCTGGCCCGACTTCCTCGCGTACAACGAGCGCATGTGGAACTCGAGCGAGCTCGCCGTCGGGAACACGGCGCGCGACATGGCCGCGTTCCTCCTGTCCCCCAACAACCACTTTCACGCGCGCTTCGCCGCGCTGGTCAAGCCCATGACCGCGGGCTTTCTGCCCGCTCGCTTCCGCGAGGAGTACGGGCTCGCGTTCGGTGCGCGCGAGCGCGCGACCTACGAGGCCGCGCTGCTCGCCGTGCGCGCCGGCTGGCGTCTTCTTCCACGACAACAGCGCTTCGTGCCCGCGTACCTCAACGCGCTCGAGCGCCTGGGCAGAGGCATCGTGCCGAGCTTGCCGGAGCGCTTGGTGGGGCGCATCTATCCCCCACGCGTGCGCTTCAACCAGGCCTAGAGCGGGTTCGGCGCTCTAGCAGGCCGGTTTGCCGGTGACCATCGGCACCACGTAGCGGCGCGCGAACTCGCGGATCTTCGCATCGTCGTCCAACGGCAGACAGGTCTCCGGCGTCAAGACGAGCGAGTGCGTGAGGCGCGCCAGGATCTCTGCGATGTGATCGGCGTTGCCCACGGTGATGCCCAGGCTCTTCTGCGCGCGCACGACCTCCTGCTTCAGGAACGCGCGGGCGAGCGCGAGCCCACCTCCCGCGTGGGTCGTCAACATGGGGAGCGCGCGCTCGGGCTCGGTGGCGATCAAGGCCAGGATCAGCGGGTGCTTGCGCACGGCGCGCATGCCGGTGACGAAGCCCTCGACGAAGCGCTCCTCCACGTCCGCCACGTCGCGCACCGCGGCTTCCACCTTGGCGATGGCGCGGCGTGTCTCACGGCGCAGCAAGGCCGAAACCAGCTTGTCGCCGCTCTCGAACTTGCGGTAGAGGCTGGCACGCCCCATCCCCGCGCGGCGGGCGACGTCCTCCATCGAGGTGCGGCGGATGCCCACGAGACAGTACAGTTCGAACGCAGCGTCCAAGATCCGCGCGGCGACCGGGTCTTCCCCTCCCCCATCGCCCGCGACCGCGGTCAGAGGAGGATCGGCTCGCCTTCGGGTGGAGGTTCGAACTTCTGGCACGATGAGACAAGTATTGCTTCATCGACCGGATGATGGCAATCAAGAATGAGCCACGGGGCGTGGGGACGTGGGTCGCGACCCGGCGGCTCCGGCATCGACATGCAGCGGCCGGCTCGAACTCACGACCCACGTACGCGCGACAGCGCGCGCTATGCGGGCAAGCACAGCTGAGCTTCGGGGATGCACTTGCCTGGCGTCGAGGAAGGCAGCTCGTGGTCGAACTGGCAGTTTAGACTTTCGCACTCGTCGCTCCGGTAGCAATCGCCGTCATCTGCAACCTTGGGCTGGCAGCGGTCGGTCGCACTCGGCGCGCGACTGATGCTTCCACAGGCTTCGCGGTCGAGGAGCCCGCACGCGCACCCAAGTCCCTCTCCACAGCTGGTCTGCCACGCGGGGTTGCATGCGCTGTCCTCGCCCCCCGGCCGGACGCACTGGCCCGTCTCGCGGCTACACCACAGGCCAGCGACGCAACTAAAGGCGTCGAAGAGGCTGCATGGGTCGCCGAGCTCTCCTGGCGGCTCACAGGTTTCGGCCTCTGTACAGTAGAGTCCGTCCCGGCAGGCCGTGTAGTCGGGAACGCCAAGATTAAAGCAAGGCTCGCCCTGCTCCCCCATGGCCTTGCACACGCCTTGATCCCCCACCGCTTCGTGCTTGCACCAGTACCCGGCGGCGCAGATCCCATCGTCGCACGGCGCGTCCAGCCCCGGCGAGGGGTCGACGCTGCACACGCCGATGCCCTCCTCGCTCACCATCGCGCAGATCAGCGGCGCCTGGCATTGCGCTCCGCCTTCGGTGCAGGAGCCTCCTTCACCCCGTGGCGTGAGGCAGACCCGCTCGCCGGCCTCGGGATCACGGGCGCACACGGCGCCCACCGGGCAGTGCGTCGGAAGGGTGCAGGGCTTTCCGAGTTCCGAGCGCGAGCGACAGCGGCCCTCCACGCACACGCTGGGTCCCCCACACACGGTCTCGGCTCCGCAAGGGTCGCCCTCGTTCCGTGCGACCGCGACGCAGATCCTCTCCGTGCCATCACGGCAGATCAGATCGCTCAGGCAATCGCCCGCGTCGTCGCCGCAGCGCTCGCCGCTCTGCTTACGGGCCCGGCAGCGTCGCTCCGCGGGATCACAGTAATCCTCGGGCCCACAGCGGGTGCCTTCGCAGCTCTCTTCGCGGGCGGCGAACGGGACGCAGCTTCCGGGGCAAGTCCCCGCGACCTCGCAAAAGCCGGCCGAGCAGGTCTCCGAGCCGACCATGAAGATGCGGCCCTCCATCGGATAACAGTCCCCGCCAGGCGGAACGAGCCCAGCAAACAGGCCGCGGCACGCCTCGTCGTCGAGGAACTCACCGACGCAGCTCGACGTGTCGATCGTGGCCAGGCAACGCGTCGCCTGCATGCCATCGTAGCGAAGGCGCTCGTCCGCGACGGCCCGCTCGGCGTAAAGACAGCTCATCTCGAGGCGCGCCACCTGCTCACTGCGCTTGCTGTCGGGGTAGCCCTGCGCTCCGTAGCAATGCTGGAGCCAGGAGAAATACGCGCTCGCGGTCTCCTTGCAATAGTTCGCGATCGCGGTGCTCTCAATCACGCCCCCGTCGAGGGCCGCATCGGCGCCCGGATCGACGCTGGCCGCGTCGCTCGCGCTCCCAGCGTCCTCGCCGCCAGCGTCCCTCGGCGCGCCGGGCCCATCCTCACCGCAAGCTGTGAACATGAGGGGCGGGCCAAGCCCGAGCACCGCGAGTAGCAGCGTGGACAGGCCTCCGCCGCGGTAGGAAGTACGACGCACCAGGTTCATCGAACAAGGAGAACACCGGGAGCACAGCGGTGCAAGTGTGTGCGGGTCACAGCGACTTCAGGGCCGCCCCTTCCGCGCGAGGCATGGCCACTCGAATACGCGTTCCTCGGGCGCGACCGGAGCGCGCGACCGACGGGCCTCGGAGGAGCTCTGGTTCCTGAAGCGCCAACGGCGCGCCGGGGAGGCCCCGTACGCGCCGTCAGACTCTGTCTGCGTCCCGAACCTCAGTGCGGGTATGGAGCGCAGCCGCGATGGAGGATGCCCCAGTCGCGCAGGATCTCGACGTCCTCGGGGCTGGGCTCCTCGTAATGCGCCTCGGAGTAGCCGATGTTCGCCGTGTAGTCCGTCTGCACGCCGGTCGGGTTCCACATCACGATGTAATAGGTGCCGGGATAGAAGACGGGCTGCGCGATCGTGTTCGAGAAATCGCACTCCCACTGGGCCTCCTCGAGGCAGTGCTGGGTCAAACCTTGCGGCAAAAACCAGGACATGTTGCCGAGGTCGGCCTCGCCGGGCGGGAGCACGAAGATGGGCCGCGGCCTCACCCGCGGGTTGTCTGCGAACACGACGCCGTTACCAGCGGGGACGTCGAAGGGCAGATCGAGGCTGGGATCGGCCGGTGGCAAACCTGGCGGGCCAAAGGGGCTTGGACTCTGCGGCCCCACCAACGCCGTCACCGGATAGATGTTCTGATAGTTCGCGCAGGCGGGCGCCAGCGCGGAGGCCGACACGAGCACGGGCCCGTTGGCCAGGTCCGCGGCCGTGATAGTGAACTGATAGACGTCGACGTCGTTGTGGGTGAGATACCCGAACACCGAGGTCGAATGCGTCACGTCGTCGAGCACGCGGGGATTGCTCCAGGAATAGTCCTCCCAGGCGGCTCCCTTCTGAGGATTCTTACGAACCGCTTGTGGTTCGATGCTGACGTTGTGAGCAAGTGCAGTTCCACTCATCGCCGCCAGACACGCCGCCGCGGCACCCATCAAGAAACGTGACTTCATTGGCCCTCCCCTGGGCATCGACCTAGCCCTTATGGGACTGGGATGCCGATGACGAGATCGTACCGACGTGTTTCGGTCAGGCGAAAGTAAAAACTTACGCTTGTATTGCGAACCACGTGACTACGCTTACCTCGAATCGGGCCACAGGCGCCGACCATACGTACTGATTTCAGTAAGATGCAGACCGTCGCTCAGCGCAGGCCCCCGCATAGCAGCTTGCAGTTGAAGGAGTAAGATATCGGCGCGCGAGCCACCTGACATCACGGGCGCGATGCGCTCAGGCCGAGGGGGCCTCGCTTTGTGCGGGCGGACGCTGGCTCATCCTGTCGAGCACCGCGAGCAAACCATCGAACATCGTAGTGAACGCGGCATGGACACGATCGACCATCGCGAGCGCCCGCTGGAGCTCCTCGGCGGAGAGCGCGATCTGCTCGAGGAGGCCCTTCATGCGCTCTTCGAACATCTCGTGGTCCCTCTCGATCTCGATGTGGTGGCGCGAGAAATACCGGATCGCATGCGGCGCTCCCACCCGCTCGAAGTAGGTGGCGCTCGCTTCGAAGAAGACATGACCTGCCGCCTCGAGGCTGAGCAGCAGGGCGATGCGCTCGTGATCTCGAGCTGCCCGAAACACCTCCGCGACGAGCGCATACGCCGCGTCGCGCGTGGTCAAATGCGCTGCCCCGAACAGGTGCGCCACGTCGGGAGCCTGGACGCCGAGCGCAGTAAGGTCACTCAAGAACCACCGATCGTGGCCTGCGTCCTCGGCGCGATGATGTCGAGCGATCTTCCGCAGGCGGGGATCACGGACCCGCTGTTCGTTCAAACGCAGGACGTCCTGAAACGCCATCACCCAGAAGACGAGACGCGGCGCAAACTTTGCTGCGGCCTGCCCGCTCTGATCGTTGCAGAGCCTCGAGAAGAAAGGATGGTGGCTGAACTCGAGTTGCTTTTGCGCGATGTGTTCTTGAACGGCTTTCATGCTCCCTCGTCTCGCCTTCCGGCGAAGCCGACCACTTCGTCTCCGGCGAAGGAGAGCTGCCGATGCACCTGATAGCGGTGCACCTTTCCGGTTCCCGTGAGGGGCAGGCGCTCGACCAGGATCCAACGCGCGGGCTGCTCGCAGTCCACGATCGACGCGTGGGCGCGGAGCTCCTCGACGGTGAGCGAACCCCCAGGGACGGGGCGCACCGTCGCGACGAAATGCCCATCGCGCTCGTCCTCCAGGGCGATGACGACCACCTCGGCCACCGCGGGGTGACTGGCGAGCCGCTCCTCCAGCGGTCGGGGTGAAACGTAGCGCTTGTCGCGGAGTAGTAAGTCGTAACGACGTCCTTCGACCTCGCACCATCCCTCGGCGTCCATGGAGCCAAAGTCACCGGTGTGGAGCCATCCCTCCGAGTCGATCGGAGACGCGGCTCCGAGGTATCCACGCATCACGAGCTCACCCCGAACACAGATCTCGCCGATCTCACCGACGGGCAAGATGCTCCCGGTGGCCGGATCGATGATCTTGAGATCCGTCTCAGGAAACGGGCGCCCCACGCTGGTCCCAATGCGCTCCACCGAGTCTTCGACGGAAGTCTGCGTGATGACGCCACTGCACTCGGTCATGCCGTACAGAACCGACAGACGTGCCCCCAGCTTGTGCTCGATTCTTCGGGCGAGCGGGGTGGGCACGCTCGTACCGCCCGAAACCACGTAGCGCAGGGAGCTGAGATCGTAGGACCCGACGTCCACGTGCTCGACGATGCTCTGAAGCATCGTCGCGAACCCCACGAGCGTCGTTCCGCGCTCGGACTCGATGGCGTGGAGCACAGCGTAGGGGCTGAACCCGGGCAACAGCACGTGGGCGGCGCCGCTTATTACGCTGCCCAACGCCATCCAGTTACAGCCTGAGGTGTGGAACATCGGCATGGGGTTGATCATGCGGTCGTGGGGGCCAAGGTTGCCGAGGGCGGCCCCGATGCGCGCGCGCGCGATGATGCTGCCATGGGTCAACAGGACCGACTTGGGCAATCCGGTCGTGCCCGAGGTGTGTTGAATCTGCGCGAGATCCTTGGCGGAAACCTCGGGCAGAGCCGTGCTCGTCGACGCACAGGAGGCGAGCTCCTCGAGGCGGGCGAGTTCGAGGGTCTCACGCAAGCGTGGCAACGCAGAGGCGACGCGCTCGGAGATTGCGCATGCACCCACCTGCGTCCCCCAGAAGAGCCCGCACGCATCGGCGCGCCCCAGGATCGTCTCGAGCTCGTCGGCTCCAAACCCTGGGTTGACGGTGATGAGCGTCAAGCCTGAAAGCGCCGCCGCGAACTCCAGGACAACCCACTCCAACGCGTTCGGTGCCCAGACAGCGATCCGTTCACCGGGGTCGAAGCGCCCCAGCAGGGCGCGCGCCACGCGCTCGCTCCGCTCGCGTAGCTCGGCGTAGGTCAGGCGGCTTGGCGCACTCCGATCCGCTCCGATGAACACGAGGGCTGCCGCCTCAGGTGTTATGGTGGCGGCGCTGCGCAGGGCCGCGCCGATGGTCTGTTCGCCCTCCCTATGGGCAGGCTGACCGAGCCAAAGTGATTCGGTTATTCGCACAGATCCATCGACTCCCCCCGTGACGGGTCGTGCGAGCACGATCCGTGAGTTTCATCAACATCCACGATGGTCGTCCGTTAGTACATACAAGAAAGGAATATCTGTAAGAAACAAGACGTCGCGCGCGCCGTGATGGGAGGCTACAGTGCGACAAGCGATCTTGCGGGAGCGGACCCATGAGGCCATGCACGCCACACGCTCGCAGCTGCTCGCCAAGCAAGTTTCGGACGCAGCGTCCTCCAGATCGCGCCGCTGATCACCAGCTCACGGTCCGCGGCGAACGGTGCTGGCGACCCAATCCGCGTTGGGCTCGATCGCGAAGCTACGCGTCGAGAGCGGATCGATCCAGCTCGGCTCGAGGCGAAAGCCGGATGCAGTACAAAAAGCCTTGTAGAACCAACAGTGGTCCGCGCTCGAGCTTGCGGGATCCGAGAGCGCGCTCTTGCGCACGATGATCCATCCGCTTCCGTCGCTGCGCAAGCACTGGTCCGGGTCGGGGCAGTCCCCGGCCGTCAGACCCGTGATGCCATTGAGCACCGACGCCGTCCCGTTGGTCGTATCCGCCTCCCCGTTCACCACGCGGAGCCGATGGGGAGAGAGCTTGCTGCTCGCGTCTCCGCCGTAACCGGTAGCCCACGCCGCACGGACGCGCGGCTCGTAGTTGCCGGCCATCACGGCCACGTATCCGCCCTGACTGTGACCCCAGGTAGCGATCCCGAGGTCGCAATCCACCTGCGGAAGCGCGCAGGCGCGCGCGAGCAGGCTGTCGGCCCCGTCGAACAGACACGTGAGCTGGTTCTTGTGATTGCTTAGCCAGGCTAGCGCGCCGTTGTCGTAGGCGGCGCTGAGGGCCACGAAGCCGCGGCGGGCCATGGCCCTGGTCACCGCCAGCGCGGCATCGTGGTCGTGGCGAGACGCAGGGTCGGTGCTGTCGAAGGCGGTGCCCACGAAGTAGAGAAAGAGGGGATAGCGCTCATCCTCGTCTGTGACCGGCTCGAAACCCACGGTCGGATACTCCGTGTTGCACGCTTGACCGTTGTGGAGACTGCCCAGGTAGCTCGGCGGCGCGGTGAGCGCGCGCGGCTCGAACGCCCTCTCCTCCTCGAAGCCCGCGTCGTCGCGTTGCGCTGCGTCGGTGCGATGCGCTGCCCCGTCCCTCGGCGCCCCCGCTTCTTCGTCCGCTGGCTCTTCTTCCGGCGCTGCGTCGTCTGTTTCACGCTCCCTCTGCCCTGCATCGCGCGTCGCCGTCGGGACGGCTTCGCAGGCCGCGAGGAGCAAACACAAAGCAAGGGGCGCTGACGGGGCGGACATGGGCCCATGCTGGCAGACCACGGGCCCCGTGGGCAATGGCGACGCCATCCACGCAAGAATCCACCAAAATGCGGGTCGAGGATGAACTCTCGGCGTCGCCCCGCGTCATGATGGGGGTAAAAGCGTTCCAGGCGGGTCGACGGCATCATTCGTGGGCCCGTCGCTGACGCGAGCCAAGCATCACCCCGAGGCGATTTTGTGGACTTGCCCCCCAAGGTGACCACGCACGCACGCGCGCGAAGCGCGGCACGTCTTTTCCTTACCTTGCTCCTCTCGGCGTGTGCGGCCGAGCCTTCCCCCGTGCCGCAAGAGGCGCCGCCCCTCCCCACTATCCCCGCGGCGGCGCCGGCCGCTCACCCAGCCCCTCCCGCCATGGCCTCCCCCCTCGACGCGAACCCGGACGCTCCCGTCGAAGTCGTGGATGCGCCCGCGCTCCAAGCGAATCAGGCAGCGTCAGAAGAAGAGCGCGACGTCGCCAAGCCGAAGACCGCCGCTACCAAACCATCGGCTTCGAAGAACGCGCCACCCACCTCCGACGCCAAGGCGAACACGCCCAACGCGCTTCCCCCCGACTGCGAAAACCCCGGGATCCAAACCGAGATCAAGCTCGAAGAGCTCGAACGCGTGCGAGGCGACGGAGCGCTCGCGCACCAGGCCGTGGACCAGGAGTTCACGAAGCGCAGGAGCGCCTTCAGAGCCTGCTACGAAAGGGAGCTGCGCCGCAATCCTTCCCTGCAAGGGACCGTGCGCGGAGAGTTCACCATCGATCCCTCGGGCCGGGTGTCCAACGCGCTCACCGCGGGAGGGAGCGCGAACCATGCAAATCTCGACTCCTGTGTGCGCAAGGTGGTGGCGACGCTCCGGTCGGCCAACCCGCCTCAAGGTGGCGACGTCTCCTATCGGTTCGCCATGAGCTTCACTACGGACGGTGATCCGTTCCGATGCCATCGGGAATGCGGGTTCATGCGCTAAGAACGGGTGCTCAAAACCTGTGTAAGGGACGCACTGCTTGGGCGTGGCCGTGAGCGTAGACGTAGTCGCGCCCGGTTTCCGTGGCCGCGCTCGGACCGGAACGCTTTCGTGGTAGTGATCAACGCCGTGAACGGGCACGCAACCTGCCGCGGCGGCGCCCGATATCGTCGGCATGCTGCCCTTTCAGAAGCGCGGCTGCCCCCCGGTATCGGGTTCAGCCAGCCCGTTCCTGTTTGCCCACGCCACTCAAGCGTGCCCGCGCCCAGCGCCGGGCGCTCTCGATATCACCGCAGACAAAGTGGGGGCATGGCAAAGGCTGCATCCACAAGATCGCCGTCAGGCCACCTCGCAAGACCATCGACTCGATCACAAAGGCCGTGCCCACGTTCAGCGAGCGAATCAGGCGCTCATGCTGCGCAATGAAGTCCGCCTGCATCCTGCGGTGCAAGGCAGGAGAAGGCTCAGCGCCGCGACTATCGCACACGAGCGCAAAGGGCCGACCTTCCTGGTAGAGCTCCGCCAGCGCCTTGAGATAATCCTCGAACTCCGGGAGCGTCTGCGCACCTCGATAGCGCACGGTGACCAACGGAAACTCGGCTCGATCGAAAACTACGGGCATGGCTTCACAGCGCCGCGGTGTTGGGGATTTGCATAGCGTTCAGGATCCTATCCAGGTTCTCGCGGACGTGTCGAGCGGATCATCCGCCCTGCGCCATGGGCCACTGGTGTCTCGCGAATCTGCTCACGGACGTTCACCGAGGACTGCCTGAGCCGTGCTGGCGCGACCGCGTCCGCGCGCACGAGATGACCTCGCGCGACCACGCAGATGATCAGCCGGAGACTTCGGCGACCGTCGCGCGCAGGGCTTCGGAGAGTGCGGCCATATTCGGGTAGCGATCCTCGCGCTGCTTGGCCAGGCAGCGAAAGATCACCGATTCGACCGCGGACGGAACGTCGCGCAAGTGGGCGCGCAAGGGCAAAGGAGGGCGCGTCATGGCGGCAGCGAACACCTGGAGGTTGCTGCTGCCCGGAAAGGGCAAGTGGCCCGTGATGATCTCGTAAAGCAACACCCCGAGTGACCAGACGTCGGTGCGCGGATCGACATCACTCGAGGCCATCATCTGTTCCGGAGACATGTACGCAGGCGAGCCGATCATCGCATCGGCGCGGGTCACCTTGGGCGAGCTCTCCGAACGCTCGCCGGTGGCGACACCAAAGTCGAGCACCTTGACCACCGGTTCGCTCGAGGGCATCTGCGCCAAGAAGAGGTTCGAGGGCTTGAGGTCACGATGAATGACCCCGAGCGCATGGGCTTCTGCGACGGCGTCGCAGGCGTCCGCTCCCCAGCTGAACGCTTGCTTGCACGAAACCGGCCCCTGGCGCTCTACCAGCCGCTCGAGATCCATCCCGTCGAGATACTCGAGCACCAAGAATGGCAGATCGCCGCGCGAAGCGTCCAAATTTCCCACATCGAGGAGCTTTCCGGCATGGGGCGTGGTGAGTCGCATGAGCACGCGCGCTTCGCGGGCAAAGCGTTCGACCGCTTCCTCATTCTCGCGCCACTCCGGCAGCAGCACCTTGATCGCCACGCGTGCGCCCGCCCCATCGTGCGCCTCGAACACCGCCCCGGTGCCCCCCCGACCGAGCTGGCGCACGATGCGAAAGCGGCCGCCCACCAGCGCGCCCTCCCCGATGGGAAACGCGAGCGTGGGCGCGCGCACGCCGGCGCGGCTCAGGTCGGAGCGGAGCCGAAGCTCACGCGAGATTTGCTTGGCGAGCCGGGTGAGCGCCTCCAGCTGACGCGCCGTGAGCGTGCGCGGCGCGCGATCGGCGACCGAGAGCGCCCCGATGGCAGAGCCCTCTTCGAGAGAGAGGGGGACACCCGCATAGAACCGGATGTTCGGAGACCCGGTGACCAACGGATTGTCGGCGAAGCGGGGGTCGAGCAGCGTGTCTTCGACCACGAGCGGATGGTGCCCGGTGATGCAGTGGCCGCAAAACGAGAGATCGCGGGCGGTGTCGGTCTGCGTGACGCCCACGCGCGCCTTGAACCACTGACGGTCAGAGTCCACCAGCGTGATCAGCGCGATCTCGGTGCCGCACAGATCCGCGGCCAGCCGCGCTACATCGTCGAACGCCTCCTCGGCGGGCGTGTACAGGATGTTGCATGCGCGCAGGAGCGACAGGCGCTTCTCTTCGTCCGCGGGGATGGGCGCGATCAGCATGGCGCCCAGGGTATCACGGCTCCGATCGGGCCGGCGCGCACATCTCGGATGCCGCCAAGTGCCGACTTGCTTGCGCCTTCCTCCCTGACGGTCGCCAGACTGCACGCAGGCGGCACTGTGCGCCTCCATCCGGCATCGGCGCACGGGGGCGCCCGACACTCTACCCGCCTGCCACGTTGAAGGCCGCGCGGGCGCCGGCAACAATCGGGGGCCATGCGCGCACTTGCCTGGCTCCAACGCAAGCTACTCTTTCCTGCCCACCTGGTGGCGCGTCCGCCGGATGTGCCGAACCTCCCGGGGCTCGAGCGCTGGTGGCTCGACTCGGAGCAGGGGAGAGTCGAGACTTGGTTTTTGCCAGGTGCGGGCGTGTCGGCGGAGAAGCCGGGGCCGGCGGTGATCTTTGCCCATGGCAACGGCGAGCTCATCGATCAGTGGCCTGCGCCGCTCGCGCCCTACGTGCAGCGAGGCATCAGCCTGGTGCTGCCCGAATACCGCGGCTACGGACGCAGCGAGGGGCAGCCGAGCGAGCCCGCCATCCGCGAGGACCTGTGCAAACTTCACCGCCGACTCAGCGCAGACCCGCGCGTCGACGCAGGTCGGCTCATCTACCACGGCCGCTCCCTCGGGGGTGGCGCGGTGTGCTGCCTCGCCCGCGTCCATCCACCCCGGGCGCTCATCCTGGAGTCCACGTTCACCAGCGTGACCGACGTGGCGCGGGGCATGGGCATCCCGAGCCTGTTTATCCATGACCGCTTCGAGAGTCTCCCGGTGGTACGCGCGTTTGAAGGCCCCACCCTGGTCATGCACGGCACGAACGATGGCCTCGTGCCCGTCAGCCACGGCAAGCGCCTGGCCGCCTCGAACCCGAACGCCAAGCTCGTGCTCTACGCGTGCGGACACAACGATCTGCCGCCCGACCGAGCGGACTACTGGCAGCAGATCGAAGATACGTTGCGGCGCTGCGGCTGCAGCATCGGGCCAGATTGGCAAGAGCCCGAGCGTCGGAAGTAGCGCACGATCGAGCGTTACGCGTCCCCCAGCTGCGGCGTGGCTGACGCGAGCTTCGTGGCGCTCTCGGGAGACGCTCGACGCGCGAGCGCCACGAACAGCACCGGGATCAGAAACAGCGAGATCAGGGTCGAAGACGACAATCCCCCCACCACCGCCAGCGCCAGGGGCCGGTTCGACGCGGCGGCCTCGCCGTAGCCGAGCGCGGTGGGCAAGAGGCCCACGATGGTGGCGAGGCTGGTCATGGCGATGGGCACGAAGCGCACGCGCGCCGCTTCGAGCACGGAGTCGACCCGCGACATCCCGTCGGCCAGGCACTTTCGAGCGTGATCGATGAGCAGGATCCCGTTGGACACGCTGACCCCGATCACCATCAGGATCCCCATCAGCGTGGCGGTGGAGAACCCCTGCCCCGCGAGCATGAGCGCGAAGACGATGCCGATGGCGCACGCCGGCACGGCCAACAGCATGATCACGGGTAGGCGCAGGGAATTGAACTGGGTGGCCATGATCATGAAGACGAGCATCACGGCCAGGCCTAGCGTGACACCCAAACCGGAGAAGGTGGTGCGCAAGAGCTCCACCTGGCCCACGAAGCGGAACGCGAGATCGCGGGTGCGCGGATCCTCCTTGAGTCGTCGCTCGAGTTCGTCGGCCGCACTGCCGAGATCGCGCCCCTCGGTCTGCATGTACAGGTGCGCCGTGCGGGTGAGCTGGCTGCGCTCCACGAGCACGGGCCCCACGTCGCGCCGCAGGTCGCCGTAGCTGCCCAGCGTGATTTGCCGGCCGCCCTGGGGAATGGACACCGGCACCTCCGCGAGCCTCGCCATGTCACTCACCACGCGGTCATCGAGGTAGGTGACGACATAGTAAGATTGACCGCTCGAGGCGTCGATCCATACCGCTGGGTCGTTCACGTTGCCGAGCGTCGCGTCCAGCGTGGCCTGCGCCGCTCGGCCCGCGCTCAGGCCCACCATGCCGGCGGTCTGCCGGTCGGTGTGCACGCGGATCTCGGGGTAGTCGAGCTCGAGCGAGGGCACGGTGTCGCGAATGCCAGGCACCGTGCGCGCCACGTCCGCGATCTTGAGTAGGTCGGCGTGCATCTCAGGCAAGTCGCTGCCGCGCACCTCCACCACCAGCGGCGCGATATAGCCGTTCGAGAACACGCTGGCCACCATGCCGCCAGGCGCCTGGAGGAAATCCACGCCCGGGTACTTCCGCGTCAAGATCTCGCGCATGCGGTCGGCGATCTCGCGCTGGTCGAGCGTGCGCCGCGCGCGTTCGGTGAGCGCAAGCCGGATGAAGCCCATGTGCGGCCCGTAGTTGGGGCTCGTCATGGCGCTGCGCGCCTTGCCCGGAGAACCCACGTTGGTGAGCACGAGTTCGACCGTGCCCTCCGGGAGCTCCTCCTTGAGCGTCTTCCCCATCGCGACGAGCTTCTCCGTGGCCACTTCCAGCGAGGTGCCCGGCGCGAGGCGCACGTAGACGCGCTCCATGCCCTCGTCGATCTCGGGGAAGAAGGTGGAGGGGAGACGCAGCGCCGCGAATGCGCTGGCGCCCACCAGCGCGCAGGCCGCGAGCACGATCCAGGCGCCGTGCGGCAAGACCGCCGAGAGGACGCGCGCGTAGCGGTGCGCGAGGCGATCCACCGCCCCCTCGAGCTTGCTCGCCAGAGGCCCTTTTTCCGCGTGGCCGAGCAGGTAGCGACAGGCCACGGGCGTCACCAGCATGCTCACGACGTAGCCGGCGATCATCGCGGTGGCGACGGTGATGGCGAGCGGCGCGAAGAGGCGCGCCGCGAGGCCCGAGAGCAGCGCGACGGGCATCAGCACCGCGAGCGTACACAGGGCCGCTGCCAGCGCGGGCACCGCCATGGCCCGTGCGCCCTCGAGCGCGGCGCGGGCGGGTGAGAGCCCCTCCTTGGACTTGCGATGGATGGACTCGAGCACCACCACGGAGATGTCCACCAGCGGGCCCATGGCCAACGTCATGCCGCCCAACGTGAACGCGTTGAGGGTCTGACCAGTCCCGTAGAGCACGATCAAAACGGTGGCCAGGGCGATGGGCACTGAGATGGCGGCAATGAGCACCGAGCGCGCGCTCTGCAGGAAGATCAGGATCACGGCGGAGACCAGGAGGAGCACCTGCACGAGCTCGTGCTCGAGCCCGGCGACGGTCGCGCGCACGAACGTGGACTGGTCGAAGATGGGCACGATCTTGACGCCCTCTGGCGCGTCATCGATCTTCTCGATGATCTCCTTCACGGCGTCCACGATGCCCAGCACGTTGCCGCCCGGCACACGCAGCACGTTCAGGTAGACGGCGGTCTCGCCGTTCACGGTCACCGATTGGGCGTCCTTGGAGCCGCCATCGATCACCTCCGCCACGTCCCGAAGGAGCACGGGTTTTCCGGCGTGCAGCTTGATCACGGCGTCGCCCAGCTCGTCGATCTCCGCAGGGACGGCGTTGGTGTACACGTTGGCCGAGAACGTCGGGATGGTCATGCGACCCGAAGGCAAGAGCGCGTTCGCGCGCCGCACGGCCTGCGCGATCTCCTCGGACGTGAGCCCGCGCGCCGAGGCCTTCACGGGATCGACCACGACGTTGATCTGGCGCTCTTTGCCGCCGTTGGGGGAGGCGCTCGCCACGCCGGGGATGCCCTCGATCCGGGGCGCCACGTTGCTCGCGGCGTAGTCGTAGAGCTGGGCCGGGGTGAGGGAGCCCCCGTAGACCGCGATCTGCACGACGGGCGCGTTGGAGGGATCGTGCTGCAACACGAAGGGCGGGATGACACCGAGCGTCTTGGGCACCGAGGACATCGCGAAGGCGACCTGCTGCTGCACCAGAGACTGCGCGGCGTTGAGATCGGTGCCCCACTTGAGCCACACGTAGATCACGCTCAGTCCATCGCGGGAGATGCTCTTCACGTGGTCGACGCCGGGCGTGGCGCTCACGGCCTTTTCGAGCCGCCAGGTGATGGTCTTCTCCACGTCCTTGGGCCCCATGCCGGAGGCCTGAGTGCCGATCACGAGCACCGGAGGAGCGAGCTCCGGGAAGGTGTCCACCGACATGCGCGGCGTCACCACCGCCGCGAAGACGAGCACGGCCAGGGACAACATGAGCACGAACAGCGGGTTCTTGAGGCCGAGCTGCGTCATTCGGGCGCCTCGAGGTGGGCCGTCACCATGTCGCCGTGCGCGAGCAAGCTCTTGCCCTCGATCACCACCTTGGTGCCCGCCTCGAAGCTCGGTTCGAGGAAGACCTGCCCGTCCTGCTCCCCGAGCACCGCGGCGTGCACCTTCTCCACCCGGCCTTCACGCACCACGAGCAGCGTCGCCTCGCGACCCTTGATACGGACGGCCGCGAGCGGCAGCGCGAGCGCGAGGCTCGCCCTGTCGAGATCCACCTCCACCACCGCGGTCGTCCCCACGGGCAGCGCGCGCTTCGCGTCCGAGATGTCGATCTCTGCGTGGATGGTGCGCGTCTCGAGGTCGGCCTCGGGAGACCTGCGCGCGATCGGCGCCGAGAGCACGCGCTCGATCGACATGAGCCGGATACGCGCGGTCTTTCCGGGCTCCACGAGCGCGAAGTCACGCTCCGGTACGTCGAGCACGATCCGCACCACGTCGCGGTCGACCAGCGTCACGATGGGCGTGCCGGGCCGCGCAAAAGCGCCTGGGTCGACCCAGCGATGCGAGACCTCTCCGGCGAACGGCGCGCGCATCACGCAGTCATCGACCTGCAAGAGCTTGCTCTCGAGCTGCGCCCTCAGCCCCTCGATCTGTGCCTGCGTCGACGCCGTTTGCGCCAGCTTTTGCTCGACCTCGTTGCTCGAGGCGTAGCCCTCCTGCAGCATCTCCTCCACGCGCGCGGCCTCCTTTGCCGCGGCGCGCTGGCGCGCCTCGAGCGCCCGCGCCTCGAGCTGTACGGCCCTGCTCGAGGCAGAGGCGTTGCGGCAATCCAACGTCGCGAGCACCGCACCTCGCTTGACGGTCATCCCCGGACGCACGAGCACACTGCCCACGAAGCCAGAGACGAGCTGCGGTCCCACAGCCGCTCTCTGCCAGGGCTGGACGGTACCCACATAGCGCCGTGTTCCCCGGTATTCTGTGGACCGCGCCTGCACCACCGTGACGGCCTTGGGATTGTCCGCGAGGCTCGTCGGGCGATTTTGCTCCTCGCCGCGTTGCATGGTGAAGTAGCCCGCGGCGAGCGCGAGCAGCGTCAAGCCCACGATGCTCACCGGGATCAGGACACCGCGTCGCGCACCTCTGGACGGGGTCGCCCCGGTCTCGCGCGTATTCTCAAGATCGGTCATTGGAATCTCCGAGCACGCGCGTGAGCTCCGCGCGCCGCTGGCTTGCCGTCGAGCGCGCGATCGCGAGCTCGATCTCCGTCTCCATGCGCAGCGTCTCCGCGTCCGAGAGCTCCAGGCCCGTCGCGAGCCCCACACGGAAGCGCTCCTCTGCGAACTTGTGGTTCGCGAGGGCCGCCTCGAACGCGCGCGTCGTCGCGTCGATCGAGAGCTCGGCCTGCTTGGCGGCATGGTACGCGGATGCCACGCGGGCCCTGCGCGTGCGCGCGACCTCGTCGGCCTCGGCGTCGAGCGCCCGCGCCGTGCTCCGCGCGACCGCGCGCTCACGCGCGTTCACGGCGTCGTACAGCGGCCAGGTCATCACCACCCCCGCGTGCCAGTTGGGCACGGTCGGCAGCCAACCATCCCCCGGCGGAAGCGGCCCGTTGGTGTCCGGCGAGCCCCCCGCGCGCCCCGAAAGCGAAGCATTTGCGTACACGCGCGGGCGCATCTGGGCCGCGAGGGCGTCGCCCCGCGCGCGCTCCGCGCTGGCGAGTGTGCGCGCGGCGAGCACCCCCGGATCGCGCCCCTCGGTCTGCACCATGAGCGCCGAGAGCGGCGGTAGCGGGGGCCATGCCGGATCCTCGCCGGCCACGTCGAGCTCCTCGTCGGACACCGCGGCCGCCGCGGCGTACACGGCGCGCGCTGCGTGTAGGCCAGCCTCCGCGCGCTGCGCGCCCACCTCGAGGCGCGCCAAGTCGGCCTGCGTGCGCGCCATTTCGATGGCTGGTCGCAGGCCCTTGTGCACGGCCACCCGGGCGAATTCACCGTGCACGCGCGCGCGCCGCACCGCCGCCCGCGAGGACTGCAGGATCGCGCGCGCGGCGATCACCGTGTAATAGGCGCGGGTCACCGCGAGCTCCACGTCGAGCTCCGCCTCCACCGCGCGGTGCTTGGAGAGCGCGTGCAGGAGCTCCTGCACGTGCGCCTCCGCGCGTGTACGCCCGAAGTCGAAGAGCTCTTGCCGAACGCCCACCGCGAGGGCGCTCGAGGGCGCCGGAACCAAGCTCGTCTGTGCGTCGAGGGCCGTGGCGCCAATACGCGGGAGATCCACCGTCGCAGTGGACAGCAAGGTCGTCGAGGAGTTGTTGGTGGTGGAGGCGGCCCACTGCGCCATCGTCCCCACCTGCGGTGCCCAACGCGCGTTCACCACCCGAACACTCTCGGCCGCGGCCTCCACGCGGTGGCGACGCGCGCGCAACGATGGGTGGTGGGACCTGGCGTGGCTCAGCGCCGCTTCGAGAGAGAGCGCGCGCACTTGGCGCGGCTCCTCGGACGCACGCGTGTCTGCGCGGGCGACGGGGGCCTGCGGGTACCAAAGCGCGAGGGCGAGGAAGCTGCACGAAAGCAACAGGGATCGATCCATCGAGCGAAAACCGCAACGGACGCCGCGCGCCGCCCAGGGGGATCCGGTGCGGTGCGGGCGCTCCTACCCTTTCCTCCGCAAGAATGATACCAACGGCGCTCCTTCGCCTAAGCCCGCGAAAAATCTGAGACAGAAGCCTATCAAGCGGAGGATTTCCGCGACCGCCGGTGGAAAAATTCCCACGCCGCGCCGAGGTCGGAGAAAGTGCGCTCGACGCACCCCCAAGCTCGCGACGCGCAGAGGCCAGCGGCCAGCGGCCAGCGCGCCGGAGGCAACGCGACTTCATCGGGGCGCTCGCATGGACCAGGACGCTGGGCGCACACAGCACCATTGCGCGTCAGGGCCACCAGCGGCTCATTCGTTCAAAGAGATATGGATATGGGCGCGCGGCATCGCGTACACTCCTGCGTGCTCTGACCGTCGCTGGTGCCCTGTATGCGGCAGCCCTTGGCTGACCGACGATGACCGGCGACTGAAACGGCAGCCATGGCTGTCGGACGACGCTGCCCGTGAACCTTGGGTTCGCGGGCGCACCGGTATTGCGTTTTGCGTAAGGGGGTTTTGATGAGGGTTCTTCGTGTCTTGATTCCGGGTGTCTTGATGCTCGCGGCGTGTGGAGATTCCGAGGCTGACAAGTCCACGGACGAGATCCAAAACTCCGGCGATGGCGACGCAACGGGCGATGGCGACGCAACGGGCGATGGCGACGCATCGGGCGATGGCGACGCAACGGGCGATGGCGATGACGACGGCCTCGCGTTCGACGTGAGCTTCACCCACACCAACATGCTCCAGGTCGTCGACGGGAGCCCCGGTCTAATGGGCCAGGTGACGGTGTCCGAGGGGGGAAAGTCGGTCTTGGACGCCACGGTGACCATCAACGGTACGCAGCTCAAGCTCGACGAACTGTTCGAATGGTACTCGGTGGGTCCTGACCTCATCGCTGGTGTCAGCGCGGGGCAAAGCGTGAGCGTGGAGGTCTCGCGCGGCGGACAGACGCTGAGCCTCGATGTACCTTGCCCCGAGGAGGTCAGCATCGTCTCGCCCGCCGCAGGCACCCTGGTCAACGCCGGCGAGAGCGTCACCATCGAACTCAATCGGCCCATCGAAATCATGCCCTTTGGCCTCGGCTCCCACGTAGGCGTGCAGATGTGGGAAGCGAACACGAAGATGTGGCGGGCAACGGGCACCAGCACCCTCCTCGGAACCGCTGCCAACCTCGAGGACGGTCAGAGCAGCGCCACTGTGAAGGCCCCGAACAAGACCACCTTCAACGATGGCTATGCGGCCATGGCCCACATATCGGGCGAGGTGGTGACCCAAGGCAAGGCATCTGGCTGGTGTAGCTTGCAGCGCTACGTCCCGCTCTCGACGACCGAAGAATGAGCCGCTAGAGCATGCGCAGGCTGCAGAGCCGCTGACGCCCGGAGAGGCGCCGCTGCAGATCGGGACCGTCCGCGCTCTCCAGTCGAGAGGTGATCCGGCTCATCCATCGCAGCCTCCTCGTGGGGGAAGCGCCCTCCCTAGATCGCTGACTTTGGCGTCGAGGCGCGCCTCAGCGCCCGGCGTGTCGTGTTGATCTCCTCGCGAATGCAGGCAAGGCAGTCTCGGTTCTGGAGCAAGCCACAGCCCGTACGCGGCTTCGCGTACCAGTGCTCGACCGCCGGCAATGACCTCGGATCGCGCAGCGTGCGGAGGCGACGCAAGGCGGCCGTCTGCACACGGCAGTCGGCCCCGAGCTCCAGCCGTGCGAGCGCCGTCGCAAAGGGCGGGACCTCGACGTTTGCGGGCGGCCGTTGGAGCCAGCGCGCGGCGGCCAAGCGTTCCCGCCGACGCTTTGACCCCGAAAGGATGTCGACCCGCGCTTGTACGTCGAGCATCTCCTGAGCAGCCGGTGGCGGCGCGACCGGCGCAGGCGTGTCCACGACCACGGCCTCCACGCGACTTCCGGCGGAAGGGGGCGCCTGCCCCTCCTCGGGCGTGGCGATCACAGCTGCCATGACGACGCTGGCCACCACGACGATGGCCGCCGCGAAGCTGGTCCAGACCACCTTGCCCGGGAGCTTCTCCACTAGCCCCCACAGCGCCCGAACCCGGGGCGGCGACGCCGTGAGCACGGTGTCCAAGATGCTCCTTAGCTGGTGTGGGGCATCGCGGAGCACCGTGGGAACGGCGACCCCATACGCATGCACGCTCTGCGCGACCTCGCGCGAGGCGAGCGAGCGCAGTTCGTCCCGGAGGTCCGCCGCGCTTTGCATCCGATCGCTCAGCTGGGGAGCGAGCAGTTTGTGCACGAGCACCGCGAGTTCGGGCGGAGCTGCCCCGACCCCGGCCGCGATTCGTTCGGCGAGCGACGGCGCGAACTGTTGGGTGATGAGGCCAGTGAGATTGGGCGCGTCGAACAACGAACGTCCGGCGAGCATCTCCCACAGCAGCACGCCCAGCGCGTAAAGGTCCGCGCGCTCATCCACGGGGCCGCCCATCGCCTGCTCGGGGGCCATGTAGCCCGGCGTTCCCAACACTGCGCCCACCTTCGTCAGCGGGCGCGCCGGCGCCCCTGCCTCTGCGTCTTGCGTGGGCGGCCCCTCGACCCGAGCGATGCCGAAATCGAGCACCTTCACGAAGGGAGGTCCGCCGTGACGAGCCTCGAGCAGCACGTTTTCTGGCTTCAAGTCGCGATGCACGATGCCCATGGCGTGCGCCGCGCTGAGCGCGTCCGCGATCTGCGCTCCGATCTCGCACACCTGCTGCCAGGGTGCTCCGCCCACCTTGTCGATGTGCGCGCGTAGATTGGGGCCATGCACCAGCTCCAGCACCAGATACGCCCCGCCCTCGGGCAGGGCCCCGTAGTCTATCGCGCTGGCCACGTGGGGGTGCTCCAGCTGTGCGCTGGCCATGGCTTCCCGCGCGAACCGAGCAGCGACCTCCTCGTTGCCCAAGAAGCTCGGGTGGATGGTCTTGAGCGCCACCATCTTGCGCAGCTTCATGTGCTCGGCGATGAACACCGTGCCCATGC